>NZ_JARRSA010000004.1 GCF_029624655.1 Roseicyclus salinarum
GGGAGGCCGCCCGGACGCCTGTTCCCGTCCCGGACCTTCGCGCGCGCATCGCGCGGCGCAGGTCCGGGCGGGACACATGGCCCTGAAGTGACCCCGAGCCGGAGCGGACAGCCCTACACATGTTACTGATCGCACCCCGGGCCGAGGCCGCGACAGGCCGCCTCGTCGAGCGTTTCGCGCGCTACCTGGCCTTCGCGGGCGGCATCGTCCTCGTGCTCGTGGGGCTCATGGTCTGCGTCTCGATCGTCGGGCGGCAGTTCGACGGCATCGCCTTCTTCCGCCCGGTGCGCGGCGATTACGAACTGGTCGAGCTGGGCACGGTGGTCGCGGTCTTCGCCTTCCTGCCGTGGTGCCAGCTCAAGCGCGGGCATGTGGCCGTGGACGTCGTTGTGCAGGCGATGCCGGACCGCGCACGGGCCTTTTCGGGCTTCGTCGGCGACGCCCTGATCGCGGCTGTCGCCTTCGTCATGAGCTGGCGTCTATGGGCGGGGTTCGGCGAGAAGTTCCCCCATGGCAGCGACGCGGTCCGCGATGCGCTCGGCATGGGGCCGAGACCGTTCTTCCCAGAGCAGACCTACGAACTGGCGATCCCCACATGGATCCCCTACAGCCTCGCCTTCGCGGGCAGCGCGCTGTTCTTCGTGACCGCGCTCTATACCGCATGGCGGTCTCTGAACTGGACGCTCGAGGGCGCGGAGAGGATGCCGTGAGCGGGCTTGAGCTGGCGCTTTCCGCCTTCGGGCTGATGCTGGGCGCGATCTTCCTGCGCGTGCCGATCGGCGTGGCCATGGCGGTCACCGGCTTCGTGGGGACGTGGATCGTCCTCGGCCGTCCCAGCCCCGCGCTGAGCCAGCTGAAGTCCATGACCTACGACACGTTCAAGGACTACAGCCTCTCGATCGTGCCGCTCTTCCTGCTGATGGGACAATTCGCCACGAAATCGGGCATGTCGGGGGCGCTGTTCCAGGCGGCCTCGGACTGGCTCGGGCACCGCAAGGGCGGGGTGGCGATGGCCGCCGTCGGCGCCTGCGCGGGCTTCGGCGCGATCTGCGGCTCGTCGCTGGCCACGGCGTCCACGATGGGGCAGGTGGCCCTGCCCGAGATGCGCAAGCGCGGCTATTCCGACGCGCTGTCCACGGGCGTCCTCGCGGCCGGGGGCACGCTCGGCATCCTGATCCCGCCCTCGATCATCCTCGTGATCTACGCGATCCTCGCCGAGCAGAACATCGTGAAGATGTTCGTGGCCGCCATCCTGCCCGGCATCCTCGCCGCCCTGGGCTACATCCTCGCCGTCGCGATCTATGTCCGCGTGCGGCCGAACGCGGCCTCGGCGGCCGAGCGCGTGCCCTACCGCCAGAGGCTCAGGACGCTTGCGCGGATCTGGCCGGTCGTCGCGATCTTCGGCCTCGTCATGGGCGGGATCGCGGCCGACTGGGACTGGACGCAGGGCGGGGTGCAGGCGCTGTTCACGCCGACCGAGGGCGCTGCGGTGGGCGCCATCGCCACCGGGCTCTATGGGATGCTCACCGGGGGACTGAACTGGCGGGGGTTTCTCGACAGCGTTCTGGCCACCGCGCAGGCGACCGCGATGATCTTCTTCATCGTCTGGGGGGCGAAGCTGTTCAATTCGTTCCTCGCGCTGACGCGCGCGCCCGACCAGCTGGTGACGTGGATCGAGGCCTCGGGCTTCGCCCCGCTCGCAGTGCTCGCCATCATCCTTGCGACCTACCTCGTCTTCGGCTGCGTGATGGACTCGCTGTCCATGATCCTGCTAACGATCCCGATCTTCTTTCCGGTCATCATGTCGCTCGACTTCGTGATCTTCGGCTACGCGCTGGGCCCGGAAGAGGCGGCGATCTGGTTCGGCATCCTCGCGCTGATCGTGGTGGAGGTCGGGCTGATCACGCCGCCGGTCGGCATGAACCTGTTCATCATCAATTCCATGGCGCGCGACATCCCGATGGCGCGCACCTATGCCGGCGTCGCGCCCTTCGTCGCCTCGGACCTGATCCGGGTCGTGATCCTGGTTATGTTTCCGGGGATCACGCTGTGGCTCGTGGGGGTGCTGTTCGGCTAGCGCGCGGCACGGCGTGTTTCCGTTGACGGCGTGTGGCCGTGGGGCTAGGCAAAGCGCGTTGCCCGAGTGGCGGAATGGTAGACGCAGGGGATTCAAAATCCCCCGCCGCAAGGCTTGTCGGTTCGAGTCCGACCTCGGGTACCAACCGCATGACGAACCATTGCGTGACGAACCCAATGGTCTGGCGTCCATGGGACCCTTTCGCCATTTGGTCCGCCTCTTCACCCGCTCGCCGTTGCATGCCGCCTTGCGCAGGAGCCTTCCGATGGGGCGAGGCGGCCAATTCCATTGCCGACCGCCCGGCGATCTCTCGCGGCGTCCCGAATGAGCGATTGCGGCATGGACAAAGGTCGCCGTCGCCTTGCCCCGCCTGAGGTGGGTGCTTCCGTGTTGCGGGTCAGGCGCGTCCGTGCGGAGACCGCCGCCGCGCGACAAGACCCAGCCCGCACAGCACCGATCCAAGCAGGACGACGCTCGATGGCAGCGGCACGACCACGCCATCGGTCAGCCCGGACGTCACGGCCGTACTGCCGTCGTTCAGGACAAGGCTCGACCCGAAGAATGTCGGTCGGAAGGCGCCCGTGTCCTTCTCGCCGAAGATGAAGGCTGTCGTCGTGCTATCCGTGGCCTTGAGAAACTCCGCGATCGGCGGGTTTTCCGAAAAGTCGTAGACGCTATCCCTGAGGCTTATCCGCGTCGTGAAAGAGAGCAGGCGCGACGGGGTGCGGATATCCGCGACCGGAAGGGCGATATCGATATAGTAGCGGCCCGGATTGTTGAGATTGACCGTGCCGCCAATCAAGCTCGAACCCGAGCCCAAGAGAAATGTCTGGCTGCCATTCGCGTTTGTCAGCGTCAGCGTTCCGGCGGATGCGGACGCGTCGCTCCGTGAGAAGATCTCTCGAACCGGCTGACGACCGGTCGCCGACGTATCGACATCGAGCGAGAAGCTCCACGAGAGCACCATGCCGTCCTTGACGATTTCCTGCATCAGATCCGGGTTGTTCTGCGGCACGCCTGCGTCATAGGTCGCAGACCCGACGACAGATATCGTTGCTGCCACGGCGGCCTGTCCTGCGCCGAGACCGAGGGCCAGGCAGAACCCGAAGACACCAATTCCTTTCCTGGAGATCGAAACCATAAGCAATACCTCCTGATATGGCACAAAGCTTTTCGAACATGGGTGCAAATGTCAAACGCGGCGAAGAATGACGGGACGTTCTTCGTGCCGCATTGGCCTGCCATCTGAAAAGGCTCGGCTCCGACGCTTGAAATGCAGGCATGGTTCGGAGGCGATATCAGAGCCCTGATGCATGGTCACGCTGGCAAAAGACGTTCGGTTTTCCGTTTGCACGGAAATGCCGATGCCCTCTTGATACAAGGGCCTGGGGAAATTCGACGAGGCGGCGAATGGATCGCTCCGTGCCGGCCCCTGGCGCCACCCCTTCGGTGAACTGAAGCACCCTGCGTCCGGCTGCCGGCCTTGCGCGCCGCCCAGGATGGCCTCAGCGCACCCGACTTCGCTCAGGCGCCGCTGCGAAGTTCCTCCTGGGTCTTGCTGCAATGAGCTTCGGTCAGCCGGCAGGCCAAGTCCACGTCGCGCGCGAGCACCGCCTCGGCGATGGCGGCGTGCTCCGCCCCGAGATCCCGGCGGCTTCGTGTGATTCCGACCGAGGCCCGGCGGTATCGCTCGGCGACGGTCTGAAGTTTGTCGCGAACGTTCAGAAGCCAATGCGACCCGCAGGCCGAGACCATGGCGCGATGAAAGGCGGTGTTGGCCCGTTCCCAGTCGTCGCTGCCCGCCGCCATCTCGCGGTCGGCCTTCGCCATCAGGTAGCTGGCCGAGACGACCTCGGCCTCCCAGTCGTTGCCTCCGTTGAGGATGGACAGGCGCAGGGCCTCGCGCTCCACCGCGACGCGGGCGCGGGTCACGTCGGCGAACTCGTCCGGGTCCAGCGGCGCCACGGTGAAGCCGCGGTACCGCCGAGGCGCCCCTCGAGATCCGGCGCTTCCCCGTGTCCGTCTTCTGGCACCGCAGGAACGACAACGACCCCCGGACGCTCTGGCTGGCCCGGAACATCGGCGCGGCGATGTCCGACTGACGTCGGCGGCGCGGCTCGGCCCCCGCTTCAGCCTGCCGGGGTCTCCGCGATCAGGGCCGCGATCCGGGCGGCGTCGGGGAACGCCCCGGCCGCGCCGACGGCGCCGATCGTGTCGGCGGCCGCGCGGCTCGCGTGACGAAGCGCGGCCACGTCTATGCCGCTTCCCCGCAGGAGGGCCGAGCCCACGGCGACGCCCTCGAAGCAGTCGCCCGCGCCGGTCACGTCGACGACCTCGACCGTCTCGGCCGGAACGCGAACGACCCCGTCCTTCGAGCCCAGTAGCGACCCCTCGGCCCCGAGTGTCAGCACGACCTGCGACGCGCCGGCCCGCAGCAGCGCGTCGACAGCCTCCCGTGGGGGCAGCCCGGTGAGGCCGTGCGCCTCGGTCTGGTTGACGAAAAGCGCGTCGGCGAGCGGCACGAGTTCGCCGAGGGCCGCATCGAAGGGCGACGGGTTCAGCACGAGGAACAGACCGCGGCGCGCGCATTCGTGGCAGAGCGCCGCGGTCACGTCGACGGCGAGGTTGCCCTGCAGCAGCACCGCGTCCCCGGCGCGCGCCGTTTCCAGAACCGACAGGCATTCGGCCAGTGTCGCGCTTGCGGCGCAGGCGTTGGTCGTGACGATCACGTTGTCGCCGTTCGCCTGGGCGAAGACGATCGAGCGGTCGGTCGGCAGGTCCGCGCGCTCCAGCAGGGCCGTGCCGAGGGGTTCGCGCGATAGCGCCGCGCGGATCTCGCGTCCGTGCCAGTCGCAGCCCACCGCCGCGACCAGCGTCGTGGGCACGCCCGTGCGCGCCAGCGCGATCGCCTGGTTCGCGCCCTTGCCGCCGAGACCGGTGTGCCCGGCCGTTCCAAGCACCGAAGCGCCGGCCACGGGCAGGTCCCGCACGAGGAACACCTCGTCCATCGCCGCGTTGCCGAAGACGAAAGCCCGGCGCTGGCTTGCATTCCGTCCTGTCATTTCAGCGCCCCAGCCATTCGAAGTGCACACTTTCTGACCAAGGCGCGGATCGTGCCCGCTGCATTTGAGACCTGTCTTGACCCATGTGGTATCACGGTTTACTAAATGCGTTTAGTAAATGCGTTTACCGCAGTCCCTTTCGGTTGGGAAGAGGCGAATGCCGGCAAGTCTGAAGGATGTCGCGAAGGAAGCGGGGCTGTCGCCTGCGGCGGTGTCCCGGCATCTGAACGGCACCCTCGAGCTGCCCGAGGAGACGCGCGAGCGGATCGAGGATGCCGTGCGGCGGCTGGGATACCGCCCGAACCCCCATGCGCGGCGTCTGAGCCTCGGCCGTTCGGACACCATCACCCTGATCGTGCCCGACATCGCCAACCCCTTCTTCGCGACGCTCGCGGCCACGGTCGAGCGCGTGGCGTCGGAGCGGGGCATGATCGTCCAGCTTCACGCCACCTCGAACCTCGAGACGCGCGAGATCGCGGTCCTGGAACTTGCGGCGGACCACCGCTCGGACGGCGTCGTCTTCTGCACCAACCGCAGGCCCGGCCCCGACGTGGCCGAGGCGATCGCCGCCCTGCCGCGTGCGGTCATCGTGGACGAGGCTGTGCCGGGTGCTGCCGCGCCGCACATCTATGCCGACAACGCGCAGGGCGGATACCTGGCCGGGCGGCATCTCGCGCAGTGGGGTCATCGCCGGGTCGCCTACCTCGGCGGCGATCCCACGCTGATGTCCACCAAGCTGCGTTCCGAGGGGCTCGAGCGCGGCCTCCGCGAGGGCAGCGGCGAGGCCGAGGTCGGCGTGCGCATCCTCTCGGGCCGCCACGAGGTCCTTTCGGGCCGCGCCCTCGCGGCCGAGCTTCTGGATGCGGACGGCCCCGAGACGGCCATCTTCGTGGGCTCGGACGAACTGGCCATCGGCGTGATCGAGACGCTGCGCGCGCGCGGCGTCCGCATTCCCCACGACATGTCACTGGTAAGCTTCGACGGCGCGCGGGCGCTGCATCTCTACGACCCGCCGATCACGGCGGTGCGCCAGCCCGCCCGGAAGCTTGGAGAACGCGCGGTCGAGCTGCTGCTCGACGGCGACTGGGACGATCGGACCCTGCCGGACCTGGTCGAGTACCTACCGGTCGAGCTGATCGAGAGGGCGTCGGTCGCGGCGCCGAACGAAGCGAGAAAAGCAAGAAAAGCAAGAGCAGACCATACCACCCAACCCGACAGAGGAGATTGACGACATGACGACCATGACCAGGGGCGCGCTGCTTGCAGCCGCCGCAACCATCGGTCTCGCAGCTGGTTCCGCCGGCGCCGAGACCTTCGCGCTGGTGCAGATCAACCAGCAGGCGCTGTTCTTCAACCAGATGAACGAAGGCGCGACCGCCGCCGCCGAGGCGCAGGGCGACGAGCTGGTGATCTTCAACGCCAACAACGATCCCGCCGCCCAGAACAGCGCGATCGAGACCTACATCGCGCAGGGCGTGGACGGCATCGTCGTCGTCGCGATCGACGTGAACGGCATCATGCCGGCGGTGCAGCAGGCCGCCGACGCGGGCATTCCCGTCGTCGCGGTGGACGCCGTTCTGCCCGAAGGCCCGCAGGCCGCGCAGGTCGGCGTCGACAACATGGATGCCGGCGGCATGATCGGCGACTACTTCGTCGAGTACGTGCAGTCCGAGATGGACGGCACGGCGACGGTCGGCATCGTCGGCGCTCTGAACTCGGCGATCCAGAACATCCGCCAGGACGGCTTCGAGGCCAGCATCGAGGGCGTGGACGGCATCACCGTGGCGGGCGTGGTCGATGGCCAGAACGTGCAGGACATCGCGCTGTCGGCGGCCGAGAACCTGATCACGGCCAACCCTAACCTCGACGCGATCTACGCCACCGGCGAGCCCGCGCTTCTGGGCGCCATCGCCGCCGTCGAGAGCCAGGGCCGCCAGGGCGACATCCACGTCTTCGGCTGGGACCTGACCGCACAGGCGATCCGCGGCATCGACGAGGGTTACGTCGAGGCGGTGATCCAGCAGGACCCCGGCGAGATGGGCGCGACCGCGGTCCGCATCCTCGGCGACCTCGCCTCGGGCGGCAGCACCGAGGCGATCGTCTCGGTTCCGGTGACGATCGTCACCAGCGAGAACGTGGACGATTTCCGGAGCATCTTCGAATGACATCCGCGCAATCGCGAGACATGGCGATTGCCGGGCCGGAGGGCGTCATGCCCTCCGGTTCCGCCTCCGAGGCCAGGGGCGTCCCGCGCATCTCGCTGCGGGACATCCGCAAGACCTTCGGATCGATCGAGGCCCTGCGCGGCGTCGATCTCGACGTCTATCCGGGCGAATGCGTCGGGCTGATCGGCGACAACGCGGCGGGGAAATCCACGCTGACCAAGATCATATCGGGCACCTACGTCCCGGACGCGGGCACCATGCGCGTGGACGGCGAGGAGGTGCGGTTCTCCAACCCCTCCGACGCGCGCGCCCGCAACATCGAGATGGTGTTCCAGGATCTCAGCCTGTGCGACCACATCGACGTGATGGGCAATCTCTTTCTCGGGCGCGAGGTGTCGCGCTGGTCGTTCCTCGACCGCCGCACCATGCGCGAAAGGGCGCGGCAGATGCTCGACGATCTCGACATCCGCATCCCGCGCCTGAATGCGCGCGTCGAACAGCTTTCGGGCGGGCAGCGGCAGGCCATCGCCATCGCGCGCGCCGCCTCCTTCCAGCCCCGCGTCCTGATCATGGACGAGCCCACCTCGGCGCTGGCCGTGGCCGAGGTCGAGGCCGTCCTGCGGCTCATCAACGAGGTGAAGTCGCGCGGCGTCGCGGTGATCCTGATCACCCACCGCCTTCAGGACCTGTTCGAGGTCTGCGACCGCATCGCGGTGATGTACGAGGGCACCAAGGTGGCCGAACGCGGCATCGGCAACACGAGCCTCGAGGATCTCGTGAAGCTGATTGTCGGCAAGGGAGAGGCGATATGAGCGTCCAGTACACCGAGCGCGGGCAGGGTTCCGCGATCGCGGACTTCTTCACCGAGCACGCGCAGGTCCTGTCCATCGCGGGCTTCTTCCTCGTCTGCGTGGTGTTCTTCTCGGTCATGACGGAGGCGTTCCTGACGCCGGTGAATCTTCTGAACATCCTGCGGCAGGCCGCGCCGATCCTGGTGGTCGCCGTCGCCATGACCTTCGTCATCATCACCGCGGGCATCGACCTGTCGGTCGGCTCGCAGGTGGCGCTGATCAACGCGGTCGCGGCCATCGTGCTGTCGGCCGGATGGCTTCCCTGGCCGCTGGTGATCCTCGGCATGCTGGCGCTCGGCGCCTTCATCGGCCTGGTGCAGGGCTGGTTCGTGGCCTACCAGGGCATCCCCGCCTTCATCGTGACGCTGGCGGGCCTGTCGATCCTGCGCGGCCTCGCGCTTTACCTGACGCAGGGCTACTCGATCCCGATCCCCGACCTTCCGGGCTTCCTCGCGCTGGGGCGGGGGCAGGTCTCGGGCATACCGGTGCCCGTCTTCGTCGCCGTGGCGATCGCCGTTCTCGGCACCGTCGTCCTTGCGCGCACCGTCTACGGGCGCCGCGTGGTCGCGGTGGGATCGAACCCCGAGGCCGCGCGCCGCGCGGGGATGCCCGCGCGCGGGACGATCGCCTCGGTCTACGTCCTGACCGGAGTGGCGAGCGCGGTGGCGGGCCTTCTGATCGCCGCGCGCCTCGGCTCGGGGTCGTCGAACGCGGCGGTGGGTTTCGAGCTTCAGGTGATCGCGGCCGTGGTGCTGGGCGGCACGTCGCTGTTCGGCGGGCGCGGCTCGATCCTCGGCACGCTTCTGGGCGCGATGACCATCGCGGTGATCGGCAACGGCCTGATCCTGATGCACATCTCGCCGTTCTTCACCCAGATCGTCACCGGCACCATCATCCTTGTCGCGATCTGGCTCAACACGCGCATCTTCACCGCGAACTTCCGGTTCGGCGGCGGGCGCAGGAAAGGCTGATCATGGCGCAGATATCGGACAGGCCGCAGAACGCGATCGAGGAGATCTTCGGCCGGAAGAAGGCGCTGATCGGGATGATCCACTGCCCGGCGTTTCCGGGCGCGCCCCGCTACCGAGGCGCGCCGCGCGAAGAGATCCTGTCGTTCTGCCTGCGCGACGCCGAACGGCTGGTCGCAGGCGGGATGCACGGGCTGCTGGTCGAGAATCACGGCGACATTCCGTTCTCCAAGCCAGAGGACATCGGCCCCGAGACGGCGGCCTTCATGGCCGTCGTCGCCGACCGGATCGCGCGGGAGTTCGACCTGCCGATGGGGATCAACGTGCTGGCGAACGCGCCGATCCCTGCCTTCGCCGTCGCCGCCGCGTCGGGGGCGTCCTTCATCCGGGTGAACCAGTGGGCCAACGCCTACGTCGCCAACGAGGGGTTCATGGAGGGACGCGCGGCCGAGGCGCTGCGCTACCGCTCGAAGCTTCGGGCCGAGGGCATCCGCGTCTTCGCCGACAGCCACGTCAAGCACGGCAGCCACGCCATCGTGGCCGACCGCAGCGTGACCGAGTTGACCCGCGACCTCGCCTTCTTCGACGCCGACGCCGTGATCGCGACGGGCCAGCGCACGGGCGACAGCGCCGATCTCGGCGAGATCGAGACAGTGCGCGACGCGACGCATCTGCCCGTTCTGGTGGGCTCGGGCGTGACGCCCGGGAATGTGGTGCCGATCCTCGAGCGTGTGGACGCGGTCATCGTGGCCTCATCGCTGAAGGAAGGCGGCGTCTGGTGGAACTCCGTCGAGGCCGCGCGCGTGACAGCCTTCGTCGAGGCGGCGCGCCCGGTGCTGGACGGCCCATGACCGCGCTCTCCGACCTCATCCTTCGGGACAACGCCGAGGTCCTCGCGCGGATGCTCGCCCATCCCTTCGTCCGCGCCGTCGCCGAAGGTACCCTGCCCGCGAGCGCATATCACCGCTACCTCGTGCACGAGGGCGCCTTCGTCGAGACCGCCATCTCGATCTTCGCCTTCGCCACGGCCAAGGCGCCCGACCTCGAGGCGAAGCGGTGGCTGGTCGGGGTGCAGGACGCTCTGGTCAGAGACCAGATCCCCTATTTCGAACAGAGCTTCACCGAGCTCGGCGTCCAGACCGGCATCCCCGTCCCCGAGGCGGTGCGGGCCTTCGACAGTGGAATGCTCGACCTCGCGCGCGAGGGCGATTTCCTGCAGATCGTGACCGCCATGTTCGCCGCCGAATGGATGTACTGGACATGGTGCAGCGCGGCGGCGTCGCGCGAGATCGCCGATCCTCATGTCCGCCGGTGGGTGGACCTGCACGCGGACGATACCTTCGCCGCGCAGGCGCGCTGGCTCAAGGCCGCGATCGACCGCCATGGCGACCCTCGCGACCGCGAGCGCCTCGGCGCGGTCTTCGGGCGCGTGACCGAGCTGGAAATCGCGTTCCACGATGCGCCCCTCGCGGCGGACAAGGAGACATCCCATGCATAGGACCCCGTCGCCGACCGTTTCCGCCGTCGCCGGCCCCGTGGCGCGCGACAGCCTCGGCGTCACCCTGATGCACGAGCACATCCTGAACGATTGCACCTGCTGGTGGCGGGGCAGGGACCCCGATTTCGTCTCGCCGATCCGCGACCTGCCGGTCAGCGCCTCGATCCTGTCGCGGCTGAAGCACGACCCCTTCGCCTGCCGTGACAACTGCGCGCTCAACGACGAGAGCCTCGCGGTGGCAGAGCTGCTGCAATTCGCCGAGGAGGGCGGCCGGACCGTCGTGGACCCCACCTGCCGCGGCATCGGGCGCTCGCCCGAGGCGCTCAGGCGGATCTCCAAGGCCACCGGCCTCAATATCGTCATGGGATCGGGCTACTACCTGCAGTCCTCGCATCCCGCCGGGCTTGCCGCGATGACCGCCGAGGACGTCGCGCGGGAACTCGTGGCCGAGCATCGCGAAGGCGTCGGCCCCGAGGCCGTGCCCATCGGGCTGATCGGCGAGATCGGCGTCAGCGCGGATTTCACCCCGGAGGAGCGCAAGAGCCTTCGCGGCGCGTCGATGGCCGCGCTGGAGACCGGCCTGCCCCTGATGATCCACCTGCCGGGATGGGAGCGTCTGGCCCACGAGGTTCTCGACACCGTCGCGGGCGAGGGCCAGCCGCTCGACCGGGTGATCCTGTGCCACATGAACCCGTCATGGGACGATGGCGACTACCAGCGCGCGCTCGCCGACCGGGGCGCGTTCCTTGAATACGACATGATCGGCATGGACTACTGGTACGACGACCAGCAGGTTCAATGCCCCTCGGACGAGGATTGCGCGCGCGCCATCGCGGCGCTGGTCCGCGACGGATACCGCGACCGGCTGCTCCTGTCGCAGGACGTCTTCGTGAAGATGATGCTGACGCCCTTCGGCGGGAACGGCTATGCCCACGTGCAGCGCCATTTCCTTCCCCGCCTCCTGCGGCTCGGGCTCGGCGAGGGCGACCTCGAACGCCTGATGGTCGCCAACCCCGCCGCGGCGCTTTGCGCCTACACAACACCGGAGACCACGCCATGACCAAACTTCTTCTCGTCGGCGAAAGCTGGGTCAGCTCGGCCAGCCATTTCAAGGGCTTCGACCAGTTCGGCAGCGTCACCTTCCACACCGGCGCCGACCGCTTCGTGCAGGGAATGGAGCGCGCCGGGATCGACGTGACCTACATGAAGGCGCACGAGGCCGCCGAGGGCTTTCCCTACACCCGCGAGGCGCTCGAGGCCTACGACGTGGTGATGCTGTCGGACATCGGAGCCAACACGCTTCTGCTGCCGCCCGATGTCTGGCTGCGCGGCCAGCGCGTGCCGAACCGCCTGAAGCTGATCGAGGGCTGGGTGCAGGACGGGGGCGGCCTGATCATGATCGGCGGCTACATGACCTTCCAGGGCATCGACGGGCGCGGGCGCTGGCACCGCACGCCGGTGGAACGCGCGCTGCCGGTCGAATGCCTGCCCCATGACGACCGCGTGGAAATCCCCGAGGGCGCGACGCCCGAGGTCGTGCAGGCCGGACATCCGCTTCTCGCCGGGGTGCCGTCCGACTGGCCCTATCTCCTTGGGGTGAACGAGCTTTCGGCGCGGCCCGGCGCCGAGATCATCCTGCGCCTTCCCGGGGATCAGGGCGGCCTTCCGCTTCTGGTGTCGGGCACGCATGGCAAGGGCCGGACCCTCGCCTGGGCCTCCGACATGAGCGAGCACTGGCTGCCGAGGCCCTTCCTCGATTGGCCCGGATACGACGTGCTCTTCGAGAACATGGTGACATGGGCGGCAGGCCCGTCCTGAGGGCGGGGCGGGACTTCGTTGCGCGCCAAGCCGGAACGCGGAACGGGAGCAGGTTTCACGTCATAAGATTGACATAGGTCATAGTTTCTACTCGAAGCGCTGCCTAGCCTCCGATCGAGAGTGATCGCAGATTGGAGGAAACGATGAAGTCCTTGTTTGCAAGACCCGTCATCTCGGTGGCGGCGGTCTCTGCGATTGCCGTTGCGGCGTCGCTGGCGGCAGGCGTCGTCACCGCGCCCTATCCGTGGGGCGTTTCGGCAGCCTTCGCGCAGGAGGAGGGCGGGGGCGGCAGCGGCGGACGCGGAGCCGGAGGGCCAGGCGGAAGCGGGGGCGGCGGTCACGATGAGGGCGACGGCCATGATGAGGGCGGAAGCCACGAGGAGGGCGGCGGCGTCGGGTCCGGTGGCCGCGGCGGCGGCCATGACCCCGGCGGCGCGGGCGACGCGCCCGGACCGCAGGCGGGCGCCGCCGGTGGCGAGCAGGGCCACGGCGACGGCGAGCCGCGTGGCGGCAGCGGGCAGCCCTGGGCGCGGGACGCGCTTCTGCCGGCGTGGTCGGACATGGACCCCGAGACGTTCGAGTTGGGCCGCCTGAACGTCGCGAGATCGCCCGAGCAGGTTCTTGCGCGCGCCTATGGCGAGGCCGAGCTGGTGCTGGGCGGCATGTCGGGCTTCTACAACCTTTCGCTGGGCGAGATGCGGGACCTGCTCTCGGACCCGGTTCGGTTCGATCAGACCGCCTTCATCGACTCGCCGCTGCAGAACCTCGCGCTGTTCGAGGACGCCCTCGACGGGACGATCGACCTGCGCGATTTCGGGATCACCGCAAGCGCCGGGACCATCCTTGCGGTGACGCTAGGCATGGCGTCCGACAAGGAGATGGAGATCAGCCCGGAAACCGTCTACGCGCTGAGCGTGATCTTCGAGAAGCCCCTGACGCAGGCCTCGGCGGCATCGATCGCCGCAGCGGCGGACGCGATCCGCGCGGCCGTTTTGGCCGGACACGGTTGAACCTTGCGGGCGCCGGACGCCGGGTCCGCCCCGCCCGGCGGATCCGGCCCCGAGCCGCTCCCGCGCTCCGTCATGCCGCCCGCTGCCCGTCCGATGGACGAGTTTGCGGCAGAATTGGTCGCAAACCCCGCAAGATGGCGCGCCGCGCCGCGCTAGGATCCGCGCAGGCGACGCGGGGAGGCGGCCGCCATCAGCCCAAGCGGCGACAGGGGGGAAGGGTTCGCGGACATGAAAAGGTTTGGCCTCGACGCCACGGACCTTCGCATCCTCAGCGCCGTGCAGCAGCACGGCCAGCTGAGCAAGACGAGACTTGCGGAAATCGCCAACATTTCTCCGACGCCCTGCTGGGCGCGCCTCGACCGGCTGAAGGCCGCGGGCTTCATCCGGAGCTACCACGCCGAGATCGCCCTCGAGCGGATCTGCGACGCCACCCAGGTCGTGGTCACGGTCTCCCTGACGCATCACCGCAAGTCCGATTTCGCCCGCTTCGAAGCCTTCGTGCACGCCCATGACGAGTTCACCGAATGCGTCGCGACGGGTGGCGGAATGGACTACGTGCTGAAGGTGGTCAGCCCGAACCTTGCGTCCTTCCAGGCCCTCATGCAGGCAATGGTCGATGCCGAGCTCGGCGTCGACAGATACATGACCTACATCGCGACTCGGACGGTCAAGACGTCCCGCCCGAACCTCGCCCGGCTGGCCGCCTCGGCGGCGCGCTGAGGCCTCCCGACCGAACGGTCCGCGACCTGCCTGAAAAACAGTCCGTTCGGCCTGAGCCAGCCCATTTTTTGGTCCGACTTTTCGGGGCGCCCGGATCTACATCTCGGACGGATCCGTCATGCCGCCGCACATCCGGACGGACAGGGGATCAGGGAGGACACCATGCACGCAGACGACTTCGGCTTCGGCACTCAGATCCGGAAATCGCCCTATTTCGACGCCACCGTCCGCTGGGGCGCCAAGGCCTTTTCCGTCTACAACCACATGTATATCCCGCGCGACTTCGGCGATCCGGAACAGAACTTCTGGAACCTCGTGAACGACGCGATCCTGTGCGACGTCGGCGTCGAACGGCAGGTCGAGATCACCGGCCCGGACGCCGCGCGCTTCGTGCAGATGCTCACGCCCCGCGACCTCTCGAAGATGGCGGTCGGACAGTGCAAGTACGTCCTGATCACCAATGCCGCCGGCGGCATCCTGAACGATCCCATCCTGCTTCGGCTGGCCGAGAACCATTTCTGGATCTCGCTGGCCGACAGCGACATCCTGCTCTGGGCGCAGGGCGTGGCGGTGCATTCGGGCATGGACGTCATGATCACGGAACCCGACGTCTCGCCGCTTCAGCTGCAGGGGCCCAAGTCGGGCCAGATCATGCAGGCGCTCTTCGGCGACGAGATCATGGACCTTCGCTACTACTGGCTGCGCGAGGTCGATCTTGACGGCATCCCGCTGATCGTGTCGCGCACCGGCTGGTCGAGCGAACTTGGCTACGAGCTCTATCTTCGCGACGGCGCGCAGGGCGACGCCTTGTGGGAGCGCATCATGGCGACGGGCATGGCCTACGGCCTCAAGCCGGGCCACACCTCGTCGATCCGGCGCATCGAGGGCGGGATGCTGTCCTACCACGCCGACGCCGACATCGGCACGAACCCCTACGAGCTGGGGCTCGACCGGCTGGTGAACCTCGAGATGGAGGCCGATTTCATCGGCAAGGCCGCGCTCCGCCGCATCCGCGACGAGGGCGTGCACCGCAGGCAGGTCGGGCTGATCATCGACTGCGAGCCGCTCAAGGGTCCGAACACGAGCTTCTGGGCGATCAACCGGGACGGGACGAACGTGGGCAAGGTCACCTCCGCCGTCCATTCTCCCCGGCTCGGGCGGAACATCGCGCTTGCGATGGTGTCGGTCGAGGCCGCGCATCTGGGCGCGGAGCTCGAGGTCGTGACGCCATCGGGTCCGACCCGCGCGACCGTGGTGGAGCGCCCGTTCTACGACCCCAAGAAGCAGCTCGCCGTCGCCTGACGGCTCGTGCGCGCCCCGGACCGGAGACCCGACAAGATGTCCGACCTCGCCATCGAGCTGCACTGGCAGCGTGCCGAGCCCGCGTTGCAGTCGGGCAGGTATTCCAACGCCCATACCGTCCTGTTCAACCACCGCCACGACGTGACCGTGGACGCCGCCCCGGACTGGGGCGGCGATCCCGCCCACACCAACCCCGAGCAGGCCCTCGCGTCGGCCCTGTCGAGCTGCCACATGATGACCTTCCTCGCCCTTGCCGCGAAGGCGGGGTGGCCCGTCGCCGGCTACAGCGACCGCGCCGTCGCCCATCTCGGCAAGAACGGCCGCGGGCAGATGTCGGTGACGCGCATCGACCTGCACCCGGTGGTGCGCTTCGACGCGGGCTTCTCGCCCGATACCGGCGCGCTCGAAGCGATGCAGGACCGCGCGCACCGCTACTGCTTCATCGCCAACACGCTGGCCGAAAGCGTGGAGATCAACATCCTTTGATCCACGCGCCCCGCCGGGTGGGGCGGAGCCCCGGCGTCATGACGAGAGGAAATCCTCCAGGATCAGCCGGAAGATCTCGGGCTTCTCGACATGCGCGGCGTGCGAGGCGCCGGGGATGACGGCCAGCGACGCGTTGGGCAGGTTCGTCCACAGGTGCTGCACCTGCGCCCAGCGGTAGGAGCGGTCTTCATCCCCCCAGATGATCAGCGACGGCATGGTGAGCTGCGGCAGGGCGTCCCGCCCGTCCCATGCCGCCATCGCACTCAGCGCCGTCCGCGCCGCCGATGCGTCCGCCTGTGCGCCGATCGCGCAGAGCGCCTCGAACGCGGGATGCGCCTCGCCGTGGAGCAGCCATGTCGCGGCGATCCGGCGCGCGGTCAGGGCCACGCCGTCCTGCCGCAGCCGGTCGAGCGACACCTCGATCGGCTCGAACCGGTCCGGCATGGAGCCGAGCGCGCCCGTTCCGTAGAGCACGAGCCGCTCGAGGCGGTGCGGGACCCTGCGCGCCACCTCCTGCGAGATCATGCCCCCCATCGAGTGCCCGATCAGGATGCACCGCTCGATGCCTTGCGCGTCGAGTTCGGCGATCACGTGCTCGGCGAAACCCGCGATCGTGGCGGGCGCTGCGTGCGCGCTTGCGCGGCCGAAGCCGGGCAGGTCGACCGCGACGGTCCTGAACCGCTCCGAAAGTGCCGCCCGGAGATCGGACCATTGCGCCGATCCGCCGAGGTATCCGTGCACCATCACGACGGGAAGCGCAGCTTCCGCCGATGCCTCCGTCCCACGCGGAGGCGCGCCATCGGGTCCGGTCATCGCATCTGCTCGGGAAGCCAGAGCGCGATCTGCGGGAAGGCGACCAGCATGACGATCAGCAGGACCAGCGCGCCGATGAAGGGAAGGCATCCGCGGATGACCTGGCCGATGCTGACCTTGCCGCGGCTGATGCCCTGTATGACATAGAGGTTGAGCCCCACGGGCGGCGTCAGGACCGCGATCTCCATGGTCACGGTGTAGACGACCCCGAACCAGATCAGGTCGAACCCGGCCGCCGCCATCAGCGGGAAGATCGTGGGCAGGGTGATGAAGGTCATCGAGACTGGCTCGAGGAACATGCCGAGCACGATGTAGAACACCAGCACGATCGCAAGCACCGTATAGGGCGAGAGGTCGAAGCTGAGGAACAGTTCGGTGAATTCCTGAGGCACGCGGTAGTAGGTCAGCACGAAGCCGAACAGCGTGCCGGCCGACAGCAGGAGCCCGAGGTAGCCCATCGTTCGCATCGTGGAGAAAAGCGCGTCCTTGAAGCCGTCCCAGCGCAGGCCGCCGACGCCGAAGGCCAGCACGACCGTCAGGAGGGCGGCGACGGCCGCGGCCTCGGTCGGCGTGGCGATGCCGCCGTAGATCGCGACGGTGATGACGAGGCCGATCAGGGCGATCGGGCCGATCGTGGCCGCGATCTGGAACAGCGTCATGCGCGCCGCCTGCTCGCTGTCGGGGATGTCGTCGGGGTGCATGACGCCCCAGACCATTACCACGACCGAGAACAGCGTCGCCAGCATGAGGCCGGGCACCACGCCCGCGATGAAGAGGTCGCCGATGCTCTGGTCGGTGACGATGCCGTAGAACAGCAGGATCAGGCTGGGCGGAAGCAGGACCGACAGCGTGCCGCCCGCCGCAAGGACGCCCGCCGACAGCTCCTTGCCGTAGCCGAGGCGCAGCATCTCGGGCAGCGCGACGCCGCCGATGGTCAGCGAGCCCACCATGGACGAGCCCGATACGGCGCCGAAGCCCGCGCACGCGCCGATGGAGCCATAGGCGGCCGAGCCGCGCACGCGCACGCCCTGGTGCAGGAACTGGTAGAGCCGCGGGCCGATGTTCGATCGTCCGATCAGCTCTCCGAGGAACACGAAAAGCGGCACGGCCAGCAGGATGTAGTTGATCCACACCCCCCACAGCTTGAGCTGGGAGGACACGAGCGATGTCTGGAAGCTCTGGATCTGCCACAGGAAGGGCAGCGATGCCGCCGCCAGCGCGAAGGGGATCGGCAGTCCGATCGCGATCAGCAGGACCAGCAGTCCAAGGAGGCCGAGGCCGACTTCATACCATTCCATGGCTCACATCTCCCGCGCGGGGGTCATGATGACGCGCGCGAAGCGCAGTGCCGCGTAGATCGTGAAGACGATCAGCGACGTGGCGCCCGGCACCCAGAAGATCCACCGCGGCCAAAGAAGGATTTCCGACGAGGCGCCCGACGAGAAGGCGCGCAGCGTCGCGTTGCCGGCCGCGATCGCGAAGAACAGGCCGACGCCCAGCATCAGGGCGAGATTGAGGATCGCCACCGCCTTGCGGCCGGGGGCGGGAAGCCTGTCGGTCAGCATCGTGACCCGCGGGTAGGCGTCCTCGCGCAGGGCATAGGCGAGGCCCGCGAAGGCGACGGGGAACAGAAGCAGCGCCGTGGCTTCCGTGACCATCCTGTCGGGCGCGTTCAGGGCGTAGCGCGCGAAGACGCCGTAGCTGATCCACGTCATCTGCACGAGGATGATGCACGCGCCCGCCGCGGCGAGCCAGACCACGAGCCTTTCGGCAAGCTGGATGTATCGGTCGAGTTTCGTCACCGGGACCCCCGCAGGATTGCAGCCATCGGACATGGTGGAAGCGCCGCGGGCCGCGCGATGCGGGCCCGCGGTCTTTCAGGTCACTCGCCGGTCACGGGGCGTTCTGGGCGAAGAGATCGAGGATCTGCCCGGCAAGCTCGGGACCGCAGGCGGCCTCGACCTCGGCGTTCCAGGTCTGCTGCACGCTTTCCAGAAGGGCCGCGCGCTCCTCGACGGAGAGCGACACCGCCGCACCGCCGCCGGCCATCACGGCATTGCCCACACGCTGGTCGACCCAGGCCTCGTAGCGCGGCTTCAGCCATGCCTCGGTCTCGGCCGCGGCCTCCATCACGATGGCCTGCTCCTCGGGGGTCAGGCGGTCGTAGGCGCTCTGGCTCATCATGTAGTTGATGTTGCCGTAGAACAGGCTTCCGTTGACCATGTAGGGCATCACGTCCCAGAGCTGCCAGCTGGAGTAGGTGGCCACGCCCATGTTGATGCCGTCCACCACGCCGCGTTCGGCGGACTGGAAGACTTCGCTCGGCGCCACGAAGACCGGAGCGCCGCCCCAGGTCTCGATCATCATGCTGACCAGCGGACCGATCGAGCGCACCTGGCGGCCCTGCAGGTCGCCCAGATCCGCGATCGGCTCCTCGAACCACCATTCCTGGTCGTAGGAATAGTTGGAGTTGAATAGCGGCACGAGACCCACCTCGGCCGCCTCGGCGCGGATGAGATCGGCGTAGGCGGCGTCCATCTCAACCTGGTTCTCGAGGTCGATCATCGCCGGATAGAGCGAGGTGACCCGGTAGCAGGGCAGGCGCTCGTCGGCGGGGATCCAGCTGATGTCGGATACGCCGCCCTGCAGCGCGTCCACGCCCTCGGACCAGCCATGAAGCGTCGAGGACGGGAAGATCTGGATTTCCACGTTGCCGCCCGTGCGCTCGGCGACGAGGTCGGCGAAATACTGGAAGCCGTCGTGGCGGATGTCGATCTCGTTCACGTAGGTCGAGAGGCGGATCGTGGTCTCGGCGGCGGCCGGCAGGGCAAGGCCCGCCGCAAGCGCCGTGGTGGTAAGGGCCGTCGTGATCGTCTTCTTCATCTTGATCCCCGTTGAGTTGCTTGTGGGTCGACCGGTTCTGTCCGGGCGGGTTCTTGGCCTCGGGACATGGCGGAGGCTGATGGATCGACGGTAGGCAAGTTTCCGGCCTGCGCGCCAATGCTTATGTCTCAAGTAACTATTCCGATCTTGCATGACCCTTTCCCGGCGATAGACTGCCCCGAAAGGACGGGCGGGACGGCTATGGACATCAACTGGCTGATAGATTTCGTCTGTCTCGGCCGCACGCTGAACTTCTCGCGCGCCGCCGAGGAGCGGAACGTGACGCAATCGGCCTTCAGCCGCCGGATCAAGTCGCTCGAATCGTGGGTCGGCACGTCCTTGGTGGACCGCTCCAGCTACCCGGTGAAGCTCACGCCGGCCGGGCGGCAGTTCCTCGGAACGGCGCAGGTCACGCTCGCGCAGCTTACCGACGCACGCCAGTCGATCCGCGCCGCCGAGCACAGCAAGCTGCCCCAGCAGCGCATCGCCGCCCTTCACGCGATTTCGGTCAACTACCTGCAGCCGCGCCTATCCGAATTCGCGAAGGTCATGCCCGACATGCGTGTGCGCGTCGTCTCCGACACCATGGCGGCCTGCTGCCAGCTCCTGTCCGACGGCGGCTGCGAGTTCCTGCTCTACTATCGCCATCAGCACGTCGAGCCGATCCTCGACGAGACACGCTTCGCCCGGAAGGACATCTGCACCGAGGACCTCGTGCCGGTGGCGCAGCACGCCGCCGCGGTGCGCAACGGCTGGACCCTCGGCGGTCCGAGCGCGCGGCCCGTGCCCTATCTCAGCTACGACCCCGACACCTTTCTCGGCAGCGTCGTGGACCGCACGATCGGCGGCCGCGACACGGCGCTAGACATCCGCTACATGGACGCGCTCGCCGAGGCGCTCAAGCGGCAGGCGTTGGCGGGGGGCGGGGTTGCGTGGCTTCCCGCCTTCTCCATTGCCGAAGAACTGGCCGATGGCCGCCTCGTGCGGATGGGAGGGCCGACGTGGACCGCACGGCTTACGATCTCGCTGTTCTCCTCGCCCGAGCGGCTCGACCCGGTGGGGCGGGCGCTATGGGACGCCTTCTGACAGGGGGGTGCCCGCCGCGACGATGGCGTCCCAGCCGCGCCGGGCCCCCTCGCGGCCGCTCCCCGCGAGGCGGATCATCCTGATGTCGAGCGCAAGGTCGGGCCCGACGCCCTCGACCCGGACCAGCCGGCCGGCGCGCATGTCCTCCGCGGCCAGCGCACGCGGCAGCCACGCCACCGCAAGGCCCTCGACCGCGTAGCGGTAGGCCGCGAGGGTCAGGGAGGTCTCGGCGCGGCGGTGCAGGACCACGTCCTCGGGCAGCTCGCGCCAGAGGCCGGCCACCAGCGCCCCGAGGAACACGTCCGCGGGGTAGGCGACGACGGGAAGGCGGCCATCGGCGCGCCGCCCGAGCGCGGGATGGGCCAACGGTATCAGAATGTCGCTTCCGATGCTGCATTCCTCGAAGCCGCAGGCCTCGGGGCCCGCTCCGGGAACGGCGTGGCTGATGACGAGGTCGGCCTTCCCCGACAGCAGCATCACCAGGCATTCGTCCCGGTTGCCCGAGCGGATGCGGACGGGCTCCAGCCCCACGCCCGACAGTGTGCGCACAATGCCGGGCGAGACGGTCGCGCTGATCGCGTGCTGGCAGGCGAGCGTGATCGAACGGCTGCCCGTGGCGACCTCTGATGCCTCCTGAAGGAGGCTCGACTGCACCTGCAGGGCCGTGCGCAGGCTCCGCTCGAGGGCCTGCGCGCCGGGGCGGAGCGCCACGGGCTTGCGGCGCCGGTCGAAGAGCGAACCGCCCAGCTGCGCCTCGATGGCGTCGATGCGCCGGGTGAAGGCCGACTGGGTGATGTTGCGCGCTTCGGCCGCGCGCGCGAACGAGCCGCTGTCGATCACGGCGAGGATATCGGCGATCCAGTCATGCCGCATGGCACTCTCCCAACATGCAGAATCCGCAAGTCATGATGCAACATATCCATTCGCTGTCACAGATGCGCGGTGCTAACTGGAATATCATTCAAGAGAAGGACGCCGCCCCCATGAACCTCGCCCGCTTTCCGCGCCGCTTCCTCGCGCATCTTCCGACACCGCTGGAGCGGCTCGACCGCCTGAGCGCCGAGCTTGGCGGGCCGGACATCTGGATCAAGCGCGACGATTGCACGGGCCTTTCGACGGGCGGCAACAAGACGCGCAAGCTCGAGTTCCTGATGGCCGAGGCCGAGCTTCAGGGCGCGGACATGGTCATCACGCAGGGCGCGACGCAGTCGAACCACGCCCGCCAGACCGCCGCCTTCGCCGCGAAGCTCGGAATGGGCTGCCACCTCCTGCTGGAGGACAGGACCGGCTCGAACGACCCCAACTACATCGGCAACGGCAACGTCCTGCTCGACCATCTGCACGGCGCCACGACCGAGACGCGGCCGGGCGGCGCGGACATGAACGCCGAGATGGAGACGGTGGCCGAGCGGTTCCGCGCGGAAGGCCGAAAGGTCTACATCATCCCCGGCGGCGGATCGAACCCCACCGGCGCGCTCGGCTACGTCAACTGCGCCTTCGAGCTGGTGGGACAGCTCAACGACCGCGCCCTCGCCGTCGATCACATCGTCCATGCCACCGGCAGCGCTGGCACGCAGGCGGGCCTCGTGACCGGTCTGAAGGCGTGCAACGCGCAGATCCCGCTTCTGGGCATCGGCGTGCGAGCGCCGCGTCCGGTGCAGGAAGGCAACGTCTTCGCCCTTGCCGTCAGGACGGCGGAAAAGCTGGGTTGCCCTGACGTGGTCGCCCGCGAGGACGTGGTCGCCAACACCGACTACGTCGGCGCCGGCTACGGTATCCCGACGGAAAGCGGGCTGGAGGCGATCCGCATGTTCGCCCAGCTCGAGGGCATCCTGCTCGACCCGGTCTATTCGGCCAAGGGCGCGGCGGGCCTGATCGACCTCGTGCGCAAGGGGCATTTCGGAAAGGGCGAGCGCGTGGTGTTCCTGCACACCGGCGGATCGGTCGCGCTGTTCGGCTACGACCGGGCCCTCGCCGGGGCGTGACGGTGTCTCGCATCGCGGGCCTGCTGCCGGCCGGCCCCGGGTCGGACTGGCGGTCCCTGGGGCGCGGGCTCGTGCTGGCCGGAATGGTCGGCGCGGCGGCCAATTTCCTTGCCCAGAGCTACGGCGCGCCGGTCATGCTGTTCGCGCTGCTGATCGGCATGTCGCTTCATGCCGTGGCCGATCAGCCGACCTGCGCGCAGGGGGTGGGCTTCGCCTCGCAGACTCTCCTGCGGTGGGGCGTCGCGCTGATGGGCCTGAGGCTGAGCGTGCAGGACGTGTCGGTTCTGGGCTGGTTTCCGGTGCTCGCCGTCGCGGTCCTCGTGCTCGCGACGCTCGGCGCCGGGGTGTTCCTGTCCTACGTCTTCGGACGGAAGAAGGCGTTCGGGCTGCTCGCGGGCGGGTCCGTGGCGATCTGCGGCGCCTCGGCCGCGCTCGCCATCGCCAGCGTGCTGCCCCGGCGGGAGGGCCGCGAGGCGGACACGCTTCTGGTGATCACCGGGGTCACGGTCCTCTCGACGCTGGCCATGATCGCCTACCCGATCCTGTTCCGCGCCCTCGATTTCAACCCCGCCGAGACCGCGTTCCTGATCGGCGCGACGATCCACGACGTGGCCCAGGTCGCGGGCGCGGGCCATTCCATCAGCGACGAGGTGGGCGTTCTCGCGACCTTCGTGAAGATGCTGCGCGTGGCGCTGCTGCCGGCGGTCCTGCTGCTGGTCGCGCTGTCGTTCCGGGGGACGGGCGAGGGCCGGAAGGGCCTGCCGTGGTTCCTCGTGGTCTTCGTCGCGCTCGCGGTCCTCGGCAACGCGAACGTCCTGCCGGGCTGGCTCGTGGCGCAGCTCGTGACGCTGTCGCAGGCCTGCCTGATCGTCGCGATCGCGGCACTTGGCCTGCGCACGAACCTCGGGCGCATCCTCGATGTCGATCGGCGCTACGTCGCGATGCTGGTGCTGCTTACCCTGTTCCTGCTGGGTCTTGCGGTCTGCTTCGTCCTGCTCGTGCCCCTGGACGGGCAGGGGGCGCCGATGCCTGTGTCCTGACGAGGGCGGCGTCCGGCGCGCGCGCCCCTGCAACGCGGGCTTGACTGCGACCGCGCAACCATTCGATTGGGGGATGGCGCAAGTCGCGCCTTCCGGCGGCGCGCCGCACCGGCATGAAAGGAATTGGCGACGTGACCTTCGACCTCTTGATCCGTGGCGCGACGCTGCCCGATGGCAGGCTGGGGCAGGACATCGCGGTCCGGGATGGCCGGATCGTGGAGGTGGCCGCCGGCATCGCCGCGCAGGCCCGCGAGGTGATCGAGGCCGGGGGTAACCTTCTGACGCCGCCCTTCGTCGATCCGCATTTCCACATGGACGCCACGCTGTCGCTTGGCCTGCCGCGCATGAACGTGTCGGGCACGCTGCTCGAAGGCATCGCGCTCTGGGGGGAGTTGCGTCCGATGCTGACGCGCGAGGCCGTCGTCGAGCGCGCCATGCGCTACTGCGACCTCGCCGTGACCAAGGGGCTTCTGGCGGTCCGCAGCCATGTCGACGTCTCGGACCCGAAGCTCGTGACCGTCGAGGGCCTTCTGGAGGTCCGCGAGCGCGTCGCGCCCTATCTCGACCTGCAGCTCGTCGCCTTCCCGCAGGACGGCCTTTACCGCTCCCCCGAGGCCGAGGCGGCGCTGTCTCGCGCGCTCGACATGGGGGTGGATGTCGTGGGCGGCATCCCGCATTTCGAGCGCACGATGGAGGACGGCCGCGCCTCGGTCGAGGCGCTGTGCCGGATCGCGGCGGAGCGGGGGCTGCGCGTGGACATGCATTGCGACGAGACCGACGACCCGCTGTCCCGCCACGTCGAGACGCTGGCGGCGCAGACCGTGCGCTTCGGCCTTCAGGGCAGGGTGGCGGGCTCGCATCTCACCTCGATGCATTCGATGGACAACTACTACGTCTCGAAGCTTCTGCCAATGATGGCCGAAGCCGAGATGGCCGCGATCCCGAACCCGCTCATCAACATGATGCTGCAGGGGCGCCACGACACCTACCCGAAGCGGCGCGGCCTGACGCGTATCCCCGAGATGCTGGCCATGGGCATCCCGGTGGCGCTGGGACAGGATTGCGTGCTCGACCCGTGGTATTCGATGGGGTCGGGCGACCTTCTGGACGTCGCGCACATTGCCGTGCACGCCACCCAGATGGGCTCGGCCGCCGACAAGAGGACCCTGTTCGACGCGGTGACGACGGTGCCGGCGAAGGTCCTGGGGCTCGAGGGCTACGGGCTGGAGCCCGGATGCCATGCCGACATGGTGCTTCTTCAGGCCCGCGATCCGGCCGAGGCGATCCGCCTGAGGCCGAACCGGCTGAAGGTCATCCGGCGCGGCAAGGTCATCTCCGAGACCCCTCCCGAGCGGTCGCGCCTCGCACTCGATGGCCGGCCCGAGACCGTCGATCCCGCCGACTACGCGCCCAAGGCTGCGTCCTGAACCATGAACGCGCTCAACGAAGATGCATTTCACGCTTCCTTGCGTGGAAAATGTGCAGTTAGCATGGGCGCACGGCCGGGGCCGCTCGACTTCGCCGGCATTGCAGAGAAGGTGTGGCCGTCACGATCGGCCGGCAACGATTCGGCCGCCAACGAGGAGACACCGCCATGAGCCGCTTCCACATCAACCGCCGCCGCCTTCTGACGACCGGCGCCGCCATCGGGGCGACCACGCTCGCCGCTCCGTCGATCCTTCGCGCACAGTCCGGCCCGGTGAAGGTCGCAGGCATCCATGCGTCCCCGGTGGAGAACGCCTGGAACTCGATCCTTCATGCCGCGATGGTCGCCGCCGACGCCGAGGGCGCGATCGAATACACCTTCTCCGAGGGCGTTTCGGGCACCGACTACCCGCGCGCCATGCGCGAGTTCGCCGAGGCCGGCAACGTCCTGATCGTGGGCGAATCCTACGCCGTCGAACGCGAGGCCCGCACGGTCGCCGCCGACTACCCCGAGACGTCCTTCCTCATGGGCTCTTCCGGGGATGCGGCGGGCGACAACTTCGGCGTCTTCGGCACCTGGAACTGGGAAGCGGCCTACCTTGCGGGGATGCTCGCGGGCGCGATGACCGAGACGGGCATCGTCGGCTCGGTCGGCGCGATCCCGATCCCCGAGGTCAACATGCTGATCAATGGCTTCGCCGACGGCGTGAAGGCGGTCAATCCCGACGCCGAGCACATCGTCAGCTTCATCGGCACCTTCTTCGACCCGCCGCAGGCGCGCGAGGCGGGGCTTGCCCAGATCGACGCGGGCGCGGACATCCTCTTCGGCGAACGGATCGGCACCGCCGACGCGGCGCAGGAGCGGGGCATCCCCGCGATCGGCTCGCTCATCGACTATACGCCGCGCTACCCCTCCACGGTCTTCGCGAACGCGCTGTGGTTCTTCCGTCCGCTCATGGACGCCGCCCTCGCCGATGCGGTGGCCGGCAACCCCACCGGGCGGAACTACACGCCGCTCAGCCTCATGGCCGATGGCGGGAACGACATCTCCTACGTCGAGGGCGTGGCGCCGGCCGAGGCGGTCGCGCGGATGGAAGAGGTGCGCGCAGCCATTAAGGCGGGCGAATTCGAGGTTCCGCGCAACTTCGACGAGCCCGCCTGATGCCGCAAGGCCAGGCGATGGATCCCGCCCCCTGCGGGGGGCGGGCGTGACGCGCGTCCTCGAGCTGGACGGCATCACCAAGCGCTTCGGCTCCACGCTCGCCAACGACGACGTCTCGCTCCACCTGGAGCGGGGCGAGGTCGTGGCGCTTCTGGGAGAGAACGGCGCGGGGAAGACGACGCTCATGTCGATCCTGTTCGGCCACTACACGGCCGATGCGGGCGAGGTGCGCGTCGAGGGGCGGGCCCTGCCGCCCGGCAAGTCGCGCGCCGCCATCCACGCGGGCGTGGGCATGGTCCACCAGCACTTCGCGCTGGCCGCGAACCTCAGCGTTCTGGACAACGTGATGACCGGGACAGAGCCGCTGTGGAAGCCGCGGTCGGACCGCGCGGCGGCGCGGCGGCGGCTGGCGGGCCTGTCCGAGAGGTTCGGCCTGCCCGTCGATCCCGACGCCCGCGTCGCGGACCTGTCGGTGGGCGAACGCCAGCGGGTCGAGATCCTCAAGGCGCTCTACAACGAGGCGCGCATCCTCATCCTCGACGAGCCCACGGCCGTCCTGACGACGCAGCAGGCCGACCGCCTGTTCGCGACCCTGCGCGAGATGGCCGCCAAGGGGCTGTCGATCATCTTCATCTCCCACAAGCTGCACGAGGTGATGTCGGCCTCCGACCGGGTCGTCGTGCTGCGCGGCGGACGGGTCGTGGCCGAACGCGCGACGCGCGAGACCACGAAGGACGAGCTGGCCGAACTGATGGTCGGCCGCGCGGTGGAGCGTCCCGAACGGCCGCCGGCGCGTCCGGGCGCCGTGCTTCTGGAGGCCGAGGACCTGCACCTTTCGGGGCGCGGGGGCGCGCCGCTCAACGGCGTCGATTTCCGCCTTCGCGCGGGCGAGACGCTGGGCATCATCGGCGTCTCCGGCAACGGACAGACGACCCTCGCGGGCGTCGTGTCGGGCCTTTACCCGCCCGACCGCGGGACCCTGCGGATCAAGGGTGCGCCGCTTGGACGGCACGACGTGCCCCACGTCATCGCCGCCGGCATCGGGCGCATCCCCGAGGACCGGCACGCGGAGGGCGTGCTGGGCGACATGACGACCTGGGAGAACGTGGTGCTCGAACGGCTGTGGTCGCCCGAGTTCTCGCGGCGCGGGATCGTGCGGCGCGCGGCGGCGCGCGCGGCGGCGGCCCGCCTGCTGGAGGACTACGACGTGCGCGGCGCGCATGTGGACGGCCGCGTGCGCCTGTTGTCGGGGGGCAACATGCAGAAGCTCATCCTCGGCCGCGTCCTCGAGGCCGGGCCCTCCATCCTGATCGCCGCGCAGCCGAGCCGCGGACTGGACGAAGGGGCGATCGCGGGCGTCCATCGCCGCCTGATCGAGGCGCGCGCGCGGGGGGCGGGGGTCCTTCTCATCTCGGAAGACCTCGACGAGGTGATCGCGCTGTCCGACAGGATCCGCGCGATCGTCGGGGGCAGGCTGTCGCCCGCGATCCCGGCCGAGCGCGCCGACGCGCGGCTTCTGGGGCTCATGATGGCGGGCGACTGGGACACCGCGCGCGCCATCGAACGCAACGCGGAGGCAGCCGATGCGCCTTGAACGCCGGGAGAGTTCCTCTGCCGCCCTCACGATCCTCGCGCCGCTCGGGGCGATCCTCGCGGCCCTCGTCGTGGCGGGCGTGCTCATCGCCATCGCGGGCGCCAACGCCTTCGAGGCCTACGGCCTGATCCTCAGGGGCGCCTTCGGCTCGCGGCTGGGGATCACCGAGACGCTGACGCGCGCGACACCGCTCATCCTGACGGGCCTCGCCGCCGCCGTCGCGTTCCGCGCGCGGCTCTGGAACATCGGTGGCGAGGGACAGTTCTACGTCGGAGCGCTGGCCGTCACCGCCTTCGGGCTGCTTCCCGGCCTTGCGGGCGCGCCCGCGCCGGTGGCCATCCTCGCCTGCCTCGTCACCGGGGCGCTGGCGGGCGTGGCGCTGCTTCTGGTTCCCGTGGCGCTGAAGCTGCGCTTCGGCGTGGACGAGGTGGTGACGACGCTTCTGCTGAATTTCGTGGCCATTCTCTTCGTCTCGATGATGATCGAGGGACCGCTGAAAGATCCGCTCGCCTTCGGCTGGCCGCAGTCGGTTCCGGTGCCCGACGCCGCGCTCCTGCCGCAGCTGGTCGAGCGTTCGCGCCTCCACGCGGGGCTGCCGGTCGCGCTGGCGCTGGCCGTTGCCGTCTGGTGGATCCAGTCGCGCACCGTGTTCGGGATGCGCTCGCGGGCAACGGGCCTCAACGCGCGCGCGGCCGCCTTCGCGGGTGTGCCGCTGGGCCGGACCCTGGCGCTGGTGGCGTGCCTTTCGGGCGGGCTTGCGGGGCTTGCGGGCGCAGTCGAGGTGATGGGGGTGAAGGGCTACGTCACCACGGACCTGTCGCCGAACTACGGCTATTCGGGGATCGTCATCGCCATGCTCGCCAACCTCAATCCCGTCGGCGTGATCGGCGCGGCGCTGTTTTCGGCGGTGATGTTCGTCGGCGCCGATTCCATGAGCCGCGCGCTCGGCATTCCGTCCTACATCGCCGACGTCACCGTGGCGCTTTCGCTTCTGACGATGCTCGTGGCGATCTTCCTCACGCAATACCGGGTGCGGCGATGAACGTGGTCCTCGACATCCTGTCCTCGGTAGGCATGTGGGAGGCGGTGCTGCGCATCGCGACCCCCTTCATCCTCGGCACGCTGGGCGTTCTTCTGTGCGAGCGGGTGGGCGTCCTGAACCTCGGGATAGAGGGGATCATGACCTTCGGCGCGATGATCGGGTGGCTCACGGTCTATTCGGGCGCCGACCTGTGGACGGGGCTTGCGGCTGCGGCGGTCTGCGGGGCGATGTTCGGCCTGCTCCATGCCGCGATGACCGTGCCTCTCGGGCTCAGCCAGCATGTCACGGGCCTCGGCATCACGCTTTTCGCGTCGAGCTTCTCCTATTACGTCTTCCGCCTCGCGGTTCCCACGGCGACCTCGCCCCCGACGGTCGAGCCCTTCCGCCCGATCGCCGTGCCGGGGCTTTCGGAGATCCCGTTCCTCGGCCCGGTCCTGTTCAACCAGACGGCCCCAACCTACCTCGCGCTGGTCCTCGTGGCGGTTCTGGCATGGGTGCTCTACCGGACGCCGCTGGGCCTCGCCATCCGCATGACGGGCGAGAACCCCCATGCCGTGGACGCGCAGGGGATCGACCCTGTCTGGCTGCGCATCGGCACGATCATGGCCGGGTCGGCGCTGATGGGGCTGGCAGGCGCGTTCCTGACCCTCGCGGCCTTCAATTCCTTCTTTCCCACGATGGTGCAGGGCAGGGGGTGGATCTGCATAGCGCTGGTCGTCTTCGCGCTGTGGCGACCGGGGCGGGCGCTGCTCGGCGCTGTCCTGTTCGCGTTCTTCGACGCCTTCCAGCTGCGCCTGCAGACCGTCGTGGACGGCGTGCCCTACCAGCTGTTCCTGATGCTGCCCTACGTCCTGTCGATGCTGGCACTGGTCGTGATGGCGCGAAAGGCGCGGGTGCCGCAGGCACTGATGCAGCCCTATCGCCGCGGCGAACGCTGAGGCGTCCGCCCGCGGGGGCCTTCCTCCGTTGCCCGGACCGGGCGCGCGTTACGGTGCGGCGGACCGCTCGGGCGCGGGCCATCCCTCCGAGCGCACCGCGAACTGCACGTGGCGCATGAACGCGCGCGCCTGTTTCGACAGGGGCCGCACCGTCGAGACCGCGAAGGAGGCCCGGTAGGCGAACTCGGGCGCGAAGGGGCGGATCGCAAGGTCCGGGTCGTGCAGGCGCAGGAGCGGGAAGGGGCAGATCACCGCCACGCCGACGCCGTGCCGGGCCAGCGTGATGGCGCTGACGCCGGTCGCGACCTCCGCCACGGTGCGGGGCCTGACGCCCGCCCGCGCGAAGACCTGGTCGAGCCGGGTGCGCACCATGTGCCGCCGCATCAGCGCGATGTGGTCCTCGTCGTGCAGGATCTCGGGCGTGATCACCTCGTGGCGGGCAAGCGGATGGTCGCGCGCCATCACCGCGACGGCGAGCGTCCGGTGGAACGGGATCAGCTCCATCGCGGAATGGGTCAGCTCGGCCAGCGTGAAGCCGAGGTCGATCGTGTCGTCCACCAACAGGCTGACCAGCCCGTTCGAGGTGCACGTCTCGAGCGAGATCATCTGGCCCGGGTTCTGCTTCATGAAGCTCGCCATCGCCCGGGCGAGGAACCGGTGCCCCAGCGTCGGAGGCGCGGCAAGCCTGAGCGGCTGGCTGGCCGGGTCGGAGGGGTCGGTGCCGTCAAGGAAGGTCAGCGCGTCGAAAAGCCGGTCGAGCCGGTCGTTCAGGCGCACCGCCTCGGCGGTGGGGCGAAGCCGGCCGCCCCGACGCTCGAACAGGGTGACGCCCACGTTGCTCTCGAGTTGCGCGAGAAGCCGGCTGACCGCCGGTTGCGAAATGCCCAGCCGGTGCGCCGCCGCCGTCACCGTGCCCGAGGTGATGATGGCGCGCAGCACCTCGTATTCGCGGATGGATGCCCTTGGCCGCATCGCGTTCCTCCCATGCCGGACCGGCCCCATGCAGAATCCTTATAGGTCCATAACACCAGGACATGCTGTTTCCAATTTCCGCGTCGCGGGCATCGGCTACGGTACCCGGCGTCATGGGAGCAAGCGCTGCCGGGTGCCGCCGCGGGCGGCCAACCCGGCGCGCCAACAGAGGAGACCACCAGTCATGTCCAGCCCCGTTTTCCGCGGCCTGGCCGTCGTGGCGCTTGCCGCGATCCCGGCCCTTCCGCTTGCGGCACAGGACCTGCGGATCGGCCTTGCGTCCGAGCCGTCGTCCGCCGACCCGCATTTCCACAATCTCGGCCCGAACAACCAGCTGCGCCGCAACATCTTCGAATCGCTCGTCGGCACCGACGAGGCGCAGCAGCTGACCCCGCTTCTCGCGACAAGCTGGGAGCCGGTCGGCGAGACGACGTGGCAGTTCAACCTGCGCACGGACGTCACCTTCTCCGACGGCTCGCCCTTCGACGCCTACGACGTGGTCTACACCGTCTGCCGCATCCCCGGCGTGCCGGATTCGCCCTCGCTCTTCACCACCTACACGGGCGGCATCACCGACATGGAGGTGCCCGATCCTCATACGCTGATCGTCCACAGCGCCGAGCCTTACCCGCTGATGCCGACCGAGTTCTCGACCTTCGGCATCATCTCGGCGCGCGCCAACGGCGTGGACGGCGCGGCCATCGACTTCAGCCCCGAGGGCTGCGGCGACCTGCCCGTGCCGGCGACGCAAGCCTTCAACGACGGCTCCGCCGCCATCGGCACCGGCCCCTTCCTGCTGGAAAGCTTCCGCCGCGGCGAGGGCATCGAGCTGGTGCGCAACCCCGGCTACTGGGGCGAGGCCGCCCCGTGGGAGCGGGTGACGATGCTTCCGCTCACCTCCGAGGGGCCGCGGGTCGCGGCGCTGATCGCGGGCGACGTGGACTTCGTGGAGAACCCGCCGCTCCAGGACCTCGAGCGCCTGCGCGCCGATGACGACCTGCGCGTCGTGCAGGGCATCTCCAACCGCGTGATCTATATCCACCTCGACCACGCGCAGGTGCCCTCGCCGATGATCACCGGCACCGACGGCGCCAACCCGCTTCAGGACATCCGGGTGCGCGAGGCGCTGACCATCGCGGTCAACCGCGACGCCATCGTCGAGCGGATCATGGGCGGCGTGGCGGTGTCGGCGGGCGAGCTGCTGCCGCCGGGCATGTTCGGCGCCCACGAGGAGGGCGACCTGCCGCCGCGGGCCTACGACGCCGAGCGGGCGCAGGCGCTTCTGGCCGAGGCGGGCTATCCCGAGGGCTTCGGCATCACCATCGGCACGCCGAACGACCGCTACATCAACGACGCTCAGGTGGCCCAGGCCGTGGCGCAGATGTGGGCGCGGATCGGCTTGGACACAGGAATCGACGCCTCGACCGCCTCGACGTTCTTCTCGCGGCGCAACGCGTTCGAGTTCTCGGCCTACCTCGCGGGCTGGGGCGCCGGCACGGGCGAGATGTCCTCGCCGCTCCGGGCGCTTCTGGCGACCCGCAATGCCGATCTCGGCCTTGGCGGGACCAACCGCGGGCAGTACTCCAACCCCGACATGGACGCCGTCCTGCTCGAGGCGCTGCGCACGGTCGACGACGCCGAGCGCGAGGCCCTGCTGCGGCAGGCGTCGCGGATGGCGATGGACGACTACGCGATCATCCCGCTGCACTACGAGGTCACGCCCTGGGCGATGCGCGCCGCCATCGACTACACGCCGCGCGCCGACCAGTACACGCTGCCCTACCTGATCCGTCCGGCGGGCTGAGGCACCGTCACCAAAGGCCGCGCGGGGGTTCTTCCCGCGCGGCATCCCCCGCCACTGAACCTTCGGGACGCCTCCGCGATGCTCGTCTTCCTGCTCCGGCGCCTTGCGCAATCGGTCTTCGTGCTGATCGCCATGATGGTCGTCGTGTTCTTCGGCGTCTACATGATCGGCAACCCGGTCGACATCCTGATCTCGCCCGACGCGACGCCCGCCGAGATCGACGAGACGATGGCGCGCTTCGGCTTCGATCAGCCCGTCTTCATCCAGTTCCTCAAGTTCGTGGGAAATGCACTGCAAGGCGATCTGGGGCGCAGTTTCGTGCATGGCGAACCGGCCGTGCAGCTGATCCTGTCCTACATGCCCGCGACGCTTGAGCTTGCGGCGCTGGGGCTGGTCTTCTCGGTCCTGATCGGCGTGCCGCTGGGCGTCTATGCCGGCTACAAGGCCGACCGCTGGCAGGGCAGGGCGATCATGACCGGCTCGATCTTCGGCTTCTCGCTGCCCAATTTCTGGGTCGGGATGCTGCTGATCCTGATCTTCGCGGTCGAGCTGCAATGGCTGCCATCCACCGGGCGCGGCGAGACCGTCGAGGTGCTGGGACTGCGGCTGTCGATCTTCACCGCCGACGGGTTGCAGCACATGCTGCTGCCGGCGCTGACGCTGGCGCTCTACAAGGCGTCGCTCGTCACGCGGCTGGCGCGCGCCGGCACGCAGGAGGCGCTGATGCAGGACTACGTCAAGTTCGCCCGCGCCAAGGGCCTGTCGGAGACCCGCATCCTCGTGGTGCACGTCCTGAAAAACATCATGATCCCGATCATTACCGTGCTCGGCCTCGAGCTTGGCTCGATGATCGCCTTCGCCGTCGTCACCGAGACGGTCTTCGCATGGCCGGGCATGGGCAAGCTCCTGATCGACTCGATCCTGACGCTCGACCGGCCGGTAATCGTCTCGTACCTGATGCTCACTGTCATCATCTTCATCGTGATCAACCTCATGGTGGACGTGATCTACACGCTCCTCGATCCGCGGGTCCGGGTGAAGGGAGGTGCGGCATGAGCGCGCCCGAGACCACCTTGCCCGAGAGCAGCCTGGCCGCGCCGCCCGCCGTGCCCGCCGGCGACCGCTGGCGTCGGGTCAACCTCGGCGCGGGCGTCGGCGTCGCCGCGGCGCTTGCGGTCCTCCTGACGGCCGAGGGGGGCGTTCTGCTGCCGGCGCGCGTGGTGCTGCTTGCGGGCCTTGTCGTGCTGGCCGCCGGCCTCCTGCGGGGACGGGCGCGCAAGTTCTTCTCGGGTCCCTCCGCCTATGTCGCGACGGCGAGCCTGGTTCTGCTTGCGGTGCTCGCGATCTTCGCCACCGAGATCTCGCCGCAGAACCCATACGACCTGCGCCAGCTCGACATCCTCGACGGGCGCCAGCCGCCGGGATCGACCAATTTCGACGGGTCCATGACCTATCACCTCGGCACCGACGAGCAGGGCCGCGACATCCTGTCGGGCATCCTCTACGGGCTGCGCGTGTCGCTGTCGGTCTCGATCTTCGCCACGCTGGCCGCGATGGCCATCGGCGTGGTGGTGGGGATCTATGCCGCCTGGGCCGGGGGGCGCACCGACGCGGTCCTGATGCGGATCGTGGACTTCCAGCTGTCGTTCCCCTCGATCCTCGTCGCGCTGATGCTGATGGCGGCCTTCGGGCGCGGCCTCGACAAGATCGTGATCGCGCTCGTCATCGTGCAATGGGCCTACTACGCCCGGACGGTGCGCGGCACCGCGCTGTCGGAGGCGCGCAAGGAATACATCGACGCCGCCCGAGGTCTCGGGCTGCCCGCGCGGCGCATCGTCTTCGGGCATCTCCTGCCCAACTGCATCCCGCCGCTGATCGTCATCTCGACCGTGCAGGTCGCCAACACCATCGTCCTGGAAAGCTCGCTTTCCTTCCTCGGCGTGGGCGTGCCGATCACCCAGCCCTCGCTGGGGCTGCTGATCGCGAACGGCTACGGCTACATGCTGTCGGGCCAGTACTGGATGAGCATGTATCCCGGCATCGCGCTGCTGGCCATCGTCGCCTCCATCAACATGGTCGGCGACAGGCTGCGCGATACCCTCAACCCGAGGCTCACCCGATGACCGTTCTCGATGTGCGCGACCTGCAGACCCATTTCTTCACCGATGCGGGCGTCGTGAAGGCGGTGGACGGCGTAAGCTTCTCGCTGGGCGAGGGTGAGGTGCTCGGCCTCGTCGGCGAAAGCGGTTCGGGCAAGTCGGTCACGGGCTTCTCGGTCCTGCGCCTCGTCGATCCGCCCGGACGTGTGGTGGGCGGCCAGATCCTGTTCCGCGGGCAGGACCTCGCGCAGCTTTCGGGCCGCGAGATGCGCGGCCTGCGCGGCAACCGGATCGCGATGATCTTCCAGGACCCGATGATGACGCTGAACCCCGTCCTGCGCATCGAGACCCAGATGGTCGAGGCCGTGCGCGCGCATGAGCGCGTCAGCCACGCCGCCGCCCGCGATCGGGCGGTGCAGGCGCTGGCGAAGGTCGGCATCCCCTCGCCGGAAGAGCGGCTGGAGGCCTATCCCCACCAGTTCTCGGGCGGGATGCGCCAGCGCGTCGCCATCGCCATCGCGCTTCTGAACGGCCCGGACCTGATCGTGGCCGACGAGCCCACGACCGCGCTCGACGTCACGATCCAGAGCCAGATCCTCGCCGAGGTGCAGGAGCTCGCCCGCGAGACCGGCACGGCGCTGATCTGGATCACCCATGACCTTGCCGTGGTGGCGGGGCTCGCCGACCGGATCTCGGTCATGTATGCGGGCCGGATCGTCGAAAGCGGGCCGACCGACGCGGTGCTGGCCGCGCCCGGCCACCCCTACACCGAGGGGCTACTGGGCTCGATCCCCGGCCACGGGCGGCGGGGCGAGCGGCTGGCGCAGATCCCCGGCATGGCGCCCAACATGGCGCGCCTGCCCGAAGGCTGCGCCTTCGCGCCGCGCTGTCCGCGCGCGGCCGAAACCTGCCGCGCGGCCGCGCCCGCCATCACCGATGCCGGACCGGGCCGCACGCTGCGGTGCCACAACCCGATCCTCTCGACGGAGGGCGCGGCATGAACGCGATGCTGGACCTTCACGGCGTCACGCGCCGCTTCGAGAAGAAGCTCGACGGTGTCGAGCGCCTCGCCCGTCGCCTCGGCGCCGACCTGCGCGAGACCTGCGTGAACGCCGTCGACGGGGCGAGCTTCGCCGTCACCCGCGGCGAGGTCGTAGGCCTTGTGGGCGAAAGCGGCTGCGGCAAGTCCACGCTGGGGCGCATGGTGGCGGGGCTCCTGCCGGTGTCGGAGGGCGAGATCCGCTTCGAGGGCGTCGACGTCACCGATGCCGCGAGCCCGCAGGCGCGCGACAAGCGGCTGCGCATCCAGATGATCTTCCAGGACCCGATGTCGTCCCTGAACCCGCGCATGAAGGTGGTCGACATCGTGGGCGAGGCTGCGGTCCATCACGGCCTGACCACGCGGCGCGAGGTGGCGGGCTACGTCGACGCGCTGCTCGAGAAGGTGGGCCTCGACCGCGCCTTCGCGCAGCGCTACCCGCACCAGATGTCGGGCGGCCAGCGCCAGCGCATCGGCATCGCCCGCGCGCTCGCGGTGCAGCCCGAGTTCCTGATCTGCGACGAGAGCATCGCGGCCCTCGACGTGTCGATCCAGGCGCAGGTGATCAACCTCTTTCAGGACCTGCGCCGCGACCTCGACCTGACCTACCTGTTCATCAGCCACGACCTCGGCGTGGTCGAGCACATCGCCGACCGCGTGGTGGTGATGTATCTCGGCCGCATCGTCGAGATCGCGCCGACCGACGCGCTGTTCGACGGCCCCCGCCATCCCTACACGCAGGCGCTTCTCGACCAGGTGCCACGGCTGGGGGCAGGGCGGCAGGCCTTCCGCACCGTGAAGGGCGAGATCCCGTCGCCCCTGAACCCGCCTGCGGGCTGCCATTTCCACCCGCGCTGCCCGATGGCGGGACCCCGATGCAAGCGCGAGGTGCCCCGAACCATTGCCGACGGCGCGCGCAGCACCGCCTGCCATCTGCATGACGGGGGCGTCGCATGACCGAGACCGTTCCGGGCGTCCTCAGCGTCCGCGGCGCCGACACCCAGTCGCTGCCGCTGGTGTTCGACAGCCCCCATTCCGGCACCGACTACCCGGCCGATTTCGACCATTCCGCCGACCCCGCGCAACTGCGCCACGCCGAAGACACCCACGTCGCCGACCTCTGGTCGGGGGCGGTGGCGGCGGGCGCCGTCCTGCTCGAGGCCCATTTCCCGCGCTCCTACGTCGATGCCAACCGCGCGCCCGACGACATGGACCCCGCCCAGATCGACGGGCCCTATCCCGGCCCGCTGAACCCTTCGGTGAAAAGCGGCCTCGGCATCGGCCTGTGCTGGACCCGTGTGCCGCCGGGGGGAGAGCCGCTTTATGCCCGCCGCCTGACCGGGGACGAGATCGCGGCCCGCGTCGCGCGCTACCACCGGCCATACCAGGACAGGCTGAGGGCACTTCTCGACGCCAGCCACGCGCGCTGGGGCGCGGTCTGGCACGTCGACTGCCACTCGATGCAGGAGGTCGCCTCGGCGATGTCGACGCAGGAGCGCGGCACGCCGCGTCCCGATTTCGTCCTGGGCGACCGCGACGGCACGTCCTGCGAGCCCGGGCTGACCGAGACCGTCCGCGCCTTCCTCGTGGCGCGGGGCCACACCGTCGCGGTGAACGATCCCTACAAGGGGATGGAACTGATCCGCGCCAACGGCGATCCGGCCGCCGGGCGCCACTCGATGCAGATCGAGGTCAACCGCAAGCTTTACATGGACGAGGCGACGCGCGTTCCGAACGCAGGCTACGAGCCGCTCAAGGCCTGTTTCTCGGCGCTCGCGCTGCATCTGTCCGACCACGTCGCCAGCAGGCTCGAAAGGACCACGGCAGAATGACGAAGGACCGCAAGGGATCGGCCACAGGCCTGCCCAACCCCTTTCCCGTCGAGCTGACCCCGCCCGACATCACGCCCTACGCGGCCGGAAACGGCGGCATCCCCTATGTGTGGACCTTCGACAGCGGCAGACCCGGCCCCCATGTCGCCGTCACCGCCATCGTGCACGGCAACGAGCCTTGCGGCGCCTTGGCGCTCGACTGGCTGATGCGGCGCGAGGTTCGGCCCGTGCAGGGGCGGCTGTCGCTTGCGTTCATGAACATCGCAGCGCACGAGGCCTTCGACCCCGAGGTGCCGGACGCCTCGCGCTGGATCGACGAGGATTTCAACCGCCTCTGGGCGCCTGCGACGCTGGACGACCCCGACCGCAAGGTGACGGAGGAACTGCGCCGCGCGCGCGAAGTGCGCCCGTGGCTCGAAACCGTCGATGTCCTGCTCGACATCCACTCGATGCAGAGCAAGGCGCAGGCCCTGACCATCGCGGGGCTGCAGCCCAAGGGGCGCGCGCTCGCCCGCACCGTCGGCTATCCCCACCTCGTCATCAACGACCATGGTCACGCCGAGGGGATGCGGATGCGCGACCATGGCGGCTTCTCCGATCCGGCCTCGCCCCGCAACGCGATGCTGGTGGAGTGCGGCCAGCACTGGGAGGCCGCCGCCGAAGGCGTGGCGATGGAGACCGCGATCCGCTTCCTGCGCGCGACGGGCGCCACCGCGCCGGACTTCGCCGAGGACTGGATGGCCGACCGCCCCGCACCCCCGGCGATGCAGTTCTTCCAGGTCTCGCGCGCGGTCACGATCGAGACCGACGAGTTCCGCTTCGCGCAGGACTGGAGCGGCCTCGAGGCCCTGCCGGAGGGCACGCTGATCGGCCATGACGGCGAGACCGAGATCCGAGCGCCGCACCCCGTGACCGTCCTGATCATGCCCTCGCGCCGCCTCTGGCGCGGCAAGACGGCCGTGCGGCTGGCCGAGCCGGTCGCAGGTTGAAGGTCGCGGTCCGTCCCGGTTCCGGGTACGGGCCATGCCGTCGCCAGGCGGCGCGGCGCCCTGGCCGTGAGGCGTTGTGCCCGGCGCGACCGTGCGCCGGGTGACCTGAGCCCCGTTTCCGCCCCAGGATTTGGATAGGGTCCGTCCCGACGAAGGAGATGGACGGATCAAGAGATCGAGGTTCAGCGAGGAGCGGATCATTGCGATGCTGAAGGATCAGGCGGCGGGCGCTGCGTCCTCCTGCGTCTGCCGCAAGCACGGTGTCAGCTCGGCCACTCGAACGGCCCTTGTCAGGCCTTCATGTCCTGGGGAAGGCGCTCGGTCCACAGGCGCAACTCGTCGAGGAAGCCGAGCGCCGTGCGGCCGGTCTCGGTGATCTCGTAGACCACCGAGACCGGCGCGGTGTCGCGAACCTCGCGCCGGACGAGCCCATGGCCCTCCAGCTGACGCAGGCGCTCGGTGATCATCTTCTTCGAGGCGCCCCCGATCATGCGCGCGAGGTCGTTGAAGCGAACCGGCCCGTCCTTCAGGTGCCACAGGATCGATCCGGTCCACTTGCCCCCGATGATCCGCATGCCCCGTTCGATGGCGCAGGGCTCGACGCAGGCGTCGCGCGCGCTCCGGCGGCCCCGCGCATCCTCTTCGATCGTTGCGTCCATGATCATCGCCCTTCCGCGCCGTGAAACAGGTTACGAAAAGTATACTGGCTGTCATTCGATCCTTCAAGGCGCACCTCCCGGTCATCACCGCCCGTGACTGGGGCGCAGAGAAGGAAAAGACACGATGAGCAAGATCCACATCCTGAATGGCGCACAGCCCTATGCGTTCGCCCCCGGCGGGTTGAACGCGACCTTCGCCGCGCGCGCGAGGGAAAGGCTCGAGGCCCGGGGCCACGAGGTTCGCCTGACCACGATCGCGGAGGGCTACGATGTCGAGGCCGAGATCGAGAGCCACCGCTGGGCCGATACGGTGATCCTCCAGTTCCCGGTGAACTGGATGGGCGTGCCGTGGTCGTTCAAGAGATACATGGACGAGGTCTATACCGCCGGGATGGACGGCCGCCTCTGCGCCGGTGACGGCCGCACCACGGATGCGCCCAAGGCGAATTACGGCATGGGCGGCGCGCTCGTGGGCACGCGCTACATGATCTCGGCCACGTTCAACGCCCCGGCCGAGGCGTTCGACGATCCTTCCGAGCCGTTCTTCGAGGGGATGTCGATGGACGACCTCCTGCGGCCCGTGCATCTCAATGCGAAGTTCTTCGGGATGACGCCCTTGCCGAGCTTCGGCGCCTTCGACGTGATGAAGAACGCCGAGGTGGCGTCCGACCTCGCCCGCCTCGACGCCCGTCTGGCCATTGTCTTCGAGGAGAACGCACATGCCGCGGCCTGACATCGTCCTTTTCACCGCGAACACGATGAACGGGTGGAAGCCACTGATCTTCCTGCACGAGGCGGACATCGAATACGACCTCGTGCCGATCGACTTCGGCAAGAAGGAGCAGAAGGCACCCAACTACCTGAAGCTCAACCCGAATGGCCGCATCCCGACGATCGTCGACCGGGGCAACGACGATTTCGCCGTCTTCGAAAGCGGCGCGATCCTGTGGTATCTGGCCGAGAAATACGACCGCTTCCTCAGCCACGAACCGAAGGAGCGGTCGGAGACCCTCCAGTGGCTGATGTTCCAGATGGGCGGCATCGGCCCGATGATGGGACAGGCGATGTTCTTCCAGCGTATCGCGAAACCCAACGGCGACGAGGTGCCCTATGCCATCGACCGCTACGTGGCCGAGAGCCGCCGCCTGCTCGAGGTTCTGGACACCCGGCTCGCAGGACGCGACTGGCTCGTGGGCGACGCCATGTCGGTCGCCGACATCGCAACCTACCCGTGGGCCCGCAGCCATTTCTGGGCCACGGTCAGCGTCGAGGGCTTGCCGCACTTGCAGGCGTGGTTCGAGCGCCTCGACGCAATGCCGCGCGTGCAGGAGGCCCTGCAACTGCCGGAACCACGCCCCTCGGCCTTCGGCCAGGGCGACACCGACGCGGCCGCGGCTGAGAACGCCGCTCGTTTCCGGTAGCCTCGGCCTTTGGGCGTCTGCTCGGCGAAAAGACCCAGTGTAGTGACCACTCTCTCAAGAAGCGGTCCGCTTTCCTTGAGTGTAGATGTTTTCGTGGCGCTCAACAGGCCGCTTCTGTCGTACTAGATCAGATCGAGATATCCGCGCCTGGACGGTGCACACGCCAAGAAGAGTAGCGGTTGCCATGGAAACGACGAGAATGGAAAGCCCTCTCAACGACAGTGCAAAAGAGGTGCGCGCGATGGTCCACGTCTTCGATATGCAATTGGGAAAAGTGCAAATCCCCGTGGAGATGCCGGACTGGGATGAGCGCTACATGAACCCGGCCAGGGGCGAAGAGGGGGTCCAAGCCGTCCATGCCTGGCGCGATGGCGATCGGAAATCAGTGCCCGAGGAGTTGCCGAGGGTGCTCGTCGCGGACAAGCCGCGCAAGATCTGGCCGGACGCGTTCGAGGGCTGGCACGGCATTTTCGTTGTATCCGAGCGCGCCAAGGACGTGATCGAGCGGTTCGATCCCGGCCTGCATCAGTTCTTCGCGGTTCCTCTGCGCACGAAACGCGGTATCGAGATCGAAGGACCGTGGTTCATCATGAACGTAACCGTGCGGCAGGATTCCATCGTCGTCGAGAAGTCCCGGGTCCAGAGGAGTACGAGCAGGCCGGACAAGCTCAATTCGTTCTGGGTGAATTCAACGACAAAAGACGTCGTCGTCGATACCTCCCGCCTCTCCCCCAATATCCATTTTTGGCGAGAAGCGCGGTTTGAGGGCAGTCTCCTTGGCTCGTCGGACTTCGTCGCAGCGCTCAAGGACGCTGGGATCAAGTTTTTCCCATCCTACGCCGCGACCGACCTCAGCACCCTTGAGGAGGGCTAAGGCATGGCCGGCGACACCCGGGCCCGCAGCGTGCTGTCCAGTGCGGCATGCTGCTAACTCGGGTCATACATCGCGAAATGGTCGGTCTTCGGTAGACCGTCCCATCCGACGCGGCCGCTGGGCAGAACTTGCCCCGGATACTCCATCAGGAGTTTCGAAATGCAGTCAATCTTACTCACCCATGTGGCGCCACCGGGGGAACCCACCGACCTTCTCGACGCCGCGCTCGATCGCTTGGGATCTTACCTCGATTGCGAGCAAGAGACCCTGGGTCGCGTGCTCGCGATGTCAGGCCGCCACTATGCGCGGGAGGCTCTAAGAGACCTCGGCCAGCTGCATCTACCGCCGGACTCGACTGCGGAAGATCTGCGAGATCTTCTGGAGGTGGCGCAGGTCTGCCTGGAATATCTCCTTGAGACCGTGAGTGGGATCCCAAGCCGCTGCAGGCTTGCGACGGCATATGGGATTCCAGGGCCCGACGCTTTCGATCGGCATGTGGTCTGGTCGGGTGCTCGACTCGAAGACATCCTCTCGACCATCCGACACGCGCTGGCAGCATCATGAATCGCAGGGGCGCGCCGGCCAGAAGGTTGGTGCGCCTCCTGAAGGCGAATACAAACGAATGATCCGCCCAGATTCATTGCCGAGGGCATCGAGGAGGAGTTCCCGGTTTGATCGTGGCAGGTATCGGCCCAGAGCTGCCGTTCGCCTTGGCTTACGCCAATGTCTGTTACGCAGGGAGCGAGATCGCACGTTCCAAGGCCATACCTTCCAATGATGGGACTGCTTCTCGCGTCAAAATCACCTCTGCTCCAGCTTATCAGACAAGACGTGTTGGACCGTCGCGGATGGGCGCGCTTGACTTCGGGCTGGTCCATATTGAGAGGCGCATCCCGCGCAAAAGTCCCAAAAGAGACCGCAGCGAAGATACCATCTGAAAACCATACCGAAGTCTGCGCGTCGGCAGATTTCGCCGCCGGTCTTAGCCGTAGCGGCGATCACGCCCGGGCTGGTCCAGACGCTCCAAGATCACTCCTGTGACATGCTCGGCATCCTCGCCAACGCTCAGAAACCGCCCAGAGCCCCACGTATTCAGCCAGCCAAGCCCCAGGAAGTAGACGCCCGGGTCCTCGCAGACACCGCGACGATGTACCGGGCGCCCCGTGGGATCGAGGCAGTCGAGCTGCAGCCAGCTGTAGTCTGGCCGGAACCCGATACACCACAGGACAGAGGTAATGCCCTCCTGAGCAGCGTCGATCTCGGTGATCTCGGTCTCGGGTCGCCAGACCTTCTCAAAAGGCGGCTCCACTGGCGCGTCGATGCCTTCACGCGCGATGTAGGCGTCGATCATCTCGCGGATGCCGACATAGCTTTTGTCGGCATCATCCAGGTTTTTCTCCAGATCGGGCGCAAAGGAAATCCGCGCGCCGTCCATGCCAGTGACCGAGCCGTAGAGTGGCAATCCGTCTTTTGCAAAGCGGCGCAGGTCGATCTCATGCCCGCCATCGCGCCCCGACATGTAGTGATTGGTCTTGGCCTCAGTCGCCTTGGGATCGGGCGTCTGATCGATGGTGATGTCGTAATAGCCCATCGCGTGCAGCCAGTCGGTCGCGTCGCGCCCCCGGTACAGGCGCGGGCTGCGCGGCGCTGGGCCAACGGCGAGTGACACATCCCGGCCTGCAATGTGCAGGTCCTCCATCAGCTGCACACCGGATTGGCCCGTGCCAACGACGAGGCAGCGGCCCTCTGGAATATCATCAGGGCCAGTGTAGTCGCGGGTATGAAGCTGGGTGATCGACGGATCGAGACCGGCCGCAAAGGACGGCGTGATGGGGCGATCATAGCCGCCCGAGGCCACGATGACGTGATCGGCCGACCAAAGCCCGTCATCAGTATCCACTTCAATGCGCCCGGCTGCGTCGCGCGCCACGCGGGTTACAGTCACACCCTCGCGCAGAGGTGCATCGAAACTCTCCGCGAAGGCCTCCACATAGTCCACAATTTCGTCCTTGAGCATGAAGCCGTCCGGATCGTCGCCAGAATAATGGAAGCCGGGCAAGCGACATTGCCAGTTCGGCGTGACGAGGCAGAAACTGTCCCAGCGCTGGTGTTTCCAGGCGTGAAAGCGTGTGTTCCGCTCCAGCACCACGTGCTCGACGCCCGCTTGGCACAGATGCCACGAGGCCGACATCCCGGCCTGGCCTGCGCCGATGATGACGACTGGCAGATCGATGCGGGCCTCGGGCGCCGCTGTCATGTCATGGATAGGCATGTGATCGTCTCCTCGGGGGAAAAGGCGGCGGCGCGGGATTTGATCTGCGCAGCTTGTGCATCGGCGGAGCTGCAGCGGAAGCCGAATTTGGCCTCGACGCGTTGTGCGGCCCGATCGAGGCCATGAAGGGCGCGGTCCATGAAGTCCGCCAATTGATAAGACTCGCCAGGTTTCAGGTGTTCGCGGATCGCCGTCGAAGGCGAATAGCAGGTGTCCTCCGACCCGTCGGGCCAGCGCAGGCGGAAGGTCACTTCAGGCATCGATCGGATCCTTTGCGGTGGGGGCGAGGCCCAGATAGGGCTTTGCCGCATGGTCCCAGAGCGGGGCGCGCGCAGCTCCGTCGCACAAGGTGACCGCGCTGCCGAATGTGATGCGACCGATCTCGGCGGAGGCGATGTCACGTGCAGCGAATCGCGCGCAGATCGCGGGCGCATCTTCGGGTTTGGCGGCCAGCAGAAAGCCGAAGCTGGGAAAGGTGCGCATCCAGCGCGCGAGATCCGTGTGTTCGGGACGCGGGATCGCGGCGACATCGACCTCTATCCCGCAGCCCGAGCATTCGGCCAGCATCAGGGCCGTGCCCGCGATGCCGCCCTGGCTGATATCCTTGCCCGCGTGGACAAGCCCTACCTCGGCAAGCTCTGGCAACAGTTCGAGATCGCCGCGCAAGCGCTCAGCCGGCGCACCGAGGAACGTCGCGAAATTGTCGCTCTCGCCGGGATAGCGCCCGCGCAGATCGACCGCCGCGATCAGCACGTCGCCCGGCGTGGCGTCGAAGCTGGTGATCAGGGCCTTTGCGCGGCCCTGCATGGTCGCGGCGAGTTGCGCGCGGTCCGTGCGCAGATTGGAATGGCCCCCGACGATGGGCACGCCATAAGTCGCGCTGGCCTCGGCCATACCGCGCAGGATCTCGGCGGCCTGTTCCGGGCCCTGCGCCCAGAGTGCATTGGTCAGCGCCGAGGCGCGTCCGCCCATCGCCGCGATGTCCGACAGGTTCACCATGACGGCGCACCAGCCTGCGAACCAGGGCGCATCCGCTACGAACTCGTTCATAAAGCCCTCTGTCGCGACCAGCTGCCAGCCGTCGCTGTCCGGCAGCGCGGCGGCATCGTCGCCGGGGCGGCCTGGACTGTTCTGGCTCAGACCCAGCGCGCCGCAGACGACGTCGATGTCGCGCTTGCCGGTGACGTTGGGATGCGCGGCCAGATCTGCGGCAAGAGCAGCAACGTCGATCATGCGGCCCGCCGCCGCGTCAATGCCATCCAGCCGCGCGTCGGGTCCTCAATCGCGGGATAGGCCGACAGGTCGGCGCGCATCTTCATATGCGGGTGGCCATGCAGATCCTGCGCGCCAAGCCCCTCCCAATCGAGCTTTTCAAAGAGCGGCACGTTCTGCATCTGCACATAGGCGAGGAACAGCTTGGCTCCGCGCGCATGGGCGGTGCCGACAGCCAGTCGGATCAGCTCGGTGCCGAGCCGCCCGACGCGCCGGTAGCCCGGGGCCACCGCAAGGCGCGAGCCCCACCAGACATCCGGATCGACTTCGTGGATACGCACCGTGCCCACGACCTCGTCGGCCTCGGACGCGATGGTAGAGATAGCCACCAGCGGCAGCGCGATCTTGTCGATCTCGTCGCGGTCGTGATCGGCGAAGATACCCTGTTCGGACACGAAGGTGCGGTGCCTGAGCGACGCCGCGCCGCCGATTTCCCAAGGCTGCGTCGCCTGGCGGATCAGGAATTCAGGTGCGACGAAGGCCTGGGGCTTTTCGATGATCATGCGAGCGCTTTCTCTTTCGGCGCGAATTTCTCGAAGGCGGAGAGCGCGGAACATGCGCCGCAGCGTCCGCAACCGGCCTTGATATCCTCTGCGCTCATTCCGGCCTTGCGGATCATTGCGGCCAAGGGCGGCAGGACGTTGTGCATGAACGCCGGGGTCGGCGCAGCATGGCTTTCCAGCGGCGTGCCCGAGACCGGAACGAACGGCACCACGAACGGATAGACGCCCATCGCCGTCAGCCGCTCGGACATCTCCAGGATCGCGTCCGGCGTATCGCCCAGACCCGCGAGGATATAGGTCGAGACCTGGCCCCAGCCGAAGACGTCGACGGCGGCGGCGAAACTGTCGAAATATTTCTCCAGCGGGACCTGCGCTTTGCCGGGCATGATTTCGGCGCGCAGCTCGGGCGTGACGACCTCGAGATGCATGCCGAGGCTGTCGATCCCGGCATCCTTCATGCGCCGGTGCCAGGCATCGTCTTCGGGCGGCTCGCACTGTGCCTGCAGCGGCAGGTCGACGGCGGCGCGGATCGCCTCGGCGCTATCTGTGAGCACCTGCGCGCCGCGGTCCTTGCCCGCAGGGGTTCCGGTGGTCATGACCATGTGCTTCACGCCATCGAGTTTGACGGCAGCCGCCGCAACCTCGGCCAGCTGTGCGGGGGTCTTGTGCGCGATGGTCCGCCCAGCCGCGAGGCTTTGGCCGATGGCGCAGAATTTACAGGTCTTTTTGCGGCTCTCGTAACGGATGCAGGTCTGCAGCACGGTCGTGGCCAGAACGTCTTTCGCATGAAGCTGTGCGATATGGCCGTAGGGGATGCCATCCGCAGTGGCGAGGTCCAGGAAGCTCGGGCGTTTTGGGAAACTGATCTCGGCGAAAAACGCACCATCCCGCGTGACGCGCGCGCGGCCCTCGGCATCGGGCGCGTCGACGATATAGGGGCTGTCGAAGGCGGCATGGGTGTGGATAGGAATCATCACGGTCAGCCCGTCGATGGTGACCGCCTTGTGGTCGGTAGGGCCCGCACCGCCACGGCGGCTGTCTGCGCCTGCGCTCGGGTCGATCATCCGCATGCCGCGGGTTTGCAGGTCGGTGATGACAGAGCCGGTATCTGGCATTGGGTCAGTCCTCCAGCGGGATGGATGGGAAGGGCACCTCGGGGGCAGTCATGTGGCGTGTCGCCATGGGCGACGGGTCGTGGCGCAGCGCCAAAAGCTCGGGCCGAGCATAATGGCCGACGGAATCCATCATGCGCTTGCGCTTGGTCACCAGCGCCATGTCGAGGTCGGCATAAAGTATGCCTTCGCCCTCGGTCAGGGGCGGTACAGCATGGCGGCCTTCGGGTGTGATGATGCAGGTCATGCACCCGCCGCGCAGGCCCTTTTGCAGGGCGACATCGTCGGTGACGGAGGCAATCTGATCCTCGGTCAGCCATCCGGTGGCGTTTACGACAAAGCAGCCAGCCTCCAGCGCGTGATGGCGCATGGTGACCTCGATCTGTTCTGCGAAAATCGGGCCGACAAGACTTCCGGGGAATTGCGCGGCGTGGATTTCCTCGTGCTGTGTCATCAGCGCATAGCGGGCAAGCGGGTTGTAATGCTCCCAGCAGGCCAGCGCGCCGAGACGACCGACACGCGTGTCGACCACCTTCAGGCCGGAGCCGTCTCCCTGCCCCCAGACCATTCGTTCATGGTAGGTCGGCGTGATCTTGCGCCGTTTTAGCCTCAGCGTGCCATCGGCGTCGAAGATCAGTTGCGCATTGTAGAGCGAACCGTGATCCCGCTCATTGATGCCCAGAACGGCGACGACGCCGTGATGGGCGCAGCGTTGCGCCACGCGGCTCGTCTCGTCCGAGGGAACGGTTACCGCCTGCTCGTATAGCGCAAGGTGCGGTTTGCCTTGCTGGACGGGCGGCAGCACGAACGAGAAATATGGATAGTAGGGTACGAAGGTTTCAGGAAAGACGACAAGATCGGCGCCGTTGCCCGCGGCCTCGTCGATGGCGTCGAGAACCCGTGCGAGGGTCTTGTCACGACTGGTCAGATCGGGTGCGATCTGGACGGCGGCCGCCTTGACGATACGGGACATTAAACCTCCGGGGATTGGGGCCGGGGCCTGTGGCGGCCCCGGCGGGCAGCGATCAGAGCGTCCAGGTATCGACGATAACGGCATTGTCGCGCACATGGATCAGCTTGAGATCGAGCACGTCCTGCGGCGCTATCGGAATGATCCCCTCCAGCAGCGACGGCTCGCCATGGCCGTAGAGCGCCTGCAGCGCGAAGCGGCAGGCATAGACCTTGCCGCCTTCGGACATGAACTTCTTGAGGTTGTCGGCGAAGTTCTGGTGGCCCGGAAAGGCCGCATCGCCGAGTGTCGGGAAACCGCGCTGGATGCCGAGAGTGACACCGGGGCCATATAGCAGGATCGAGGTCTCATAGCCCTTCCGGTTGAGACGAATCGCGTTGAGGATATTCACCAGGCCGATCGAGCCCTCGAAGGCGACGGTGTGGAAGGTCACGAGCGCCTTTTGACCTTCCTCAGCCTGAACGTCCTCGAAGACCTTGTCTTCGTAATCGACGAAGAAATCTCCGTCCTTGTGTTTTTCCATGGTGACTGCAGGCATGCGCTTCCTCCGACTGCTGTTGGGCTGAGATTTGTTCGTTAAATCAGCTTGCGGAGCGCGCCAAATGCAATCAAATATAAGTCTAATTATGCATACATTTTTGCCTGTAAGTCAGATATCGACGCTCATAAACTGCCGCGAAAAAATGATTCAGGCGTGAAATTCGGCAATTTTTAAAGCTTCCACCATAGTTCGAGGGGAATCTTCCATACAAAGTGCTTCAATTTGCCGCGAATCAATCATAGCATGTGGTCATGCATGACTGGTCTCCCATCCTGCGCCGCGGCGGCGCCGCGCGTTACCTGCAACTGGCCGATGCGATCGCCGAAGGGATCGCCGACGGCACGCTGTCGCGCGGAGACAGGCTGCCGCCACAGCGGCGCCTGGCAGAGCGGCTGGGCATCGACTTCACCACCGTCTCACGCGGCTATGCCGAAGCGCAGCGGCGCGGCCTGATCGACAGTCATGTGGGGCGTGGGACTTTCGTGGCTCAATCACCCGCGGATACGCGGCATCGCGAACTGCGCAGGCGGGCCGATATCGACCTGACCATGAACTTACCGCCCGAGCCCGACGATCCGGTGCTGCTCGCGCGGATGCGGGATGGCCTGCAGACTGTCTCGGCCAACCTCATTGATCTTCTGCGCTACCAATCGGCAACCGGTGGGCAGATCGACAAGGAAGCCGCGTCCTCATGGTTGTCGCTCCGCGGTCTTGTGCCTTCGCTGGACCGCATCGCGGTCACGCCGGGCGCGCATCCGACCATTCTGGCGATCCTGACCGGGCTGGCACGTACGGGGGACACGTTACTCTGCGAGGACGTGACCTATCCAGGGTTTCGCGGGATTGCTGGCCGGCTCGGTCTGCGGCTTGTGGGGCTGCCGGGCGATGCCGAGGGCATCGATCCGGACGCGCTTGATGCCGCGATCGTCCAGAATGGTCCCAAGGCGCTTTATCTCAACCCGACGCTGCAGAACCCCACGACGCGCACGATCTCGCTGGCGCGGCGGGAGCAAATCGCGGAGGTCCTGATCGCGCACAAGCTGCCGTTGATCGAGGACGACGCCTATGGCTTCATTCCGCCGCATCCGCCTGCGCCGCTCGCGAGTTTCGCTCCGGATCTGGTTTGGCACATCGGGGGCCTCGCCAAATGCATCGGCGCTGGCCTGCGCCTGGCCTACACAGTCGCGCCCAACAGCTTGGCGGCGCGCGAGTTGGCACACCAGTTACGCCTGGTCTCGGTAATGCCGTCGCCGCTGATGATGGCGTTGGCCACGCGCTGGATCACCGACGGCACCGCCGACCAGATACGCCGCTTTATCCGGGAGGAGACGCTGGCGCGGCAGGCCATCGCATCGCAGGTGCTGGCCCAATCGGAATACGAATCCGAGCCCCACGCCTTCAATATCTGGCTTCGCCTGCGCGAGGGGATCAGCCGAGCGGATGTCATTGGCCGAATGGCGGGCACCGGTGTCGGGATCATGCCGTCCGATGCCTTCACCGTCAGCGGAGCGCCGTCGGAGAGTTTGCGTGTGTGCTTGGGTGGTCAGATTTCGCGCACCGAGCTTCGGGATGCTTTGGGACTGCTGGCTTACTTGACCACGAATAGGTTCTGAATCGCGATACCCACCCTGTTGGCACGATATCCTCTGAAAGATGGGCTCAAATGCCGATCAGGTGCATGCGAGCCCTTAAAAATCTGATGGAGTCGGGCTGTCCCGTCGAATATTAGGAACGTCAGTCAACAAGTGATAGACCACTTTTTGGCCGACGCTCATTGGCGAAAGCTATTCTCCAAAATGTCGAGTGTGGCTTCTCGCAGAGCGCCACCTGTTCCCTGGCCTTGGCGCGGATCTGAAACAAGCCTTAGTGGCAAATCTATCCGGCCCTAACTTTTGGGCAGATGAGGCAAGGGGGCGGTTCAACAGGCCCACGCGCGGAGATCAAGACATGGTATTTTTCCGCTTAACAGACCTTATTAAAAAATGCTGAGGAGGTCCGGTTCCCGCCCAAGTAACCAAGGACGCGTACGGCCCGAAGCAGTCATCTGTGGTTTCTGCCGCGAATGAAAGCTCCCCGCCCTTACTGGCCAATCGCGCAGTGTTGCCGCGTCTGTTTCGATACAGTCAGAGACCGGGCCGCTCGCCCGGTTTTGATTCCAGTAAGCGCCGACGAACGGATTCTGAGGGCGGAAGCCGACCATCAGGAAACCAGTCGCAGGCCGGCCTTTTCGGCCTTGGTGCTGGCGGTCGAGGCGCGGCCCGCGAAGGGTGACACGATCATCGATAGGTCGACGCGGACATCGTTCATGCGTTTGAGCATCGTCTCAAGAAGAAGCCCCTGGCCGTAGGATCGCGCGCCTTCATCTCCGAACTCGTGCCCCATGATGGCGCAGCGGATGGCGTCCGACTTGTCGCCGTTCATGAGATCGCTGTTGAAGGTCGTTCGGAAGGCATGGAAGTCGAGACCGGGCCAGTACACGCCGTGGGTCATGCGATAGTACCCGAACTTCTTGCTGAAGATCTCGGAGAACTTGCCCTTGGCGCAGCCGCGCTTGAGGTGGGGGAACAGGCGCGACTGGCCCTCCTGCCTGCGGAGATCGACCAGCTTGAGGAGTCCCAGGTCGATCAGGAGCGGATGTATCGGAACCTTGCGCTGCGAGGTGGTCGTCTTCACGAAATTGCCATCCCAGGCCTTGATGTCGAGGAAGGGGATGCCGCCGTCGCTCTGGAAATCTCCCGGGCCGGCCTGCAGGATCTCCTCTGCGCGCGGTCCCATCGTGCGTGCGATGAGCGGCGCCCAGAACAGGGGATCCCCGACCTCCTCCGTCTGCCCTTGGAACACCGGTGTCCGGAACAACTCGTAGATGCGATCGTCCCAGACGGTCCGGGCACGATCGGGTTCCGTCGTCTTCATGCGTTTCAGCTTCTTGTTCGACACCTTGCAGATGTCGAAGGTGTTCGTGTCGGCGAGCCTGAGCGCGACGAGCATGCTGCCCACGGCCTTGATCATCCGCCGGTCCTTCACGATCGTGTCGGCCCGAAACCGCGGCGCGCCCGGGCACGTGGCGGCGGCCTCCCGATCCGCCTCCGTCGCGGTCCGATCCTTGGCGATCTGACTGATCCGTTCGGCGCGGTCGAGTTCCTCCTCGAGTTCGCAGCGCTCAACGAGATCGACGAAGGTGACGGTCGGAGCCCAGGTCTCGGTGCCCTTGCTGTGCTTGTTGGGGACGCTGGGCAGGACGGCCAGCGCGTCGAGAACCGCGTTCTCGTCAACCTCCTCGAACGGGCCGTCGCCGACGAATTCCGGCCAGAACCTCCTGGCGAACTTCAGCTTGCTGCCCGAGTCCTTCATCCATTTCTTCCCGGCAGCCTCATCGATTTCCTGCTTGTTTCCGAAGTCGTCTCCGAGCCCGAGCGCCTTGAGTTCGGCCATCAGATCGATCGCCTCCGTGACCGAGATCCCGCGGGGTTTCGCGGACAGGATCGCCTGGATCCGCGGAGAGAGCTTGTCCATCGGGAGCGTGTTGAGAAGCGGGGGGCGGGCAAGGGCACGCCGCCGAGCCTGCTCCGACAGGGGATCATCGATCTCATCGCCCGGCGCTCCGGCGGTGGTGTCCGACAGACGCGCTGCCGATTCCGGGGGCTGATCTGGCGTGTGTGGCGCGCCCGCTGTTTCCGGGGTGATGGAGGATGTCGCGGCGCCGGGGACGCTTATCGAGGTTCGGGCCGGAGCATGGGCCGGGGGAGGGGCGTCGCAGATCTCCATGGCGAGGGCGGTGGTCACGGCCGGGGGTGTCGCGACCGCGACCACGCGTTCGGGAGCCGCCGTGAGCCCTGCTGTGACGGTCTTGGCGGTCTGTGCCCGCACCGACTGGAAGACGGGGCTCGGCCCATCGTAAACGCCGAGTTCGGCGCGCTCGCGGGCGACGCTGAGATCGAGGAGCAGACGGACGGCCTCGAAGGCAAGGCGGTTCCAGTCCTCGGTATCCTCCTCCAGATGCAGGCCCAGGAGCTGTGCGACTGCGCGCAGGGGCGCGCGGGCTTCCTCGCGATCGCCCGTGGCCAGGGCGCGACGCAGAACCGCCTGGGCCGCCTGTTCGCAGGCGGCCGTGGCGCGCGCGGCATCTTCGGACCGCGGCGGCGCAGAGGCCCGTATCCGCGCATGCGCAGCGATCTGGAATCGGGCAAGCGCTTCGAGGATCCAGATCTGCTCCGCGCTGAGATGGTCCATCTGCCACTCCGTCATTCCGGCGAAGGCGATGTCGCTGAGCGCCGACAGACGGCGGGCGAGGTCCTTCGCGTCGGCCGGGACGTGGGTGCGCAGGCTCAGGAGCAGAAATCTTTTCTGGGACGGGACGTCGGATCCGGTCCGCAGCGGCAGGCGCCGGCGGAAGAAGAAGCCTGCGCGGCGGCGTTCGAGATGGGGGATGCGGGCGACGGCGGTCATGGTTCGGGCTCCTCGACGGATGCGACGAGCGGACCGGTCTGCGACTCCAGAGCCCCCGGGTGTGCCCCAGGCTGTGCCCCATTTTGTGCCCCAACGAGCACGATCTGCGGCCAGCCTCAGACTCTGTCCGAGAACTTCCCAATGATATCAGGTCTTTGTCGGGATTTTGGCTCCGGCGGTAGGGATCGAACCTACGACCAATTGATTAACAGTCAACTGCTCTACCGCTGAGCTACGCCGGAACTGCGCGCCATGTAGCAAGAGGGTTTTTCGCTGTCCAGAGGGTGCGGGGCAAAAAACCGGGCGGGTTGCGTCAGCGCAGGGAAAAGCGCGCCCCTGAGTGGAGGGGGCCTTTGGTCGAGGTCGCGTTTTTCTCATTCAGATCAATCAGGTGTGCCAGAACGTTGCGGGCCGCGGCTGGCAGGAGGGCGGGGTCGACGTCGGTGTAGATCGCCCGGGCAAGCTCCTCTGCGGTGCAGGGGCCATTCGCGGCGAGGACGTCGAGGATCAGCGCCTCGCGCGCGCGGCGGTGGGCGAGAAGCTCGGCCACGCGCGCGGCGGGGTCGCGGACCGGGGCGCCGTGGCCGGGATAGTGGATGCGGTCGTCTCGGCGCGACAGCGCCTCCAGCGTGGCCATGAACGCCGTCATGTCGCCGTCGGGCGGAGAGACGAGCGAGGTGGACCAGCCCATCACCGTGTCGCCGGGAAAGAGCGCGCCGCGCCACGCGAAGGACAGGTGGTTGGCCATGTGTCCGGGCGTGGCCAGCACCTCGATCCGGCCCCAGCCGCCCTCCAGCCTCTCGCCCTCGGCGATGCGCCGGTCGGGCGTGAAGTCGCGGTCCACGCCCTCGCCGCCGCCGACGCCGCCCGACGCCGCGAGCGCGGCCATGACGGGGCTGCGCCCGAACTCCGAGGGGCCCGCCGCCAGAACCGGCGCGCCCGTCGCCTCGGCCAGCGGACGCGCGAGGGGGGAATGGTCGAGATGGGAATGGGTCACGAGAATCGCGCCCACCCTCTCGCCGGGCCCGAGCGATGCCAGGATCGCGCGCAGGTGCCCCGCATCGGGCGGCCCGGGGTCGATCACGGCGACCTCGCCCCGGCCGAGGATGTAGGTGTTCGTTCCGTGCAGGGTCATGGGCGAGGGATTGGGCGCAAGCACGCAGCGCAGGTCCGGCTCGGGCTGCGCCGTGGTCACACCCGCGCCGTCGCCTCTTTCCATCCCCCTGCGCCCCCGATTAGATGCGGCCATGATCGTGTTTTCCTGGCTCAAGCGTCTGGCACCCCGCGGCATCTACGCCCGCGCGGCGCTGATCCTGATCCTGCCGGTCCTCGTGGTGCAGCTTGTCGTGTCCTCGGTGTTCATTCAACGCCATTACGAGAACGTCACGGAGCAGATGGCGCTGGCGCTGAGCTACGACCTGAACCTCATCCTCGACCGTTTCGCGCGGGAAGGGGCGCAGGCGGGCCTGTCCACCGCCGATGCGCTGGAGGTCGAGGTGCAGATCCCCTCGCGCGCCGAGACGGGGCAGGCGTCCGACAGGCGGGCCTTCTACGACCTCTCGGGCACCGTGATGACCGAGATCTTCCGCGACCGCCTGCCGGACGTGCGCGCCGTCGATCTGCTCGAGAACCACCGCCTCGCCATCATATCGGTCGGGGCGGGCGCGGGGCGTCCGGCGATGGACCTGACGGTCAGCCGCCAGCGGGTCTCGGCCTCGAACCCGCACCAGCTTCTGGTGATCATGGTGTCGACGGGCATCCTGATGACGGGGCTCGCCTACCTTTTCTTGCGCAACCAGCTGCGCCCGATCCGCCGGCTTGCCGCCGCCGCCGAGGCCTTCGGCAAGGGCCGCATGGTGCCCTACCATCCCGGCGGCGCCAACGAGGTGAGGAGCGCGGGACGCGCGTTTCTCGACATGCGGGCCCGGATCGAAAGCCAGATCGAGCAGCGCACCATGATGCTGTCGGGCGTCAGCCACGACCTGCGCACGCCGCTGACGCGGATGCGGCTGGGCCTCTCGATGCTGGACGGCGGTCCCGACATCGCCGACATCGAGCGCGACGTGGACGAGATGGAGGGGCTTCTGGACACGTTCCTCGACTTCGCCCGCGGCGAGGCGCTGGACGACCCGTCCGAAAGCGATCCCGCGGCCCTCGCCCAGGAAGTCGTGGAGGCCGCGCGCCGCGGCGGCGGCGAGATCGAGTATGACGGGCCGGACGAAGCGGTGCCGGTGCAGATGCGTCCCAAGGCGGTGCAGCGGGCGCTGTCCAACCTCGTGTCGAACGCGCTGCGCTACGGTCGGAGGGCGGTCGTCTCGGTCACGCTTCTCGACAGCGCGCTGCGGTTCAGCGTCGAGGATGACGGGCCCGGCATACCGCCCGAAAGCCGAGGCGACGCCGTGCTGCCGTTCCTGCGCCTAGACACGGCGCGCAACCAGGACAGGGGAAGCGGCGTGGGGCTGGGCCTTGCCATCGCGAATGACATCGCGCGCCGGCATGGCGGCACGCTGCGCCTTGGCGAAAGCGCGCGGCTGGGCGGGCTTCGCGTCGATCTGGTGCTGCCGCGGTGAGGGACGGGCGCGGGCAGGGGAGGGCCGCAGGAACGGGCCGCAGGAACGCGCTTCGGGACGGCCGGTGGGCTGGCGCAGGTCGCGGCATCGTTTTACACCCCGGCCGCCGGGCGCTATCCAGTGTCCCGAGCGAGGGATTCCATAAGGTCGAACCATGAGCCACGGGGGCAATCTCCTCCTGATCATCGCGCTGCTGCCCTTTCTCGGGGCGCTTGTGCCGGGGCTGATGATCCGGGCGGGCCGCACGGCATGTGCGGCCTTCACCGCCGCGCCGACGGCGCTGGCGCTCGTCATGCTGCTGATCCTCGCGCCGCAGGTGATGCGCGGCGAGATCGTTCAGGCCGAGATCGCGTGGCTGCCGCAGCTGGGACTTTCGGCCTCGTTCTTCCTCGACGGGCTCGGCCTCCTGTTCGCGGGCATGATCCTGGGCGTCGGGCTTCTGATCACGCTCTATGCGCGCTTCTACCTCTCGGGCGAGGACCCGATGGGGCAGTTCTACACCTATCTCCTGCTGTTCCAGGGCGCGATGCTGGGGATCGTGCTTTCGGACAACATCTTGCTTCTGCTGATTTTCTGGGAGCTCACGTCGCTGTCGTCGTTCCTGCTGATCGGCTACTGGAAGCACCTGCCCGAGGGCCGGCAAGGCGCGCGCATGGCGCTGGCCGTCACCGGGGCGGGGGGCCTTGCAATGATCGGGGGGATGCTGATCCTCGGCCAGATCGCGGGCAGCTACGACCTGACCGACATCCTCCGGCAGGGCGACGCGATCCGGGCGTCCGAGTGGTATCTGCCCGCCCTGATCCTCATCCTCGCGGGCGCCTTCACCAAATCGGCGCAGTTCCCGTTCCACTTCTGGCTGCCGCACGCGATGGCCGCGCCGACGCCGGTCTCGGCCTACCTGCATTCGGCCACGATGGTGAAGGCGGGCATCTTCCTGATGGCGCGCATGTGGCCGGTGCTGTCGGGCACCGACGCCTGGTTCTACATCGTGACGACCACGGGCCTCGTGACCATGGTCCTGGGCGCGCTGATCGCGCTGTTCAAGGACGACCTCAAGGCGCTGCTGGCATTCTCCACGGTCAGCCACCTCGGCCTTCTGACGATGCTTCTGGGCTTCGGGACGCAGGCGGCGGCGATCGCGGCGGTGTTCCACATCATCAACCACCTGACGTTCAAGGCGGCGCTCTTCATGACGGCGGGCATCGTCGACCACGAGGCGCATACCCGCGACATCAAGCGGCTGGGCGGCCTGAGGCACCTGATGCCCGTTACCTTCGCGATCGGCACGGTGGCCGCCCTGTCGATGGCCGGCATCCCCCTGTTCAACGGGTTCCTGTCCAAGGAGATGATGCTGGAGGAGGCGTCGCACACCGACTGGTTCGGAAGCGCGCTGGCTTTGCCTGTCCTCGCCACGATCGGGGCGCTCCTGTCGGTCGCCTATTCCTTCCGCTTCGTGGTCCATGTCTTCTTCGGGCCGGTGCGCGACGACTATCCGCACAAGCCCCACGACCCGCCCTTCGGCATGTGGGCCGCGCCCGCGCTGCTGGCGGTGCTGGTCGTGCTGATCGGGGTGATGCCCTACCTCGCGGAGGGCGTCGTCACCGCCGCGGCCAACGCCGTCACCGGGGCCGATCTGCACCCGCACCTCAAGATCTGGCACGGGGTGACGCCGGCGCTCTGGATGTCGGTCGTGGCGGTCGCGGGCGGCGCGGTCGTCCTTTCGATGCACAAGGGCCTCGACCGCGCATGGCGCGCCACGCCGCGCCCCGAGGCCAAGGCGATCTTCGACGGCCTCGTGAACGCGATCGCGGGCCTGTGCACGCGGGTTTCCGAACGGACCCACGACGGCGCCATCAGCCGGTATCTCGCCATCTTCGTGGTCAGCGCCGTGGCGCTTGGGGCCGTGGCCTTCGCGGGCGGCGGTCTTGCGCCCCCGACGCGCGGCCTTCTGGCCGTGCCGCCCGTGGTCGCGGTGGGCTGGCTGATGCTGATTGTGGCCACGGTCGCGGTCGTCACGATGCATCACAAGCGCTTCCAGGCGCTCGTTCTGATCGGGATCATCGGACTGTCGATCTCGGCGGGCTTCGTCTACCTCTCCGCGCCCGATCTCGCGCTCACGCAGATCTCCGTCGAGACGGTGACGATCATGCTTCTGCTTCTGGCGCTGCATTTCCTGCCGAAATCCACCCCGAGGGAAAGCAGCTCGGGGCGCAAGCTGCGCGACGGCGCGCTGGCGCTCGCGGCGGGCGGGGGCGTGGGCGGGCTGTCCTACGCGTTCCTCCTGCGCGACATCGAGACGATCTCGGACTACCACATCGCCAACAGCTACGAGGGCGGGGGCGGCACCAACGTCGTGAACGTCATCCTCGTGGACTTCCGGGGCTACGACACCTACGGCGAGATCATCGTGCTGGGGATCGCGGGCTTCATCATCTACGCGCTGATGCACGCGCTGATCGACGGGCCCGCGGCGCGCCGGCTGAGAAATCCCGACTACCTCGCCAACCGCTCGCGCGATCGCCACCCGATGATGATGGTGGTCGTCACGCGCGTCCTGATGCCCATCGCGGTCCTGGTGGGGATCTACATCTTCCTGCGCGGCCACAACCAGCCGGGCGGAGGCTTCGTCGCAGGCCTCGTGATCGCGATCGCGCTTCTGATGCAGTACATGGCCTCGGGCTTCGCGTGGACGCAGGCGCGCAAGCGCATCGAGTATCACACCATGATCGGCCTCGGCGTCATCATCGCGGGCCTTACGGGGGCGGGGGCGTGGCTGGCGGGCCAGCCGTTCCTCACCTCGGCCTTCACATACGTCCACCTGCCGCCGATCGAGGAGTTCGAGCTTGCCACCGCCATGCTGTTCGACCTCGGCGTGTTCCTTACCGTTCTCGGAGCGGTCATGCTGATGCTCTATAGTCTCAGCCGCATCGCGCGCTTCGCGGGCGAGACGACGAACCTCGGCCCGATGGACTACGATCCCGGCGAACATGCCGCAGAACGCGAGGCGGACCGCTGAGATGGAAGTGATCGTCGCAAGTTCGGTCGGGGTGCTGACCGCCGGAGGGGTCTACCTGCTGCTGCGGCTCAGGACGTTCCCCGTGATCCTCGGCATCGCGCTTCTGTCCTATGCCGTGAACGTGTTCCTCTTCGCCAGCGGACGGCTGGCCATCGACCGCTCGCCGATCCTGTCGCCCTACGGTGATGCCGCCTATACCGACCCGCTGCCGCAGGCGCTGGTGCTGACGGCGATCGTGATCTCCTTCGGGATGACGGCGGTCCTGGTGATGATCGGTCTCGGCGCCTTTCTCGAGGCCGACGACGACCGCATCGACATCGACCGCACCGAGGCGGCCGCGGACGAGGACGACGGAAACGGGGCGGGCCGATGATGCACTGGATCATCCTTCCCGTCGTCCTTCCGGCGATGCTCGCGCCGATCATCGGCTTCGTCATGCGCCACGACATGACGCTGGCGCGCACCGCGTCGCTGGCGGGAACCGCCGTGCTGCTGGCCGTCGCCATCGGGTTGACGGCGATGGCCGCCGACGGAGACGTGCACATCTACCGGCTCGGCGACTGGCCCGCGCCCTTCGGCATCGTGCTGGTCCTCGACCGGCTGTCGGCGCTGATGGTGCTTCTGACGGCGACGCTGGCGCTGATCGTGCTGGTTCACGCCGTGGCGACCGGCTGGGACGCGCGCGGGCGCCATTTCCACGCGCTGTTCCAGTTCCAGCTGATGGGGATATGCGGGGCGTTCCTGACGGGGGACATCTTCAACCTCTTCGTGTTCTTCGAGGTTCTGCTGATCGCCTCCTACGGGCTCATGATCCACGCGGGCGGGCGCGACCGGATGCGCGCGGGGCTGCAATACGTGGTGATGAACCTCGCGGGCTCGACGCTGTTCCTCTTCGCGCTCGGCACGCTCTATGCGAGCACGGGCACGCTCAACATCGCGGATCTGGCCGGCCGCGTCGCGGCGATCCCGCCCGAGGAGGCGGGGCTGGTGCGCGTGGCCGCGATGCTCCTGATGATCGTCTTCGCGGTGAAGGCCGCGCTCTTTCCGGTGCAGTTCTGGCTGCCCGCGACCTACGCCAACGCGCCCGCGCCGGTCGCGGCGCTGTTCGCGATCATGACCAAGGTGGGCGCCTACGCCATCGTGCGGGTGCACACGACGGCCTTCGGTCCGGGCATCCCGGCGACCGAGGGCCTCGCGGCGGCATGGCTGTTCCCGGCAGCCATCGTGACCATCGCGATCGGCGCGCTCGGCGTGCTTGGCGCGAGGCGGCTGATGCCCCTGATCGCGTTTTCCGTCGTGGGGTCCATGGGCACGCTTCTTGTGGCGGTCGCGGCCTTTTCTCCCGAGGCGACGGCGGCGGCGCTCTACTACATGGTGCATTCCACCTTCGCGGCGGCCTGCCTGTTCCTGATCGCTGACCTCGTGGTGTCGCGCAGGGCGGGGGACCGCCTGAGCGCTGCGCCCGCGACCGTGCAGAATGGCCTGTTCGCGTCGCTGTTCTTCGCGGGGGCCATCGCGATGGCGGGAATGCCGCCCCTGAGCGGGTTCCTCGGCAAGCTGCTCGTGCTCGACGCGCTGCGGGCGCCGGGGCAGATCGGCTGGGCCTGGACGGCGATCCTCGTGGGGTCGCTCCTGACGATCCTGGGCTTCGCGCGGGCCGGCAGCACGCTGTTCTGGAAATCGACCTCCGTTCCGCTGCCCGTGCCCGAGATGCACGAGCATGTCCCGCCCGCGCCCCTGCCGGCCCCCGCCCGGCCCGCCGAGGTCGCGCCGGCGATGATGGCGGTTGCGGCGCTTGCGCTCCTTGCCGTGCTCGCGGGTCCCGTCTCGGCCTACTTGCAGGCGACGTCGGACCAGATCTACGACCGCGCGGACTACGTCTCGGCCGTGCTCGGCCGCGTCGGGGAGGATTGAGCGATGCTGCGCCGCCTCGTTCCCCATCCGCTGCTCAGCGTGACGCTGGTGATCGTCTGGCTGGGCCTCGTGAATACCTTCACGCTCGGCAACCTGATCCTCGGGGCCGTGTTCGGCCTCGTCATTCCGATGCTCACCAAGGCCTACTGGCCCAACCGCCCGAAGATCGGACGGCCGTTCAAGGTGGCGGAATACTTCCTCATCGTGCTGTGGGACATCGTCGTGGCGAACGTGCAGGTCGCCCTGATCATCCTGTTCCGGCGCGAGCCCGACATCCGCTCGCACTGGATCCCTGTGCCGCTCGAGGTGACGTCGCCCGAGGCGATCACCATCCTCGCGGGCACGATCACCATGACGCCCGGCACGGTGTCGGCCACGCTCTCGGCCGACGGCAGCGCGATTCTCGTGCACTGCCTGCACACCGACGACCCCGACGCCGTCCGCGACGAGATCAAGTCGCGCTACGAACGCCGCCTGAAGGAGATATTCAAATGATCGAGGCCGCCCTCGTCTTCGCCGCCGCGTGCTACGGCGTGGCCCTCCTGCTGGATCTGTGGCGCATCGTGCTCGGCCCCGACGCGGCCGACCGGATCCTCGCGCTCGACACGATGGTGATCAACGTGATCGCGCTTCTGGTGCTCTACGGGGTCTGGCGCGGCACGGGGATCTATTTCGAATCCGCCATGCTCGTCGCGATGGTGGGCTTCGTCTCGACGGTCGCCTATTGCCGCTTCCTGCTGCGCGGCGACATCATCGAGTGAGGGCACGGTCATGAGCTTCATCGCGGAACTCCTCATCGCGGCTTCGCTGGTCATCAGCGGCATCTTCGGCTTCGTGGGCTCCTACGGGCTGGTAAAGCTGAAAAGCACGCTGCAGCGGCTGCACGCGCCGACCAAGGCCACCACGCTCGGGGTGGGCGGGATCCTCGTGGCGTCGATGATCTACTTCTACGCCGATACCGGCCACCTGTCGGTCCACGAACTGCTGATCTCGCTGTTCCTGTTCCTGACCGCGCCGATCACGGCGAACTTCATCGCGAAGGCCTACCTCGCCCGGAACCTGCGCCGCGACGAGCTGCCCGAAGCGCCAGGCGACTACGGCTGGTCGGTCTACGACGATCCCCCCGAGGACAAGCGGTCCGAGGACGGCCCGGCGATCTGAGCGCGGGCCCGCGCAACGCGCCCCGTGCTTCGCGGTCTGGAGCGCAAGCCGCCCCCGGGCGCCGCCCGGCCTCAGGGCCGCGCCGGAAGGGCCGCGGCCGCGCCCACCAGCGCCGCGCCGCCGATCGCGACGGCCCAGTCCACAAGATGGAGCGGCGACAGGTGGAACAGCGCCGCCAGGGGCGCGATCTGGACCGCGGCGGCGACCGAGGCCGCGGGCAGCAGCGCGGCGAGGATGGCGGGCCGCGTCCGGAGCCGCGTCAACGCGGCCGTCACGGCGCACCCCGACAGGATCAGCACCGCCATCGCCATGGAGCGCGCATGGTCCGCGTCGAGGTCGGGCCCGAGGTTCAGGACGTAGCCCCCGGTGACCACCGCGGTCGCGACGCCCCCCGCGAGGCCGATCCGCGTCCAGTCCATCGCCGTGAAGAAGCGCGGACGCCCGCGCGCGGCCCCGCGCGACAGGATGTCCTTGGCAGGAAGGTTCTGGAACACCAGCATCGCCGTCGGATGCAGGATCAGCTCCAGCCAGACGACATGGATCGGCAGGTAGAGCAGGGGATAGCCCAGAAGTGGCACCAGCGCCGCCGTCGCCACGAGCGGGGCGTGCATCATCAGAAGGTAGGCGAAGCTGAGCCTGAGGTTCGTGAACAGCTGCCGCCCCTCGGCGATGGCGTGCACGATGGTGGCGAAATCGTCGTCGAGAAGCACGATCGAGGCCGCCTCGCGCGCCGAGCGGGTGCCGCGTTGGCCCATGGCGATGCCCACGTCGGCCCCGCGCAGCGCGGGCGCGTCGTTCACGCCGTCCCCGGTCACCGCCACAAGCTCGCCCTGAGCGCGCAGCGCCACCACGAGGGCGAGTTTCTGCGATGGTGCGCAGCGCGCGACCACGTCGATGTCGAGCCTGCCGCCCGCGGCCAGGTGGGCCTCCAGCTCGGCCCCGTCGAGGACGCGCGGTTCGCCCCCGCCGATGCCGATGTCCCGCGCGATGGCGGCGCCGGTCCGAACGTGGTCCCCGGTGATCATGACGACGCGGATGCCCGCGCCCTGCGCCTCGCGGACCGCCTCGGCCACGCCTGGGCGGACGGGATCGGAAAAGCCCAGAAGCCCCGCGAAGCGAAACCCCTCGGCCGGTTCCGATCCGTCCCACGCATCGAGGGTCATGGAGGCCACGGCGATCACCTTGTGGCCGCGTCCGGCCAACTCCCGCGTCCGCTCCAGCCAGCCCGACCGCGCGCCGGCGGACATCGCGCACATGCCGAGAACCGCCTCGGGCGCGCCCTTCATCGCGGCGCGCGCCCCGCCGCCCGAGGTCTCCAGCACCGCCACCTCGCGCAGCCGGTCCTCGGTGAAGGGAAAGACCGCCGCGACGCGGCCGTCCAGCGGTGCGGCCGCCGACAGCAGGATCTCGTCGAGGGGGTCCGAGGTCTCGGCCCGCGAGGCCGTGGCTGCAAGCCCGAGGGCCTCGCCTTCCGTGACCCCTTCGGCCGTCAGCACATGGTCGAGCGTCAGCCGCCCCTCGGTCAGCGTGCCGGTCTTGTCGGTGCAGATGCACGACACGCGCCCGATGTTCTCCACCACCACGGCGCGCCGAACCAGCGCCTGCCGCCGCGCAAGGCGGTAGACGCCGAGCCCGAGGAAGAAGGAAAAGACGACCGGAAACTCCTCGGGCAGCGCCGCGATGGCCAGCGTCACCGCGCTCAGGATCGCGTCGGCAAGGCCGTAGCCCTGCACGTAGCGGATGACGGCGAGCGCCGCGCAGAGCAGGAGCGCCAGCGCAAGAAGCACCTTCACCAGCCGCGAGATCGCCTCCTGCAGCGGGGTCCGCTCGGACCGCGTCGCGCTCGAGAGCCGGGCGATCTCGCCATAGAGCGTCTCAACGCCCGTCAGCGCGACGCGCATCCGCGCCTCGCCGGTCAGAAGGCGCGTCCCGGCCATGCCCCAGTGTTGCGTGTCGATCAGCCCGCGCGCGGCCCGCCCGGCCGGCGGCACCGGCGTCTTGCGCACCGGCATCGCCTCGCCCGTGAGAGAGGATTCGTCGGCCTGAAGCGCCTCTCCGGCAAGGATCAGCCCGTCGGCGGGGAACCACTCGCCCGCGGGCACGACGACGAGATCGCCCGGAACGAGGTCGGTCGCGGGAATGTCGCGGGCGCGTCCGCCGCGGATCGCGCGGGCGGTCGAGGCCAGCCGCGCCCTCAACCCCTCGGTCGACGCCTCGGTCCTGCGGTGCAGGTAGGCGTCCATTCCGACGATGGGCAGGAGGGCTGCGGCCAGCACCGCCGCCTCGGCGACGTCGCCGAGCCACACGAACAGAAGGGCGGTTCCCACGAGGAACCAGATCATCGGATCGCGCAGCGTGTCGCGCGCGAGGCCGAGCCATCCGGCCCGCCGCTCGGCCACGATTGCGTTCGGACCATGGACCGCGGCCAGTGCCTCGGCCTCCGCGTCCTGCAGTCCCTGCGCGTCGGCCCAGCCCTCGCCGAGCCGCTCGAGATGGGCGTCGCGCTTCACCGGTTCCCCGCCCCTTGCCCTTGCCGTATCGGGGCCGACGATAGCAGCCGGGCCGCGGACATGGCAGGCGTAACCGGGGCCTCGCGCGGCGCCTTTCGCAAATTTCTTTGCGAGCGATACGCAGTCGCTCAAGCCACGGTTGAGCCACGCGCCGCACCCCTGTAAGGCCGCCGCATCGCGAACGGGGAGCGCCATGTCATCCGCCCTGAAGATTGCCTTCGGAAGCCTCTTCGTGGGGTTGGTCGTGCTGGGGCTGAAGGTCGCGGCATGGTGGCTGACCGGTTCCGTCGCGCTTCTGTCAGATGCACTGGAAAGCACGGTCAACCTCGCCACGGCCTTCGCCGCCCTGGTCGCGATCCGCGTGGCGGCGCGGCCGGCCGACGACAACCATCCCTTCGGCCATCACAAGGCGGAGTTCTTCAGCGCCGTGCTGGAAGGCGTGATGATCATCGTCGCTGCGATCTTCATCCTGCGCGAGGCCTATGACGGGTTCCTGAACCCCCGCGCGCTCGACGCGCCGATCGAGGGGCTTCTGGTCAATGGGCTCGCAACCGCGATCAACGCGGCCTGGGCCATCGTGCTGGTGCGGCGGGGGCGCGCGCTGAAATCGCCCGCGCTGGTGGCCGACGGGCGGCACCTCTGGACCGACGTCATGACCTCGGCGGGGGTGGCGGCGGGCGTCCTTCTGGCCTTCGGCACGGGCTTCTGGCTGCTCGACCCGATCATGGCGGCGCTCGTGGCGGTCAACATCCTGTGGTCCGGCGGTCGCGTGGTGAAGGAATCGCTGAGCGGCCTGATGGACGAGGCGGTGCCCGACGACACGCTCGCGCGCATCCGGGACGTGATCTCGGCCGAGGCCGCGGGCGCGGTCGAGGCGCACGATCTGCGCACGCGCCACGCGGGCAGCGCGACCTTCGTGGAGTTCCACCTCGTCGTGCCGGGAGAGATGTCGGTGTTCGAAGCCCACGAGATCTGCGACCGGGTCGAGGCCGCCATCGGCCGGGCCGTCCCCGACGTGCGCGTGACGATCCACGTCGAACCCGAGCACAAGTCCAAGCACACCGGCATCGTGGTCCTCGATTGAACCGTCCCGAAGGCCCGCTCCCGGCCGGTTCCCCGAGGGGTGCGGTGGGGGACGATCGACTGAGGCCGGCCCCGGACGCGATGCGGCAGGGAGGCGTGGCGCAACCGGCGGATGACTGGACGTGGTAGGCCCGGAGGGACTCGAACCCCCAACCAAAGCGTTATGAGCGCTCTGCTCTAACCAATTGAGCTACAGGCCCGCCCGCGTCACGCTTATGGCCGTGCCGGCCATGCGTCAAGTTCGGTCGCTTGCGGCGCGCGAGGCGCTGATCTAGGAGGGGGAAACGCGCGCGCCCCGGAGATCGCCATGCCGCCCCTGTCCAGTCTCGCACTGCGCTACGTCGCCTGGTTCGTCGGGCTGACGTTCGTCTACGGGCTGCTGGTCAGTTTCGCCGGGCTGCCCGCCACGCTGGCGACCGGGGTGATCATCGCCGCGGCCCCGGCGGCGGATGTCGGCCTGCATGCCGTGCGCCGCGCCACGCGGCCGCTGGCGTTCCGGGACTGGGTGACGCTCTGGGGCCTCTGCATGGGGATCTACCTGCTCCTCAGCATCGTGGGACCCGCGGTTCTGGCCCTGGCGTTCTCGCAGGTGCGCGAGGGCATCGGCGGCGCGGCGATGATGCGATCGGCCGCGATCGTCGCGTCGGCCACGGCGCTGATGATGGCGCTGTTCCTGTGGATCGGCGGCCGTTCGGCCGGGGGGCGGAACGAGGGCTGAGCGCGCGGCCCCTCGCGGGCAGCATTGCATGGATATCGGCGCGGCACGGGCGGGGGCCGCGGGCAACTGGATCGAGAGAGGGCGAAGGCATGGGCGAGGGCAAGAGCGACGGTGGCGCGCGTGGGCTGACCTACGCGGCGGCGGGGGTGGACATCGACGCCGGAAACGCGCTCGTCGATCGCATCAAGCCCGCCGCGGCGGCGACCGACAGGCCCGGCACGATGTCGGGGCTCGGCGGGTTCGGGGCGCTCTTCGATCTGAAGGCCGCGGGCTATTCCGACCCCATCCTCGTGGCCGCGACGGACGGCGTGGGCACCAAGCTCAGGATCGCGATCGAGACCGGCGCGCTCGACACGATCGGCATCGACCTTGTGGCGATGTGCGTCAACGACCTCGTATGCCAAGGGGCGGAGCCTTTGTTCTTCCTCGACTATTTCGCGACCGGAAAGCTCGAGGTGGAGGCCGCGGCGCGGATCGTGGAAGGCATCGCCGAGGGGTGCCGCCGCTCGGGCTGCGCGTTGATCGGGGGCGAGACGGCGGAGATGCCGGGCATGTATGCGAAGGGCGACTTCGACCTCGCGGGCTTCGCCGTGGGCGCGATGGAACGCGGTGCGCACCTCCCGCAAGGCGTGGCCGAGGGCGACGTGCTTCTGGGCCTCGCCTCGGACGGCGTTCATTCCAACGGCTACTCCTTGGTGCGCAAGGTGGTGGAGCGGGCGGGCCTGTCCTGGGACGATGCAGCGCCCTTCGCCGACGGGCCGCTTGGCGCGGCGATGCTGGCGCCGACGCGCCTCTACGTCCGCCCCGCGCTGTCGGCGATCCGCGCCGGCGGGGTCCACGCGCTCGCCCACATCACCGGCGGCGGCCTGACCGAGAACCTGCCGCGCGTGCTGCCCGAGGGTCTTGGCGCTGTCATCGACCTGTCCGCGTGGTCGCTGCCGCCGGTCTTTCGCTGGCTGGCCGACGAGGGCGGACTGGCGCAGGACGAGTTGCTCAAGACGTTCAACGCGGGCATCGGCATGGTCCTTGCCGTGGCGCCCGAACGGGCGGGCGCGCTGGATGCCGCGCTGTCGGAAATGGGCGAGGGCGTCGTCCGCCTCGGCGAGGTCGCGGCGGGGCAGGGCGTACGCTACCGCGGCACACTGACGTGACGAAACGCGTCGGCATCCTGATTTCGGGCGGCGGGTCGAACATGGTCGAGCTTGTCCGCTCGATGCAGGGCGATCACCCGGCGCGTCCCGTGTTCGTGCTGGCCAACGACCCCGGCGCGGGCGGGCTGGAGAAGGCGCGCGCCATGGACCTTCCGGCGCTCGCCGTCGATCACAGGCCGTTCAAGGGCGACCGGGCCGCCTTCGAGGCCGCGCTGAGCGCGGCGATCGCGCCCCATGCGCCCGACATCCTGTGCCTTGCGGGCTTCATGCGCGTCCTCACGGCGGATTTCGTGGAGGCCTGGCGCGGCCGGATGCTGAACATCCACCCCTCGCTCCTGCCGAAATACCGCGGGCTCGACACCCATGCGCGCGCCATCGCCGCCGGCGACGCCGAGGCGGGATGCACCGTCCACGAGGTCACGCCGGCGCTGGACGACGGGCCCGTGCTGGGGCAGGCGCGGGTGCCGATCCTGCCGGGCGACACGGCCCGAAGCCTCGCCGAGCGCGTCCTTTTGGCCGAGCATGTCCTGTATCCCGCCGTGCTGCGCCGCTTCGCGGCCGGCGACACGCGTCCGGTCATGCTGCCCGAGCCCGGCTGACTTGGCCTTTCCTTTCCCGCGGCGCTCGCCTAAACCCGGACGGACGAGCCGAAACGAGCCGAGACCGAGCTGACGTGACAACGACCATCACAACCACCGATGCGCTCGCCGCCTTCTGCGAGAAGGCCGCCTCCGCCCCCTACGTCACCGTGGATACCGAGTTCCTGCGCGAACGCACCTACTTCGCGCAGCTCTGCCTCGTGCAGATGGCGCTTCCGGGCGAGGACGACACGGGTGCGGTGCTGGTCGATCCGCTGGCCGAGGGCCTCTCGCTCGCGCCGCTTTACGATCTGTTTCGCAACCCCGCCGTCGTGAAGGTCTTCCATGCCGCGCGGCAGGACCTCGAGATATTCTGGGTCGAAGGCGGCGTCGTGCCCGAGCCTCTGTTCGACACGCAGATCGCGGCGATGGTCTGCGGTTTCGGCGACCAGGTGGGCTACGAGACGCTGGTGCGCCGCATCGCGAAAGCGCCGCTCGACAAGTCCTCGCGCTTTACCGACTGGTCGCGCCGCCCGCTGTCGGAGGCGCAGAAGGACTATGCGCTGGCCGACGTCACGCACCTGCGGCAGATCTACGAGCATCTCAGGCGGCAGCTGGAAAAGACCGGCCGCACGCACTGGATGGAGGAGGAGCTGGGCGCGCTTACCGATGCTTCCAGCTACGTCGTCGTGCCCGAGGAGGCGTGGACCCGGCTGAAGCTGCGCAACGCCTCGCCCAAGTTGCTGGCCATCGCGCGCGAACTGGCGGCCTTCCGCGAGCGCATGGCCCAGGAGCGCAACGTCCCCCGAAGCCGCATCCTGAAGGACGACGCCCTGATGGAGCTGGTGTCGACCAAGCCGAAATCGCTCGACGACCTTTCAAAATCGCGCCTCCTGCTGCGCGAGGCGCGCAAGGGCGCGATCGCCGAGGGGCTGGTCGAGGCCGTGAAGCGCGGCGTCGAGGCGCCTCAGGCCGACTGGCCGCGCCTGCCCAAGGGGCGGGACCGCTCGGCGCTGAACCCGGCTCTGGCCGACCTTCTGCGCGTGCTGCTCAAGGCCAAGGCCGAGGAATCCGGCGTCGCGGCCAAGCTCATAGCCTCGTCGAGCGACCTCGACGACATCGCCAGCGGCGACCGCGACGGCATGTGGGCGCATGGCTGGCGCCGCGAGGTCTTCGGCGAGGATGCGCTGAGCCTGCTCGACGGCAGGATCGGCCTCGTGGCTGACGGCGAGCGGGTGCGGACGGTTCAGGTCTAGCGGCGGTTCACGCTGCGCCGGTTTTCGCGCGCGATCACGGTAACGCTGCGCAGGCCTTCGAGGTCATCGCGCCCAAGCGTCGTCGCCACCACGATCTGCCGGGTGGGCGCGGCGCCGGCGGTGCCGCCGGCGGGCGGCGGGGCGGCGCGGAACTCGTAGACGATCGCGCCTTCCGCGCGTTCCACCTCGATCAGGGCGGGTTGCCAGTAGCCCGTGCGCTCCGTCATCGCCGTCGCGGTCAGGATCGCACCCGAGGTCGTGGCCTCGATTGCGAGCGACGTCACTTCCGCCACCAGCGGTCGGGGATCGGCCGGACGCCCGGTCTCGTTCACGGTGATGCGTTCCTCGCGTTCGCCACCGAACCAGTTGAAGGGGTTCAGCCGGCTCTGGCCGCAGGCGGCAAGGCTCGTGCACAGGGCGAGGACGGTAAGGGCGCGCAGCATGGAGGCTCCGGGGGTCGGTCTTCGTTTCGGTTCCCGTGCGTAACCGAAAGCCCCTTGCAAGAAAAGCCGTGATGGCACGCCGCACTGGACGACGGCCGGCCGGGCGCATACCTCATGACCCAGTTTCGTGACGGAGAGGACGATGGCCAGGAAAGACTTCGAAGAGATCGCCGAGACGTTCGAGTTCCTCGACGACTGGGAAGAGCGCTATCGCCACGTGATCGAACTGGGCAAGGCGATGGACCCGCTCGACGACGCTTTCAAGGTGCCCGCGACCAAGGTCGACGGCTGCGCGAGCCAGGTCTGGATCCTGCCGCGGATCGAGGGCGAGGGGCCGTCGGCCACCTTCGACTTCCACGGCGACAGCGACGCGATCATCGTGCGCGGCCTGATCGCCGTGCTTCATGCGCTCTACGGTGGCCTGTCCGTCCGCGAGGTCGGCGAGGTCGATGCGAGCGCGGAACTGGGTCGTCTTGGGCTGCAGGACCATCTGTCCTCGCAACGCTCGAACGGGCTGCGCGCGATGGTCGGCCGCATCCGCGATCTCGCCGCCGAGAAGGCAGCTGCCTGAATTAACGTCGCGCCGGAAGTATCGGAAAGAAAATAAAAAGCCGCCCCGTGGGGCGGCTTTCGCGTTCCGGTATTGGCCGGCTCAGCGGTTCTCGATCTCGACGTAATCGCGCAGCGTCTCGCCGGTGTAGAGCTGCCGGGGACGGCCGATCTTGAGCGCTGGATCGGCGATCATTTCCTTCCACTGGCTGACCCAGCCGACGGTGCGCGCGACCGCGAAGATCGGCGTGAACATCGAGGTGGGAAAGCCCATCGCGTCCAGGATGATGCCCGAGTAGAAATCCACGTTGGGATACAGCTTCTTGTCGGCAAAGTAGCTGTCTTCCAGCGCGATGCGCTCGAGTTCCTTGGCGACCTGAAGCGTCGGATTGTTCTCGATCCCGAGAAGGTCAAGCACTTCGTCGGCGGATTGTTTCATCACCTTCGCGCGCGGATCGAAGTTCTTGTAGACCCGGTGGCCGAAGCCCATCAGGCGGAACGGGTCGTTCTTGTCCTTGGCGCGGGCGATGTATTCCGGGATGCGGTCGGGCGTGCCGATCTCGCGCAACATCTCGAGGCAGGCCTGGTTCGCGCCGCCATGCGCCGGGCCCCAGAGGCAGGCGATGCCTGCGGCGATGCAGGCGAAGGGGTTCGCGCCCGAGGACGAGGCGAGGCGCACGGTCGAGGTCGAGGCGTTCTGCTCGTGGTCGGCATGGAGCGTGAAGATCCGGTCCATGGCGCGGGCGAGAACGGGGTCGACCTTGTACTCCTCGGCCGGCACCGCGAAGCACATGCGCAGGAAGTTCGCCGCGTAGTCGATGTCGTTGCGCGGATACACGAAAGGCTGGCCGATCGTGTACTTGTAGGCCCATGCCGCGATCGTCGGCATCTTGGCGATCAGGCGGTGCGAGGCGATCTCACGCTGGCGCGGATCGTTGATGTCGGTCGAGTCGTGGTAGAACGCCGACATCGCGCCCACGACGCCCACCATGACGGCCATCGGATGGGCGTCGCGGCGGAACCCGCGGAAGAAGTTGCCCATCTGCTCGTGGATCATCGTGTGGTGCGTGATCGTGGTCTCGAATTCCTCGAGCGTCGAGGCCTTGGGCAGCTCGCCATAGAGAAGGAGATAGCACACCTCGAGGAAATGCGATTTCTCGGCCAGCTGGTCGATCGGGTAGCCGCGGTGCAGAAGCTCGCCCTTGTCGCCGTCGATGAAGGTGATCGAGCTGTCGCAGGACGAGGTCGAGGTGAAGCCCGGGTCATGCGTGAACACGCCCGCCTGCCCGTAAAGCTTTGTGATGTCGACCACGTCCGGTCCGGCGGTCGGCGAGCGCATTGGCAGCTCGTAGGATTTCCCGTCGATGGTCAAGGTCGCGGTTCGGTCGGCCATGTTCGTCCCTTCTCCAACTGGCGCGCCGGGCGGGTCGCGCCGGCGATCAGGATCGGGGCGAGGGCCCTTTCGTCCCTTGCCCCGTCGCATCAGCAACCCCCGCGCGTCAGTCGCGGGGAACGGCGGCGTCCGAAAGGCGGGCGAGGCTTTCCTCACGGCCCAGGACGAGCATCATGTCGTACACGCTCGGGGTGACGCTCCGGCCTGCGAGGGCCGCGCGCAACGGCGCTGCCAGCTTGCCGAACTTCAGCCCGTGAGCTTCCGCAGTGGCGTTGAGTGTCGCCTCCAGGGTGTCACGCGTCCAGCTATCATTCTGCAGCTGCGTAGTCAATTCTGCCAGTATACCACGGGATACCGGATCGAGGGCGGCCGCGGCCTTCTCATCCGGCGCGATGGGCCTTTCGGCCAGCACGAACTGGCCTTTCTCAAGGAGCTCGGGCAGCGTCTTCGCGCGATCCTTGAGGCAATACATCGCAGCCGCCATCCCGTCTTGCTGCGCTTGCGAAAGGGCCGCCTGGCCGGTGATGGCGAGAAAACGGCCGATCTGCGCCACGAGGTCGGCGTCGTCCATCCGCGCGATGTGCCAGCCCGAGACGTTCTCGAGCTTCTTCATGTCGAGCCGCGCAGGCGAGCGTCCGATGCCGGGAAGGTCGAACCACTCCCGCGCCTCGGCGTCGGTGAACAGTTCGTCGTCGCCGTGGCTCCATCCCAGCCTCGCGAGGTAGTTGCGCATCGCGGCGGGGGGATAGCCCATGGCGGCGTATTCCATCACGCCGGTGGCTCCATGCCGCTTCGACAGCTTCTTGCCGTCCGGCCCGTGGATCAGCGGAATATGCGCCCAGACCGGTTCAGCCCAGCCCATGGCGCGGTAGATCTGCGCCTGCCGCGCGGCGTTGTTGAGGTGGTCGTCGCCCCGGATCGCGTGGGTCACGCCCATGTCGTGGTCGTCGACGACGACGGCGAGCATGTAGGTCGGCGTCCCGTCCGAACGCAGCATCACGAGGTCGTCGAGCTGGTCGTTGCGGAAGGTGACGCTGCCTTGCACGGCGTCGTCGATCACCGTCTCGCCCTCCCGCGGGGCCTTCAGGCGGATCGCGAAGGGCGCGTCGGGATGTTCGGCCTCGGGCACGTCGCGCCATGGGCTCAGAAACAGCGTCGAGCGGCCCTCGGCGCGGGCGGCCTCGCGGAAGGTCTCGATCTCGTCTTGCGTGGCGAAGCACTTGTAGGCCGTGCCCTCGACCAGCATCCTGCGCGCGACTTCGGCGTGACGCTCCACGCGGGCGGCCTGGCTCACCGCCTCGCCGTCCCAGTCGAGCCCGAGCCAGCGCATCCCGTCGAGGATCGCCTGCGTCGCCTCGGGGGTCGAGCGCGCGCGGTCCGTGTCCTCGATCCTGAGCAGGAACCGGCCGCCCCGCCCACGCGCATAGAGCCAGTTGAACAGCGCCGTGCGCGCCGTGCCGATGTGCATCGTGCCGGTCGGTGACGGCGCGATGCGCGTGACGATCGGGGTGTTGTCGCTCATGGGACCCTTTCCGGACGCCGCCCGCATGGGCCCGCGTTAACCAATTGGAAACCTTGTCGAGGCAAGTCTGGAGCGGACTTACCCGAGCCGAAGGGAAGGGTGCAAGGGTGCGGCCTTCCGCCATTCCCACTGCCATGAACGCGGCTCAACAGGGCCAGCGCGGCGCGCTGATGCCCTGGTCGGCGGTGTTCCTCGGGCTTGGCGTCGCACTCTATTTCTCGCTCGGGGCCGAGCCCGGTCCGGCCGGCTACGCGGCGGCGGCGCTCGGGGTGGCGGCGGGCGCGGCACTTCTGGCGTGGCGGCGCGAGGGCCTCGGCCCGCTCGGTCTCGCCCTGGCGCTCGTGGGGGCGGGCGTGCTGCTGGCCGGCTTTCGCGCGCACCAGGCGTCGGGCCCCGTTCTCGATTTCCGCTACTACGGCCCCGTCGAGGGTCGCATCGTCGGCATCGACCGCTCCGCCTCGGACGCGCTTCGCCTGACGCTGGACGAGGTGCGGCTCGACGACGTGCCCCCGGGCGAGACGCCGCGCCGCGTGCGGGTGTCCCTTCACGGCGCGCAGGACTGGCTCGACCCCGAACCCGGCTCGCGCGTCATGATGACCGCGCATCTCTCCCCGCCCTCGGGCCCCGCCGAGCCCGGCGGCTTCGACTTCCAGCGGCATTCGTGGTTCCTGTCGCTCGGCGCAGTCGGCTACACGCGCACGCCCGCGTTGCTGGCCGAGGCGCGCACGGGCCGCGCCGCGCCGCTTTTCCATCTGCGGATGCGCATGTCCCAAGCCATCCGCGACCAGATCCCCGGCCAGCCCGGCGCCTTTGCCGCCGCCGTCCTGACGGGCGACCGCTCGGGCCTCGAGTCCGGCCCGGTCGAGGACATGCGCGCGGCCAACATCGCGCATCTCCTCGCGATCTCGGGCCTGCACATGGGCCTTCTGACCGGCTTCGTCTACGGCGCGCTCAGGCTCGCGCTCGCGCTGATCCCGTGGCTCGCGCTGCGGTACCCGGTCCGGAAATGGGCCGCGGCAGGCGCGCTTGCGGCGGGCGCGTTCTACCTCGCGCTTTCGGGCGGCAACGTGGCCACCGAACGCGCCTTCATCCAGGTGGCGGTGATGCTGATCGCCGTCATGCTCGACCGCCGCGCCGTGACCTTGCGATCGGTCGCGATGGCCGCCCTCATCGTGCTGGCGCACCGGCCCGAGACACTTTTCTCGCCCGGCTTCCAGATGTCCTTCGCCGCGACGGCGGCGCTGGTTTCCGTCTTCAACGGGCTGCGCGGCGCCACATGGCTGACCGTGCGTCCTGCCTGGCAGAAATGGGTCTTCGCCCTCGTCATGTCCTCCCTCGTGGCGGGGCTGGCCACGGCGCCCTTCGCCGCCGCCCACTTCAACCGGATCGCCGTCTACGGTCTCGCCGCGAACCTTCTGACGGTGCCCGTGATGGGCAGCCTCGTGATCCCGGCCGCCGTCGTGGCGGCGCTCCTGTGGCCGTTCGGCCTGTCGGGCTGGGCCTTCGCCGCGATGGAGCCCGGACTGGTCTGGATCCTCGAGGTCGCCCGCCGGGTGGCGGCGATGCCGGGCGCGAACGACTACGTCGCAAGCCCGCCCGCCGGCACGCTCGGCCTGATCGCGGCGGGGGGGCTCGTGCTGATCATCTGGCCGGGGCGCGCGCGATGGACCGGGCTCGCGCCGCTGGCGCTTTCGGCCCTGCTCTGGAGCGGGACCGGGCGGCCGTTGGTTCTGGTCTCCGATACCGGGGGCCTCGTGGGCGTCCTGACGGCGGAGGGCAGGGCGCTGTCGCGTCCGCGCGGCGACGGTTTTGTCGCGGGCGTCTGGCTGGAAAACGACGGCGACGCCGCCACGCAGGAGGAGGCCGCATCGCGCGAGGGCTGGCGCAAGGACGGGGCCGGCATGGCGATGGAGGCGGACGGCCTTCGAATCTGGCACGGTCCGGGCCGGCGCGCGCTGGCCGATGCCTCCCGCGCCTGCGCGGTTCATGATCTTGTGATCCTGTCGGCCCCGGTGCGGGACGCCGATCCGCCTCTTGCGGCATGGCTGCCCGCGACCGATGCGATGCAGCGGCCCGAGGGCGCCGCTCGGGCGGAGGCCGTTGAGGCCTGCGCCCTGATCGACCCCACGCTACTGGAGCGGACGGGCGCCCTGTCGATCAGCGTGCAGGACGGGCGCCTCGCCATCCGAACGTCCCGCGCGGTGCAGGGCGCACGGCCCTGGACGCGGGTGCCCTGAGATACCGCGTTGTCTGCCCGAGGCAGGCCCGAGACAGGCCGGAGGCGCTCAGTAGGTGCGGATCAGTCCCACGAGCTTGCCCTGCACCGTCACCTGGTCCTCGCGCAACATGCGAGTCTCGTAGGCCGCGTTCGCAGCCTCGAGCGCGATCATGCCGCCGCGCCTGCGATAGCGCTTCAGCGTCGCTTCGTGCCCCTCCACCAGGGCCACGACGATGTCGCCGTTGTCCGCGGTCGAGCCTTCCTCGATCACCACGATGTCGCCGTCGTTGATCCCCGCCTCGATCATCGAGTCTCCGCGGACCTCCAGCGCGTAATGGCTCCGCCCGCTGCCCAGCATCTGCTGCGGCACCGCGACATGGCTCGCGATCTCGCTGATGGCCTCGATCGGTGTCCCGGCGGCGATCCGGCCCATCACGGGAAGTTCGGTAGCGGTCGCCACGCCGACCGGCATCGCGCCCGCCGGCGGCTGCCTGCGGTCGCCCTCGATGACGCGGGGGGCGAAACCGCCGCTCTCCATCCCCTCTGGCATCTTCACGATCTCGATGGCGCGCGCCCGATGCGCGAGACGGCGGATGAAACCGCGTTCTTCCAGCGCCGTGATCAGCCGGTGGATGCCCGACTTCGAGCGCAGGTCCAGCGCCTCCTTCATCTCGTCGAAGGACGGCGGCACGCCATCGCGCTGCACGCGCTTGTGGATGAATTCCAGAAGATCACGCTGTTTGCGGGTCAGCATCTCGCCCTCCTTGCGCGGTGCCGCGTCGGCCATCCGCGTCAAAACTGTATCGTTCGCGTTACGTTCTACACCTGTTCCGCAACACCTGTCAACGAATCAGCGGCTTCACTCCGCGATCGGTCCGAGGGGGAGGTATTCGACGATGTCGCCGGCGTGCCGCGCCGGGTCGCCGACGGGGCGCACCAGAAGCCCGTTCGCCCGGCTCAGGATCGACAGAAGCGAACTGTCCTGCCGGTCGAACGGCACGATCTCGGGCATCTCGCCGGTCGGGAAGACCTCCGCGCGCATGTAGTGCTCCCGCGGGCCGTTCGGTCCGAGATCCGCGCCAAGCCGTGCGCGCCGCCGGCGACGTTCGCCTGCCTTGAGCCCCAGGAACGCGCGCAGCATCGGCACGAGGAACAGATGCCCGCAGACCAGCGCCGAAACCGGGTTCCCCGGCAGTCCGAGCAGGGCCTGCCGGCCCAGGCGGCCCGCCATCAGCGGCTTTCCCGGCCGCATCGCGATGCGGTAGAACGCACGCTCCATCCCGAGGTCCCGGGCCACCGCGCCGACAAGGTCGTGATCGCCGACCGAGGCGCCGCCCACGGTTACGATCAGATCGGCGCCCGCGGCCAGCCGCAGCACGCTCTCCAGGCTCTGGCGGTCGTCGCGCGCGATCGGCAAGAGCCGCGCAGCGCCGCCCTCTGCCTCGATCAGCGCCTTGAGCCCGTAGGTGTTCGACGCGACGATCTGGTCGGACCCCGGCGCCTCGCCGGGCGAGACCAGTTCGTCGCCCGTCGCGATCAGCGCGACCACCGGCTTTCGCGTGACGGCGAGCCGCCCCGCGTTCATCGCCGCCGCCAGCGCGATATCGGCCGGCGTCAACCGCCGCGGCGCCTCGATCCGCGCGCCCTTGCGGAAATCGGCGCCGGCGGGCCGGACGTTGAACCCCTCGTCCAGCCTTTCGCCCAAGACGATCTCTGCGCCGTCGCGCGTCACGTCCTCCTGGATGACCACCCGTTCCGCGCCGCGCGGCATCGGCGCGCCGGTGAAGATGCGCAGCGCCTGTCCCGGCCCGATCTCACCGTCCCAGGACCGTCCCGCCGGCGCCTCTCCGGCGACCGTCAGCCGCGCGCCCGGCACGGCGTCGGCGTGCCGCACGGCGTATCCGTCCATCGCCGAGGCCGCGAAGGGTGGCTGGTCGCGTTGCGCGAAGACCGGCTCGGCAAGCACCCGGCCCGCCGCATCGGCGAGCGCGACGCGCTCTGCCGGCAGCACGCGTGTCAGCGCGAGGCACGCCGCCAACGCCTCCTCCACCGTGATCACCGGCCCGCTCCTTCATCTTTCCGAAAATACGCAATGCATGCGATCGCCATCCCGCGCCGCGGCCCGCTCATCGCTCCGCCTCGTAGCGGCCGGACTTGCCGCCCTCCTTGAGGACCAGCCGCACGCCGCCGATCTCCATCCCCTTCTCGGCCGCCTTGAGCATGTCGTAGACGGTCAGCGCCGCGACCGACACCGCCGTCAGCGCCTCCATCTCCACGCCGGTCTGGCCCGTGGTCTTCACCGTCGCCGTGATCCGCACGCCCGGAAGCGCCGGGTCGGGCTCGAGATCGAGGGACACCTTCGTCACCGGCAGCGGATGGCAGAGCGGCACGAGATCGGCGGTCTTCTTGGCGCCCATGATCCCCGCGAGGCGCGCGACGGCCAGCACGTCGCCCTTCGTCGCGAGCCCCTCCTCCACCAGCGCCAGCGTGGCGGGGGCCATGCGCACATGGCCTTCCGCCACCGCGAGGCGCGCCGTCGCCTCCTTTTCGGAGACGTCGACCATGTGGGCCTGCCCGGCGGCGTCGAAATGGGTAAGCCTGCCGCTCATTGCGCGGTCACCGGATCGGCGAGAAGCGCCCGGGTGGCGGCCGCCACGTCCGCCTGTCGCATCAGGCTTTCGCCGATGAGGAAGGCGCGCGCGCCATGCGCCGCCATGTCGGCGAGGTCGCCGGGCGTGAAAAGACCCGACTCGGAGATCACCATCCGGTCGTCCGGCACGCGGCCAGCCAGCTGGCGCGTCGTCTCAAGTGTCGTCTCGAACGTGTTGAGATTGCGGTTGTTTATTCCCAGAAGCGGACTTTTCAGACGCAACCCACGGTCAAGCTCGGCCGCGTCATGCACCTCGATCAGCGCGTCCATTCCCCAGTGCCGCGCCGCGTCCTCCAGCTCGGCGGCGAGCCCGTCCTCGACGCTCGCCATGATGATCAGGATGCAGTCCGCCCCCCAGGCCCGCGCCTCGGCGACCTGGTAGGTGTCATAGAGGAAATCCTTGCGCAGCGCGGGCAGGTCTACCGCCGCCCGCGCACGGCGCAGGTAGTCCGGCGCGCCCTGGAAGGAGGGGGTGTCGGTCAGCACGCTGAGGCAGGTCGCGCCGCCCTCGGCATAGGCGCGGGCAAGGGCGGCCGGGTCGAAATCCGCCCGGATCAGGCCCTTGGAGGGGCTCGCCTTCTTGATCTCGGCGATCAGGCCGTAGCCCGTCGCCGCGGCTTGCGCCAGCGCCGCACCGAACGGCCGCACGCGGGGAGCCTCGCGCGCCGCCGCCACCAGCTGCGAGAGGGGCACCGCGGCCTTTGCCGCCGCGATTTCCTGGAGCTTGTAGTCCTTGATGCGGTCGAGGATCGTCGCCATGCGCTGTCTCCTCACGCGGGTTTGGCGGTGAGGCGCGCGAGCGTCTCGACCGCGCGCTTCGCCGCGCCCGCGTCGATGCTCTCTGCCGCCACCTCGACGCCGTCGCGCAGTTCGGCCACGCGCCCGGCCACGACCAGCGCGCCCGCAGCGTTCAGCAGGACGGCATCGCGGTAGGCGCCTGTCGCCCCGTCGAGCAGCGCGCGCAGCGCCGCGGCGTTCTCGGCGGGCGTGCCCCCGAGAATGTCGCGGATCGGATGCACCGGCAGGCCCGCGTCCTCGGGATGGACGACGCGCCCGCGCACCCTTCCGTCCTTCAGCTCGGCCACCTGCGTCGGGCCCGAGATCGAGATCTCGTCGGTCCCGTCCTCGCCATGCACCAGCCACGCCGCCTCCGATCCCAGCTCCTGCAGGGTCTCGGCCATGGGAAAGATCAGGTCGATGGCAAAAGCGCCGGTCAGCTGCCGCTTGACGCCCGCGGGGTTGGTGAGGGGACCGAGGATGTTGAAGATGGTCTTCGATCCCAGCTCCTGGCGCACAGGCATGACATGCTTCATCGCAGGATGATGCATCGGCGCCATCATGAAGCCGATGCCCGCCTCGGCGATCGCGCGCTCCACCACGTCGGGCCCGACCATCACGTCGATGCCAAGCTCGCTCAGCGCGTCCGCCGCGCCCGACTTGGAGGACAGGTTGCGGTTGCCGTGCTTGGCCACCGGCACGCCTGCGCCTGCCACCACGAAGGCCGTTGCCGTCGATATGTTGAGCGTCCCCATGCCGTCGCCGCCGGTGCCGACGATGTCCATCGCGCCCTCGGGGGCGCGGACCTTCACGCATTTCTCGCGCATGACCTTGGCGGCGGCGGCGTATTCGGCCACGGATTCGCCGCGCGCCCGCATCGCCATCAGAAGCCCGCCCATCTGCGCGGGCGTCGCGGTGCCCTCGAACAGCTCCTCGAATGCGGCCTCGGCCTGCGACCGGCTCAGCGGCCCCTCGGAGGCGGCGTAGATCAGGGGCTTCATCGTGTCGCTCATGCCGCAACGGCCTCCTTGGCCAGCGTCAGGAAGGTCTTCAGAAGGGCGTGTCCATGCTCGGAGCGGATGCTCTCGGGGTGGAACTGCACGCCCTCGATGGGCAGCTCGCGGTGGCGCAGGCCCATGATCGTGCCGTCTTCCAGCTCGGCCGTGACCGCAAGCTCGGCGGGCAGGCTGGCGCGCTCGACCACGAGGCTGTGATAGCGCGTGGCGGCGAGGGGCGAGGGCAGGCCGGCAAAGACGCCCTCCTGCCGGTGGCGGATGAGGCCGAGCTTGCCATGCACGATCTCGCTGTGGCGGATCACGCGGCCGCCGAAGGCCTCCCCGATCGCCTGGTGGCCGAGGCAGACGCCGAAAAGCGGCAGGCGGGCGCTGGCGGCGGCGCGGATCAGCGGCACGCATATCCCCGCCTGCGCCGGGTCGCAGGGGCCCGGCGAGACCACGATCGCCTCGGGGCGCATCGCAAGCGCGTCCTGCACGGTGATCGCGTCGTTGCGAACCACGCGCATCTCAGCGCCAAGCTCGCCCAGGTAATGCACCAGATTGTAGGTGAAGCTGTCGTAGTTGTCGATCAGCAGCAGCATCGCGCGGGCCTCGCGAAAGGGGGTGAAGGCGCGCCGCGCCCGGGCTATACATGTTTCAAAGCCGCGCCCCGGGGTCAAGCCGCACCCCGCCGGGCACGAACGGCGAATTTGGGGCAAGCAGGGCGGCCGCCGGCGGGCCGCCCGGAACTGGTTGGACCGTGGCCCAGAGGGCCCGGTCGTTGGAAAGGTGGGCAGGCATGGGTGGTGGTGTCATCATCGGCGTTTTCTGGGGCGTGCTTCTGTCGCTCCTCGTTGCGGGGGTCGTGTCGCTGAACACGCCCCTCCCGGCGCGGGAGGGCGACATTGCGGAGCTGCCGCAGGCGGCCGTGGACGCGGACAGCGCGGACACTCCAGGCGAAGAGTTGGGCAGCGGCGAAGCGGGCACGGGCGAAGCGGGCACGGGCGAAGCAGGCACGGGCGATGCGGGCACGGGCGGGGACACCGCCGCCCCCGCCGAGACCGCCCCCGCCGACACGATCCCGCTCCCGGCCGGGTCGGAATTTAACCGACCCCCGCCCGAGGAGGACGCGCTGCTTCCGCAGCCCGACACCGCACCAGGGGGGCAATCGCCGGGCGCGCCGCCGCTGCCGCTTCCCACGACGTCGCAGGGGATCGACACCGCCCCGGCGCCGCAGCCCGAAATCTCGGCGCCACCCGTCGCCCCGCAACCGGCCGAGCCCGATACGGGCGCGCTGGACCTTCCTGGCATTGGCGGGCAGGCGCCCTCGCAGCCCGCGGCGCTGAGGCCCGCGACGGTTCCGGCCCCGGAACCCGACACCGCCGCCGCGCCCGACGCCGCCCCGGCGCCGCGACCGCCTCGCGGCAGCGGCGCAGGCGCGCAGGCTGACGCAGGCGATGCCGCGGCGGAGGAGGCGGCCCCGAGCGCCGCCGTTGCGGAGGCCGCGCCCGAGGTTGCGACAACGGTCGCAACATCTCGCGCGGCGGATACCACGGAGGCCGCGGCCCCGGCACCGTCCGCCGCCACGGTCGTCCAGCTGATTCCCCCCCGGGACGGCGCGACACCGAGCCTGATGCAGTCCGACGGCCTGCCGACCGTCGCGACCGACATACAGCCCGCGCGACCGCGGGTCATGCGGCCTGCCTCGGGCGCGGCCGCAGAGGGCGCGCGCGCGCTGCCGCAGATCGTGGTGCCGGGCCGGACCGCGACGGCGCAACCCTCCGACGCCACGCCCGAGGCCGCGCCGAACGATACGGCGTCGTCCGGCGCCGATGACCCGTCCCCCGATGCCCGCGCGACCCGCGTGCCGGCTCTTGCCGCCTATGCCGCACCGTTCGACGCGACCGAGACCCGGGCGCTGATCGCCGTGGTCCTGATCGACGAGCCCGGAGCCCGCCTCGACCTCGAGACGCTGACGGGCTTTTCCTTTCCCGTCGCCTTCGCCATCGACCCGCTGCACCCGCAAGCCGCCGAGCGCGCGGCCGCCTATCGCGCTGCGGGCTTCGAGGTCGTCCTTCTCGGCAGCGTGATCCCCGGCGGCGCGACGGCCGCCGACACGGAGGTCGCGCTGCAGGCCGCGCGCCTCCGCGTGCCCGAGGCCGTGGCCCTGATGGACACGCCCGACAACCGCATCCAGTCCGACCGCGCCGTTCTCGAGGCCACGGTGGGGGCGGCGGCGGGCGAGGGGCAGGGGCTTCTGGCGTTCCCGCGTGGTCTGAACACCGCCGAGCAGATGGCCGCGCGGCAGGACGTGCCCGCGGCGACGGTCTTCCGCCTGCTCGACGACGCCGAGCAGAGCGCGCCGGTGATCACGAGATATCTCGGCCGGGCCGAGTTCGCGGCGGTGCAGGAAGGCGTGGCCGTCGTCGCCGGGCGCACGCGGCCCGACACGGTCACGGCGCTCTATTCATGGGCGCTCGGCAACCGCAACGAGGGCGTGGCGATCGCGCCGGTTTCCGCCGTGTTGCGCCGGATCGCGGAGCAGCCCTAGGCGGGGCGCGCCTCAGGCGTTGCCGCGTCCCGAGAACAGGCCGGCATCCTCGGCGGCCCGGCGGATCGCGCGCGACTTGTTCACGGTTTCCATGAACTCCGCTTCGGGGTCGCTGTCGTAGACGACGCCGCCGCCCGCCTGGATAAAGAGCTTGCCGTCCTTGACCACGGCGGTCCTGAGCGCGATGCACATGTCCATGTCGCCGCCTGCGCTGAAATAGCCGACGCCGCCGCCGTAGACGCCGCGCTTCTCGGGCTCTAGCTCGTCGATGATCTCCATCGCGCGGACCTTGGGCGCGCCCGAGACGGTGCCCGCGGGAAGTCCCGCCAGCAGCGCGGACAGGGCGTCGTGCTCGTCGGACAGCTCGCCCACCACGTTCGAGACGATGTGCATGACGTGGGAATAGCGCTCGACGATGAATTCCTCGGTCGGGCGCACGGTGCCGATCCGCGCGACCCGGCCCACGTCGTTCCGTCCCAGGTCGAGCAGCATGAGGTGTTCGGCCAGCTCCTTCTCGTCGGAAAGAAGGTCCGCCTCGAGGGCGCGATCCTCCTCGGGGGTCGCGCCGCGGGGGCGGGTTCCGGCGATCGGCCTGATCGTGACCTCCCCGCCGAAGACCCGCACGAGGATCTCGGGCGAGGCGCCGACCACCTGGAAGGGGCCGAAGTTGAAGAAGAACATGAAGGGCGAGGGATTGGTGCGCCGCAGCGCGCGGTAGAGCGCGAAGGGCGGTTCGGGAAAGTCCAGCGTCCAGCGCTGGGAGGGCACGACCTGAAAGATGTCGCCGGCGCGGATGTAGTCCTTGGCGCGCTCCACGGCATCGAGGTAGGCAGCGTGCGAGAAGTTCGACACGGGCTCGCCCAGCGGCTGGGCCGCGCCCATCTCGCGCGTGGCCGCGCGTGGCGCCCGCTCGAGGTCGCGCAGCGCGTCCGACACCCGTTCGGCCGCCTGCGCATAGGCCGCGCGCGCCGACAGGCCCGAGGATACCCATGCGGGCGAGACCACGGTGACCTCGCCCTTGACCCCGTCGAGGACGGCGATCACCGAGGGGCGCATCAGCACCGCGTCCGGCAGGCCGAGGGGGTCGGGGTTCACGTCAGGCAGATGCTCGACGAGCCGGATCATGTCGTAGCCGAGATAGCCGAAGAGACCGGCCGCCGCGGCGGGCAGGTCGGCGGGCATGTCGATCGCGCTTTCGGCCAGAAGGCTGCGAAGCGCCTGCAGAGGCGGCTCGGAGCAGGGCTCGAACGCGTCGCGGTCGTAGCGCGCGGTTCGGTTCAGCCGCGAGGTCTCGCCCCGGCATTCCCAGATCAGGTCCGGCTTTAGCCCGATGATCGAATAGCGCCCCCGCACTTCGCCGCCGGTGACGGATTCAAGGATGAACGCATCGCGCCCGGCATCGGCGAGCTTGAGCATCACCGAGACCGGCGTGTCGAGGTCGGCTGCGAGGCGCGCATGGACGAGCTGGTTGCGGCCGGCCTCCCAGCCCGCCTCGAACTCGGCGAAATCGGGTGTCAGCGCCATCAGGGGAACTGCGAATGGACGGAGTTGATCACCGTCTGGTCGAGGGTGATCCCCGCGTCCGACTGCAGGGCCTGGCCGTAGCTCTCGAAGATGTCCTGGGCCATGGACTGCCCAACGGACTGCGTGACCAGCTGCAGGAGTAGCGCGCTGTCGGGCGCATTGCGCGAGGCGGGCTGGATGGCGTCGAGGCGCACGATGTACGCGGCATCCGCGCCGGGGATCGCCACGACGTCGCCCGGAGCGTCCAGCCGGAAGCTCTGCGCCACGAGGGTCGGGGGCAGGTCGGGGACGAAATCCTGCCGGCGCAGACCCTCTTCCTGCGTGACCTCGCCCAGGCCCTCGAGCCGTGCGCCGGTGGCGAGCTGTCCCACCAGCTCGTCCGCGCGGGCCGCCAGCGCCTCGCGCTGCGCCGACATGCGCCACGCGGCGGCCACCTCGTCCTCGATCTCGGCGAGCGGCGGGACCGCAGGCGGAACCACCTCATCGAGGCGAAGCGCGAAAAGCCCGCCGTCCGAAAGATCCAGCACTTCGGGAAAATCACCCTCGCGCGCGGCCTCGGCCGCCTCGCGGAACGCGTCGTAGCCCGCGATGCCCTCCTCGGAGGAGGCGGTGTAGTCGATCCGGCCGATCTCCATCGGCGTCGTCTCGGCCAGTTCCTCGATCGTCGCGCCCGATGCCAGCAGGTCGTCGATCTCCTCGCGCATCGCACCGATCTCGCGGCGGGCCGCGTCGTCGGCAAGCTCCTCGCGCAGTTCGTCGCGCGCGTCCTCGAAGCTTGTCTCGGTCGCGGCGAGCACCGCGTTGATGCGGTAGAGCGCGGGGCCGAGCGCGCTCGGCAGGGGGCCCACGACCTCGGCGGCGTCGTCCGCGAAGACGGCCTCGGCGGCTTCGGGCGACAGGTCGCCGCGTTCCACTTCGCCCAGGTCGACGTCGTCGAGCGTCAGGTCGCGCGCTTCGATCAGCGCGTCGAAATCGGTCTCGCCCGCCTCGATCGCGGCGATCGCCTCCTGCGCGGCCTCGACGGTGCCGAAGACAAGCCGCTCGAGAAGCGCGCGCTCGGGCTGTCGGTAGATGTCGCCGCGCGCCTCGTAGAGGTTGCGCAGGCTTTCCTCGTCGATCTCGACGGCGTCCATCATTGCCGTGGGCGTGACCCAGGCGTAGGTGATGCGCCGCGCCTCGGGGCGCTCGAACCGCTGCGGGTTCTCGTCGTGGTAGGCCTGAAGCTCGGCGTCCGTCGGCTGGGGCAGAGGCTCGGCGAGATCGTCCTCGGTCAAGGTCAGGATCGACAGGTCGCGCGTCTCGCCCTGGAAGGCCGCGATGCGCTCGGCGTAGATCCCGGGCGGCCGGATCGCGCCCACGATGGCCGATTGCAGGATCGACCTCGCGGTGTCCTCGCGCACGTTCTGTTCGAACTCGCGCGGCGAAAGGCCCTCCTGGTTGAGGAGGAATTCATAGGACTGGCGGTCGAAGGTCCCGCCGGGACCCTGGAAGGCCTCGATCCCCTGGATCTGGCGCGCGACCTCTTCGTCGCCGACCGAAAGGCCCATCGACTGCGCCTCGTTGGCCAGCGCCGCGCGGGCCACCAGCGCGCGCAGCACCGCCTCGTCTAGGCCGCGCGCGCGCAGTCCGGCGAGGTTCATGGGCTGGCCCGTTTCGGCGATCTGGGCGCGAAGCTCGTTCTGGAGGGCGCGCGCGTAGTCCTGCGCGGTGATGTCCACGTCCCCCACCTGTCCCACGCGGCTCGACGCGCCGCCGAAGGATCCGATCCCGAAGCCCGCAAGCGCGATGAACAGAAGGCCCAGAATGATCCAGACGAAGACGTTGGAGAGCTTCCGTGCGGCCGATTTCGCCATGTTCAGGGGGTCCTCTTGTCGGGGGACGGGGCGACGTTTGATGTCGCCGTGACTTACGCGTTCGGGCGGGGCCCGGCAAGGGCCAGGGCCGGCGTTCAGGACGTCATCGCGGCCAGCCGGTCGCACACGTCCGAAAGGCCTGCCGCGTCGGCGTTCGCGAAGGCGATGCGCAACGTCGCCTCGGCCTGTCCGTCGCCGCCCTGGGCCCGCGTCGGTCCGAACATCGTGCCAGGCAGGGTGAGGACATGCGCCTCGTCTACCAGCCGTTTCGCCACGACGTCGGACGCGGCGTCGAAGGGGTGGCGGACGTAGGCGAAATAGGCCCCGCATCCCAGCACCTGCCAGCCGGGCAGCCGCTGGAACCCCGCCGTCAGCGCGTCGCGACGCGCGAGGATCTCAAGCCGCTGGTCGGCAAGCCAGTCGCCGAGGTGCCGCATCCCCCAGAGCGCGCCGATCTGGCCCACCTGAGGCGGGCAGATCGCCACGGTGTCGAGGAACTTCTCGACCTCGGCGAGGCGCGCGGGCGAGGTCATCGCCGCGCCGACGCGGTGGCCCGTCAGCCGGTAGGCCTTGGAGAAGGAATAGAGGTGGATCAGCGTCTCGTCCCAGCCGGGCTCCGCGAAGAGGTCGTGCGGCGCGCCCTCGGCGCCGCGGAAATCGCGGTAGGTCTCGTCGAGGATGAGCGCGATGCCGCGCGCTCGGGCAAGCTCGTAGAAGGCGCGCACGAGCGAGACGGGATACTCGACCCCCGCGGGATTGTTCGGGGTGACCAGCGCGATCGCCTTCGTGCTCGGCGTGATCAGCGCGGCCGCGCGCTCGGGGTCGGGCAGAAGGTCGTCGCCGGTCGGCAGCGCCTGCGTCGCGATGCCCGACATGTCGAGCCACATCTTGTGGTTGAAGTAGTAGGGCAGGGGCAGGATCACGGCGTCGCCGGGCCCTGCGAGCGTCGACATGACGGCGCAGAAGGCCTGGTTGCAGCCCGCCGTCACGGCGACCTGCGCGGGCGCGACCGTGCCGTCATAGGCGTCCGCCCACTGCGCGGCCAGTTCCTCGCGGAGCGCGGGCAGGCCGAGGACGGGCCCGTAGAGGTGCGACGAGGGCAGGTTGATCAGCGCCTCGGCCATGGCCCGCGCGAGGCTATCCGGGGGCGGATCGACGGGTGCGGCCTGGCTGAGATTGACGAGCGGGCGGGCGGAGGGGAAATCCCGGCCCTCGATCCAGCGGCGCGCCTCCATCACCGGGGGCGCAAAGGTCGAGACCATGTTGGGATTGATCGGCTGCATCGCACGCTCCGGAGCGAAGGGGGCGCGGCGCGCGCGCCCGGTGTCACTGTGGGGCGCCCCGTTCCCGCGGGGGCACTGGCGGGGCGGGGAAGGGGGCGTCCGGGCTCAGAACGGGATCTCGTCGTCCATGTCGTTGCCGCCCATCGGCCCGCCCGAGGACCCGCCGCGGCCGCCGCGATCATCGGGGAAGCCGCCGCCGCCGCGGTCGTCGCCATATCCTCCGCCGCCGCCACGATCATCGCCGTAGCCGCCGCCACCGCCGCCCGAACCGCCGTCGCGACCGTCGAGGAAGGTCATCTCGCCGGCATAGGGGCGCAGGACGACCTCGGTGGAATAGCGGTCCTGGCCCGACTGGTCCTGCCACTTGCGCGTCTCGAGCTTGCCCTCGATGTAGACCTTGGAGCCCTTGCGGAGATACTGCTCGGCCAGTTTCACGAGGTTCTCGTTGAAGATGGCCACGGTGTGCCATTCGGTCCGCTCGCGCCGCTCGCCGGTGTTGCGGTCGCGCCAGTTCTCGGACGTGGCGATCCTGAGGTTGCAGACCTTGCCGCCGTTCTGGAAGCTGCGCACCTCGGGGTCGCGGCCCAGATTGCCGATCAGGATCACCTTGTTGACTGAGCCGGCCATGTCGTTCTCCCCCCAGGCGGTCATCGTGGTTTGCTGCGTCGCGCATGCGGGGATCGGTCGAATCCGCACGCGTCGGCCGGCACTTTAGAACACCGCATTTTGGTGAATGAAAGCCTAATCCGGCCACCGGCGCGCACCTTGCCGGCCGCGGGAATGCGTATTTGGAGAAAGATGAAGCGCGGGGCAGCAGGGTGGTCAGGGCGTGTCGGCGCCGAGCGCGACGAGGCGCGCCTTGAGGACGGACGCGCGCGGATCGCCCGCCTCGAGCGCGAAGACATGGGCATGGGTGAGGTAGAAGGCGGCGGCGCGGGGCGTCGCGGCGTCGGCGGCGTCGCCATAGAGGCCGATCAGCGCGGCGCGGTCGCCGCGTGCATGGGCCGCGAGGAGGGCCGCGTCGAGGCTTGCGGCGCCGGTGTCGCGCGGCGCGAGGACGGCATCGGCGGGCGCTTCGTGACCACCCGCATCCGCGGCAGCGCGGGCGGTCACGGCGCCGCCCTGGCCAGCGCCTGCATCCGCCCCGCGACCCACGCGTGGAAGCAATGCGTCGGGCCGTCCATCGCCGGGCTGAAGCGCCCGCCGTCGAAGCCCGCGGCGAAGCGCCCGCGCTGCATCCCCTCGACCACGAAGACGTCCTCGACGAAGACGCCCTTCCACTGGGCGGCGTTCAGCGCCCGCAGCGTTGGGTCGGTGTCGGGACTGGCATAGTAGAGATGGACATGCTCGCGCGTGCGGTCATGGGAGACGGGCTCGAGCACGATGGCGAAGGCGTGGTCGCGATGCACGCCCAGAAGCACGTTGGGGTAGAGGGCGACGTATTCCGCGCCCTCGTCCCACTTGCCCGAGAGGCCCTCGAAATCGGGGAAGGTCGCCTCCCCGGGGCCGCGCGTCTGCCGATAGACCAGCGTGCCCTGGCCGGAATACCCGCCCGGCGCCTCGATCGGATAGTGGTCCTCGAGGCGCGAGTAGCTGTTCAGGCCGGGATGGACCCAAGGCAGGTGGTAGCTTTCGCAGTAGTTCTCCACGGCGAGCTTCCAGTTCGTCCCGACGTCGAGGGTGAAGCGGCTTTCCGGGCCGCCGTGGTGGAGCGGCCGGTCGAACTCGGCCCAGCGGGCGATCAGGCCGGCGTGCACCTCCTCGAAGGGGGCGGCGTCGCCCGAGAGGTTCACGAAGACGACGTCGCGCCAGACATGGGAGCGCACCTCCACGAGGCCGAGCGTCCTGCGGTCGATGCCGGGATGGGCGTTCTGGCCCGGCCCGCCGACATGGGGCGTGGCGACCAGGCGGCCGTCCCTGGCGTAGCACCACGAATGATAGGGGCAGCGGATCGCGCCCTCGATCCGGCGCGGCGCGTCCACGAGGATCATGCCGCGGTGTCGGCAGATGTTGTAGAAGACGCGGACGGCGCCCGCGTCGTCGCGCAGCATCAGGAGAGGCTGGCCGAGAAAGTCGAGCGGCATCGCGTCGCCGGGGGCGGCCACGTCCGCGCCGACGCCGATGGCCGTCCAGGTCGTCTGCAGGCAGGCGCGGTTTTCGGCCGCGATCGTGTCGGGATGAGTGTAGTGGGCGTTGGGAAGTCCGCGCGCGCGTTCGATCGGGGCGGTCACCTCCGACAGGGTGGCGAAGCTTTCGGTGCTGGACATGGCGCGACCTCCCGGGCGTTAGACTTCGGGGGGAGGGTGCGGGCCATGGCGGTGCCCGTCTTGCGCGGGTGCGACATCTCCGGCGTCGCGAACGGCCCGTGCGGGGGTCTGCGGCAGCGGTCCGCGCGGCGCCGGAGAGGGCGCGAGGCCTGGTTCAGGTGCCGCGTGCGAAGGCTGCCGGGGCGCGCCGGAGGGGGCGGGCCCGAAGGCACTTGTGGCGGTGCGGCTTCCCCCCTCCTGGGCGAGGGGGGCCGGTTCAGAGGCCGCGTGCGATGGCGGCGACGCCCGTTCGCGCCAGCCGCACCTCGCCCAGCGGGCGCATCAGCTCGGTGAAGGCGTCCACCTTCTCGGGCGTTCCGGTGATCTCGAAGACGAAGCTTTCGAGCGTGGAATCCACAACGTTCGCGCGGAAGATCTCGGCGATGCGCAGCGCCTCGACCCGGTGCTCGCCGCGCGCGATGACCTTGATGAGCGCGAGTTCGCGGCTGACGAAGGCGCCCTCGACCGTGAGGTCCGAGACCTCGTGGACGGGGACCATGCGCTCGAGCTGCATCTTGATCTGCTGGATGACCTGCGGCGTCCCGCTGGTGACGATGGTGATCCGCGAGCGGTGGCCCGCGTGGTCGACCTCGGCCACGGTGAGGCTGTCGATGTTGTAGCCGCGTCCCGAGAACAGACCGATCACGCGGGCGAGGACGCCCGCCTCGTTCGACACGAGGACGGCCAGCGTGTGGGTCTCGATCGCGTCGGACATGTGCGAACGCAGGTCGTAGGCGGAGTGGCTCGACGAGCCCTTTTCGATGTTGAGCGGCGACATGGTCTGTCCTTTCTGCGGCCGGTCCGGGGCGCACGGGGTCCGGGCCGGTGTCCGGCGGTCACGGGCGCGAGGTCCTCGTCCCGAGGTGCCTGATAAGGGGTGAGACGGCAACAAGGAAGGCCGCAAGCAGCACCGGGGCGGCGAAAAGGCGCATCGGCAGATCGCCGCCTTCGACCAGCAGGCGCGCCATGAGGTAGGGCGTCGTGCCGGCGGCCATGAGGGCCGCAAGGATGACGCCCGGAAGCGTCACCCGCACGAGCCCCGCGCGCATCAGGAACATGAGCGCGGGCGCGAGAAGCGCGGTCTCGGCATACCACAGGTAGGGCGAGGCGAGAGGTATGGCGCAGACGAGCACGGCGGCGCGCGCGTCGAAACCGAGGCCGCGCATGGACCACGCCCGCCAGACGGCGGCGGCGGCCGCCGCGCTCAGCGTCCACTGGAGGGCGAAGGCCGCAGGCTCGGGCAGGCCGATGGCGGTGAGGGCGGAATAGGGGCTGACCATCAACTCGGCGTCGGCGACGTCCGAGCGCAGCCTTTCGGCGTGCTGGCCCGCGAGGTCGAGGAAGGCCGGCCAGTACGCGGCGCCGAAGACCAGCGTCGCCGCGCCGTGAAACGCCACCGCCGTCGCCGCGGCGACCGCCACCACGCGCCAGCGGCCCGAGGCGACGAGCGCCAGCGCCACGAGGGGGCCGAGCTGTGGCTTGAAGGTCAGCAGTCCCAGCAAGATGCCCGCCGCCACCACGCGCCCGTCCCGCAGGCAGGCGAGCGCGGCCACGAGCCCCGCGGCCCAGAGCACCGACACCTGCCCCAGAACGAGCGCGGGCAGGATCGCGGGCGACAGGGCGAAGGCAAGCCACACCGGCCGAAGGCTGCCCGCTAGAAGCCGCACCGCGCCGAGGATGGCCGCGAGCGACACCCCGATGAAGGCGAGCCAGGCCGTGAGATAATCGACGAGCCCCAGCGGATAGATCGCAAGCAGAAGCCCCGGCGGATAGACCCACGGAAGCCACGGGTTGCGCGTGTCGTCGTGGATCTCGGCCAGCCGCACGGGATCGAGGGCGGCGAGGGCATCGCCCATGACGGCCAGGCGCGCGGCCCCCCAGAACACCCGGAAGTCGACGTTCAGGACGAGGGCGTCCGAGGTGGCGAGGATGGTCCAGACGACCGAGGCCCAGAACCACAGCAGGAAGAGGGTCAGAAGCGCGACGAAGGCGCCGGTCCGCGCGGCGGCGCGGCTGTCGAGGAAGCCCGGGGACGGCATCGCGCCGGGGGGCTCGGTGGCGCTCATCGGGGTGCGCTCATCGGGGCGTGCGCCCGAGGCCGAGGCCGCGCGGGGCGCGGGACGGGCTTGCGGTGTCGTGCCGGGTCATGGGCTGGTCTCGGGTCATCGTGGCATCCGGTCCCCGAATACAGGCGCCCCCGCCGGGATCAAGCATGTTCCCGGCGGGGGCGTGGGTCGTCGTCGGTCTGGCCCTGTGTCAGACGGGCTCGGCCTTCAGGCCTCGCCAGATCGCGTAGCACAGAAGCAGGAGCACGATCGTGAAGGGCAGCCCGGTGGAGATCACCATCGCCTGCAGCGCGGCCAGCCCGCCCCCGATCAGCAGCGCGATCGCCACAAGTCCCTCGAAGGTGCACCAGAAGATCCGCTGCGGGACGGGCGCGTCGATCTTGCCGCCCGCCGTGATCGTGTCGATCACGAGCGAGCCCGAATCCGACGAGGTCACGAAGAACACGATCACGAGGATGATCCCGAGCGTCGAGGTGATGGCCGACAGCGGCAGGCTTTCGAGCATCGCGAACAGCGACAGTTCCGGGCTGTAGGCGTCGATCACGTTGGCCTTCACCGCCGAGGCGTCGGGGTTGGCGATCATGTCGTTGATCGCGGCACCGCCGAAGACCGCCATCCACAGGACGCAGACGAGCGAGGGGATGATCAGCACGCAGGTGATGAACTCGCGCACCGTGCGGCCGCGGCTGACGCGGGCGATGAACATGCCGACGAAGGGCGACCACGAGATCCACCACGCCCAGTAGAACGCGGTCCATCCCTCGCGGTAGCCGTCATCCTCGCGGCCGAACGGGTTGGACAGCGGCACGACCTCCTGGAAGTAGGCCACCACGCCCTTGCCGAACTCGGTCAGGATCGTCGCCGCGCCGGCCGCGAAGAGCACGAACACCAAGAGCAGGAAGGCCAGCCCCATGTTGATCTCCGACAGCCGCTTGACGCCGCCGTCGAGGCCGCGGATGACCGAGATCAGCGCGATGGCGGTGATCGCGATGATCAGGATGACCTGCACGGTGACGTTGTTGGGCACGCCGTAGACGTAATTGAGGCCGGCATTGGCCTGCTGCGCGCCGAAACCCAGCGACGTCGCGAGGCCGAAGAGCGTCGCGAAGACCGCCAGCGTGTCGATGATGTGGCCCCACCAGCCCCAGACGCGTTCTCCGAGGAGCGGGTAGAAGGCCGAGCGGATCGTGAGCGGAAGGCCCTTGTTGTAGGTGAACAGCGCCAGCGCGAGCGCCACGACGGCGTAGATCGCCCAGGGATGCAGCGCCCAGTGGTAGGACGTGGCCGCCAGCGCCATGCGCCGGGCTTCCTCGATGTTGCCCTCGATCAGGGTGCCGTCCTCGGCGAAGGGCCTGACCGCGCCCAGCGGCGCGTCGCCCCAGGGCGTGCCGAAGTAGTAGGCGGGTTCGAGCACGCCGAAGAACATCAGGCCGATGCCCATGCCCGCCGCGAAGAGCATCGCGAACCAGCCGGCGTAGGAATAGTCGGGCGTCGCATCGGCGCCGCCCAGCCTGACCTTGCCCACCGGAAGGACGATCAGCAGCAGGCAGAACAGAACGAAGACGTTGGCTGCCAGCATGAAGAACCAGTCGAAGCTGGAGGTGAGCGCGGGCCGCAGCCAGCCGAAGAATTCGGCCGATTGCGCAGGCGCAAGCAGCGCGTAGACCACGAAGGCCACGATCGAAAGGCCCGAGATCAGGAACACCGGGTTGTGGATGTCGAAGCCGAACGGCCCGACGCTTCCCTCGATGTTGTCCTGTCCGATGTCGTAGTCGGTGTCGATCAGGTCCACGTCGCCTTCGGGCAACGGGATCCCCTGCATGTTGGTGTCGTCTGTCATCTCGTGTCCCCTGTGTTCTTGTCGGTTTCGCGGCCCGCGTGCGAGGGCCGCGCCGGTTGCGGGTTCAGGCCTCGTCGCGGACCAGCATCACCGAATGATGGCTGAGCGAGGCGAGGTGCGCGCCGTGGCTTCTGAGGTCGAAGGCGCGCGGGATGTGGCTTCCCATCACGATGAGATCGCAGCCGAGTTCCTCGCAGGCGTCCACCAGCGCCCGGTCCAGATCGACGGACGGATCGTGCGAGACGATCGGGTGACTGCCGGCATCGTCGACGCCGGAGGTCTCGGTCTGCGCGGCGGCGAACCGGGCGAGCTTCTCGCCGAATTCCTTCGGATTGTGCGCGACCGAGCTTGGCTGCGGCATCGTTACGCCGACATAGGTCACGCGGCTGCCGTAGTGCGTGGCGAGGTCCGACGCGACCTTCAGCGCCCGGTCGAGCCGGTCGGCATGGCCGAGGTCCACCGGGACCATGATATGCTTGAACACTTGCCCCTCCTTTTTCACGTTCGTGCGACGCATTGGGTAGGGAATGTTCCCGCCGAACACGCTGCGGGACGACGGGCCATGGCCCAAAAGCGACGATTTTGTTGTCGCGAACAGGCTAACACGGCGTTCGTTGGTTGCAACCCGGTTCCGGGATTCGCTTTTCCGGGCGCATGGCCCCCTGCGCCGAGGCACACGCGGATTCAGGGTCATGGCCTTGCTTCGGGGTGGAAAACGGGGGGCGATGCTTGCATCTGCGGGCGGGCGGCTTCGGCTTGCGCGCGCGCCGCCGACGCGCCCCCGGCTGCGGGGGGCAAGCGGTCCACGCCCGCCATCAGTCCATTCGGGAAGGTCGGTCCGGTCCTGCCGCGCGGGATTGCCCGCCGGCAGGACCGCAAGCGTTACACGAGGACGCCGCCCGTCGCGTCGATCACGCCCTGCGTCTCGGCATCGCCCAGAAGCATCTCGTTGTGGGCCTTGCCCGACGGGATCATGGGGAAGCAGTTCTCGTGCTTCTCCACCAGGCAGTCGAAGATCACCGGACCATCGTAGTTCAGCATTTCCATGATCGCGTCGTCGAGGTCCGCGGGATCCTTGCACAGGATGCCCTTGCAGCCGAAGGCCTCGGCCAGCTTCACGAAGTCGGGCAGGGCCTCGGACCACGAATGCGAGTAGCGCTCGCCGTGCAGAAGCTCCTGCCACTGGCGGACCATGCCGAGGCGCTCGTTGTTGAGGATGAACTGCTTGACGGGCAGGCGATACTGCACCGCCGTTCCCATCTCCTGCATGTTCATGAGCCATGACGCCTCGCCCGCCACGTTGATGACGAGGGCCTCGGGATGCGCGACCTGCACGCCGATCGAGGCCGGCGTGCCGTAGCCCATGGTTCCAAGGCCGCCCGACGTCATCCAGCGGTTTGGATCCTCGAAGCCGAGATACTGCGCGGCCCACATCTGGTGCTGGCCGACCTCGGTGCAGATGTAGCGGTCGTGACCCTTGGTCAGCGCCTCAAGCCGTTCGAGCGCGTGTTGCGGCTTGATGGTCGCCTCGGACGGTTTGTAGGACAGGCAGCGCACCTTGCGCCATTCCTCGATCCGGGCCCACCACTGGGCGAGGGCGGGGCTGTTGGTGTTGCGCCCGCGCGCGGTCCAGATGCGCAGCATGTCCTCCAGCACCGAGGTCACGTCGCCGATGATCGGGAAGTCCGCGTGGATCACCTTGTTGATCGACGAGGGGTCGATGTCGATGTGCGCCTTGCGGCTTTCGGGCGAGAAATCGGCGATCCTGCCGGTGATCCGGTCGTCGAAGCGCGCGCCGACGTTGATCATAAGGTCGCAGCCGTGCATCGCGAGGTTGGCCTCGTAGAGACCGTGCATCCCCAGCATCCCGAGCCACTTCTCGCCCGAGGCGGGGTAGGACCCCAGGCCCATCAGCGTGGAGGTGATCGGGAAGCCCGTGGCCTCGACCAGCTCACGCAGCAGCGCCGAGGCCTGCGGCCCCGAGTTGATGACGCCGCCGCCTGTGTAGAAGACCGGGCGCTCGGCGCGCTCCATCGCCTCGACCAGCGCCTCGATCATCTCGGGGTCGCCCTTGGTCTTCGGCTGGTAGTGCGACACCCGCGCCTGCGGCTTGGGGGTGTAGGTGCCGGTCGCGAACTGCACGTCCTTGGGAATGTCGACGAGGACCGGGCCGGGGCGCCCCTTCGTGGCGATGTGGAAGGCCTGGTGGATCGTGTCGGACAGATCGTCGGTGTCCTTCACCAGCCAGTTCATCTTGGTGCAGGGCCGGGTGATCCCGACGGTGTCGGCCTCCTGGAAGGCGTCCGAGCCGATCATGAAGGTGGGCACCTGTCCGGTCAGCACGACGATCGGGATCGAATCCATCAGCGCGTCCGTCAGGCCGGTGACGGCGTTCGTGGCGCCGGGGCCCGACGTCACGAGGACGACGCCGGGCTTGCCGGTCGAGCGGGCATAGCCCTCGGCCGCGTGCACGGCGCCCTGTTCGTGGCGCACGAGGATGTGGCGGATGGCGTTTTGCTGGAAGATCTCGTCGTAGATCGGCAGCACGGCCCCGCCCGGGTATCCGAACACGACGTCCACGCCCTGTTCCTTCAGGGCCTCGACCACCATCTTCGCGCCCGTCATCTGGTCGGTGGCCTGGCCCGTCATCCGGCCTGCCGTCTGGCGTGTCATCTCGGGGTTCCTTCCGTTCTATCCAAACCCGTGTCGTTCGTCGTCTTCTTCTGGCGCCGCCGGCGCGGTTCGTGTCGCGCCCGCGCCCCCATGCGGCACAAAAAAGCCCCCGGGGTTTCCGAGGGCGCATGGGGCGAGGTGATGGCTGCCGTCACCGACCCATGCGCGCCAATTCCACGATTACGACAAGAGGGTCCATCGACTGCGTCCTGCTTACGGTTCTTTGCGTGAAGCGAGCCTGACATTAGGAACGCGCCCGGAGGGCGTCAACCGCGAAACGCCCCATCCGGTGAATAATGTGTCGCAGGGCATGGGGTTTCGCGCAACATTCGAAATTCGCACGGCCCGAACGGCATTGATTTCGCCGCTCCGACGTGCATCTGGGTCGGCCATGCTGGAATTCGCCGCGGCCGTCTTCTTCCTCATCGTCACGCCCGGTCCGGGCGTCCTGTCGACCGCGGGCGTGGGGTCGGCCTACGGCTGGCGTCCGGGACTGCGCTACGTCGCGGGGCTCTGGGCGGGCACGAACCTCGTCGCGCTTCTGGTGGTGTCGGGCCTTGCCGCCGCCGCGCTCGCGATCCCGTGGCTGCGCGCGGCACTCCTCTGGGGGTCTGCGGCCTACCTGCTCTATCTCGCGGCGCGCATCGCATTCGCGGGAACGCGGATCGCCTTCATCCACCCCGAGCGGCCGCCCGGCCTACGGGCCGGCGTCGCGCTTCAGGCGATCAACCCCAAGGCCTACGCGGTGAACACGGCCCTGTTCTCTGGCTTCGCGTTCATGGCCGAGGCGATGGCGGCGGAGACGGCGCTCAAGTTCCTGATCATGAACCTCATCTGGATCCCGCTGCATCTTCTGTGGCTCTGGGCCGGGGTCGGCCTCAGGCGGCTGGACCTCGCGCCGCGCATGCAGCGGGGCATCAACGGCGCCATGGCGGCGTCGATGCTGGTCGTGGTCGCGCTGGCAGTCGGCGCGCAGCTCTGACGCGGGGCGGCGCGAGTCGTGATCCCGTCGTCCGCGCGCCGTGGTAGCGCTAACGACCGGCAACCGGCGGTTGCGCGCGAAAGAAGATGGCGATTTTGGTAAGGAAATTTTACAAAAAAGTGCGGTTCGACTGCGAAAATCTGTTTCACGTCGCCAATCGCTTCGCTAACGTGCCGCTACTGCCAAGACCAAACCTACGGCCGATGTACGGTCGAGGGACATCCAATTGGGAGGATACCTATGGATCGCCGTTCTTTTCTGCGCACGTCGGCTGTCGGCGGCGCGGCTGCAGCAACCACGACACTCGCTGCCCCGCTCTACGCACAGGGCAACCGCACCCTGACGATGGTGACGTCGGTTCCCGACGGCTTCGCAATCTTCGATGACGCGGCCACGATGGCGGCCAACGCCATCACCGAGATGACCGAAGGCCAGCTGACCATCAACAAGATGCCCGCAGGCTCGCTCGTGGGCGCGTTCGAGGTGTTCGACGCCGTGTCGTCGGGCCAGGCCGACCTCTACCACTCGGCGGACTACTACTTCCTCAACCAGCATCCGGCCTTCGCGTTCTTCACCGCGGTGCCCTTCGGCATGACCGGCCCCGAGATGATGGCGTGGTACTACCACAAGGGCGGCTTCGAGCTTCACCAGGAGCTTGGCAGCCTGTTCAACCTCAAGTCCTTCCTCTGCGGCAACACCGCGATGCAGCCCGGCGGCTGGTTCAACACCGAGATCACCTCGGCCGAGGACCTGCAGGGCCTTCGCTTCCGGATGCCCGGCCAGGGCGGCCAGGTGCTGGGGCGTCTCGGCGCGTCGGTGCAGAACATCCCCGGCGGCGAGATCTACCAGGCGCTCGCGTCCGGCCAGATCGACGGTGCGGAGTGGATCGGACCCTTCGCGGACGAACGTCTCGGCTTCCAGGAGGTCACGAACCTCTACTACACCGCCGGCTTCCACGAGCCGGGCTCGGCGCTGACGCTTGCGATGAACCTCGACGTGTTCGAATCGCTGACCCCCGGCCAGCAGAAGATCGTCGAGATCGCCTGCGAGGCGACCCATGCCAACAACCTCGGCATGTCGCTGGCCGAGAACGGCGCCGCGCTGGCGCGTCTGGTGTCCGAAGGCGTTCAGGTGCGCGAATTCCCCGACGACGTCTGGGACGCCTTCGGCCGCGCTTCGGCGGAAGTCCGGGAAGAGAACATGGGCGACCCGATCTACGCGCAGGTGGCCGAGAGCTACTTCTCGACCCTGAACGAGACGGCGGCCTGGTGGCAGATCGGCGACGGCGAATACATCCGCCAGCGCAACCGCGTGACCGGCGGCTGATCGCAGCCCGACCTTCGCCCCGCCCGTCGGCTGCACGCCGCGCGGGCGGGGCAAACCTTTTTGCCGGGAGCGGACATGCCCTTTGACCGGGCCTGCCTTCGGGGGATCACCGCATGATCGAATTCGTACTCTGGGTGCTGCAGAACATCGCTCTGGCGCCTTACCATCTGTTCGTCGCGATCACCAATCCGAGCGCCTGGCTGGACTGGAGCAATCCGGAAGCCGTGATGCGCTTCATCTACTACGGCGCATCGGTCGAGTTCTTCTTCGTCGTCTTCACCACCTTCCTCGTGATCACCGCGCTCGGCATGGCCTGGAAGCGCGACATCCTGTGGAGCGGCGTGGTCTTCCTCGAAGCGCTCGGCAACACCGTGGGCCGCACCGCGGCCTGGGCCGGCCTGCTCATGGTCCTGATCCAGGTGATGATCGTTTTCCTGCAGCGCATCTTCCGCGTGGCCGCGATCGAGCTGGGCCCGATGGGCACGGCGCTGGCGATGGACCTCAGCTGGTGGGCCGAGGGCCTCAAGCTCTGGAACGCGCTCGTCGTGACGCTCTGCGTGTCCTACACTTTCGTGCAGGGCGGGCATGTGCGGGTCGACCTCGTCTATTCGGCGGTGAAATTCCGCACGAAGAAGGTGATCGACATGTTCGGCGCGCTGTTCTTCATGATCCCCGCCATCGTGATCACCTACCTCTATGCGTGGTTCTTCATGTGGCGCCACCTGATGACGCCCTCGGTGACCTCCACGAGCGAGCTCGACCGGATGCTGATGCAGGCGCGCATCTTCCGCTGGAACGTCGAGACCATCGGCTTCAGCCCGAACGGCTTCAACGCCTACTTCCTGTTCAAGGTGCTGATCGTGCTGTTCTGCGTGATGGTCTTCCTGCAGGCGATCGCCGTGTTCTGGCGGTCCTACCTCGAATGGGTCGAGGGCGAGGACAGCGAAAACAAGTATCTCGACCGCGACTCGATGGGAGACGAGGCCGAGGATCTGGAACACGCCATCCATTCCGGGTCGACCTGAGCGCCGGCCGAGGGCGGAATGAATTGGGACTGACGGTGCGGTTGGGCGCACCGTAACGAGGGGAAAGACGAACCATGCTGTTCGGATTGGATGGGGTCGAAATCGGCCTGATCATCGTGTTCCTGACGCTCTTCGCGGGGATCATGACAGGCTTTCCGGTGGCCTTCGCCATCGCCGGGGCCGGGGTCATCTCGTTCGCGATCATCGCCGCGCTCGACTCGGCGGGATTGCTGATCCACCAGGCGATCGACACGTCGTCGGCCGAGTATTCGGCGCTTCTGGCCGAGGGGGTCGTACGGGACGCCATATCGGTCTTCCGATACCCCGACCTGCCAAGGGTGGAAGAGCATCTCTTCCCCGGTGGCTGGGAACAGGCGATGGAGCGCAACATCTCCTTCATCGTCAACCGGATGAACGAGCGCGTCATCGCCGGACAGTCCATCGAGACCCTGCTTGCGGTGCTGATGTTCGTCCTGATGGGCATCACGCTCGAGCGTTCCAAGATTGCCGAAGAACTGCTGACCACCATGGCGCGCGTCTTCGGACCGCTGCCGGGCGGCCTCGCCGTGTCGATCGTGATCGTGGGCGCGTTCCTCGCGGCCTCCACCGGCATCGTCGGCGCGACCGTGGTCACGATGGGCCTGCTGGCGCTGCCGACGATGCTGCGCAACGGCTACTCGCCCGAGCTTGCCACGGGCGTCATCGCCGCCTCGGGGACGCTTGGCCAGATCATCCCGCCCTCGATCGTGATCGTTCTTCTGGGAACGCTGGTCGGCGATCTCTATGCCACGGGGCAGGAGACGCGGGCGCAGCTTGCGGGCTGCACCGATGCGCTGACCTACCTCGGAGAGCCTGCGGTCCTTTCGGTCGGCACGCTTTTCCAGGCGGCTCTGCTTCCGGGCATCTTCCTTGCGTTCCTCTACGGCGCCTACGCGTTCGGCTTCGCGCTTCTGAACCCGGCGAAGGCGCCCGCTGTGCAATTCGGCGGTGAGAGCACCTCCGAGCCCGTCACGCGCAACGAGGCGGCCACGTGGTTCCTGGGCGTCCCGGCGGCCATCCTGATCGCCGTCGGCCTTGCGGGCAGCGCGGGGATCGTCGGAAGCCAGACCGCGTTCCTGACCAACTTCAGCGCGCCGCCTCCGGGGGCGAGCCTTCGCACCAACGTGTCCGAACAATGCCAGACGGCGATGATCGAGCTTCACGGCCAGGAGGCGTGGGACGCCGCCGTGGCCGAACGCGAAGCGATCCAGGATGCCGCTGCCAATGGCGGCGAAGAGGTCGAGATGACCGAGGAGGAGGTCCAGGCCGCCTTCGAGGCCGCACGCGAGGCCGTCGCCCCGATCGGCACGGGCGTCGCCACGATCTTCGTCCTGCTGGCGCTGACACTGGCGGTCGGCCGTGGCGTCTCGCCCAGTTCCAGCCCGACGCCCCTGATCGTGGGCGGGGTCGGCGTCGCGCTGGCCTTCCTGTTCGACGCCGCGTTCATCCTGCCGGTCACGGGACCGGGCGCGACCTTCCTGATCCTCGCCGTGCCCATGCTTCTCGCGCTCTATGGGACGCGGGCGGCAATGACACGGATGGCGCATAACGAGCTGTTGCGCGTGGTCTTCCCGCCCCTGATCCTGATCGTGGCGGTTCTGGGCTCCATCCTCGGCGGGATCACCAACCCGACGCCGGCCGCGGCCCTCGGTGCCGCGGGTGCGATCATGCTGGCGGCCTACCGCAAGCTGAAGGAGGAGAACGGGAATTCCAAGATCGTGATCTGGGCGAGCTTCGCGATCGTGATCATGATCCTTCTTGGCGTGAACTTCGACCTGCGCATCACGCGCGAGGTGGTGCCGGTCGAGGACTGGATCGCCTACGTTCTCGCGCAGATCGCCTACCACTTCGCGTTCTTCGGGCTGCTGTTCTCGTGCTGGGTCCTCTACCGGAACTCCATCCTGTCGCCGGTGGTGCGCGAGACGGCCAAGGTCACGTCGATGGTGTTCACCATCCTGATCGGCTCGCAGCTTCTGAACCTGGTGCTGATCTCCTTCGGGGGCGAGCACCACATCCAGCAGTTCCTGCGCAGTTTCGACAACGAGATGATCGTCTTCCTTGTGGTGATGCTTATCCTGTTCATCCTGGGCTTCGTGCTGGACTTCCTCGAGATCATCTACATCGTCATCCCCATCGTGGGGCCGGTGATCTATGGCGGTACGCTGGACCCGGCATGGGTGACGATCATGATCGCGGTGAACCTGCAGACCTCGTTCCTGACGCCGCCCTTCGGCTTCGCGCTGTTCTACCTGCGCGGCGTCGCGCCGCCCGGCGTGACCACGGGACACATCTACCGGGGTGTGTTGCCGTTCGTCGGGATCCAGGTGCTTGGGCTCGCGCTTCTGTGGCTGTTCCCCGGCATCGTGACGATCGTGCCCGATCTGCTCAGGTGACGCTGCGAGCTCCATGAGAAACCAATGGGGAAGGGGGGCATTGCCCCCCTTTCTTCATGCCGCGTCGGGCAGGAAGGGCAGGAGGCGCGGCGCCGCGCGGGGTCAGTCCGCCGCCTGAAGAAGATCCCAGCGGTTGCCCCAGGGATCGCGCCATTGGGCGACCCGGCCATAGGCTTCGTCGCGCGGCGTCTCGAGGAACCGGCCGCCGGCCAAGACGATGCGCTCGGCGTCGCCGTCGAAATCGCGGCTCGACAGGAAGAAGGCGACGCGGTCGCCGGCCTGCGCGCCCATCGCGGCCTCCTGCGCCGGGCTCGAAGGTCTCGCCAGCACGAGCGACGCGCCGCCCGCGCCTTCGGGAGGCGCAACCACGACCCACCGCTTGCGCCCCTCGTCGCGGTCCTCGAGGCAGCGCCAGCCGAGGCCGTCCACGAAGAAGCGCAGCCCTTCGTCGTAATCGGGAACGAGAAACGTGACGAGGCCGGGCAAGCGTCAGTCGCCGCGAAGGTCCGGAAGCGTGATCTGTGCCACCTGCTGGGCGATCGGATCGACCGAAAGCGGGTGCGTCCGGTTCGAATAGCCCGCCGGATCGCCAAGCGGCTGCCACGCGCCGCCGACATAGACCTCGAGCGCGGGGAACTGGGCCTTGTAGCCCATCTTGTCCGAGCCCGGCACCCAGTAGCCGAGATAGACGTATGGCAGCCCGGCCTCGCGCGCGAGCGCGACGTGATCGAGGATCACATGGGTGCCCAGCGAACGCTTCGTCTTCGCGGGGTCGAAGAAGGAATAGACGAGGCTGAGCCCGTCATCGAGGATGTCGGTCAGGCATACCGCCGTCAGCGCCTCGTCCCGCGTGGTGTCGCGGTATTCGACGACGCGGGTCTTGATCGGCGTCTCCTCGATCATCGCGGCGAATTCGAAGACGTCCATGTCCGCCATGCCGCCCTCTGCGTGGCGCGCGTCGAGATAGCGCCGGAAGAGGGCGTATTGCTCTTCGGTCGCCCAGGCCGAACGCGCCGAGCGCACGAGGTCGGCGTTGCGCTTCAGGATGCGCTTCTGGCTCCGGCGGGGCTCGAAATCGGCGACGCGGATGCGCGCCGAGAGGCAGGCCGCGCATTCGGTGCAGGACGGGCGGTAGAGCACGTTCTGCGACCGGCGGAAGCCCTGCTTGGACAGGGCGTTGTTCAGTTTTTCCGCCTGCTCGCCCTGCAGCGCCGTGAACAGTTTGCGCTCGCGCCGGCCGTCCAGATATGGACAGCTTTGCGGAGCCGTCACATAGAATTGTGGCGCTATTGGCAGCGTGTGGCGCATGAAGTGGTCGGGTCGTCCGTTGGCCGTGTTCGCGGTTCAGCTTGCCTCAGGCGGGCGGGGGGCCGCAACACGTTTTTCGGACCGTGGTTAGCGCGCCCGCCTCAGCGCGGCCGATTGATGGCGGCGGTCCCGAGGATGTGATCGTGAAGGCCCTGGTGCCGGCGGGAGCCCGCGATCAGCCCGATCGAGACGAGCTGCAGGATCAGCGAGGCCGACAGGAGAAGATAGAGGCCCGTGTGGACCATGGCCTCGCCGCCCGAAAGCCGGCGTCCAAGCCCGTTGCGCAACTCCAGGTTCATCAGCCGCATCCCCAGCGTGGAGGAGGCGGACGCGATCGTGGCCGAGCGGTAGATGAACGAGACCGTGAGGTAGAGTATCGGCCAGACCCACAGCAGCACCGTCAGCGTCAGAAGCCCCAGCGCGAGCGAGATCGCGGCGATGACGGCGACGTCGACAAGCCAGGCGAAGAAGCGCTTGGCCGGCACGCCATCGTAGAAGGCGTGGTCGTAATCGGGGTCGGGCAGGCCGTCGTTCAGGGTCATGGCGGTCGTCATGGCGGCATATGGTCCGGTTTGGAAGTGAAAACTGGTCGCGCCACGCCGGGTTCCGAAGGGGGAACGGCTTGGCGTGGCGCGACCTGCCGCGGCGTCAGGGGGACGGACGCCGCGGAGACGTGAGGCGCCTGGCTCAGGCCTCGGCCGCGTCGCTTCCGCGCTTGCGGCTCCGCTCGTCCATGAACTGGTCGAATTCCGACTTGTCCTTGGCGTCGCGAAGGCGCTGGAGGAAGCTCTCGAAGGCCTCCTGCTCCTCCTCGAGGCGGCGCAGCGTGTCGGCCTTGTAGGCGTCGAAGGCGCTGTTGCCGGAGGAATGGAACGTGTGGCGGGTCATGTCGCGGCGCTGGCCGCAGCTTCCTTTGAACATGCGTTTGCTCCAGATCATGTAGGCGAGAAGGGCAAGGCCGATGGGCCAGAACAGGATGAAGCCCAGCACCATGGCGGCGATCCACGCGGCCTTGCCGCGCGCGTCCAGCCAGGCCTCGGCGCGGGCGAACCAGCCCTGGGCCTCGTGGATCATGGGGGTCGAGGTCGTGGTCATGAGGTCTCCTTTCCGCAACGCAGTCGTGTCGTGCATGTTAATGTTAATCACATTTACGGATATGGGAGGGCAGGTAGCCGGCGCAAGAGGTGAAGTGAATCTTTTTCACATCTTCCGCGGACTGCGCCTGATCCATGCCGGGGGCCTGGCGTCAGGCCACGCCAATGATCCGTCGAAAGCGGGCGTGTGATGCGGGACGTCCGGTGGCCCGCATTCTTCGGGACCGTGGCCCAGTGCAGCGGCACGAGGTGCACCTGGTCGTCCATTCGCCGCGCACTGGGCCTTATGCGGACGTATCTTGGAGCGTCCGCAGAAAGGGTGCCACAGCGCGCGCACCGGTCAAGAAAAAACCGCGACTCCTGCGCGGGGCAGCTCGCGTCAGGCGCCGCGCCCGCGCGCCTCGAACCTCGGCAGCATCGCCGAAAAATCGCGGCCCTTGCCATCCTCCTGCTCGACGAAGGTCTCGTATAGCGCGGCGGCGAGGCGCCCCATCGGCGTGTCCGCGTCCGCCGCCTCGGCCGCCGCCTGGCTCAGGCGCAGGTCCTTCAGCATGAGATCGGCGGCGAAGCCGGGCTTGTAGCCGTTGTCGGACGGGCTCTTCGGCCCGATCCCCGGCGCAGGGCAATAGCTCGTCAGCGACCAGCTCTGCCCGGACGAGGTCGAGGCCACGTCGTACATCGCCTGCCGGTCGAGCCCCAGCTTGTCGGCCAGCGCGAAGGCCTCGCAGGTCGCGATCATCGTCACGCCGAGGATCATGTTGTTGCAGATCTTCGCGGCCTGCCCGTTGCCCGCCGGGCCGCAATGGACGGCCTTCGCGCCCATGACGTCGAACAGCGGCCTCGCCGTCCCGAAGGCCGTCTCGCTGCCGCCGACCATGAAGGTCAGCGTGCCTGCCACGGCGCCGCCGACGCCGCCCGAGACGGGCGCGTCGAGAAACCCGATGCCGGCCGCCTCCGCCGCGCCCGCCACCTCGCGGGCTGACGCCACGTCGACGGTCGAGCAGTCCAGAAGCACCGCGCCCCGCTTCATCGCCGGCAGCACCTCGGCCGCGACCGCACGCAGGATCGCGCCGTTGGGCAGCATCGTGATCACCACGTCGGCGTCCGCAGCCGCCTCGGGCGCGCTCGCCGCCGCCCGAACCCCGTCGGCGGTCGTGCCCGCCACGTCGAACCCCGCCACGTCGTGGCCCGCTCCCGCCAGGTTGGCGGCCATCGGCCCGCCCATGTTGCCCAGCCCGATGAATCCGATCTTCATGCGAAGTCCTCCCTGCCGTCGTCCGTCAAAGCCTCAGTCCCTCCATCCCGAGGGGCATCAGCATCCCAGCAACCTCCGCCGGGCCGGCGCCGTCGATCGCGTCGTGCCGCCAGCCAGGCGTGCGATCCTTGTCGATGATCGCCGCCCGCACCCCCTCGAGGAAGTCGCCCCGTTCCATCGCGCGCGACGTGAAGCGGTATTCCAGTTCCAGCGCGCCCTCGATCGTGTCGCGCCCGCGCGCGCGATGAATCAGCTCCACCGTGCAGGCCATCGACAGCGGGCTGTTGCGCCCCATCGCCTCCAGCGCGCGGGCCGCAAGCTCCGCCTCCGAGCCGCGCAGCGCGTTGACGATGTCGCGCAGCGTGTCGCCCGCGAACAGCCGGTCGATCACGGCCTGTTCGTCCGCAAGCGCGCTTTCGGGCGCGGGCAGGGCGGCGCGGTCCACCGCCTCCCAGTCGCCCGTCGCGCAAAGCTTGGCCTTCACCCCCTCCCAGGCGGCGGCCGGCACGAAGTAATCGGCGAAGCCCGCATGGATCGCGTCGCCCGCCGCCATCCGCGCCGCCGTCACACCGAGGTATTCCCCGATCCGCCCCGGCGCGCGCGCCAGAAGCAGCGTACCGCCCACGTCCGGGATCAGTCCGATGCCGCTCTCGGGCATCGCGATCCTCGAGCTTTCGCAGACCACGCGGTGCGACCCGTGGCAGCCGATGCCGACGCCGCCGCCCATCGTGAAGCCATGAAGAAAGCTCGCCACGGGCTTGGGAAAGTTGAACATCTTCGCGTTCATGCGGTATTCGTCGGCCCAGAAGCGCCGCGCGAAGTCAAGGTCCCCCGCCTTGCCCGTGGCATACATCGCCGCGATGTCCCCCCCGGCGCAGAACGCCTTTTCTCCTTCGCCCTCGATCAGCAGAAGCGCCACCTCGGGGTCCTCGGCCCAGGCGTCGAGCGCCGCCTCGATCTCCAGGCACATCTCCCAGCTCAGCGCGTTCAGCGACTTCGGCCGCGTGAGCGTGATGCGCCCCGCGCGCCCGTCCCGGGCGATGCGAATGTCCTCAGCCATGTGTCCCGCCCGTTCCCTTCATCTTTCTCCAAATACGCAATCCGCCGCCGCCCCTCAGCGCTCGGCCAGCATGTGGCGCGCAACGATCAGCCGCATGATCTCGTTCGTCCCCTCGAGGATCTGATGCACGCGCAGGTCGCGCACGGTCTTCTCGATCCCGTAATCCGCAAGGTAGCCGTAGCCGCCGTGCAGCTGCAGGCACTGGTCGGCCACGCGGCTGCCGGCCTCGGTCACGAATTTCTTGGCCATCGCGCAGGCCTTGGTCGCGTCGGGCGCGCCCGTGTCGAGCTTCCAGGCCGCCTGGCGAAGGAGGACGCGCGCCGCCTCCAGCTCGATCTCCATGTCGGCAAGGCGGAACTGCAGCGCCTGGAACTGGTCGATGCTCCGTCCGAAGGCCTTGCGCTCGCCCATGTAGGCAAGTGTCGCCTCCAGGGCCGCCTGCGCCGCGCCCAGCGAACAGGCCGCGATGTTCAGCCGCCCGCCGTCGAGGCCGGCCATCGCGTAGCGGAAGCCGTGGCCCTCCTCCCCCAGGAGGTTCCCAGCCGGAACGGCGCAGGCGTCGAACTGCACTTGCCGCGTGGGCTGCGAGCGCCAGCCCATCTTGTCCTCCAGCCCGCCGAAGGAGAGGCCCGGCGCCCCATCCTCCACGACGAGGGCCGAGATGCCCTTCGGCCCGTCCCCGCCGGTGCGCGCCATGACGATGTAGGCGTCCGAATAGCCGCCCCCCGAGATGAAGGCCTTGGTCCCGTCGAGCGTCCATCCCTCGTTCGTGCGCGCGGCCCGCGTCCTGAGCGCGGCCGCGTCCGAGCCCGATCCGGGCTCCGTCAGGCAGTAGGAGAGGAAGATCTCCATGCTCAGTGCCCGCGGCAGGAACCGCTCGCGCAGCGCGTCGGAGGCGTAGCTGTCGAGCATCTTGGCGCACATGTTGTGGATCGACAGGAATGCCGCGACCGAGGCGCAGGAGCGGCTGAGCGCCTCGAAGACCAGTGTCGCATCGAGCCGCGAAAGCCCCGAGCCGCCATTCTCCTCGCTGACGTAGAGGCCGCCGAACCCCAGTTCGGCAAGCTTCGGCCAGAGCTCCTTAGGGATCGTGCCCTCCGCCTCCCAGGTGCGCGCGTAGGGCGCGATCTCGGCTTCGCCGAAGGCCCGCGCCATGTCCAGGATGGCCTCCTGCTCCTCGCTCGGGGCGAAATCCATGGGCCAGCCCTCCCTTGCCTGCCGCTGTGGAATTGAACGCTCGTTTAATTACCGATTGTTGCAGGAGTTTTGCAAGCGCCGCCACGGCGGGTCTAGAGGTCGGCGTGAAATTCCTCGACGAGATGGCGGACCACGGCGCGCATGGCCTCCTGCCCGGTCGCGCCGGCGCCAAGGGCGGCGGCCTGCACCTCGCGCTGGCGATCCGACGAGGTGCCGCGTTCCGGGATCTCGGCCAGCCGCTCCAGTTCCGGCAGGCACCCCAGCGCCTCGGCGTCCTCCGACAGGATGCCGACTAGTTCGGCGCCGAGGTCGGCCATCGGCACGATGCGCCGCGCGCCGAAATCGATCAGCCCCTCGTTCACGCCGTAGCGTTGCGCGCGCCAGCGGTTCTCGTTGATCAGGAAACGGTCGTAGATGCGCCAGCGCAGGTTGGAATGCCTCAGCCGCGCGAGGTGGCGGATCAGGCATTGCACCGTGGCCGCGATCGTCAGGGCGTCCTCCATGCGCGGGCAGACGTCGCAGATCCGCGTCTCGAGGGTGGGAAAGCGGTGCGAGGGGCGCAGGTCCCACCAGATCTTCGTCGTGTCCTCGATCATGCCGAGGTCGATCAGGGTGCCGGTCGTGCGCTCGTATTCGGCGTAGGAGGCGAAGCGCGGCGGAAGCCCGGTGCGCGGCAGGTTGTCGAAGACCGTCAGCCGGTAGGAGGCGAGGCCGGTGTCCTGTCCCTGCCAGAAGGGCGAGGAGGTCGACAGCGCGAGGAGATGCGGCAGGAAGTAGCTGAGCTGGCTCATCAGGTCCACGCGCTGCTCGTCGTCGGGAAGGCCGACATGGATGTGCATCCCGCAGATCAGCATCCGGCGCACGACGCCGCCGAGGTCTCGGGCGAGCTGGTTGTAGCGGTCCTTGTCGGTGTGGTGCTGGTCCTTCCAGTCGGCGAAGGGGTGGCAGGACACGGCGATGGGCGTCAGTCCGAACTCCGCCGCGCAGTCCGAGACGGTCGAGCGCAGGCGCTTGAGGTCCTCGCGCGCCGCGCCAATGTCGGCGCAGACCTGCGTCCCGATCTCGATCTGGCATTGCAGGAATTCCGGGCTGACCTGCCCCTCGAGTTTCGCCGCGCAGGCCTCCATCAGGGCTTGCGGCGCCTCGGCGAGCGCGCCCGTCTCGCGGTCGACGAGCAGGTATTCCTCCTCGATCCCGATGGTGTAGGGCCCCGGCGTGCGGGATCCGCCTTGGTTGGGGTCGTCGGTCACTGGCATTCCCCCGGTCCACGTCACGCGAGGATGGCGCGGAGGCAGCCCCGTTGCCAAGGAAAAACCGGCCCGACGCGCGGCGCACACGGCGGTTCAAGACTGCGTGACGCGGCCTGTCGGCGGGCGGGTGGCGCGACGACCTGTGTAATGATGACCTTTCAAGCATCTGGAGAACCCCATGAACCGCCGGACTTTCCTTGCCGCATCCACGAGCCTCGGGGCCGTCGCGCTCGGGGCGTCGCGGGCCCTTGCCGCCACTGTGGCGGAAGGCCCGTTCGAGATCACCCGCACGCAAGCCGAGTGGCGCGCGATGCTGAGCGAGACGCAATACGCCGTGATGCGCGAGGGCGCGACCGAGCCTCCCTATTCCAGCCCCCTCAACGACGAGGACCGCCGCGGCACGTTCCATTGCCGGGGGTGCGACCTGCCGCTCTACGCCTCTGACACGAAATACGACAGCGGGACCGGCTGGCCGAGCTTCTACGAAGCGCTTCCCGACGCCATCGGCACGATGGAGGACCGGACGCTTTTGTTCCTCGTCCGCACGGAATGCCACTGCCGGCGCTGCGGCAGCCACCTGGGGCACATCTTCGACGACGGCCCCCAGCCCACCGGCAAGCGACACTGCCTGAACGGCGTATCGCTGGTGTTCCGCCCGGCGGCCTGACCGGGCGCGGCGGGCTTCGGTCCCTCGGGCGTCCCGCGCGTCCGGGGCACGCTGCCGCAGGGCGCAGGCCAAACGTCGATTCGGTGTGCGAGGCCGCCCGGAGACGTCGAAATTGTTTACCTTGCCGACCGAGGATGTCGAAGATGACGGGCATTCCGGCGCATTGTTCGCAGGGCGGATACAAAGCCCTGCGCCAACCACTTTAAGGCGACAACGTGGCGAGATTGTGTTAACGATCTAGCCGGGACCGGCAATGTTTGCCGAATTCGGCAAGAGTTGGGTGTCATCCCACACCCATGGGGAGCAATTTATGAAAACCCTTTTGAAAACGTTGGCCGTCGCGTCAACGACGCTTGTGCTGGCCGGCGGGGCGGCTTCGGCGTCGATCGTTCTCGCGTTCGGAAGCAACTCGAACACCACGAACGCGCAGCTGACCGGCGCCTCGGGCACCGCGACGCTGGATTTCTCCGATGACGCGGACGGCGTTCTGGTGAAGGTGACGGTGGAGAACACGACCGGCGACACCATCTTCGGGGCGGGCGCCACCGCCTCCGAACTCACCTACTTCGGCTTCGACCTCGTGGACGGGGCGTCATACTTCGGCGGTTTCGTCGGGGGCACCTACCTCGACACGCTGAACGTCGACACCAGCGCATCGCCGTTCGGAACGATCGACATCGGGGCCGGTGACGATGCGAACTTCCAGGGGGCCGGCGGACAGGGCGGTGCCGACGGCATCCCGTCGACGGACCCGAACACGACGGACATGTTCAGCTTCATCCTGTCCTACACAGGCGGCGGCGCGACGGACCTCGAGAACGCCTTCTATTCGGCGTTCACCGACGATCCGGTGCTCCTGTCCGTGATGCGCTTCCAGTCCGTGAATGCGGGCGAGGGAAGCGACAAGCTCAGCGGCCCCGACGTCTCGCAGCCCGGCGCCCCCGTTCCGCTTCCGGCCGCAGGCTGGATGCTCATCGCGGGTATCGGCGGGCTCGTGGCGATGAAGCGGCGCAAGGCGGCCAACGCCTGAGCGACAGCACGTTATGTATCGGGAGGGAGGCGGCCGTCAGGGCCGCCTCTTTTCGTTTGCCGGCCGGGCAACGCCGCGTCCCTCGCGCCGGCCGGAGGCGTTGGGGCCCACAAGGGCCGATCGGCCTTCCTCCCCCGTCAAGAACGTCCATATCCGCGAGCCGTTTGCCGCAAGGGGCCCGCATGGCGGAAAGATGGCCGGAATGTGTCAGGAATGGGGAACCTCCGCGCCGGATCCGGGTTGATCCGTATTACCGCCATGGCATGGGGCCGTGGCACCATGCGAGGGAGGCATTCATGAAACGGATGTTGAGTTTCGGCGCAGCCGCGGCACTCGGATTGGGATTGGCGGGGCCGGCGTCCGCCGCGCTCATCACGTTCGATACCGTGCTCGGCGGCAACCCACACGGAACCTATGTCGAGGACGGGTTCGCATTTACGCCCAACAGCGGGACGAATTCGGTCAAATGCTATTCAGGCCAGTGCCTGCAGGAACTGCAGCAAGGCGAGATCACGACGATGACCCGGGTGGACGGGCTGGACTTCACGCTCGAGTCGTTCTTCTTCGACCTCTCGGGCAACACCCAGAACGCCGACAACTCGGTCAAGATCGAGGGGTTTCTGGACGGGTCCAGCACCTCGGTTTTCGAGTTCATGGTCGGCGGCCAGTATGGCGCGGGCCTGACCTACGGAAGCCAGGTCACGATCCGGGACGAGGCCGGGAACGTGGTAACCGATCCGCTCGCCTTCAGCACGGGTGACGGCGACGGCTATTTCGCGTTCTTCGATCCAGCCATCGGTCCGTTCACGCGGCTCGTCTTCTCGTCCGACGCGGAAGGCCAGACGCGCATCGACAACATCAACGCCTCGCCCGTGCCGCTTCCGGCTGCGGGCTGGATGCTGTTCGGCGCGCTTGGCGGCCTCGCTGCCCTGAGGCGGCGCCGCAAGGCTTCGGCCTGACCGGCAGGAGCCCCTGAAACGGGAAAGGGGCGGCCCGTGACGGCCGCCCCTTTCTTGGTTCTCAGTCCATCTGCTTGAAGTGGAACTCGCCGCCTTCCTTGATCCCCGAGGGCCAACGCGCCGTGACCGTCTTGGTGCGCGTGTAGAAGCGGAAGGCGTCCGGCCCGTGCTGGTTCAGGTCGCCGAAGCCCGACTTCTTCCAGCCTCCGAACGTGTGGTAGGCCAGCGGAACCGGGATCGGCACGTTGATGCCGACCATGCCGATGTTGATCCGGCTGGCGAAGTCGCGCGCGGCGTCGCCGTCACGGGTGAAGATCGCGGTGCCGTTGCCGTATTCGTGGTCCATGGCAAGCCCCAGCGCCTCTTCGTAGGAGCCCGCGCGCACCGTCGAGAGGACGGGGCCGAAAATCTCCTGGCGATAGATGTCCATGTCGGGCGTCACGCGGTCGAAGAGATGCGGGCCCACGAAAAAGCCGTTCTCGTAGCCCTGAAGCTTGAAGCCGCGTCCGTCGACGACAAGCTCGGCCCCCTGGTCCACGCCCGACTGCACGAGGCGCAGGATGTTCTCCTTGGCCTGCGGCGTCACGACGGGGCCGTAGTCCACGTCGTTGCCGGCGGTGTAGGGGCCGACCTTGAGCGCCTCGATCTTCGGGACCAGCTTCTCGATCAGGCGGTCGGCGGTCTCGTCGCCGACGGGCACCGCGACCGAGATCGCCATGCAGCGCTCGCCCGCCGCCCCGTAGCCCGCGCCAACCAGCGCGTCCGCGGCCTGGTCCATGTCCGCGTCGGGCATGATGATCATGTGGTTCTTCGCGCCGCCGAAGCACTGCACGCGCTTGCCGTTGGCGCAGCCGCGCTCGTAGATGTACTGCGCGATCGGGGTGGAGCCGACGAAGCCCACGCCCGCGATCGTGTGGTTGTCGAGGATGGCGTCGACCGCTTCCTTGTCGCCGTTGACGACCTGCAGGACGCCGTCGGGCAGACCCGCCTCCTGCATCAGCTCGGCCAGCATCATCGGCACCGAGGGGTCGCGCTCGGAGGGCTTGAGGATGAAGGCGTTGCCGCACGACAGCGCGGGCGCCATCTTCCACATCGGGATCATCGCGGGAAAGTTGAAGGGCGTGATGCCGGCGGCGACGCCGATGGGCTGGCGCATCGAGTACATGTCGATGCCGGGGCCGGCCGCATCGGTGAACTCGCCCTTCAGGAGGTGCGGCGCGCCGATGCAGAACTCGACCACTTCCAGCCCGCGCTGCACGTCGCCCTTGGCGTCCGGGATCGTCTTGCCGTGCTCGCGGCTCAGGGCCTCCGCCAGCTTGTCCATGTCGCGGTTCAAGAGGCGCACGAACTCCATCATCACCCGCGCGCGGCGCTGCGGGTTCGTGGCGGCCCATGCGGGCTGCGCGGCGGCCGCGCTGGCCACGGCGGCGTCCAGCTCGGCCTTCGAGGCGAGCGCGACCTTCGCCTGAACCTCGCCCGTGGCGGGGTTCCAGACGTCCGCGGTGCGCCCCGACGTGCCCGGCACGCGCTTGCCGTCGATCCAGTGTCCGATCTGTTCCATGGGTCTCTCCCTCCGGGTGAATGCTCTGGCGCGACCATACCCTTGCGCGGACGCCCGTAAAAGCGGCAGGTTGTCAAAGTCGTTTTGCGAAAATGCAAGGATGTGGAGATGAGCGCACCGACGAACTGGGACGACATGCGCGTCTTTCTCGCCGTAGCCCGGCAGGAGGGGCTTTCGGGCGCGGGGCGGCTGTTGCGCCTTGACCCCGCGACGGTCGGGCGGCGCGTGGCGCGGCTGGAACGGTCGCTCGGCGCGGTGCTTTTCGCGAAGTCCCCGCAGGGCTACCGCCTCACGGAGGCGGGGCAGCGCCTGCTGCCGCGGGCCGAGGCGGCGGAGGCCTCGCTGCGCGACGGGCTCGACGCGGCGGGCGACGGGGCCGGGGGGCTGACCGGCACCATCCGCATCGGCGCGCCGGACGGTTGCGCCAATTATCTCCTGCCGCAGGTCTGCGCGCGGATCTCCGCCGCGCATCCCGACCTCGACATCCAGATCCTCGCGCTTCCGCGTGTCGTCAACCTGTCGCGCCGTGAGGCGGACCTCGCCATCGCCGTCTCGGCCCCCAAGACCGACAGGCTGCGCGCCGAACGGCTGGCCGATTACCGCCTGTCGCTGGCCGCGACGCCCGAACTGCTCGAGCGCGAGGGCACGCCGCTGTCCGTGGCCGACCTGCGCGGCCGGCGGATGATCGGCTACATCCCGGACATGATCTTCGACGCCGAACTCGACTACCTCGCCTCGCTCGGCGTCACGCGGGTCACGCTGGCGTCCAACGCCGTCTCGGTGCAGCTCAATTTTGCGCGGGCGGGGGCGGGGCTGGCGATCGTGCACGATTTCGCGCTGCCCTTCGCGCCCGGCCTTGTGCGCGTGCTGCCGGGCGAGGTCGCGCTCGCGCGCACGTTCTGGCTCGTGACCCATGCAGGCCCCCGTGACGCGCGGCTCGACCGTTTCGCCACGATGCTGCGCGACGGCCTGCGCGCCGAGGTGGCGCGTCTCGAGGCCTCGGTTGCCTGAGGGCGCTCAGCGTCCCGGCGTGCGGACCGGCGCGTCGGTGCACGCAGCGGGACGCCCGTCGCACCGAGGAATGCCAAGAACACGGGCGCCTCGAGCACCAGAAGCGACAGGAGCGCGAAGGCCCACCGCCTCGGCGGCACGGGGCCCAGCCGGAACTCCGGGCCGTCGCCCGCGTAGATCAACGGTGCAAGCCCGAGCGTGGTCACGACGATGTCCCCGCACCGGCAAGTGCCGCGTTGCTGGCGAGGATGGTCATGCTCAGGCGCCGTCGCGGCATTCCTGCCCCGCGGCCATGCCGTTTTCCTTGACTCGCAGGGGGATGACGGCGGACCCTCGGTGCGAGGAGACGGACATACGGCGCAGCGGCAAGGGAGGTGCAGCGATGCTGGTGAAGCAGATACTGAAGTCGAAATCGGACGACGGGATCGTGACGGTGCAGCCCGGAACGAGCGTGGCGGATGTGGCGAAACTCTTGTCCGCAAGGCGCATCGGGGCGATCGTGGTCTCGCCCGACGGCAAGCGCGCGGCCGGCATCGTGTCCGAGCGCGACATCGTCCGCGAACTCGGCCAGTCCGGCGCGGCCTGCATGGCGCAGGATGTCGACAGCATCATGACGTCCCAGATCGTCGGATGCAGCCTGTCGGACACTTCCGACCATGTGCTGGCCGCAATGACGCAGGGACGCTTCCGCCACATGCCGGTCGTCGAGGCCGGCGAGATGGTCGGCCTCATCTCCATCGGCGACGTGGTCAAGGCGCAGCTCGCAACGCTCGAGATGGAGAAGGACGCGCTCGAGAGCATGATCAAGGGGTTCTGAGCGGCGCCGCGTCGGCGGGCAGGTCGCGCGGACAGGGGGTTGCACCCCGGCTCGCAATCGTGTTGCGTCGCCCGCGACGAGGGGCAGGGGACAGCATGACAATGCGCACAGGGCTATATCCGGGCACGTTCGACCCGATCACGTTCGGCCATGTCGACATCATCAAACGCGCCTGCCAGCTTGTGGACAAGCTGGTGATCGGCGTGGCGATCAACCGCGACAAGGGCCCGCTTTTCTCGCTGGAGGAGCGCGTGGCGATGGTCGAGGCCGAGACGGCGCACCTGACCGCGGCCACGGGCGCGGAGATCGTCGTGCATCCCTTCGAGAACCTGCTCGTCGATTGCGCCCGCGACGTCGGCGCCAGCATGATCATCCGCGGGCTGCGGGCGGTTGCGGATTTCGAGTACGAGTTCCAGATGGTGGGCATGAATCGCAAGCTCGACGCGGATATCGTGACCGTCTTCCTGATGGCCGAGGCCGATCGCCAGGCCATCGCCTCCAAGCTCGTCAAGGAGATCGCGCGGCTGAAGGGCGACGTGTCGCATTTCGTGCCGCCCGCCGTCGAGATCGCCCTGAAAGAGAAATTCGCCGGCTGAACCCGGCATCGTCACACAACGCGAAAGAGAAGAAAAATGGCCGATATCAAGGACCCGGAGAACACCATCCTGATCGAACTCAAGGGCGGCACCGTCGTGATCGAGCTTCTGCCCGACGTGGCGCCCGCACACAGCGCGCGGATGAAGGAACTCGCGCGCGAGGGCGCCTATGACGGCGTGATCTTCCACCGCGTGATCGAGGGCTTCATGGCCCAGACTGGCGACGTGGAACATGGCGTGGAGGGCGGCAACATGCGCCGCGCGGGCACCGGCGGTTCCTCGAAGCCCGACCTGCCGGCCGAGTTCTCCCGGCTGCCGCACGACCGCGGCACCCTCGGCGCGGCGCGGTCGCAGAACCCCAACTCGGCCAACAGCCAGTTCTTCATCAACTTCTCCGACAACCATTTCCTGAACGGCCAGTACACCGTCTACGGTCGCGTGATCGAAGGGATGGAGCATGTCGACGCCATCACGCGGGGCGAGCCGCCCGCCAATCCCGACAAGATGATCTCGGTCAAGGTGGCCGCCGATGCATAGGCTCGCCGCCGCGGTCTGCCTGCTCGCCGCGCCCGCCTTCGCCACCGGCCTCGAGATCGAGGTGGACGGCGACGCGCAGGGCACCATCGTGATCGACCTCTTCGAGGAGACGGCCCCCCTGCACGTCGAGCGGATCACCACGCTCGCCGCCGAGGGCGCCTATGACGACATCGTCTTCCACCGGGTGATCGACGGCTTCATGGCGCAGACGGGCGACGTGGAGTTCGGCGCCCTCGGGCAGGACATGCGCTATGCCGGGCGTGGCGGGTCGCGATATCCGGACCTTCCGGCCGAGTTCTCGAACATTCCCTTCGAGCGCGGCATCGTCGGCATGGCCCGCGCCCAGAGTCCCGACAGCGCCAACTCGCAGTTCTTCATCATGTTCGCGCCCGCACCGCCCCTGAACGGCCAGTACACTGTCGTGGGCGAGGTCGTCGCGGGGATGGACGTCGTCGATCTCATCAAGCGCGGCCGCGGTCGCAACGGCGCGGTGATCGGTGAGCCCGACCGGATGGTCGGACTGCGCGTGCTGGAGGAGGACCCCGCACCGCCCCAGGAGACGGGGAACGACGGCTGAGACGGGCCGCGGCCTCGCGGCGTGGCGACGCTTGCATGAACGATTGCGTGAAGGGGGCCGCTGCGCCCCCTTTTTCGTGGCAGACTGTCAGCAGCCACCGTGCCCGCACCCACATCCGCAGGAGCCCGCCCATGCCCCGCCGTCTTGCCGCAACATTCCCGCTCGCCTTCGTCCTCCTCCTCGCCGGGCAGGCCCCGGCCCAGTCCCCGCCTGCCTTCGCGCAATGGCCCGACACCGACTTCGCGAGCGCCACGGTCGATCTCTCCGAGATCGTCTCGGGCGGGGTGGGGCGCGACGGCATTCCGGCCATCGACGACCCCGACTTCGTGCCGGCGGCCGAGGAGGATGCGCTCGAGCCGCGCGAACCGGTCATGACCCTCGCGCTCGACGGGGTCCCGGCACGGGCCTACCCGCTGCGATACCTCACCTGGCACGAGATCGTGAACGACGAGGTCGCAGGCATTCCCGTCGCCGTGACCTTCTGCCCGCTCTGCAACACCGCGCTCGTCTTCGACCGCCGCGTAGCGGGCGAGGTCCTGACCTTCGGCGTCTCGGGCAACCTGCGCCATTCGGACATGATCATGTTCGACCGCCAGACCGAGAGCTGGTGGCAGCAGGCGGTGGGCGAGGGGATCGTCGGCCATTTCGCGGGCGCGCGCCTCGAGCCGCTCGTATCCTGGGTCGAAAGCTGGGAAAGCTTTCGCCGCAGCCATCCCGGCGGGCTCGTCATGGCCGAGCCGGACAGCGCCAGACCCTACGGACGCAACCCGTATGTCGGATATGACAGCGCCTCCGCGCCGTTCCTCTATTTCGGAGAGATGCCGCCCCACGGCATGGACCCGGTAGCGCGGGTCGTGCGCGTGGGCGCGCGGGCCTGGCCGCTCGCGCGGCTCGCGGAGGCCGGCGAGATCCGCGAGGCGGGCCTTACGATCACCTGGCAGGCCGGAGCGGCCTCCGCCCTCGATGCCGCGCGTATCGCGGAAGGCCGGGACGTGGGCCAGATCAGGGTGCGCGACGGGACCGGCGCGGATGTCCTGCACGACGTGATGTTCGCCTTCGCCTTCCACGCCTTCTGGCCAGAGGGCACCTGGATGCTCGGCGGCCAGGCGGCCGGATGCCTCGACGGCTGCGCCGCCGACCCGTGAAGCCGCGCCTCGGGACCTGAAGGCCCATCGGCGCGGCTTTCGCCTCCGGCGGGAGTTTTTTCGCAAGGATGAAGGAGGAACGCGGGAAGCTCTTCATCCTTGCACGAAAACTCCGGGGGAGCCGGCGCAAGCCGGCGGGGGCAGGGCCCCCGGCATCGCGTGTCCCCCTGGCGAGAGGCCCGCCTTGGGCGCGCCCAGCATGCTTGCCATTGACGCCCCCGCACCGTGCCAATACCTCCCGGCCATGGCGAACGCACCCATCCTTCAGCTGTCCGGTCTCACCCTGTCCTTCGGCGGCGATCCCGTGTTCGAGGGGCTCGACCTTGTCGTGCATCCTGGCGACAGGCTGGCGCTGGTTGGGCGGAACGGATCGGGCAAATCGACCCTGATGAAGGTCATGGGCGGACTGGTGGAGCCCGATGCGGGGGAACGCGTCCTGCCCGACGGCACGCGCGTGGGATACCTCGAGCAGGATCCCGATTTCTCTGGCTACGCGACGCTGGGTGATTTCGCCACCGCCGCGCTCGACCCTTCGGAGCGGTGGCGTGTCGAGGCCGCGGCGGAAGGGCTCGATCTCGATCTCGGGAAGCAGACCGGCACTGCGTCGGGCGGGGAGAAGCGGCGCGCGGCGCTGGCCCGCCTTCTGGCGGAGGCGCCCGACCTGATGCTGCTCGACGAGCCCACGAACCACCTCGACATCACGGCGATCCAGTGGCTGGAGGCGGAGCTGTCGCGCACGCGCGTGGCTTTCATCGTGATCTCCCACGACCGTGCGTTCCTGAGGCGTCTGGCGCGCGCGACGCTCTGGCTCGACCGCGGCGTCGTCCGCCGCATGGAGAAAGGCTTCGAGCATTTCGAGGAATGGCGCGACAGGATCTGGGAAGAGGAAGACCAGGCGCGCCACAAGCTCGACCGCAGGATCAAGGCCGAGGCGCGGTGGGCCGTGGAGGGCATAAGCGCGCGGCGCAAGCGCAACCAGGGGCGTGTGCGCGAGCTTGCGAACCTGCGCGCGGAGCGCGCCGGGATGATCGCGCGCAGCGGCGCGGCCGCGCTGGCGCTCGAGGCAGGGACCACGAGCGGAAAGCGCGTCATCGAGGCGAAGGGGATCTCGAAGGCCTATGGCGGCAGGACCATCGTGGCGCCGTTCGACCTGCGGGTGCTGCGCGGCGACCGCGTCGCATTCGTCGGGCCGAACGGCGCGGGCAAGACGACGCTCCTGCGGATGCTGACGGGCGAGGTGCCGCCCGACACGGGCAGCGTGCAGCTTGGCACGGGACTGGAGATCGCGGTCTTCGACCAGGCCCGCGCGGCGCTCGACCCCGAAGCGACGCTGTGGGAAAGTCTCACGAGCGATCCGGTCGTGGGCCTGAGCGGCCGGTCGGACCAGATCATGGTGCGCGGCACGCCGAAGCATGTCGTCGGATACCTGAAGGAATTCCTGTTCGACGAGGCGCAGGCGCGTGCGCCCGTGCGCTCCCTTTCGGGAGGCGAGAAGGCGCGGCTTCTGCTCGCGCGGATCATGGCGAAGCCCTCGAACCTCCTGGTCCTCGACGAGCCGACGAACGATCTCGATGTCGAGACGCTGGATCTTCTGCAAGATGTCCTCGGGGCCTATGACGGCACCGTCCTTCTGGTCAGCCATGACCGGGATTTCCTGGACCGGATCGCGACCGTGACGGTCGCGCTGGAGGGCGCGGGGCGCACGGTCGCCTATGCCGGCGGCTGGAGCGACATGCAGGCGCAGCGCGCGGCCGGTGCGGGCGGGACCGCGTCGCCCGCGAAGCCGGAGGTCCGCCCCGCGGCGCGCAAGCCCCAGCCGCAAGGCGCACCCGGAAAGTCCGCGAGGGCGGGCGGCCTTAGCTTCACGGAGGCGCACAGGCTCGAGGCGCTGCCGGCCGAGATCGACCGGCTCGAGGCCGAGATCGCGAAACTGGCCGAATTTCTCTCGGATCCCGAGGTCTATGCGTCCGCGCCGGCCAAGGCCGAGAAAGCGAGCGCGGCGCTGGCCGAGCGGCAGGCGCGCCTGGGCGCCGCCGAGGAGGAGTGGCTGAGGCTCGAGGACAAGGCGGCGGGCTAGCGCGGGGCGAGCTGGGTGAGCGCGACGCCGAGGCCCATCAGCCCGATTCCCGCCAGCCGAAGCGCGGAGACCTGCGCGACCTGCGCCCCGAACAGGCCGAAGTGGTCGATCGCCGCGGCAGACACGAGCTGCCCCAGCAGCACCAGGAAGACCGCGTTCCCGACGCCGAACGTGGGCGCGATCCAGGTGATCGAAAGGACGTAGAAGGCCACCAGAAGCCCCGCCAGGAACAGGTGCGCGGGCTGGCCCGCAAGTCCCCGGAGCGAGGCGGGGCCGGTGAACAGAAGCGTCGCGCCGGCGGCGAGAAAGGCCACGACGAACAGCACCGTCGCGGCCGCGGCGGGCGATCCCAGGTTGGCGCCCAGCCGGGCGTTGAGAGCGGCCAGAAGCGGAATGCCGATGCCGGCGGCGAACATGACGAGGGCCTGCGCGGCCATGGGTCTTCCTTTCTTCATGAACAGACGCCGCCAAGCTCGGCGCCCTCCCAGGGCAGGACCTCGGAAAGCTCGTCGGCGCGGGACTGCAGCGGCGTGACCGGCATGACCTGGCCGATCAGCGCCTCGAGGCGGGTGGTGCGCGCTCCGGTCGGATCGACCGCCCGGCAGCAGACGTATTCCTCCACCAGCGAGGCCTGCACCTCGTATCCGTAGTCGAGAAAGCGCCGGGTTTCGTGCGGATCGAAGAGGTAGGGGTCCTCGATCCGAACGTGCTCCGCGAAGGCGCGCGCGGGGTGATAGCCCGTCGTTTCGCGGTTCTGCCATTGCCAGACATGCGTCATCTCGTGGGCGAAGAACATCGCCGCGGCAAGGCTGCGCCGCCCGTCGCGCCCGGCGACGTAGTCGTCCAGCCAGAAGCCGGGCCGCACGTGCATCGTGTCGAAAAGCACGATCCCGGCGGTGCGCGTCTCGATGAAGCCGTCTTCGGGCGGCGGCCAGATGCGTTCGCGGCAGGCAGTCCGGGGCCGGGCCGGATAGCGGCGCGTTCCGAGGCCGATCAGAGGGTTCTCGACGATGCGCACGGCGCCGGCGTCGAAGGTCTCGCCCTTGAGGTCGGCCATGTAGGCGGCCTCGGCCTGCGTCAGCGGACGACCGCACGCGGCGAGCGAAAGGCAGAGCGTCAGGAGGAGAGCGAGGCGCATGGCGCGTAGGATGGCGGGATTCCCGCCGCCTTGAAAGCCCCCCGGCGCGGTTTGACCCGGATCAATGCGCCCGACGCGATGCGGGCGGAGGATGGTCGCGAAGGAGGACGACCGATGCGCATGACCATCCCGATCTCCTGCGTCGTGGCCCTTGGCCTTGCCGCGCCAGCCGCCGCGCAGGACGCCCGCGCGGGGGCGGTCCTCTATGCCGATTTCTGCGCGGTCTGCCATGGGCGCGACCTGCGGGGCGATGGGCCTTTGGCCGGCGCGCTGGCGGTGCGGCCGCCGGACCTGACGACGCTTGCAGGCGACGGCGAATTTCCGGTGCTGGAGGTCGCGCGCCAGATCGACGGGCGCAGCGGGATCCTGGCGCATGGCGGGGAGATGCCGCTTTTCGGGCGCTACTTTGAGGGGCGGGGTCCCCATGTCGCGTTGCAGGGGCCCGCCGGCCAACCGGTCCTTCTCAGCCAGCCCGTCGCCGACCTGATCGCATACCTTATGGAGGAACAGTCTTGAGACACCTGATCGCCGCGGTGGCCATGGCCGCCGCGCTGCCTGCCGCCGCGCAGGACGCCGCCCGCGGAGAGCGCCTGTTCGCCGAGCATTGCGCGGTCTGCCACGGGCTGGGTCTTCGCGGCGACGGGCCGATGGCGGAGATCCTCCTGATCCCGCCGCCCGACCTCACCCGCATCGCCGAGCGGCACGACGGCTTTCCCCGCGTCGGCATCGCCCGGACGATCGACGGGCGCGCGCCGATGGTCAGCCACGGCTCGGACATGCCGATCTACGGCTACGTGTTCAGAGAGATGAGCCGCGTCCTCCACGACGGGTCGCAGACGGTCGTGACCGCGCCCGAGGTGGTGGACCTCGTGGCCTATCTGGAGAGCGTGCAGGAATAGACGGCCGGGCGCGAGCGCCGGTCGGACGGTCATTCGACAGAACCTTGGATGCCGCTCTGCCGCCTCCGCGGCGCGGTCGGGGCCTCTGGCACATGCGCGTGGCACCCCCCGCACGCCATGTCCCCTCAAGGCGACGGGCCGGCGTGTGACAGGCCGGCCCGCCGGTCTGCTCACGATCCGGGGGCCTTGTAGCTCGCGGCGATCTTGGCGGCCTTTTCCGCGACGCCCTCGAATTCCTCGGGGCTCCAGGCGCGCATCGTCTGAAAGCTGTCGGCCACGCCCGAGGCTGCAATGGCCATGTTGACGGCCATGGAATCCGCCCCGTCAGGCATCTCGGCGATGGCGAGGACGTCGTGGCTTCCGGTGGTCATGTACATGTCCTTGAGCGTGCCGCCCGCCGCCTCGATAAGCGCGCCGATGGCCTTCCGGCGGCCCTTGGCGCCGGACATGAGCCCCTTCACGCCCTCGCGGGTGTAGCAGGCCTGAACGATGAATGTCGGCATCTTCCGATCCTCCCTAACGGTTTCAGCCGCTCGGCAGGGGATCGCCTGGATGCCTGGCTCAGGGGCGGGGAACTCTGGGGAACCCTCGGGGCGGAGCCTATCCCAGAGGGGGGATTCGGGCAATCGGCGGGGGGGGCACGGCGGCGCGGAACCCAGGGCCGGAACAGTGGCGACGCCGCCGGCCCTGCGGCTGCCGCGCCCTGGCGAGGCTTGGGGCGCGTGCCGCCCTTCAGACGGCAGCAGACCCCCGTCTTGCCGCTCCGCTCGCTTCAGACATCCAGTTCCTCCACGAACCGCGCGTTTTCCTGGATGTACTGGAACCGCAGTTCGGGTTTCTTGCCCATCAGCCGCTCCACGAGGTCGCCGGTCTCGCCCGGCACCTCGTCGTCCACCGACACCCGGATCAGCTTTCGCGAGGCGGGGTCCATCGTGGTTTCCTTGAGATCCTTGGCGTCCATCTCGCCGAGACCCTTGAAGCGGGAGACGTCGATCTTGCCCTTGCCGCCGAGGCCCTTGCGGAACCACGCGTCCTTCTCGGCCTCGTCCAGGCAGTAGACGCGCCGCGCCCCTTGCGTCAGGCGGAACAGGGGCGGGCAGGCGAGGTAAAGGTGGCCGCGGTCGATCAGGGGCTGCATCTGGCTGAAGAAGAACGTCATCAGGAGCGAGGCGATATGCGCGCCGTCGACGTCGGCGTCGGTCATGATGATGATCTTGTCGTAGCGCAGGTCCTCGATGTTGAACCGCGTGCCCATGCCGACCCCGAGGGCCTGGCAGAGGTCGGAAATCTCGGCATTCTGGCCGAGCTTGGACGAGGCGGCGCCCAGCACGTTCAGGATCTTGCCGCGAAGGGGCAGAAGCGCCTGCGTCTTGCGGTCGCGCGCCATCTTGGCCGAGCCGCCCGCGCTGTCGCCCTCGACGATGAACAGCTCGGTCCCGTCGCGCGCAGATTGCGAGCAATCGACCAGCTTGCCGGGCAGGCGCAGCTTCTTGGTGGCGGTCTTGCGCGCCGTCTCCTTCTCGGCGCGGCGGCGCAGGCGTTCCTCGGCGCGCAGCACGAGGAAGTCTAGGATGGACCCCGCCGCCTTGGTGTTGTTGGCCAGCCAGTTGTCGAAATGGTCGCGCACCGCGCCCTCGACCATCCGCGCGGCCTCGGTCGTGGCGAGGCGGTCCTTTGTCTGGCCGACGAATTCGGGCTCGGCGATGAAGCATGACACCAGCGCGCAGCCGCCCCCGGTGAGGTCCTCGCGCGTGATGTTTCCCGCCTTGCGGTTGCCCACCAGCTCGCCATATGCGCGGACGCCCTTGAGGATCGCGGCCCAGAAGCCCGCCTCGTGCGTGCCACCCTCGGGCGTGGGCACGGTGTTGCAGTAGGACTGGATGAAGCCGTCGCGCGAGGGGGTCCACGTGATCGCCCATTCGACCGAGCCGGGGGCGTTGAAGCGGGACTGGAACTCGACCCGGCCCGCGAAGGGCGCGTCGGTGTAGGTGGCCGAGCCGCCGATCGTCTCCGACAGGTAGTCCGAGAGGCCGCCGGGGAAGTGGAACGTGGCCTCGGCGGGCGTCTCGCCGTCGTCGATGGCCGATTTCCAGCGGATCTCGACACCCGAGAAAAGGTAGGCCTTGGAGCGCACCATCTTGATCAGGCGCGCGGGCTTGAAGCGGTGCGAGCCGAAGATCTGCTCGTCGGCGTGGAAGGTGACGGTGGTGCCGCGCCGGTTGCTGACCGCCCCCTCCGAGCGCACCGGACCCTGCGGGATCCCGCGCGAGAATTCCTGCACGAAAAGCTCGCGGTTGCGCGCGACCTCGACCCGGACATGGTCCGAAAGCGCGTTGACGACCGACACGCCGACGCCGTGCAGGCCGCCGCTGGTCTGGTATGCCTTGCCCGAGAACTTGCCCCCCGCATGGAGCGTGCAGAGGATCACCTCGAGCGCGGACTTGTCGGGAAACTTCGGGTGCGGGTCGATGGGGATGCCGCGCCCGTTGTCGCGCACCGACACCGAATGATCCGCGTGAAGCTCGACTTCGATGCGGCTGGCGTAACCCGCCACCGCCTCGTCCATCGAGTTGTCGAGAACTTCGGCGACGAGGTGGTGCAGCGCCCGCTCGTCGGTGCCGCCGATATACATGCCGGGACGCTTGCGGACGGGCTCCAGCCCTTCCAGCACCTCGATCGAAGAGGCGTCGTAGCCCTCGGGCGTATCGTGTCCGGACAGGAGGTCGTCGGCCATGGCGCTGCTCTATATTGTGGCGATTTCGCGCGAATATGGCAGGTTTGGTTGTGTGGGGAAAGGGCGCCGTGGCGGTCGGCAGGGCAGGTGCGACGCTTTCAGCGGGGGCGCGCGCTCCGATGTCGCGTTGCGCGGCGGGTCTTGCGCCGGACAAGCCCTGGCCGGGGCGCCGGACTTCGGGCGTCTAGCGCATCTCGGCGGGGGCGGGCGCGCTGATGTAGGGCGTGCTTCCGTCGAAACCGAAGTAGTAGTTGAGGACGGCGTCGTCGATGATGTTGCGCTGGTAGGCCACCGAGGCGACGGCATAGAGGTCGATCAGCTGCTGCTCGGTGATCGTGCCGTCCTGCAGCGCGATGATCCCGGCCTCGATCTGGTTGATCACGTCCTGATTCATCTTCTCGTTCGCCGAGGTGAACAGCTGCTCCGCACCCGCCTCCGTGACCATGCCCGTCGCGTAAAGCGGCTCGAAGTGGGCGGAGGTGAAGCCGATGAAGCTGTCGTTCAGCTGCCGGGTCCTGAGCTCGTCGTCGATCCGCGAGGTGAGGACGTCGATTCCCCCCGTGAGGACGGCCGTGGCGGCGATCGCCATGCCGACCGCTCCGGCGGCGACGACGGTGTAATCCACTGTGATTGCACCGTTTTCATCGCGCAGGTATTTCTGGACACTCGGAAACACGAACACATCCTCTCACATCGGCCGCGGGATCTCCTGATGATGGGGGACTTCGGCCGAATTATGGCGAATTGCACTCCGTGCGCTGAACAATCGCGGAAGGTACGGTAAACGACGCGGCCGAAAGCGTCGCGTTTCGGAACCAATCGCGATGCGGCGATTTCCTGCCGTCCGAGGTCCGGGGACGGGCAGGGCGCGCCGTGGCGCTTGCGCGCGCCGGGCCTTCTTCCCTATAGCGCATGGTCATGCGCAAGCTGCGAAACACTCCGATCCTTCCGGCCCTTGCCGCGCTTGGCGCGCTTGCCGCCGCGTCGCCGCTGGCCTCCCATCCCCACATCTTCATCGATGCCGGCGTGACGCTGTCGCTGGACGAGGCGGGCCGCATCGAGGCCGTGGAGGTGACGTGGCGCTATGACGAGCTGTATTCGCTGATCCTCTTGCAGGATTACGGGCTGGACGAGGATTTCGACACCAACCTGACCGAGGCCGAAATCGCCGCGACGCTGGGGTTCGACCTCAACTGGAACGGCGGTTTCGAGGGCGGGCTGCACCTGTTCCGGGGGGGCGCGCCCCTTGCGATCGGCGCGCCCGAGGCCGTTTCGCTGACGCTTCTGCCGGACGGGCGGCTGCAGACCGTGCATCGGCGGGCCGTCTCGGGCGATCCCGGCGGCGACGTGCCGGCCGAGGCGCGGATCTACGACGCGGACTTCTACATCGCCTTCGAGGCGACGCTTCCCTCGGGGGTGGCGGGCGGCGACTGCGCGCCCGAACTGGTCCGTGCCGATCTCGACGCGGCCTATGCGGCGCTCGAGGCCGAGATCGCCTCGATCGGTGGCGCCGTGGCGGCCGAGGACAACTTTCCGCCCGTGGGCGCGCTTTTCGCCGACAGCCTGGTCTTCTCATGCGGCCGCTGATGTCGCTTGCGATTCTTGCCGGCCTCGGCGCGGTCGCGGTGTTCTGGATCTCGGGCGCGGACCGCGTGGTCTGGGCCTGGTCGCTCGAGGGGCAGCGCGCCGCGCAGGGCGGGATGGCGGGCGCGATCCGAAGCCTGCGGGCAGGCGATCTGGCCGCGCTGCTCCCCCTGCTGGGCGTGTGCTTCACCTACGGCTTCTTCCACGCCGCGGGTCCGGGGCACGGCAAGCTCCTCATCGGAGGCTACGGCGCGGCGCGCGAGGTCGGTGCGTGGCGTCTTTCGGCCGTCGCGCTGGCGTCCAGCCTCGGGCAGGGGCTTACGGCGGTGGCGCTGGTGGCGGCAGGCCTCTGGCTGGTGGGCTGGAGCCGTGAGCGCATGACGGACATGGCCGACCGCCTGCTGCAGCCGCTCGGCTTCGCGGCGATCGCGGCCATCGGCCTGTGGCTCGTCCTGCGCGGCGTGCGGGGCGTCGCGTCGCGGCCCGGGCCGGCGGGTCATCACCACGCCGACCACCGCCACGACGGCGCCTGCGGGTCGGACGGGGGCTGCGGACACGCGCACGCGCCCGATCCGGCCACGGTCGCGGCGGCCACCGGCTGGCGCGAGCTTGCCGCCCTGATCGCGGCGGTCGCGGTGCGGCCCTGCACCGGAGCGCTTTTCCTGCTGATCCTGACGGCGCAGATGGGCCTGTTCGCGTGGGGTGTCCTCGGGACCTTCGCGATGGCGCTCGGCACGGCCTCGGTCACGGTGGTCGTGGCGCTCGGGGCGGTGGGGGTGCGGCGGGGCGTGCTTGGCGGGCTGGCGCGGGGCGGCGAGCGCCTGGCGCGGGTGCAGGCCGCGCTTCAGGTCGTCGTCGGGCTTGGCGTGGCGGGGATCGCCGGGGGGCTCGCGCTCGCCTCGGTCTGAGCCGCGCCGCGCAGCCCTGGGGGCATCCGGCGCGCCCGGCGACAAGCCTTGCGGCGGGTGGCGCGCGCGACTAGAGCGCCGTCATGACCCTCACCCAGCACATACGCGCCACGCTTCGCATCGGCGTGCCGCTGATCGGCGGACAGCTGGCGCAGATCCTCATCCAGCTGACCGATACCGTGATGATGGGCTGGTATGGCGTCGAGGAACTGGCGGCCGTCGCGCTCGGGGCGTCCTACTTCCACGTCATCCTGATCCTCGGGATGGGCTTCGCGCTGGCCGTCATGCCGATGGTCGCGGCCGCCGCGAGCAACGATGACGCCGTTCAGGTGCGGCGCGTGACCCGGATGGGTCTCTGGCTCGGGATCGCCTTCGGCCTCCTGATCCTGCCCGTGTTCTGGTTTTCGGGCGCGATCTTGCTGGCGGCGCGGCAGGTGCCGCAGGTGGCGCAGGACGCCCAGACCTACCTGCGCATCGCGGGCCTCGCGATCCTGCCCGGCGTCCTCGCGCTGGTGCTGCGCTCGCACCTCTCGGCGCTGGAGCGTCCGCGCGTCGTCCTCTGGGCGTGGCTTGGCGGCGCGGTCCTGAACGCAGGGCTGAACTGGGTCCTGATCTTCGGCAACCTCGGCGCGCCGGAGCTTGGCATCACCGGCGCGGCGCTCGCCTCGCTCGGGACGAACTGGCTCATCTTCGGGGTCTTGGCGGTCTTCGCGGCGCGGGCGCGGGGTCTGTCGGAGTACACGCTTTTCGCCCGCTTCTGGCGGCCCGACCGCGAAGCCTTCGTTTCGGTCTTCCGCCTTGGCTGGCCGATCGCGCTGACACTGCTGGCGGAATCGGGGCTGTTCGTCGCCACGATGCTGATGATGGGATGGATCGGGACGACCGAGCTCGCGGCCAACGGCATCGCGCTTCAGATCATCTCGGTGACATTCATGGTGCATGTCGGCCTCAGCTCGGCCGCGACGGTGCGCGCGGGCCGGGCCTGGGGACGGGCGGACCGGCCGAACCTGCGCCTTGCCGCCGTCGCGGCCCTCGGGCTTTCGGCGGCGATGGTGGCGCTGACGATCGCGCTTCTGGTGGGGTTCCCCGAACCGCTCGTCGGTCTTTTCCTGGACCCCGGCGATCCGCTTCGCCCGGCGATCGTGACGCTGGGCGCGCAGCTTCTGTTCGTGGCGGCCTTCTTCCAGCTCGCCGATGCGGCCCAGGTCATGGCGTTGGGGCTCCTGCGCGGGGTGCAGGACACTCGGATGCCGATGGTCTACGCCATCGTCAGCTACTGGCTGGTGGGAATGCCGTTGGCCTACGTGCTCGGTTTCACCCTTGGGCTCGGTGCGCCGGGTATCTGGTGGGGCCTCGTGGCGGGGCTTGGCCTCGCGGGCGGGTCGATGATCGCGCGGTTCTGGACCGGCGCGGTGCGCGGCGCAGGCCCGGAGGCAGGGCGCGCGGCATCGTGAACGGCCGGCGCCGCCGGCCCGGTTGCCTGCCGTCGCAAGGCCCGTTAAGCCGGGTCCACCCCGACACCCCGGAGATCGTGATGCGTCCGTTCCCTTTCGCCCCCGTCGTCGCTCCTGTGGCCGTTCTGATGGCAGCCCTGGTGGCCGCGCCGGCCGTGTCGCAGGACCTTCCCTCGATGCGGGACGCAAGCGCCCTCGTCTTTGCCGAGGACGGCGCGGTGGAATGGGAGGTCATCCCCGATCCTGCGCTGAGCGAGGCGGACCTCGCCACGCTCGACCAGATCAACCGGGTGCAGCCGCAGCCCTATTACGCCGCGCTTGCCATCGCGCCAGACGCGGGCCTCGCCTCGGAGATGACGGCGCTCGCGGCCAACTACCATGACGAGGCCAACGCCCGCACCGCCGCGCTCGACGCCTGCGAGGCGCGCCGCGACGAGCAGGGCGCACCCTGTATCGTGGCGCTCGTCATCCGCCCCGAAGGCTGGGAGCCGGGCCGCCCGCTGCAACTCTCGAGCCAGGCCACGGCCGCGCTTCGCGACGAATACCGGGCGCTGCCCCGGCGCAACCGGGCGATGGCGATCTCGCCCTCCACCGGCCAATGGGCCGTGGGAGAGGGGCGGCCGGCCGCCATAGAGGCCTGCGGCGCGCCCGATTGCGTCGTCGTGGTCGAGGGCTGACGGCGGGCCTCGCCCGTGTGGCCGGCGGGCCTTGACCCATGTCAATGACCGGTTCGCGTCAATTTGTACCTTGGTCTCGTCGGCCGGTGCGGACTATGTGCGAGGGACCGGGCCCGAGAGAGCTTCGCGCAGGAGATCCGCGCGAAGAGGCACGGTACGAAAAGCCAGCGTCTTGCCTGGCCTGAGGGTGCAAGCCCCGGCCTAAGGAAGGGAGATCGCCAGTGGACTACGACAGCGCGCTTTGCGGCGCCATCGATCGACTGCATCAGGAGGGCCGTTACCGGACCTTCATCGACATCGAACGCCGTCGCGGCCAGTTTCCGCACGCCGTGTGGAAGAAGCCGGACGGAACCGAGCAGGACATCACCGTCTGGTGCGGCAACGACTACCTGGGCATGGGCCAGCATCCCGTCGTGCTCGAGGCGATGCACGAGGCGCTCGAGGCGACCGGCGCAGGTTCGGGCGGGACGCGCAACATCTCGGGGACGACGGTCTACCACAAGCGGCTCGAGGCCGAGCTTGCCGATCTGCACGGCAAGGAGGCGGCGCTGGTCTTCACGTCGGCCTACATCGCCAACGACGCCACGCTTTCGACGCTGCCGAAGCTGTTTCCGGGCCTGATCATCTACTCGGACGAACTCAACCACGCCTCGATGATCGAAGGCATCCGCCGCAACGGCGGCGCCAAGCGCGTCTTCCGCCACAACGACATGGCGCACCTGCGCGCGCTGCTAGAGACCGACGATCCGTCCGCGCCCAAGCTGATCGCGTTCGAATCGATCTACTCGATGGACGGCGACTTCGGCCCGATCGCCGAGGTCGTGGCGTTGGCCGAGGAATTCGGTGCGCTGACCTACCTCGACGAGGTTCACGCGGTCGGCATGTACGGCGCGCGCGGCGCCGGCGTGGCCGAGCGCGACGGCCTGATGGACCGGATCGACATCATCAACGGGACGCTCGGCAAGGCCTTCGGCGTCATGGGCGGCTACATCGCGGCCTCGGCGCGCATGTGCGACGCCGTGCGCTCCTACGCGCCGGGTTTCATCTTCACCACATCGATTCCTCCCGTGGTCGCCGCGGGCGCCGCGGCGAGCGTGCGCCACCTCAAGGGCGACCAGGCGCTCCGCGACCTGCATCAGGAGCGGGCGCGGGTCCTGAAGGCGCGGCTGAAGGGGCTGGGCCTGCCGATCGTCGATCACGGCAGCCACATCGTGCCGGTGATCGTAGGCGACCCGATCCACACCAAGGTCATCTCGGACATGCTGCTCGCCGATCATGGCGTCTACGTGCAGCCGATCAACTTCCCCACCGTTCCCCGCGGGACCGAGCGCCTGCGCTTCACGCCCTCGCCGGTGCACGACCCGAAGATGATCGATGGTCTGGTGCGGGCGATGGACGCGCTGTGGAGCCACTGTGCGCTGAATCGCGCCGAGCTTGCGGGTTAACTCTTTCTGCAGGTGCACCACGCCCCGTCGCGTGTTAATCCACTTCAAACCGCGATCCGACTTGGGAATCGGTCGCGGTGGGGGTAACATTTCGAACAAGCCGGGCTGCCATCCGCAACATATGGAGGGCGCACCGGCGTTGCGACGGGACATGCCACATGGGCCAGGGTGACGGCCACCAGTGGGGGACAGACGAAGACCGCGCCGGTGACGGGGCGGCCTTCACAGGCTCGTCCGCCGCATTCGACGGCTACGACATGCTGGACGTCCCCCTCGGCGACCTGATGCGTGGAGAGCGTGCGACCCTGGGCAAGTCGCTTCTGGACGTCGAGCGCGAATTGCGCATCCGGGCCACCTACATCGCCGCGATCGAGAACGGCGATGTCGGGGCCTTCCAGAGCCCCGGCTTCATCGCGGGCTACGTCCGCTCCTATGCGCGCTACCTCGGGATGGAGCCCGAATGGACCTTCCGCCGCTTCTGCGACGAGACGGGGTTCCGCGGCGTCCATGGCGGAAGCGCGACCCAGTCGCGTCCGCGCAGGAGCGAGGCCCAGCCCGTGCCCCTGCGGGTCGATCCCAACGACGTGATGCGCCGCGCCCCGGTGATGCTTGCCCCCGAACGCGAGCCGTTCCTGTCGCGCCTCGAACCGGGCGCGCTCGGCTCCATGGCGGTGCTGCTCGTTCTTGCGCTCGGCATCGGCTACGGTGCCTGGGCGGTTCTTCAGGACATCCAGCGGCTTTCCATCGCGCCCGTCGACGAGGCGCCTGCGCCGCTCGCGCAGCTCGATCCTCTGTCCGGCGCGACGGGCGGCAGCCCCGACATCGGGCAGGGTTTCGACATCGCGCTGCCGGGTCCCGAGGATGGCGGGCGGCTGCGGCGGCCCGAACCTCTCGACACGCCGGTGCTCGCGCCACGCGACGAGGCGCTGGCGACGCTCGATCCCGACGAGGTCGGCACGCTTTCCGGCCTGCGGACTGCCGAACTGCGCGCCGGGACGGACACCGACGAGGCGCGCGCCGGCGTGCCCGAGCAGGGCCCCGGCCCGGTCCGCGTCACGGAGGCCTCGCTCGAGGACGAGGTCCTCGTCTTCGCGGTGCGCCCGACATGGGTTCGAATCACCTCCGCGTCCGGCACGACGCTGTTCGAGGGAACGCTGAACGCGGGCGACAGCTGGACGCTGCCCGAGACGGAAGAGGCGCCGCGCCTGCGGTCGGGCAATTCCGGCTCGCTCTACTTCGCGGTGAACGGCGTGACGCTCGGCCCGGCGGGCCAGGGCGCCTCGATCGTGCGCGACGTCGAGGTGTCGGCCGACGCGCTCAGCGCCACCTATCCCATGGCCGACGCGGGCTCGGACCCCGACCTGCCGCAGGTGGCCGAACTGGTTCTGGGCGCCGACACGCAATAGCGGACGATGGCCTGCGTCACGTCCCGGCAGGGCCTGCGCGGGGCGTTGTCCGCCGCCGCGGACGGGTCTATCCTTGCCGCCAAGACGAACCGCAGCCCGGAAGGCCAGACATGTCGCACAACCCCATCCGTCCCTGGCGGAACATCGAGCGCCGCCGGAGCCGCAAGATCCATGTCGGATCCGTCGCCGTCGGCGGCGACGCGCCGATCAGCGTTCAGACCATGACGAACACGCTGACGACGGACGTGAAGGCGACGATCGCGCAGGTGCAGGCCTGCGCCGAGGCGGGGGCCGACATCGTGCGGGTCTCGGTGCCGGACGAGGCCTCGTCGAAGGCGCTGAAGGAGATCGTGCGCGAAAGCCCGGTGCCGATCGTCGCGGACATCCACTTCCACTACAAGCGCGCCATCGAAAGCGCCGAGGCCGGCGCGGGCTGCCTGAGGATCAACCCCGGCAATATCGGCGACGAGACCCGCGTGAAGGAGGTCATCCGCGCGGCGCGCGACCACGGCTGCTCGATCCGGATCGGCGTAAACGCGGGCTCGCTGGAGCGTCACCTCCTCGAGAAATACGGCGAACCCTGTCCCGAGGCGATGATCGAGAGCGGCCTCGACCACATCCGCATCCTCCAGGACAACGATTTCTTCGAGTTCAAGATCTCCTGCAAGGCCTCGGACGTGTTCCTCGCGGCAGCGGCCTACCAGGGGCTCGCCGATGCGACGGACGCTCCGATCCACCTCGGCATCACGGAGGCGGGCGGCCTTACGTCGGGCACGATCAAGTCCGCGATCGGACTGGGAAACCTTCTGTGGATGGGCATCGGGGACACCGTGCGCGTCAGCCTGTCGGCCGACCCGGTCGAGGAGGTAAAGGTGGGCTTCGAGATCCTCAAGTCGCTTGGCCTGCGGCACCGGGGGGTGAACATCATCTCCTGTCCGTCCTGCGCCCGGCAGGGCTTCGACGTGATCAGGACGGTCGAGGCGCTCGAGAAGCGGCTGGAGCACATCAAGACGCCGATGTCGCTGTCGATCATCGGCTGCGTCGTCAACGGCCCCGGCGAGGCACTGATGACCGACGTGGGATTTACCGGGGGCGGCGCGGGGTCGGGGATGGTCTACCTCGCGGGCAAGCAGAGCCACAAGCTGTCCAACGACGAGATGATCGAGCACATCGTCGAGCAGGTGGAGAAGAAGGCCGAGGAGCTGGAAGCGCAGAAGGCCGGAGCCCAGGCGGCGGAATGAGTGCGGGCGGGCTGGTGCGAAGGCGCGGCTGCGCCGCATCGGGCCCCTGTCGCCGCGCAGGCGCGGCTCCGGCGGGGGCGCTGCCCCCGGCGGCGCCGATGGCGCCTCTCCCCCGGAGTTTCCGGCAAGGATGAAGCCCACGAAGGCTGCGTCGTGCGCTTGAGGAACGCCGGGCGTGACGCTAGCTTTCGCGGGCACGAAGGGAGGTTGCCGCCATGGCCCTGATCGCCGATCTGCCGAGAAACGAGGACGGGATCGCGACCGCGCTCGATCTGCTGCGCCAGAGGTTCGGGCCGGACCGGGTCGAGACCGGGCGGACGCTGCGCGAGCAGCACGCGCATACCACGACCTGGCTTCGGACCCAGCCGCCCGATGCGGTCGTGTTCCCCACGACCACGGAGGAGGTGCAGGCGGTGGTCGGCATCTGCGCAGCGCATCGCGTGCCGATCGTGCCGTTTGGCACCGGCAGCTCGCTCGAGGGGCACGTCAATGCGCCGGCGGGGGGGGTGAGCCTCGATTTCTCGAGGATGGACAGGATCCTCGCCGTGCATCCCGAGGACATGGACGTCGTCGTCGAGCCCGGCGTGACGCGCAAGGCGCTGAAGACGCATCTGCGCGACACGGGCCTTTTCTTTCCGGTCGATCCCGGCGCGGACGCCTCGCTGGGTGGGATGGCGGCGACGCGGGCCTCGGGGACGAACGCGGTGCGCTACGGGACGATGAAGGACAACGTGCTTGCGCTGAAGGCGGTGTTGCCGTCGGGCGAGGTGCTGAAGACGGGCGCGCGGGCGCGCAAGAGTTCCGCCGGCTACGACCTGACGCGGCTGATGGTCGGCTCGGAGGGGACGCTGGGGATCATCACGGAGCTGACGCTGAAGCTGCAGGGGATCCCCGAGGCGATTTCGGCCGCGACCTGTTCGTTCGGGTCGGTGGGCGATGCCTGCGCGGCGGTGATCGAGACCATCCAGTACGGGCTGCCGGTCGCGCGGATCGAGCTTCTGGACTCGCTTACGGTCAAGGCGGTGAACGCCTATTCGAAGCTCGACCTGCCCGAGGCGCCGCTTCTTCTGCTGGAGTTCCATGGCACCGGGGCGGGCGTGGCCGAGCAGGCGGAGGCGTTCGGCGACATCGCGGCCGGCTTCGGGGGCGAGGGCTTCGTCTTCTCCACGCGGGAGGAGGAGCGCGGGCGTCTCTGGCAGGCGCGCCACGACGCCTTCTGGGCAAGCCTCGCGCTGAGGCCGGGGGCGAAGGGCATCTCGACGGATGTCTGTGTGCCGGTCTCGCGGCTGGCCGATTGCGTCGTGGCGGCGCAGGAGAAGACGGCCGAGATGGGCTTCGTCGCGCCGGTGGTGGGGCATGTGGGCGACGGCAATTTCCACGTCCTTCTGCTGATCGACATCGGGGACGCGCAGGAGGTGGCGCGCGCCGAGCATTTCGTGGGCTGGCTGAACGAGCTTGCGATCTCGATGGACGGGACGTGCACCGGCGAGCACGGGATCGGGCAGGGCAAGGCGGCCTATCTCGAAGCCGAGCTGGGGCCTGCGGCGATGGAGGTGATGGCGGCGATCAAGCGCGGCATCGACCCCGGCAACATCCTCAATCCGGGCAAGCTGAGGCTTCCGGCATGAGCAGGCAACTCGGACCCGTGGGCGCCGTGCCCGTCTCCGCCCATGTCGAGCCGCATCTGTCAGGACGATCCGGCTGGCTGAGGGCGGCCGTTCTGGGCGCGAATGACGGCATCCTGTCGACCGCATCGCTGATCGTCGGCGTCGCGGCGGGCGGGGGCGACAAGGTTGCGATCCTGCTGGCGGGCGTGGCGGGCCTCGTGGCCGGGGCGATGAGCATGGCGGCGGGGGAATACGTATCGGTCTCGAGCCAGGCCGACGTGGAGCGCGCCGACATCGAACGGGAGACGACGGAGCTGCGGAAAAATCCCGGCGCCGAGCTGGCGGAGCTGCGCCGGATCTACGTCGAACGCGGGCTGGACGAGCCGCTGGCGCAGCAGGTGGCCGAGAAGCTGACCGAGGTAGATGCGCTCGGAGCGCACCTGCGCGACGAGATCGGACTGACCGACCTGTCGCCGCCGCGCCCGCTGCAGGCGGCCCTCGTGTCGGCGGCGACCTTCGCGGCGGGGGCGGCGGTGCCGCTCGTGGTCGGGCTGGCGTCGCCGGGCGACATTCTGGAATGGACCGTGGGCGGCGCGACGCTGGCGGCCCTGGCCGCGCTTGGCGGGCTTGGCGCACATGCGGGCGGCGCGCCGCGCGCGAGGGCGGCCGTGCGCGTTCTGGTGTGGGGCGTGATGGCGATGGCCGCCACGGGCATCATCGGGCGGCTGGTCGGCATGTCGCTTTGATCGCGGTCAGGGGCTGGCGTGCAGGACGTGCCATGCCTTGCCGTCGAACCCCTCGACATGATCGCCCTCGATATGGATCAGGCGCGCGGGCGTGCCTTGGGCGAGGCGGTTGGCCCGGCCGGTCAGCAGGCGATGGGGGCGCTCGAAGCCCATCGGCATGACCTCGGCCAGCGGACGGCCCGTCAGGCGCGCGATATGGCCGAGACCCTGCACCAGGCTGATGTCGGCGCCGGCGAGCGTTCCGTCCTCGAGCGTCAGCCTGCCGTCGCGGCGCAGCACCTCCCGTCCCGACAGGACGAAGCCCGTGCGCTCGGTGCCGGCGACGGCCATCGCGTCCGAGACGGGGATCGCGGCATGGCCGCGGGCGGCCAGCGCGACCTTCAGCGCGGCGTCCGCGACGTGGTGGCCGTCGGCGATGAGGCCGAAAGCCTCGGCGCGGGTCAGCGCCGCGCCGACGAGGCCGGGCGCGCGGTGGTGAAGTCCCGACATGGCGTTGTAGAGGTGGGTCGCCATCCGTGCCCCGGCGTCGAAGGCCGCCTCGGCCGCCTCGCAGGTGCAGGCGGTGTGGCCGAGCGCGACGAGGATGCCCGCGCGCGCAAGCTCGGCGATCAGGTCGGGTGTCGCGCGCTCGGGAGCGAGGGTGATCATCAGGGTGCCCAGCCGGGCCTTCGCGTCGATGTAGCGGGCGACGTCCTCGGACGTGAGGTCGCGCAGGCGCTCCGGGTCGTGCGCGCCGGGAACGGCGATGTGCGGCCCCTCGAGGTGAAGTCCCAGGATGCCCGCGTCCGCCCTGCGCGCGGTCTCGACGAGGTGGATCACCTTCTCCGTGGCCTGGGGCGTGTCGGAAACGAGCGTCGGAAGGATCGCCGCGGTCCCGAGACGGCGATGCGCCGAGAGGATCTCGAGCACGTCGCCCGGCGCCTCGCAGTCGCCCAGCATCCAGCCGCCGCCGCCGTTCACCTGGAGGTCGATCGGGGCCGGGCAGACGACCGGCGCACCCTTCCTGGCGACCGACGGCGCGATGTCGGCGATGCGCCCCTCGGCGATGCGAAGGTCGACGCCGCGCCGCCAGCCATCGCCGTCGAGGATGTCCACCGCAGACAGTTTCATGGCAGCCCCCGCGCGAGGTGAAGCGCCCCGTCGAGCGGGCGGCCCGCCGCGGCACGAAGGTCGCGGCGAAGGGGCGCGGGCAGATGCGGCGCGAGCATGTCGCCGAGCCCGCCGGTGATCACGAGGGGCGTGCCCGCGACATGGCCGACGTCGCCGAGGCCTTCCTCGAGCGACGCAAGCGCCTCGGCGACGAGGCGTTTCCCGAGGGGGGTTCCGGCATGGGTCAGGACGAGCCGCGCGAGCTGCGCGAAGTCGCCGGGCGCTGCGTCACGGGCGAAAAGCACCGGATGGGGCGGGGCGGCCGCGATCAGCGCCTCGGCCAGCGGATCGCGCGGCAGGCGCCCGTCGGCGACCCGCAGGCTCAGCGACAGGGCGCGGCGGCCGAGCCAGGCGGCCGAGCCCTCGTCCCCGAGATGGAAGCCCCAGCCGCCGATGTGGCGCATGTCCGCGCCGGACTTCCGGATGAAGAAGGATCCGGTGCCGAGGCTGGCGAGCGTGCCGTCCGTGCCCTGCAGCGCCCCCGCGAGCGCCGTCACGCTGTCGTCGACGACCCACGCGAGAAACGGCAGGCGCGTGGCGAAGGCGTCCGCGACGCCCGGCAGCCGCCCGCCCGCGAGACCAGCGCAGACGCGCGCGCGGCGCATGTCGTCGAGGCCGAGGCGGTGGGCGGTCAGCGCCTCGGTCAGCGCGTGGCGGATCGACGCCTCGGCAGACGCGGGGTCGGTGACGATGTTGGCGGGCCCACCGGTCGTCTCGTGCGTCGGGCCGCCGTCCACCGACACCGCGACCCGGCAGCCGGTGCCACCGCCGTCGATGCCGATGTCGATCCGTCCGGCCATGCTCAAAGGGTGACGGCCTGGCCCGAGACGGCCGATTCCTGCGCGGCGAGGCCGACCCGCACCGCCATCGCGCCGTCCTCCAGCGTCACCTCGGGCCGCTTGCCCGTGCGGACCGTGTCGAGGAACCGGCGATGCTGGTAATAGGTCGCGCCATTGTGGTCGCCGGCCTCCAGCAGCTGCGGATCGACGGGGATGTCCACGCGCCGGGGGCCGGTAGGATGGCGCGGGCTGACGATGAGGTGCGGCACCGGCTGCGGCCCGAGATCGAAGTTCCAGAAACGCGTCGGACCTGGCACGAAGGCCTGGATCTTGCCGTCCGGGCCGACCGCCGAAAGTTCTTCCTGGTAGTCGGAGCCTTCGGCGAACATGCACAACTCCAGCATCGCCCGCGCGCCGCGCGCGAAGTCGACGATGACGTAGCCGTGGTCCCAGATGTCGGGAACCTCGCCGTCTTGACGCTCGTCCAGGTGGTTCACCGCCTGGCCCGCGCTTGCCATCACGCGCACCGGTTCGTCCCGCAGGATCAGTCGCATGAGGTCGAAGAAGTGGCAGCATTTCTCGACCATCGTGCCGCCGGTCTTCCGGTTGAAGCGGTTCCAGCCGCCGACCTTGTGCAGGAAGGGAAAACGGTGCTCGCGGATCGTCAGCATCCTGATCCCGCCCGTCGCCTCCTCGGCCATCTCGCGGAAGCGGGCGATGGGGGGCATGTAGCGGTATTCCATCGCCACCCAGATCGGCGCGGGGTAATCGCGCGCGAGGCGCTGCATCGTGGCCTCGTCCTCTCGGCGCGTGAACAGGGGCTTTTCCACCAGGACGGGCACGGGCCGCGCGCTGGCCACGTCGTGCAGATGCGTGACGTGAAGGTGGTTGGGCGAGGCGATCACCAGCGCGTCCACGTCGTTGCGCGACACCAGCGCGGCAAGATCCGCGCAGGACGAGGCCTCGGGCACAAGGGCCTGCGTCCGCGCCGCCATCTCCGCGTCCGGTTCCACGAAGGCCGAGACCTTCGCCTGCGCCAGAAGTGCGATGTTGCGGATGTGCTCCTGGCCCATCATGCCGCATCCGACGATGCCGTATCGCGTCATGTCCTTCGCATCCTCCCATGCGGTCGCGCGCGTGCCATCCCTCATGGCACCGACGCGAAATAGCGTGCGCGCCCGGTGTCGAACCATGTCCGCGACGTCTCGGCCAGGCGCCTGTTTTGATCGAAGCTCTGCCGTTCGACAAGTCCCGTCACGTGTCCCGGCGGCAGGTGGAACGCCTCGGGCGTCCAGTCGGGCAGGGCCCCCGAACCCACACGGTCCTCGGCGCGGGCGATTGTCAGGTCGAGGCGCTCGGCGTAGCTCTTGTAGAGCGATTCCGACAATTGATCGGCGCGAAGCGCGCCGAAGCGTCCGTCGAGCCAGATTTCCTCGAGCGCCACATCGACGCCGTCGAGCGCGCGCAGCCTCCTGATGCGCCAGGCATGGGACGCGTCGCTGCCGAGAGTGCGCCCGGCGGGCTTGGGCAGATGATCGAGGCCGATCAGCCGCGCGGTCGGCAGGCCGCCGCCGTCGGGCACCGCCTCGAGCCGGAAGAAAGCGTAGGTGCCGACGTTCCGCCCTCCCTCGCGCACGTAGTTGCCCGAGCCCTGACGACGCTCGATCAGGCCGCGGTCGGCGACCACGGCGAGCGCCTTTCTCAGCGTCATGACCGACACGCCATGCGCATCTGCCATCCGCCGCTCGGGCGGCAGCCTGTCCCCCGGCGAAAGCCGCCCAGCTCCGATCTCGATCGTCAGGCGCTCGGCGATGCGCAGGTAGGCGGGCAGGGCGCCGGGATGCGGCTTTGGCAGCGTCGCGGACATCTGCGGGTGCGGTCCTTCGGGGCTACTCCGGCGTGCGGCGTAGCAGATTGTTATACTATTGATCTACCCGTTTTCCGGCGCTACGCAAAGGGGCCTGTCGCAATGGGAAGGGAGGCCCGCGCGCATGACCGTCGTCCCCGTCACGTCGCCCGATCTCGATGCCGCCGAGGTGTCGTGGTTCGCCGCGCTCTGCTCCGACGATTACCGCTATCTCGGGGTGCCCGAGGGTGACCTTCGCTCGTCCTGGGCGCATTGCTCGGACATTCTGCAGGAGGCCGAGGCGCAGGGTTTCCGCAACATCCTGTGCCCGTCCTCCTACCAGGTCGGGCAGGACACGCTGTCCTTCGTCGCGGCCGGAAGCCAGGTGACGGAGCGGATCAACATGCTTGCCGCCGTGCGCTGCGGCGAGATGCAGCCGATCATGCTCGCGCGCACGATCGCGACGCTCGACCACATGCTGGAGGGGCGGCTGACGGTGAACATCATCTCCTCGGACTTTCCCGGCGAGAAGGCCGAAAGCGGCTACCGCTACCGCCGATCGCGCGAGGTCGTCGAGATCCTGAAGCAGGCCTGGACCCGCGACGAGATCAATTACGAGGGCGAAGTCTATGACTTCAAGGGACTGACGACCGATCCGGTCAGGCCATACCAGACCGGCGGCCCGCTGCTTTATTTCGGGGGCTACTCGCCCGATGCACTCGAGCTGTGCGGACAGCATTGCGACGTCTACCTGATGTGGCCCGAACCGAAGGACCAGATCGCCGAGCGCATGAAGGCCGTCCACCAGGTCGCTGAAAAGGATGACAGAACGCTCGATTACGGGCTGCGCGTCCATGTCATCGTGCGCGACACGGAGGCGGAGGCGCGCGAGTATGCCGAGTATCTCGTCTCGAGGCTCGACGACGAGCTGGGGACGCTGATCCGGGAACGCGCGCTCGATTCAGGATCGCTGGGCGTCAGCCATCAGGCTCGGGCGCGCGAGCTGGCCGACCAGTTCGGCTACGTCGAGCCGCACCTTTGGACCGGCATCGGGCGCGCGCGCTCGGGCTGCGGCGCGGCCATTGTCGGCTCGGCCGACCAGGTCCTGTCCGAGATCGAGGATTACAAAAAGATGGGCATCCGCGCCTTCATCTTCTCGGGCTATCCGCACCTTGAGGAATGCCGTCATTTCGGCCGCCTCGTCATTCCCGAGCTCAAGACATGCTCGCTGCCGCACGAATACGGAAGGGTGCCGGCCGCAATGCCGGCGACGCCTCTGGGACAAGGAGAGAGACGTTGATGAACCGCGTGAAGATGGCCGAGCTGACCCTGTCCCGCATCGTCTACGGGATGTGGCGGCTGGGCGACGACAAGGACACGTCCCCGGCCCATGTCAGGGCCAAGGTCGAGGCCTGCCTCGAGCAGGGCATCACCACGATGGACCAGGCCGACATCTACGGCGACTACGGCGCCGAGGCGCTTCTGGGCGCGGCCTTCCGCGAAAGCCCCGGCCTGCGCGACCGCGTGGAGCTGGTCAGCAAGTTCGACATCGTGGCGCCCGTGGGCCGCAGCGCGGGCAGGCGGCTGAAGCATTACGACACGACCGCCGCCTACATGACCGAGGCGGTCGAAACCTCGCTGCGCGACATGGGCACGGACCGGATCGACCTGTTCCTCGTGCATCGGCCCGACCCCCTCATGGACCACGAGGAGACGGGCCGCGCGCTCGATGCGCTCGTCGCGTCCGGCAAGGTGCGCGCGGTCGGCGTCTCGAACTTCCGCCCGTGGGACTGGAAGCTCCTGCAATCGGCGATGGGCACGCCGCTCGTCACCAACCAGATCGAGATCTCGGCGATGCGGCTCGAGGCCTTCACCAATGGCGACCTGTCGTTCCATCAGCGCCACGGACATCCGGTCATGGCGTGGTCGCCGCTCGGCGGGGGGAGGCTCTTTGGCGAGGAGGGCGCGGGCCTGCGCGCGGTCCTGACGCGGATCGGGCAGGCGCAGGGCGTGGGGCCGGCCGACGTCGCGGTGGCGTTCCTGCTGCGCCACCCCGCCTGCATCCTGCCGGTCATGGGCACCAATTCGCTGGAGCGCATCCGGGGGCTGTCGGCGGCGATGAACGTCGAGCTCGACCGCGAGGACTGGTTCGAGATCTACTCCGCCTCGCTCGGCCACGAGGTGCCCTGAGGCGGTCCTTCACATTCGCAGCGTGCGGCCGCTGTCCGTGTCGAAAAGGTGGATGGCGTCCGAATTCGCGGTCAGCGCGACACGCTCGCCCGGCCGCACGCGGGTCTGGCCAGGATTGTGCACGGTCACCGGCGTGCCGTCGCCGAACGCGCCATAGAGGTAGCTGTCCGAGCCAAGCTGCTCGACCGAGCGGATCTCGGCGTGGAGCGCGCCGCCATCGCCGGGGTGCAGGTCGTTGGGGCGCAGGCCCAGCGTCACCTGCTGCCCCGCCCGCTGCGCGAAGCCGCGTTCGGGCAGCGTGACCGTGTCGCCCGTCGCAAGCAGCAGGTGCGTGCGGTCCTCGCCCACGGTGCCGTTCAGGAAGTTCATTCGCGGACTTCCGATGAACCCCGCCACGAAGAGGTTCTCGGGCGCGTTGAAAAGGTCGAGCGGGCGTCCGAACTGCTCGAGTTCGCCCAGCCGCAGGACCGCGATCTTGTCGGCCATCGTCATCGCCTCGACCTGGTCGTGGGTGACGTAGATCATCGTGTTGCCCAGACGCTTGTGCAGCGCCGATATCTCGCCGCGCATGTCCACGCGCAGCTCGGCGTCGAGGTTCGACAGCGGCTCGTCGAACAGGAAGACCTGCGGCTCGCGGACCACGGCGCGTCCGATGGCGACGCGCTGGCGCTGCCCGCCCGACAGGTCCTTGGGCCTCCGGTCCAGAAGCGGGTCGATCTGGAGCATCTTGGCGACCTGCTCGACCTTCCTCGCGATCTCGGCCTTCGGCGTGTTGATGTTCTCCAGCCCGAAGGAAAGGTTCTGGCGCACCGTCATGTGCGGGTAGAGTGCGTAGGACTGGAAGACCATCGCAAGGCCCCGGTCGGCGGCGGGCACGCGGTTCACCACGTCGCCGCCGATCGCCACCTCGCCGCCGGTGATCCCCTCGAGGCCCGCGATCATCCGCAGGAGCGTGGACTTGCCACAGCCCGAAGGCCCCACGAAGACGCAGAATTCGCCATGCTCGACGGTCAGGTCGACGCCCTTGATGACCTCCACCGCGCCGTAGGACTTGCGCACGCCGCGCAGCTCGAGCCTTGCCATCACGTTTCCCCCGTTCTTCTTGCCCTGGCGCTTCGCGGCATCTGCCGGGCGCCCGTTGTCGCGGCCGTCATTTCCCGCCGGTCGATGCGATGCCGGTGGCGATGTATTTCTGCAGGAACATGAACACGCAGGCGATCGGCAGGAGCGTCAGCACCGTCATCGCCAGCAGCGAGGACCAGTCGGTCAGAAGCTCGCCCTGGAACGAGTTCAGCGCCAGTTGCAGCGTGAAGTTCTCGGACTGCGTCAGCACGATCAGCGGCCACAGGAAATCGTTCCAGCGCCACATGATGGCGAGGATGGCGAGCACCGCGATGGCGGGCGCCGACAACGGCAGGACGATGCGCCAGTAGATCTTCCACTCGCTCGCCTTGTCCATCCGGGCGGCGTCGAGGATCTCGTCGGGGATGGTCAGCATGTATTGCCTGAGCAGGAAGACGCCCGTGGGCGTCGCCGCGCCGGGAATGATGACGCCCCAGAGCGAGTTGAACATGCCCAGCTCGGTCACGATCAGGAAAAGCGGCACCAGCACCACCGTCTGCGGGATCATCAGCGTCGAGATCACCAGAAGAAGGACGGTCGTGCGCCCGCGAAACTCGTATTTCGACAGCGCGAAGGCGGCCATGGAGTTCACCAGAAGCATGATCGCCGTCGACATCAGGGTGATGAAGGTCGAGTTCCAGAAATAGCGCAGGAAGGTGAAGCGCTCGAACAGCTCGGTGTAGTTCTCGGTGGCGAGGCGCACGCGCTGCACCGGCTCGCGCTGGTCGATGGTGGCGCGCAGCCGCTTGCCGGGATTGGCGGGGTCCACCATCTGCGCCTGAAGGCCCACGCGCCGCACCTGCGCGAGGACCATGCCCTCGTATTCGCCGCCGGTCATGAGGAAGAGGGGCAGGGGTTCGTCGTAGCCCTCAACCACCATGGTCTGCTGCTGGTAGGGCAGGAAGGTGGGTGGATAGCGCTGCAGGTCGGCCTCGGTCTTGAACGAGGACATCACAAGCCACACCACCGGCCCGAACATCAGCACGATGCCGAAGCCGAGGTAGGCGTAGGAGGCCCAGTCCGTCCAGTGCAGCCGGTCGCGGCCGCGGGTGCGGGCGAGGAAGGCGAAGCCGCGGCTCATGGTGCGGCCCTCGAGGGAAGGGGCTTGCGGCCGGGCCCGCCCGGTCGCCTGCGATCAGCCATCGACGTTCCTCCGGTTCACCCAAAGCTGCACGAGGGTCAGGATCACGAGGACGAGCGCCACCAGGAGCGAGGCCGCGGCCGCCAGCCCGAATAGCCTCGGCGCGCCGGCGAAGCCTTCCTCGTAGATGTACTGGATGATGAAGGTCGTGGCGGTGCCCGGGCCGCCGCCGGTGAAGGCATATATCTCGTCGAAGGTCTGCACGCCCTTGATGAGCGCAAGCACCAGCACGACCAGCATCGTGGGCGCCAGAAGCGGCAGTGTGATCCGGGTCAGGCTGCGCCAGGGCGAGGCGCGGTCCATGATCGCCGCCTCGTAGACGTCGCGCGGGATGGCCTGAAGCCCGGCAAGAAGGATCAGCGTGTAAAAGCCCATATGCGCCCAGACCGAGATGAATACCGACCACGCGAAAGCCCATTGCGCATCGACCAGCCAGTTGAAGCCGCCCGCGCCGGTCCAGTCGAGAAAGGCGTTCAGGACGCCTTCGCGCTGAAGGATCCACTTCCAGATCAGCGCCACGACGACGGGCGACAGAAGGACGGGAAAGAAGAACACGGCGCGGAAGAAACCGCGCGCGCGGATGTCGCGGTTCAGGATCAGCGCCGTCAGGAGCGCGAAGCCCACCATGAAGCCCACCTGCAGCGTGACGAACCACAGCGTGTTCCACACCGCGCGCCAGAACTTGTCCTCGCGGCAGGAATTGGGGTCGAGGAAACTGCCGCAATCCGTGAGCGTGGCGAAGTTGCGCAGCCCCACGTCGGGGCGGTCCGCCAGAAGCACGTTGTCCCCGCCCGTCGTCGCGTAAGAGACGTTCAGGATCACGGGGAGGAAGGCGAAAAGCGCGAAAAGGATCAGGTTCGGCGCGAGGAACACCCATGCGAGCCGGTTCATGCCGAGGAGGCGCTGAAGCGCCAGCATCGGGATCTCGACGATCCGCATGACGGAGGAGATGAACGAGAGCATGAGCGCGCGCCGCGGCGTCCGGCCCCCGCGCATGCCGGGGGCCGGGGCCATTTCAGGTCATTGCGACATCGCCGAGGCGAGGTCGTCGGCCATGCGAGCCACGGCCTCCTCGACGGTCAGCTCGCCCACGATGGCCTGGCTGACGCGCTCCACCGTGATCCCGAACATCGCGCGGTTGCCCGCGAAGCCCTGGTAGCGGAAGGCCGCCGGCGCGACGTCTGGCAGGTCCGAGGCGAAGGCCGACAACGCGCGCGATGCGGCGGGCGATGCGTCCTGGAACTCCACGCCGGCCTCTGCCACGCCGAGATGCGCGGGCAGGTTGCGCGTCCGCGCCGTGACCTCGGCATAGACGTCCTCCTGCGCAAGGAAGTCGATCACGCTTGCCACGATCTCAGGGTGTTCGGTCTGCTCGAAGCCCACGATGCCGGCGCCGCCGGGCATTCCCGAACACGCGCCTGCCGGGCCGCAGGGCGAGCCCACGACCTGCCAGTCGAAGAAGTCGCCCACCTGCTCGTCCATGCGGCCGACCTGCCATGAGCCGGAATAGTAGAACACCAGCTCGCCGTTGATGAATTCCTGCGCCGCGTCCTGGTAGGTGGCGCCGCCCTGGCCGGCCCATACGTCGCGCGCGATGGTCCCGTCGTTGTGCCAGTCCACGAACTGCTGCACGAAGGCCGTGAAGCCCTCGTCCGACAGCGTCGGCTCGCCGTCGGGGCCGAACAGCGCCGCGCCGTAGGAGATCGCGGGGCCCGCGACCCTGTGGCCCGAGCGGTCGATCGCCATCGCGAAGGGTGTTCCGGTGGCCTCGGCCACGGCGCGCGAGGCCTCGGCCCAGTCCGCCCACGTGGCGTCGGGGCCGGGCATCTCCATTCCCGCCTGCTCGAAGAGCGTCGCGTTCACGAAGGCTCCGGTGATGGTCAGCTGCGAATGCATCCCGTAGATGCCGTCGTCCTCGGGGCCCGCGCGATACCAGTCGAGCGTGCCGCCGAAGCTGTCCTCCCAGTAGCCGCGATCCACGTAGGGGGCGAGGTCGAGGTAATATTCGTTCAGGCCGCCGAGATCGGTGACCTTGGCCATGTCCGGCCCTGTGCCGGCGGCAAGCTGCACGGGAAGGTTCTCGAGGATCGCCTGGTAGGGCACCACGTCCACGATCACGTCCACGCCGGGGTTCTGCTCCTCGAAACGGGCGAGCACGTCGTCGTAGACCTCGCACTCGTTGCCGTCGGAATAGCACATGAAGCGGATTTCCTGCGCCGCGGCGGCGCCTGCCATGAGCGCGAGGCCCGTGGCGGCCGCGGTGGACGCGGCAAGTGTCTTGTGCAGCACGGTCTTTCCTCCCTGATTGACCATGTTCGTAGCTTGGCTGCGCCCGCTGTTGCGGCACGCGGCACGACGACCATGGCGCGGAAGGGGCGGCGGGGCAACCGCCGAGTGCAGGGCGCGTGGCGGGGCTGCCCCTGCGTCAACCGCCGGCCCGCTTCAGAGCCGCGACAGGTGCGAGGCGCATCCCGTAAGCGCGGCGTAGTCGTCGGTGACGACCTGAACGCCGAAGCCTTCCATGAACTCCGAGAAACGGCCCTTGCCGCGGAAGGCCTCGGCAAATCCGAATTCCGCAAGCCACGGCTGGAAGGCGCGGGTCACGCCGCCGATCAGGTAGATCCCGCCGAAGGGCAGGTGGCCGAGCGCGAGGTCGCCGATGACCGCGCCCATGACGTTCACGAAAAGCCGCCCCGTCTCGAGCGCGGCGGGGTCGCGCGCGTCCATGCCGGCAAGCACGTCCGCCGCAGCAAGCGTGGTGCCGTGAAGGGCTGCGTGCAGCGTGCTGACACCGCGCCCCGACAGGACTTCCTCGACGGGCGGAAAGCCGTGGCTGTCGGTGATCTTCGACAGGACCGGACGAAGGTCGGGGACGGATCCCGGCAGCGAGACGTGGCCCGCCTCCGAGGGCGGCACGAAGCGTCCGGCCTCGGTGTCGAAGACCGGGCAGGCGTTGAAGCCCGTGCCGATGCCCACCACAAGCTTGGCCGCCAGCGGCGAGTGCGGCGGCTGTGGCAGCACCTCGACGAGGTTGTCATCCGCGATGTGGCCGATCGCGTGGCCCTGCGCCTGCAGGTCGTTCAGGACCGCCGAGGTCGTGGCGGTCAGCGCCTCGGCAAGCACCTCGCGGTCGATGCGCCAGTCGAGGTTGGTCAGCTGCGCCACCCCGTCGCGCACCGGCCCCGCCGCCGCGACGCAGACGCCGTCGATCATGGCCTCGCCGATCCCGCGCTGCGCGAGGTAGGTCGTGATCACCGAGGCGATGCCGGAATGCTCGGCGTTGCGGAACCGTGTCACGCTCGCGGCGTCCACCACCGGCCCGCGCGCCAGCGCGACGCGGGTATTCGTGCCGCCGATATCGGCGACGAGCGACAGGCCGGGCTTGGTCGTGGTCATCTTGGCGTCTCGTTCGTGCTTGACGGGTCAGGGGGCGTCCGGGCGCCACCACCGGGCGAGCGCCTCATAGGACGCTTTCGGCGTCCTTGCCAAGCTTTCGAAGTCGACATGGACCAGACCGAAGCGTTTCTCGTAGCCGAGCGACCACTCGTAATTGTCCATCAGCGACCACACGAAGTAGCCCGCGACCGGCGCGCCTTCCGCGATCGCCTGCCGGACGGCGGCCAGATGCGCGTCGATGTAGTCGATCCGCGCCGTGTCAGGCCGGTAGGGCAGGTCTGGGTTGGCCATGCCGTTCTCGGTGACGTAGATCGGCAGGTCGCCGCTGTACTCGCGCGCGGTGCGCAGCAGGAAATCGCGCAGGCCGTCGGGGTAGATCTCCCAGCCCATCTGCGTCAGCGGCAGGACGGGCTCGGCCCCCTCGTAGGCGGGCCATGCCCCGTCGGTGGCGCGAACGAGCTTGCGGGTGTAGTAGTTGACGCCGATCCAGTCGAGCGGCCGGGTGATCACGGCGAAGTCGTCCTGCCAGCCCTCAGGCAGGTGCGGCTCCAGCCCCTCGAGGACCTCGGCGGGATATTCGCCCCGGAACAGCCCGCCTAGGAAGAAGCGGTTGTAGATGGCGTCGTAGCGGGTGGCTGCGGCAAGGTCGGCGGGGCTGTCGGTGGCGGGTTCGGACCACTCGAAATTGCAGACCGCGCCGAGGTTGCCCATGCCGAGGCCGCGCATCACCTCGATCGCGGCCCCGTGCGACTTCAGGATGTGGTGCATGGCGCGCGCGGTCGCGCGGATGTCGCGCATCCCCGGCGCCTGCAGGCCGTCGAAATGCGACAGCCAGCCGACGCACCACGGCTCGTTGATGGGCGCGGCCGACCAGACGCGGTCGCCGATGCGGCTCATCACGGTATGGGTGAAATCGGCGAACCAGTTCGGCATGTCGGCGTTGCGCCAGCCGCCCTTGTCGGCCAGCGCCTGCGGAAGTTCCCAGTGGTAGAGCGTGGCGGCCGGCCTTATGCCGCGCGCCAGCATCCCGTCCACCAGCCTGTCGTAGAAGTCGAGGCCTTCCGCGTTGGGCGCGCCGGTGCCTTCGGGCAGGACCCGCGCCCACGAGGTCGAGAAGCGGTAGACGTCCGCCCCGAGGGCCGCGACAAGGTCGAGATCCTCTTCCCAGCGGTGGTAGTGGTCGCAGGCGAGCTCGCCGTTCTCGGCGCGCACGACGTTGCCGGGGGTGGCGGCGTAGCTGTCCCAATGCGTCTTGCCCGCGCCGCCGAAGGCGTGGCCCTCGATCTGGTAGGCGGAGGTCGCGACCCCGAAGAGGAAGTCGTCGGGGAAATCGGCGCGGCTGGCCTTCATCTCTGGTGTCCTTTCAGTCGGCGGGTGCGGGGCCGGTCGACCGCCCCAGGTTGAGCTCGGTCTCCCAGAGCTCCTGCACGGGGGGCTGGCCCGGTTCGCGGATGAGACCGATCAGGATCTCGGCGCAGCGCCGCCCGGCATCCCGAATCGAGGACCGCGTCGAGGTGAAGGGCGGGCCCTCGGGGGTCGTGGTGGCATCGTTGCCGATGTAGGACAAGACGTCGTCGTGGCAGATGACCGAGATGTCCCGGCCCAGCCAAAGGCCCCGCTCGCTCGCCGCGCGGCGCACGCCGATGGCCGAGATGATCGACGAGACGAGGAAGGCCGTCGGAGGATCCTGCCCGTCGAGCATCGCGGCGGCGGCGGAAAAGCCGAAATGCTCGGTCATGACGCCTTCGCAAAGATGGCGCGGATCGGGCGTGAGGCCGCGCGCGGCCATCGCGTCGCCGAACCCCCTGCGCCTGCGCGCGGCGAAGTCGTATTCCTCCTGGCCGTTGATCAGCGCGATGCGCCTGTGGCCGAGGTCGAGAAGGAACTCGGTCGCGCGGCGGAAGGCGCGGACGTTGGCGATGTCGAGCCACGAGTAGTCGTCGAACCTGCCGGTGCGTCCATGCACGAGAAAGGGCATCCCGAGCTCGGCCATCAGGGCGATGCGCGCGTCCTCGACGCGCGGCGATTGCAGCATGACGCCGTCCACGGACCCGTTCGCAGCCATCTGGCGGTAGGCGCGCTCGACCTCGCCATTGGGAACGATGGACAACAGCAGGTCGTAGCCTTCGCGGGCATAGACCTCGCCCGCGCCTGCGAGGAAGTCAGCGAAGATGGGATTGACCAGCTCCTCCCGGCCGCTCAGCGGCAGAACGTGGCCGATGGTCATCGCGCGCCCCGTCGCCAGCCGCCGCGCCCGCGAGTTCGGGGCGTAGTTGGCGGCGCTCGCTGCGGCGAGAACCCGCGCACGGGTCTCCTCCCGGACTTCGGGATACCCGTTCAGCGCGCGGCTGACGGTTGTCTGAGACAGGCCGAGAGAGTCGGCCAGCTGCCTGAGATTCATCGCGAAATCCGCCTCAAAGCGCTTTCAATCATTGGTGAGGCTAATCATCTGGCGGCCCGGTTGTCAAAGTTTCCGCAGCGCCACATTTTTCTGCACCTGCAAAATAAACCAATAAAATTCAGGGACCTTCCGTTGGTGGATTGACTTATCGGCGGTCATCCGAAAGGGTGCCCGTAACCCAAAGCGCTTTGGGCAATGCTACGGCGTGCCCGCACCGCGATTGGGGTAGATACCAGCCGGAAGCTACCGGCATCATGTCTGGGAGGATATTTTCGATGAAGACGCGTTTCTTCACCAGCGCCGCCGCGCTCGCGCTCATGGCGGGCGCCGCGCAGGCGCAGGATCTCGCCTTTCCCGTCGGAGAAGGCGACTTCAACTGGCAGAGCTACACCGATTACGCCGAGGCCGCGCCGGACCTCAGCGGCGAGACCGTGACGATCGCGGGCCCGTGGCTGTCGCCCGAAGCCGACCGGTTCGACAACCTCCTCGCCTACTTCGAGGAGGCGACGGGCGCCGAGGCGACCTACACCGGGTCCGACAGCTTCGAACAGCAGATCGTCATCGACGCGGAGGCCGGATCCGCGCCCAACATCGCCGTCTTCCCGCAGCCCGGCCTTGCGTCGGTCATGGCGGGCAGCGGCCTTCTGAGCCCGCTCGGCGAGGACATGGCTGACTGGGTTCGCGAGAACTACGCAGCGGGCGAGTCGTGGGTCGATCTCGGCACCTACGAGAACGAGAACGGCGAGGACCAGTTCTACGGCTTCTTCTTCAACGTGAACGTGAAGTCGCTGGTCTGGTATGTCCCCGAGAATTTCGAGGATGCGGGCTACGAGGTTCCGGAGACCATGGAAGAGCTGATCGCCCTGAGCGAGCAGATGGTCGAGGACGGCGAGACGCCGTGGTGCATCGGGCTCGGCTCGGGGGCTGCGACCGGGTGGCCCGCGACCGACTGGGTCGAGGACATCCTGCTGCGCACCCAGGAACCCTCGGTCTATGACCAGTGGGTCACGAACGAGATCCCGTTCGACGACGAGCGCATCGTCAACGCCATCGAGACCTTCGGCATGTTCGCCCGGAACGACGACTGGGTGCAGGGCGGCGCGGGCGCGGTCGCGACGACCGACTTCCGCGACAGCCCCACGGGTCTCTTCGCCTCGCCGCCGGGCTGCTACATGCACCGCCAGGCGTCGTTCATCCCGGCCTTCTTCCCGGAAGGCACCGAAGTGGGCGTCGACGCCGACTTCTTCTACTTCCCCTCGTTCGAGGGCGAGGATCTGGGCAACCCGGTGCTTGGCGGCGGCACGCTGATGGCGGTCACCGATCCCTCCGACGCGACCATGGCCTTCATGGAGTTCCTGAAGACCCCGATCGCGCATGAGATCATGATGGCGCAGGGCGGCTTCCTGACCCCGCATTCCGGCGTGAACCTCGACACCTACGCAAGCAACGTCGAGGCCGGGCAGGGCCAGATCCTGCTCGACGCGACGACCTTCCGGTTCGATGGGTCCGACCTCATGCCGGGCGCGATCGGTGCGGGCACCTTCTGGACCGGCATGGTCGACTTCGCCGGCGGCGCGGACGCAAGCGAGGTCGCGGCCTCGATCCAGCAGAGCTGGGACGCGCTGGACTGATCCCACGGCCTGACCTCGGATGCGGCCGCCTGCGTGCCGGCCGCATCCGCTTCGCCCCGCCCGCAGCAACGCATCGCCACGGCCGGGGTCACTGCATCTCAAGGGGAGGGGACACATGAATCCTGCATTGCAAGGATTGATCACGATCATCGTGGGTGTCGGCGGCTGTGTCGCGTATTTCTACTTCTCGAACCAGTTTCTCGACCGGGTCCTGTACCCGCCAAAAGGGCCGAACGCCGGGCGGAACATCAATCGCGCCAACGCGATCCGGCCCTGGCTGTTCATGTTCCCGGCGATCTTCGCCCTCGGCCTCTACCTCGCCTATCCCGTCTTCGAGACGCTGCGGCTGTCGCTGACGGACCGCAGTTCGGGCGGCGCCTTCGTGGGGCTGGCCAACTACGCCCAGATGGTCGGCGAGGACAAGTTCTGGGAGGCGGTGCGCAACAACTTCCTGTGGCTTCTGATCGTGCCGGCCGCCTCGACCGCCTTCGGGCTGCTGGCCGCGCAGCTGACCGACCGCATCTCGTGGGGCAGCCTCGCCAAGTCGCTCATCTTCATGCCGATGGCGATCTCCTTCGTTGGCGCCGCCGTGATCTTCAAGCTGATCTACGACGCCCGTCCCGATGACGTGGCCCAGATCGGCGTCCTGAACGCGATCTACCTCCAGCTCGGCGGCGAAAGCCCGGTGACATGGCTCACCGTGCCGTTCTGGAACAACTTCTTCCTGATGATCGTGCTGATCTGGATCCAGACGGGCTTTGCCATGGTGATCCTGTCCGCGGCGCTTCGCGGCATCCCCGAGGAAACCGTCGAGGCCGCCATCGTGGACGGCGCCAATCCGTTCCAGATCTTCTTCAAGATCAAGATGCCGCAGATCGCCGGGACCATCGTCGTCGTCTGGACGACGATCACCATCGTGGTGCTCAAGATCTTCGACATCGTCTTCGCCATGACCAACGGCCAGTGGCAGACGCAGGTTCTGGCCAACTACATGTACGACAAGCTTTTCCGGGCCAACGATTGGGGCATCGGCTCGGCCAGCGCGATGGTCATCATGCTGATGGTGACGCCGATCCTGGTGTGGAACGTCTACAACGTCCGGAAGGAGATGCGCTGATGCCTGTCGATCGTCGCGCCGCACCCAAGGGGGGTCACGCACATGGATAACATCGCGGGCAAGAAATCCTCGCTGACCTGGGCCGTTCACATCTCGGTCGCGGCCCTCGTGCTTCTCTGGATCTTCCCCACGCTCGGGCTTCTGGTGTCGTCCTTCCGCACGACCGACCAGATCCGGACCTCGGGCTGGTGGGCGGCGATGTTCCCCGCGGTGCAGAACGAGACCCTGCGCACCGCCGATCCCGACGACGCGAGGCTCGACCTCGGCGAGGGACGCTTCATGGTCGAGGGCAACCTCTTCGTGGTCGACGGGCAGGTCGATACCCCCGACATGGTCGAGGCCGACATCTCGGCCTGGGGGACCTCGTCACGCGACATCGGCGCCTACGTTCCGGGCGAGACCGCCGACATGGGCGACGGCGAGACGATGACCGTCCAGGCCAATGGCGACTACGTCTGGGAGGGCGACGACGAACAGCTTTCGGGCAGGGGCCAGCGCGTCTTCGTGACCGCCGAAAGCCCGCCGGAATTCACCTTGGGCAACTACCGGAACGTCCTGTTCGACCCAGGCAACCGCGAGGGGATGACGCAGGCCTTCTTCAACACGCTGACCGTGACGATCCCGGCCACGATCATCCCCATCCTGATCGCGGCCTTCGCGGCCTACGCGCTTGCGTGGATGGAATTTCCCGGCCGTGCTCTTCTGGTGGCCGCCGTCGTCGCGCTTCTGGTGGTGCCGTTGCAGCTGGCGCTGATCCCGCTCCTGTCGCTCCACAACTCCATCGGCATCGGCAAGGGCTACCTCGGCGTATGGCTGGCGCATACGGGCTTCGGACTGCCGCTCGCGATCTACCTGTTGCGCAACTACATGGTCGGCTTGCCGCGCGACATCATTGAGAGCGCGAAGGTGGACGGCGCCACGGACTTCCAGATCTTCACGCGCATCATCCTGCCGCTCAGCTTCCCGGCGCTGGCCTCGTTCGCGATCTTCCAGTTCCTGTGGACGTGGAACGACCTGCTGGTGGCGATGGTGTTCCTGATCGACGCCTCGGGCGAGACCACCGTGATGACGCGCCAGATCGTCGAGCTGATGGGAACGAGGGGCGGCGACTGGGAGATCCTCGCGACCTCCGCCTTCGTCTCGATCGCGGTGCCGCTGCTGGTCTTCTTCACGATGCAGAGATACCTCGTCCGGGGGCTTCTCGCGGGCTCCGTGAAGTAACGCGAACAACGACAAGAAGACGAAGAAACGCAAATGAACCTGATGCAGGACATGGCGCGCGAACAGATCGTCGCGCCGGACAAGGACTGGTGGCGGGGGGCGGTGATCTACCAGATCTACCCCCGCAGCTTCCAGGACTCCAACCATGACGGCGTGGGCGACCTCGCCGGCATCATCCACCGCCTGCACCACGTCGCCGAGCTGGGGGTGGACGCGATCTGGATCAGTCCGTTCTTCCGCTCGCCGATGCTGGATTTCGGATACGACGTCAGCGACTACCGCGACGTGGACCCGATGTTCGGCACGCTCGGCGATTTCGACGCGCTGATCCACCGCGCGCACCAGCTGGGGCTGAAGGTGCTGATCGACCTCGTGCTCAGCCACACCTCGAACCAGCATTCGTGGTTCCAGGAAAGCGTCACCAGCCGCGACAACCCCAAGTCCGACTGGTACGTCTGGGCCGACGCCAAGCCCGACGGCAGCCCGCCCAACAACTGGCTGTCGATCTTCGGCGGCTCGGCGTGGGAATGGTCGGGCGACAGGATGCAGTATTTCCTGCACAACTTCCTGAAGGAGCAGCCCGATCTCAACCTGCACAATCCCGAGGTCCAGGAAGAGCTTCTGGGCATCGTGCGCTACTGGCTGGATCGCGGCGTCGACGGCTTCCGCCTCGACACGATCAATTTCTACTTCCACGACAAGGAACTGCGCGACAATCCCGCGCTGGAGCCCGAGCGGCGCAACGCCACGATCGCGCCCGAGGTGAACCCCTACAACTGGCAGAACCACCTCTACGACAAGAACCAGCCCGAGAACCTCGACTTCCTGCGCCGGCTGCGCGCGGTCCTCGACGAGTATCCCGCCGCGACCTCGGTGGGCGAGGTCGGCGACGCGCAATACGGGATGCAGATCCAGGCCGAGTATACCGGCGGCGGCGACAAGGTGCACATGGCCTACTCGTTCGAGTTCCTCTCGAGCGTTCCGCCCACGCCCGAGCGGGTGGGGCAGGTGATCGACGACTACGAGCGCGAGATCGGCGACGGCTGGGCCTGCTGGGCCTTCTCCAACCACGACGTCGTGCGCCATGCGAGCCGCTGGAACCTCGGCGAGGACGCGCGCCGCCTCTATGCCGGCCTTCTTCTGTCGCTGCGCGGCTCGGTCTGCCTCTATCAGGGCGAAGAGCTGGGCCTGACCGAGGCCTACGTCGCCTACGAGGACCTGCAGGACCCCTACGGCATCCGCTTCTGGCCGAACTACAAGGGGCGCGACGGCTGCCGCACGCCGCTTCCGTGGATCTCGGACAACCAGAACGGCGGCTTTTCCGACGCCAAGCCGTGGCTGCCTGTGGCGGTCGAGCACTTGCACCGCGCCGTCGCGAGGCAGGAGGGGAAGGACGATTCGACCCTCGCCTTCTACCGGGCAATGATCGGCTTCCGCAAAAGCTACCCCGCGCTCGTGAAGGGCGGCCTGACGCTTCTGCACGCGCGCGACGGCGCGGTGTCATTCATCCGCGAACACGAGGGCCAGCGACTGTTCTGCGCCTTCAACCTGACCAACACGGCGCTTCCCGTGTCCTTCCCGCCCGGAACGTGGCGGCAGGACATGGGCGCGCCATTCACCGCGACTGAGCGCGATCGCGAGATCACGCTGCCGCCTTACCAAGCCTATTTCGGAGCACAGGAAGCGGCCTGAGGGGGCCGGTGCGCGGGATCAACCGGGAGGAGACGGGGACATGGCCAATCTTAAACTGACCGACGTCGAGAAGACCTACGGCGGCACCGTGACGGTGCTGAGCGACATCGACCTCGAGATCGAGAAGGGCGAGTTGATCGTCTTCGTCGGGCCCTCGGGCTGCGGCAAGTCCACGCTTCTGCGGATGATCGCGGGGCTGGAGAAGATCACCGGCGGCGAGCTGCAGATCGACGGGATGGTCGTGAACGACGTGCCGCCGTCCCAGCGCGGCATCGCGATGGTGTTCCAGTCCTACGCCCTCTACCCGCACATGACGGTCTACGACAACATGGCCTTCGCCCTGAAGATCGCCGGCGACAGCAAGGACGTCATCGACAAGAAGGTGCGCGCAGCCGCCGACAAGCTGCAGCTGACGAACTTCCTCGACCGTCTGCCCAAGGCCCTGTCGGGCGGTCAGCGCCAGCGCGTCGCCATCGGCCGCTCAATCGTGCGCGACCCCAAGGTCTATCTCTTCGACGAGCCGCTCTCGAACCTCGACGCGGCGCTGCGGGTGGCCACCCGCATCGAGATCGCGCAGCTGAAGGAGCAGATGCCCGACTCCACGATGATCTATGTCACCCACGACCAGGTCGAGGCGATGACGCTGGCCACGCGCATCGTCGTGCTCGCAGGCGGCGGCATCGCTCAGGTGGGCTCCCCACTCGAGCTCTACCAGAAGCCCAATTCGACTTTCGTGGCGCAGTTCATCGGCTCTCCGGCCATGAACCTCCTGCCCGGGCGCATCGTCGGCACCGGCGAGACCACGACGCTGGCGCTCGACGAAGGCGGCGGCACGATCACCTCGCACTACCCCTCCACGCCCGAGGACGAGGGCGCCGTCGTTCAGGTCGGCATCCGCCCCGAGGACATGATCGAGACCGACGCCGCCGACTTCGCCTACCACGCCAGGGTCGAGATCGTGGAAGCCCTGGGCGAGGTCACGCTGCTCTACTTCCAGTCGACCTCGTCCGAACATCCGCCCGTGATCGCGAAGCTGCACGGCATCCACAAGGACCTGCGCGGCAACGACGTCCGCCTGACCGCGGATCCGCAGAACGTCCATGTCTTCAAGGACGGCATCTCGCTGCTCTACCGCGACCAGAAGGTGTTCCTGCCCGGGGTCCAGCCGCACTGAGACAGGGTGGCATGCGCGTCCCGATCGCCCGGGGCGCGATTCGGGGTGGAACCGTTAGCGCTAACTTCGTATGTCTGACCAAAGGCAGACGAAGGGGATCATGATGCCACTCGACGACCGGATCGCCAGCGTCACCGCGCGGATCGAGCAAAGATCCCGCGAGACGCGCGCAACCTATCTCGACCGGATGCGCCGCCTCGGCGAGGAGGGGCCGCGCCGCGCGCATCTCAGTTGCGGCAACCAGGCCCACGCCTATGCCGCGATGGGTGCGGACAAGGACGCCCTCGTCGGCGACCGAGCGCCCAACCTTGGCGTCGTCACCGCCTACAACGACATGCTGAGCGCGCATCAGCCGTTCAAGGACTACCCCGACCGCATCAAGGACGCCGCGCGCCGTGCCGGCGCCACGGCGCAGGTGGCGGGCGGCGTGCCCGCGATGTGCGACGGCGTCACGCAGGGCCAGACGGGGATGGAACTCAGCCTCTTCTCGCGCGACGTGATCGCCCTGGCCGCCGGCGTCGCGCTTTCGCACAACACCTTCGACGCGGCGCTCTATCTCGGCGTCTGCGACAAGATCGTGCCGGGCCTCGTCATCGCCGCGGCGACCTTCGGCTACATTCCCGGCATCTTCGTCCCCGCAGGCCCCATGACAAGCGGACTGCCCAACGACGAGAAATCGAAGGTCCGCCAGCAATTCGCCTCGGGCGAAATCGGCCGCGCCAAGCTGATGGAAGCCGAGATGGCCTCCTACCACGGGCCGGGCACCTGCACCTTCTACGGCACCGCGAATTCCAACCAGATGCTGATGGAGTTCATGGGGCTGCACCTGCCCGGCGCCTCCTTCGTGAACCCCGGCACGCCGCTCCGCGACGCGCTGACCGACGCCGCAGCCGAGCGCGCGGCCGCGATCACAGCGCTTGGCAACGACTACCGGCCGGTCTGCGACATCCTCGACGAGAAGGCCTTCGTGAACGGCATGGTCGGCCTGATGGCCACGGGCGGCTCGACCAACCTCGTGATCCACCTCGTGGCCATGGCGCGGGCCGCGGGCGTGGTGCTCGACCCGGCCGATTTCGCCGACATCTCGGCGGCGACGCCGCTCATGGCGCGGGTCTATCCCAACGGCCTCGCCGACGTGAACCATTTCCACGCCGCGGGCGGCCTCGGCTACATGATCGGCGAGCTTCTCGACGCGGGCCTCCTGCATCCCGACACCGAGACGGTGGCGGGCAGGGGCCTCGCACTCTACACGCGCGAGCCCCGGCTCGACGGCGGCGCGCTCGCCTGGGCGGAGGGTGCGAAGACCACCCTCAACGACAGGATCCTGCGGCCCGCCTCCGATCCGTTCCAGCCCACCGGCGGCCTCGTCGAGCTTGAGGGCAACCTCGGGCGCGGGGTGATGAAGGTGTCGGCCGTCGACGCCGAGCGCCACGTGATCGAGGCGCCCGCCGCCGTCTTCGAGGACCAGGGCGCGGTGAAGGAGGCCTTCCGCGCCGGAAGGCTCGACCGCGACGTCGTCGTCGTCGTGCGCTTCCAGGGCCCGAAGGCCAACGGAATGCCCGAGCTTCACGCGCTCACCCCCATCCTCGCCGTCCTGCAGGATCGCGGCCACAAGGTCGCGCTCGTGACGGACGGGCGCATGTCGGGCGCTTCGGGCAAGGTGCCCTCAGCGATACACGTCGCGCCCGAGGCGCTCGACGGCGGGCTCATCGGCAAGCTCGCGGACGGCGACGTCGTGCGCGTCGACGCCGTCGCGGGGCGGATCGAGGTCCTGACCGACGGCGTGGCCGACCGGCAGGCCGCGGTGCCCGACCTTTCCGCGAACGCGTGGGGCGTGGGCCGCGAGCTCTTCGAGGTCTTTCGCAACCGCGCGGGGCCCGCGACCATGGGCGCGGGCGTCGTCGTGTGACCCCGTCATGATCGCGCGCGCGCCCGTCCCCTGCTTCATCTTTCTCCAAGTACGCCCGCCGAAGGCGTCGGCGGCGCCGAGGTCCCACCGGGGCCGAGGCGGCGCGGCCCGGATCGGCGCCGCAGGCGTCGAGACCTTTTCCACCAGCCACGAAGACGAACCCCGATGACCCCAGCCGACCAGAGCCGCATCACCCGAGACATCGCCCACCTCGCGCCGATCGTCCCCGTCCTCGTCGTGGAGGACCCCGCCCATGCCGTGCCTCTGGCCACCGCGCTCGTGGCGGGAGGGCTTCCCGCGCTCGAGGTCACGCTGCGCACGCCCGCCGCGCTCGACGCGATCGCGGCGATGGCCGAGGTGCCGGGCGGCGTCGTCGGCGCGGGCACGCTGCTGACGGCGGCCGACGTGCGGGCCGCGAAGGCGGCGGGCGCGAAGTTCGGCGTCTCGCCGGGCGCGACGGACGAGCTGATCGCGGCCTGCATCGCCGAAGACCTGCCGCTTCTTCCGGGCGCGGCCACCGCGTCGGAGGCGATGGCGCTCCTGGCGCGCGGCTACGACATGCTGAAGTTCTTCCCCGCCGAAGCCGCCGGCGGCGTGGCCTATCTCAAGTCCCTCGCCGGGCCGCTCCCGCAGATCGGCTTCTGTCCCACGGGCGGCGTCTCGGCCGCGAACGCGGCCTCCTATCTCGCCGCGCCGAACGTGATCTGCGCGGGCGGCTCGTGGATCGCCCCGAAGGATCGCGTGGCCGCGGGCGACTGGGCGGCCATCGAGGCGCTCGCGCGCGAGGCGGCCGGCCTTCGCGGCTGACGCCAGACGCCAGACGCCAGACGCCGGACGCCCCCGCGTCCCGCTCCGCTTCCCACGCAATCACCGCTGACCGCGCGGCGTCGCCCGCTCCTGCGCGGAACCGCGGGCGGGCCGCAGGCGTTTTGCCTCGACTGCCAGGGGCCAATTGCCGCTGACGCCGGGTTCTCAAGGGGGCCTTCCGTCGCGGAAACGGCCGCGCAGGCCGGGCTTCGCCGACGCGCGGGGCCGCATCCGGCGGGCTGCCGCTCAACACGCAGGCGTGAGTGGCGGACGGCGCAACCAATGGACATGTGGTGCGTTGCAGGACTGGCGGACGCAATCGACGCTCCGCCACCTCGTCGAGCAAACGAAAGGACGACAAGACATGACCAGGAAAACGAACGCGGCGCGCGCGGGACGGCTGGCGATCACGGCAAGTGCGCTGTCCATGGCCGCCATGCCCGTTTTCGCAGGCGGCATCGCAGAACCCGCTCCGGCGCCGGCCGTCATCCCGGCGGCGCCCGCCCCGGCGCCCAGCGCCGACTGGACGGGGTTCTATGCAGGTGGCCAGCTGGAATACGGCGATGTCGGCGTCGGGCTCAATGCCGACCTCATCGGCAGCATCACCGAGGACGAGGACACGACCGGCGACGGCTTTCTCGGCGGCGTCTTCGCGGGCTACCGCTATGACCTCGGCGATTACGTCATGGGCGTCGAGCTCGACCATAACGCGGCCGACATCGACCTCGACAACGGCAGCCTCGAAAGCATTTCGCGGCTCGGCGTGGAGGCCGGCTTCGACGCGGGCCGCGCGCTGTTCTACGGAACCGCCGGCGCTGCCAATGCCCGCATCGACGTGGCGGGCGATACCTCCAGCAGCAACGGCTACTTCTACGGCGTCGGCATGGACTACGCCGTGACGCAGCAGGTCACCGTGGGCGCCGAGCTTCTCCAGCACGAGTTCGACGACTTCGACAATGGCGGCGAGGACGTGGACGCCACCACCTTCGGCATCAACGCGGCCTTCCGCTTCTGATCCGATCGTCGTCACCGTCCAAAGAGGGCCCGGGCGTTCGCGTCCGGGCCTTTCTCGTGTCCTCCGCCCGCCTTGCCCCCGCACGAAGCCTCAGGCCCGTGCGCGCGGCCGGCCACATGGGCTCGGACCTTCGCGCGCCCCGGGCGCTTCCCGCCCCCCCCTGCAGTGTGGTTTCCTTCGCCCGCGCAACCTGCTAGGTCCGCGCCGCGCGGAAGGCGCGCAGACCGGGTGGAGGGGGTTCATGGTCGAGATCAGGCTGCGGAACTCGATGACGCGACAGGTGGAGCGGCTGGAGCCGATCGACCCCTCGAACGTGCGGATGTATGTGTGCGGCCCGACGGTCTACGAGCGCGCGCATCTCGGCAACGCGCGCCCCGCCGTGGTCTTCGACGTGCTGTTCCGCCTTCTGCGCCACGTCTACGGGGCTGACCGCGTCACCTATGTGCGCAACTTCACCGACGTCGACGACAAGATCAACGCCCGTGCCGCCCAGACCGGGAGGCCCATCGGCGAGATCACCGAGGAGACGATCGCATGGTATCTGCAGGACATGGCCGCACTCGGCGTCATGGAGCCCACGCACATGCCGCGCGCCACGCGCTACATCGGCGAAATGATCGCCATGATCGAGGACCTGATCGCGCGCGGTCACGCCTACGAGGCCGAGGGCCACGTCCTGTTCTCGGTCGCGAGCTACGAGGCGTATGGCCGGCTCTCGGGGCGCGCGGTCGACGACATGATCGCGGGCGCCCGCGTCGAGGTCGCCCCCTACAAGCGCGATCCGATGGACTTCGTGCTTTGGAAGCCGTCCGATGACGACCTGCCTGGCTGGGACAGCCCCTGGGGCCGGGGCCGGCCCGGCTGGCACATCGAATGCTCGGCCATGGCGCACGAGTTGCTTGGCGACAGCTTCGACATCCACGGCGGCGGCAACGACCTGATGTTTCCGCACCACGAGAACGAGATCGCGCAATCCGCCTGCGCCCACCCCGAGGGACATTTCGCCTCGATCTGGATGCACAACGAGATGCTTCAGGTCGAGGGCAGGAAGATGTCGAAGTCGCTCGGCAACTTCTTCACCGTGCGCGAGCTTCTGGACCAGGGCATCCCGGGCGAGGTGATCCGCTTCGTGTTCCTGTCCACGCATTATTCGAAGCCGATGGACTGGACGGCCGAAAAGGCGGTCGACGCAGAAGCGACACTGCACGGCTTCATCGAAACCGTCGCGACCGTTCCAGATCCAGGCCTCGCGAGGGAGGTCACGGGGAAACCGGATGCCCGGATCGTTGAAGCACTGGCTGACGACCTCAATACGCATGGCGCCATAGCCCGGCTTTATGAGCTCCGCGATGCCGGCGACCCTGTTGCGCTCGCCCGAGGCGTCGTTTTCCTTGGATTGTTGTCGCCTGACGAACTCTTCGTCCGTGTGGAAGATCTCAAGACGGTCTGGCGACTGGCCGAGCCCGTGGCCACAAGGCTTCAGGCGATGCGTGAAACTGCCATGAAATCCAAGGATTTCAGTGAGGTGGACGCGATCAAGGCGCGACTGTCGGAAGCCGGGTTCTCGGTGCGGATGGCGAAGGACGCTACGACGATCCGGCCTGAAATCGGGTTCGATCGCTCAGTTCTGGAGGGCTTGGTATGATCATCGGGACGGCGGGCATCCGGTGCGCACCATGACCCGCGACCGCCTCTACCTCTACGACACGACGCTCCGCGATGGGCAGCAGACGCAGGGCGTCCAGTTCTCGACGCCCGAGAAGGTCCGCATCGCCGAGGCGCTCGACGCGCTCGGGCTCGACTACATCGAGGGCGGATGGCCGGGTGCGAACCCCACGGATTCGGCCTTCTTCGACGCCGCGCCCCGGACCCGCGCCACGATGACGGCCTTCGGCATGACCAAGCGCGCCGGGCGCTCGGCGGCCAACGACGACGTGCTCGCCGCCGTGCTCAACGCGGGAACGCGGGCCGTGTGCCTTGTGGGCAAGACCCATGACTTCCATGTCACCGAGGCTCTGGGGATCGCGCTGGACGAGAACCTGCAGAACATCTCGGCCTCCGTCGCCCATGTCGTCGCCGAGGGCCGCGAGGCGCTGTTCGACGCCGAGCACTTCTTCGACGGCTACAAGGCGAACCCCGGCTACGCGTTGTCGTGCGCGCGCGCGGCCTTCGAGGCGGGCGCGCGCTGGATCGTGCTGTGCGACACCAACGGCGGCACGCTGCCCGGCGAGATCGGGCGGATCGTGGCCGAGGTGATCGCCTCGGGCATCCCCGGCGAGCACGTCGGCATCCATACCCACAACGACACCGAGACCGCCGTGGCGGGGAGCCTCGCCGCCGTCGAGGCGGGCGCGCGGCAGGTCCAGGGCACGCTCAACGGGCTTGGCGAGCGCTGCGGCAACGCCAACCTGACCTCGCTGATCCCGACGCTCCTTCTTAAGGAGCCGTGGGCGAGCCGCTTCGAGACGGGCATCACGCCCGAGGCGCTCGGCGGTCTCACGCGGACGTCGCGGATGCTCGACGACATCCTGAACCGCGTGCCGATGCGGCAGTCGGCCTATGTCGGCGCCTCCGCCTTCGCGCACAAGGCGGGACTGCACGCCAGCGCGATCGTCAAGAACCCTGCCACCTACGAGCACGTGGAACCCGCCCTCGTGGGCAACGCCCGCGTCATTCCGATGTCGAACCAGGCGGGGCAGTCGAACCTGCGCCGCCGCCTCAAGGAGGCGGGCATCGAGGTCGCGGACGGCGATCCGGCGCTGGCGGCGATCCTGCAGGACATCAAGGCGCGCGAGGACGAGGGCTATTCCTACGACACCGCGCAGGCCAGCTTCGAGCTGCTGGCGCGGCGGGCCCTCGGGATCATGCCCCGTTTCTTCGAGGTGAAGCGCTACCGCGTGACGGTCGAGCGGCGGAAGAACAAGTATGACCGCATGGTCAGCCTCTCGGAGGCCGTGGTCGTTGTGAAGATCGGCGCGGACAAGATGCTGTCGGTGTCGGAATCGATGGACGAGCACGGCGGCGACCGCGGCCCGGTCAACGCCTTGGCCAAGGCGCTTGCCAAGGACCTGGGGCCTTATCAGGGCTATATCGACGACATACGTCTGGTGGACTTCAAGGTGCGCATCACCCAGGGCGGCACCGAGGCGGTCACGCGCGTCGTGATCGACAGCGAGGACAGCTCGGGGCGACGCTGGGCGACGGTGGGCGTCTCGCCCAACATCGTGGACGCGAGTTTCGAGGCGCTGCTCGACGCGATCGAATGGAAGCTGGTGCGCGACGGCGCGCCAGAGGCCCCGAGCGTGTGACGCGCCTCGTTACGCGGCGGGCGAACCCAACCTGACAGGGAACTGATCGATGGACATGGACAGATTTCTCCGCTTCCACGAGGGCGTCTCGCGGCAGGGGCCTGGCACGCCGGACGACGTGTCCTGGGCGGTGAAGGCGGCCGGCACGAAGGCGGGGGCGCGGGTGCTCGACGCGGGCGCGGGCGTGGGCGAGGACATCCGCGCGCTCCGCGAGGCGATCCCGGAGGCGCGTGTCGTGGCGCTGGAGGCGCACGAGGGCTTCGTCGAGGCGATCTCGGGGCGCTACGGGCCCGAGGTGACGGCGATCCACGGCTCGATGGGGCCCCAACCGGGCTTCGACGGGTCGGCGCCGGTCGATCTGGCCGAAAACGGCCCCTTCGACCTGATCTGGTCGGCGGGCGCCATCTACTTCGTGGGCGTCGGGACGGCGTTGGAGCACTGGAAGGGCGCGCTGGCCGAAGGCGGCGCCGCAGCCTTCACCGCGCCCGTGTTCTTCACCGACACGCCGTCCGAGGAGGCGGTGGCGTTCTGGCAGGGCGACAAGGTGGACACCGTCGGGGCGCTGAGGGACGCGGTCGCCGGGGCCGGGTACCGCATCCTCGCCGAACGCCGCGAACCCGATGCGGGCTGGGAGGCCTATTTCGCGGCGCAGGCCGTCCGTATCGCGACGCTGCGCGAGGACATCCTGCAGGGCCGCGAAGACGCCGCGATGGCCGAGATCCTCGACCAGGCCGAGCACGAGGCCGAGGCGTGGCGCAAGCTGAAGGACGAGGTCGGCTACCACGCGGTCGTCGCGGCGCCGGCATGAGCCTTCAGGCCTGCGCCGGGCTGGTCGAGCGCGGCGATCCCGAACGCTTCCGCGCCACGATGGCCACCCCGCCCGAGGCGCGGCGCGTGCTGTTTCCGGTCTATGCCTTCAACGTCGAGGTCAGCCGTGCGCCCTGGGTCACGGAAGAACCGATGATCGCCGAGATGCGACTGCAATTCTGGCGCGACGTCGCCGAGGAGATCGGCCAGCGCGCGACGCCCCGGGCGCACGAGGTGGCCGCGCCCCTCGCCGAGGCGGTGCAACCGGAGGACTGGCACCTGCTCGACGGCCTCGTTGCGGCGCGCCGCTGGGACATCCACAAGGACGCCTTCGAGGACGAGGCGCATTTCGACGCCTATCTCGATGCGACGGGCGGAAACCTCGCATGGGCGGCGGCGCGCGCACTCGGGGCGCCCGACGCGGCCGAGCCCGTGGTCCGGGACGCGGCGTGGGCCTTCGCGCTGGCGGGCTTCCTGCGCGCGGTGCCGGAACTGGCGGCGCGGGGGCGCGTGCCGCTTCTGGATGGCCGGGACGAGGGGGTGGCCGCGCTGGCGGAGCGCGGAGTGTCACGGCTGGCGGCCGCCCGCGTCCGGCGGCGGCTCGTTCCGCGACGGGCGGGCTATGCGCTTTTCGCCGGCTGGCAGGCCGGGCCGCTTCTGGAACAGGCGCGCGCCGAGCCGTGGCGCGTGGGGCAGGGCGCGCTCGGCCTCGGGGCGGCGTCGCAGAGCTGGGGCCTGCTGCGCATGGGCCTCACGGGCCGCTGGTAGCTTAGGGAAAGGCGGTTTCCCGCGGCCTGAGCGCGAGGTAGATCAGCGCCCCCCCGGCCAGCGCGAGGAAAGGCACCATCGCGAGGTTGACCGCGTTCCAGCCCGCCACCACGTCCTGCCCCGAATTCATCAGCACGCCCGAGGCGAGCGAGGCGAAGGTCACGCAGCCGAACACGAGGAAGTCGTTCATGCCCTGCACGCGGCCGCGCTCCTCGATTGAATGGGCCTGCGTCAGCAGCGCCGTGGCGCCGATGAAACCGAAGTTCCAGCCGACGCCAAGCAGGACCAGCGCGCCGAAGAACTGGAACAGCTCCACCCCGGTCAGCGCGATGCCGCCCGCGAGCGCCAGCAGGAACAGCCCGATCCCCACGATGCGCATGGCGCCGAAACGCGCGATCAGGTGGCCCGTGAAGAAGGACGGCGCGAACATCGCGACCACATGGGCCGAGACGACGTCGGCCGCCGTGCCGGTCCCGAAGCCGCAGCCGACCATGGCCAGCGGCGTCGAGGTCATCATCAGGTTCATCAGCGCGTAGGAGACCATCGCGCAGATGATGGCCACCGCGATCTTCGGGTCGCGCAGAAGCTCCAGCCGGGTCCGGCCGGCGGGCGCGTCCGGCGCGGGGGGCCTCGGCTTCGGTACGTCGAGCGCAAGAAACAGCGCCGCGCCGAGCGCGTTGATCGCGACCACGGCGAGGTATGTGCCGACGAAGGGCACCACGGTCGCCTCGGCCGTGAGCTTCACCAGTTGCGGACCGATCAGGGCCGATACGAGGCCGCCCGCCATGACGTAGGAGATCGCCTTTGGACGGAACGTCTCGGATGCCGTGTCGGCGGCGGCGAACCGGTAGAAGCCCTGCGCCGACATGTAGATGCCGGTGAGGTAGGAGCCGAGGAGAAAGACCGGGAAGCTGTCGATCCAGAGGCCCCATGCCGCGAGCAGGCCGCCGAGGCCGCCCCCGAGCACGCCGGCAAGGAACCCCGCGCGCCGCCCGAAACGCTGCATCAGCGCCGATAGCCACGGCGCGGTCGTCATCGAGCCGAAGACGATCAGCGAGATCGGGATCGTGGCGAGCGCCGGCGTGGGCGCGATCGTCAGGCCGGCAAGCCCGCCGATGACGAAGATCATGGGCATCTGGCTGCCCAGAAGCGCCTGCGCGGCCACGAGCACGGAGACGTTGCGCCGCGCGCGGCGATCGTCGGAAAGGCTGTCGTCGGAGGGGGGGTGGGAAAGGCTGGCGTCGGTCATGGCCAGAGCGCTACAGGATGGCAGGGGCGTGGTCCAGAGCATCCGCCGCCGCAGCGCGGGCGGGCCGCGCCGCACCGAGGGAAGGAGCGGGGACATGACGCCGCGCATCATCGCGACCGAAGCGGATCTCGCCGCCGCGGCGGAGGAGCTGGTGGCGCTCGAGCCGCGCTTCGGGCCCGTGGTGGCGGCCGGTCCGCTGCCGATGCGACGGCGCGCCGACGGCTTTGCGGCGCTTCTGTCGGCGATCGTGGCGCAGCAGGTCTCGACCGCGAGCGCGGCGGCGATCTGGTCGCGCCTCGAGGCGGCGGGCCTCGTTACGGAGGCGGCGGTCGCGGCGGCTGACGACGGCGCGCTCAGGGCCTGCGGTCTCAGCCGCCCCAAGATGCGCTACGCCCGCGCGCTGGCCTCGGCCGGACTCGACTGGACGGCGTTGCGCGACGCGCCCACGGACGGCGTCGTCGGGACGCTGACGACGGTGCCGGGGGTCGGCCGGTGGACGGCCGAGATATACGCCAAGTTCGCGCTCGGCCATGCCGACGCCTTCGCCGCCGGCGATCTCGCCCTGCAGGAGGCCGCGCGGCGGCTCTTCGGCCTCGAGGCCCGCCCGCCCGAGCGTGACCTGCGGGCCATGGCCGAGGGCTGGCGCCCGGTGCGGGCGGTTGCCGCCCGCGCGCTCTGGGTCTACTACCGCCTCGACACCGACCGGGAGGGCGTCTTGTGAGCAGGGTCTTGGAATACGGGCGGAAAGCGCCCTCGGCGGGGCGCGCCTCGAACCTCGTGATCTTCCTTCACGGCTACGGGGCGGACGGCAACGACCTGCTCGGCCTCGCCGATCCGCTGGCCCCGCACATGCCCGGCACCGTCTTCGTCGCGCCGAACGCGCCCGAGAAGTCGGCGATGAACCCGATGGGCTACCAATGGTTCCCGATCCCGTGGATCGACGGCTCTTCCGAGGAGCAGGCGATGGAGGGGATGGCCCGCGCGGTGGACGACCTTGACGCCTTTCTCGACCGCGTCATGGCCGAGGAAGGCATCGCCGCCGCCCGCACCGTCCTTGTGGGCTTCAGCCAGGGCACGATGATGAGCCTTCACGTCGCGCCCCGCCGGTCCGAGGCCGTGGCGGGCGTGGTGGGGTTCTCGGGGCGCCTTCTGTCGCCCGAGACGCTTGCCGACGAGGTTGTCGTGCGCCCCCCCGTCCTCCTGATCCACGGCGACCAGGACGACGTCGTGCCGCCGCAGAGCCTGCCCGAGGCGGCCGAGGCCTTGCAGAAGGCCGGCTGGAACGAAGTCTATGCCCACGTCATGAAGGGCACCGCGCATGGCATCGCCCCCGACGGCCTGTCGGTGGCGCTTGCCTTCATGCGCGAGAAGCTCGGCCTCGGCTGAGGGCTAGGCCCCGGCCCAGAGCCGGGGTTCGGCGAATTCCACCGAGTTGCCGGCCGGGTCGCGCAGGTAAAGCGACCGCGCGCCGTTCGGCCACCGGAAATCGGACTCGATCCCGACGCCCGCGGCCTCCAGGCGCGCGCGCATCGCAGCGATCGCGGGCCCGCTCGCGGCGAAGCAGACATGCCCCGGCCCCCGCGCGCCGTGTGGGGGAACGGGCAGCGCGCCCGGGGGCGCGGTCGTCTCGGTCGCGTCGGGATTGAACACCAGAAGCACCGTCGCCCCGAGCTTGTAGAAGACGTGCCTGTCGCCCGCCCGCGCGATCCGGCGCAGTCCCAGAAGGCCGCCGTAGAAGGCCTCGGCGGCGTCGAGATCGGGGGCGTAGACCGCCGCCTCGAGGATCGCGTCGGGGATGGGGGCTTCTGGAAGATCCGGCATGGGCCTGCCTCCGGGGCGTATCGGGTTCGGGCGCGCCTGCGCCGCGCGCGCGGCCTGCCCGCATGTCGCGGGCCCTGCCGTCACCGTCACGAAACTGTCAGGCGGGACCGCTAGACATGCGAACGTGATGGCACATTATCTGGTAAGGCTTGCCGGATTGCAAAGCCTAGATATAGTGTCGACAAGGCAGGGGCGGGGTGTCCCGTTCTGGTGCCCGACGGGAGGCAGACAGGGCGGGAGCGGAGTCATCCATGCAGGCTGCAGGCGACATCGATTTCAGAACCAGTTTCGTGCGCGAGCCGGGCGCCCTGAAGCAGAACCCGGCGCTCGTGCTCAATGCGGACTACCGGCCGCTGAGCTACTATCCGCTTTCGCTCTGGCCGTGGCAGGAGGCCGTGAAGGCGGTCTGGCTCGACCGGGTGCAGATCGTCGCGGAATACGACGAGACGGTGCGCAGTCCCTCCACGGTCATCCGCATTCCCTCGGTCGTGGTCCTCAAGGACTACATCAAGCCGCAGAAGCGCGTGGCCTTCACGCGCTTCAACCTGTTCCTGCGCGACGAGTTCTCGTGCCAGTATTGCGGCGAGAAGGGCGATCTGACCTTCGACCACGTCGTGCCGCGTGCACGGGGCGGGGTGACGAGCTGGGAGAACGTCGTGGCCGCGTGTTCGCGCTGCAACCTGCGCAAGGGCGCGCGCAGCCTGCGCCAGTCGGGCCTCAGCCTGCGCAAGCCGCCACGCCAGCCGGGCGCGGAGGAGCTGCGCAACATGGGCCGCAAGTTTCCGCCGAACCACCTGCACGAAAGCTGGCTCGACTTCCTCTACTGGGACGCCGAACTGGAAGCGTGAGCGCGCGCCGCGGGACCGGCGTGCCGGGGGCGGCATGACTTTGGCGGTGCGCGTCACGGGGTGGCGTGACACCGGGCCGCCCAGCCGCTAGCCTCGCGCCGGAACAGGCGGAAGGGCGAGCGATGACCGACACGGATTGGGAACCCATCTCTGGCGCGGTGCTGCCGCGTTACGCGGGCGTGCCGACATTCATGCGGCTGCCGCATGTGCCGCAGGACGATCCCCGGCGCGTGGAGGTGGACATCGGCATCATCGGGATGCCTTGGGACGGCGCCACGTCGAACCGGCCCGGCGCGCGCCACGGCCCGCGCGGGCTGCGCGACGCCTCGACCATGATCCGCTCGATGAACGGCCACACGCGCCAGACGCCGTTCCGGTCGATGCACTGCGCCGACATGGGCGACGTCGCCATGAGCCCTGTCGACCAGGACGAGGCGCTGGCCGCCGCCGAGGCCGCGGTCGCGCAGATGCTCGGCGAGGGCATCCGCCCGGTCATGGTGGGCGGCGACCACCTGTGCACACTGACCGTGCTGCGCGCGCTCAGGGCGCATCGGGGCGAGGCCTTCGGGCTTGTCCTGCTCGACAGTCACACCGACCTCTACCCGCCTTATTTCGGGGGCAGGACGCTGACCCACGGGAACCCGTTCCGGCAGGCCATCGAGGAGGGATGCCTCGATCCGCACCGATGCTTCATGGCGGGGATGCGCGGCACCTCCTACAACAAGGAGGACATCGACTATGGCCGCGAGAAGGGCGTGCACATCGTCGAGATCGAGGAGTGCATGGCGCGGGGCTGGACCTCGGTCATGGAGGAGGCGCGCAGCGTCGCGGGCAGCGGCCCGGTCTATGCGAGCTTCGACATCGACTTCATCGACCCGGCCTTCGCGCCGGGCACCGGCACGCCCGAGGTGGGCGGGCCGACGAGCTTCGAGGCGATCCAGTGCGTGCGCAGGCTGCGCGGCCTCGACATCGTGGGGGCGGACCTCGTGGAGGTGTCGCCGCCGTTCGATCCCTCGGGCAACACCTCGTGGCTCGGCGCCTCGGTCCTCTTCGAGCTGATCTGCGCGATGGAGCCCTGAGGCGGGCCGCGAAAAGGGGGCTCCGCCCCCCGGCCTTCGGCCTCCCCCCGGAGTTTTTCGCAAGGATGAAGACCTGCGGTTGGAGAGGAGGCCCGCAACCGGTAGACTCGGGCAAAGGAAGGGTTTAGGCGTCTCGAACGGAGTTTGCGTTAGCGCTAACAAGAACTGCTCCGGCGGCGGGGTGCCGGAGCGAGGAACGCCAGGGAGAGACAGATGGTTTCGCGTGTCATTCCGGTCGACCCGTTCGACCTCGTGGTTTTCGGCGGCACCGGGGATCTGGCGCGGCGGAAGATCCTGCCCGCGCTCTACCGCCGCTTCTGCGACGGGCAGATGCCGCGTGAGGCGCGGATCATCGGCGCGGCGCGCACCCAGCAGCCGGCGGAGGCATGGCGCGCCTGGGTCGGCGAGGCGCTGGAGGAGTTCGTTCCGGCAGGACGGCGCGAGGAGGGGGCCACGCGCGCCTTTCTCGAGCGGCTGGACTACCTTGCGGTCGACGCGAAGGGCGACGGCGGCTGGAACGAGCTGCGCGAGCGGATGCGTCCGGAGGCCGTGCAGGCGTTCTACTTCTCGGTGGCCCCTGGCCTCTTTGGCGACCTTGCCGAGCGGCTGCACCGTTTCGACATCGCGCGCCCCGACGCGCGGATCGTCGTGGAAAAGCCCTTCGGCAACGACCTCGCCTCGGCGCGGGCGCTGAACAGGACGCTCTCGGAGGTGTTCGACGAGACGCAGATCTACCGGATCGACCACTACCTGGGCAAGGAGACGGTGCAGAACCTGATGGCGGTGCGCTTCGGCAACGTCCTGTTCGAGCCCTTGTGGAACACGCAATACATCGATCACGTCCAGATCACGGTCGCCGAGCAGGTCGGCGTGAGCGGGCGCGGGGCCTATTACGACCAGTCCGGCGCGATGCGCGACATGATGCAGAACCACCTCATGCAGCTTCTGTGCCTGACGGCGATGGAGCCGCCGAGCCGCTTCGAGCCAGACGCCGTGCGCGACGAGAAGCTGAAGGTGATCCGCGCGCTCGATCCGGTGGAGCCCGGCGACATCGTGCGTGGCCAGTACCGTGGCGGGCCTTACGTGCCGTCCTACGCCGAAGATGCCGAGAACCCCGACAGCCGCACGGAAAGCTTCATCGCCATGAAGCTGCACATCGCGAACTGGCGCTGGAACGGGACGCCCTTCTACCTGCGCACCGGCAAGCGGCTCAGGGCGCGCAAGTCCGAGATCGTGATCCACTTCAAGGAGCCGCCGCATTCGATCTTCGACGAGGATGCCGGCAGCCGCCACAACGTTCTGTCGATCCGGCTGCAGCCCGACGAGGGCATCGACCTGAGGGTGACGATCAAGGAGCCGGGGCCGGGGGGCATGAGGCTGATCGACGTGCCGCTCGACATGTCCTTCGCCGACGCGCTCGGGGCCGAGAGCGCGGACGTGCCCGACGCCTACGAGCGCCTGATCATGGACGTGATCCGGGGCAACCAGACGCTGTTCATGCGCGGCGACGAGGTGGAGGCCGCCTGGGCCTGGGCCGATCCGATCATCGAGGGCTGGACGCGGCGCGGGGACCGGCCCTTCGCCTATGAGGCGGGAAGCTCGGGCCCGGAGGAGGCGCTGATGCTGCTGCACAGGGATGGGCGGCGCTGGCGGGAGATCAGCGCATGACCTTCCTCGAATATCCGGACCGTGACCTGCTGATGCTCGACCTCGCCGACGTGATCGCAAGCGAGATCGCGGCGGCGCTGCGGCGCAACGACACCGTCACCGTCAGCGTTCCGGGCGGCACCACGCCGGGGCCCGTGTTCGACGTGCTGTGCGGGCAGAAGCTGGACTGGGGGCGGGTCGCCGTGGTGCCCAACGACGAGCGGTGGGTGCCCGAGGATCATCCGCGGTCGAACGCGAGGCTCATCCGCGAGCATCTTCTGGTGTCGGAGGCCTCCGCCGCGACGCTCGTCCCGCTGCATGCGCCGTTCGAGACGCCGGAGGAGGGGCTGGAGGCGCTTTCGCAGGGGTTGGAGCCTCATCTGCCGCTTTCGGTGCTTCTGCTGGGGATGGGGGCCGACATGCACACGGCGAGCCTGTTTCCCGGCGCGGACAACTTGGCCGCCGCGCTGGACGACGGGGCGCCGCCGCTGATGGCGATGCGCGCGGAGGGCGCGGGCGAGCCGAGGGTGACGCTGACCGCGCCGGTCCTTCGCGGCGCGATGAGCTGCCATGTGCTGATCACGGGGCGCGAGAAGCGCGAGGCGCTGGAGCGGGCGAGCCATCTCGATCCGATCGACGCGCCGATCCGTGCGGTGCTGGGGCAGGCCATTGTCCATTGGGCGGAATGAGGAGGACGCGATGACGACCACGGACATTCTCGACGACCTTCGGCGGCACCGCGCCGAGCGGGCGGCCGTCCGGATCCTCGATTTGTTCGAGGACCCCGGCCGGGCGCAGGCGTTCTCGGCGCGGGCCCTCGAGATGCTGTTCGATTTCTCGAAGACGGCGCTGGACGAGGAGGCGATGGCGCTTCTTCTGAAGCTCGCCCGCGCGGCGCGCGTCGAGGAGCGGCGCGAGGCGATGTTCCGGGGCGACAGGATCAACGAGACGGAGGGCCGCGCGGTGCTGCATACCGCGTTGCGCGCGCCCCGGGGCCCCATCGAGGTCGATGGCCAGGACGTGATGCCCGGCGTCCTTGAGACGCGCGCGCGCATGGCGGAGTTCGCGCGCGCCGTCCGGTCGGGCGAGATCGCGGGCGCGGGCGGGCCCTACACCGACGTGGTGAACATCGGCATCGGCGGCTCGGACCTTGGTCCGGCGATGGCGACGATGGCGCTTCGGCCCTACCATGACGGGCCGCGCCTGCACTACGTCTCGAACGTCGATGGCGCGCATGTCCACGACACGCTCGCGGGGCTCGACCCGCGCCGGACGCTGGTGATCGTGGCCTCGAAGACCTTCACCACGATCGAGACGATGACAAACGCCGAGACCGCGCGCGCCTGGATGGCGGGCGGCGTGGAGACGCCAGGCGCGCAGTTCGCCGCCGTCTCGAGCGCGGTGGACAGGACGGCGGCCTTCGGCATCGATCCCTCGCGCGTGTTCGGTTTCGAGGATTGGGTCGGCGGGCGCTATTCGATGTGGGGGCCCATCGGCCTGGGGCTTGCCATCGCGGTCGGGCCGGAGGCGTTCGGAGAGGTCCTTGCCGGCGGTCACGACATGGACACGCATTTCCGCGAGGCTGCGTTGGCGGAGAACATGCCCGTCCTGCTGGCGCTCGTGGGTATTTGGCACAACCAGGTCTGCGGCCACGCGACGCGCGCGGTGCTGCCCTACGAGCAGCGGCTCGCGCGTCTGCCCGCCTATCTCCAGCAGCTGGAGATGGAGAGCAACGGCAAGCGCGTGGCGATGGACGGCACGGAGCTGACGGAGAATTCGGGCCCCGTGGTCTGGGGCGAGCCCGGCACCAACGGGCAGCATGCGTTCTACCAGCTGATCCACCAGGGCACGCGCATCGTGCCGTGCGAGTTCATGGCTGGCGCGGAGGGTCACGAGCCGGAGCTTGCGCATCAGCACCGGCTCCTCCTGGCCAATTGCCTGGCGCAATCCGAGGCGCTGATGCGGGGCCGGTCGCTGGACGAGGCGCGGGCGATGATGGCCGCGAAGGACCTGCGGGGGGACGAGCTGGAGCGGCAGGCGCGCCACCGGGTGTTTCCGGGCGACCGGCCGTCCACGACGCTTCTCTATCGCAAGCTGACGCCGCGGGTGCTGGGCCGGATCATCGCGCTCTACGAGCACAGGGTGTTCGTGGAGGGCGTGATCCTGGGGATCAACTCGTTCGACCAGTGGGGCGTGGAGCTGGGCAAGGAGCTGGCCAATGCGCTTGAGCCGGTGCTGAGCGGAGCCGTGGACGGGGCGGACAAGGACGGCTCGACCCGCGCGCTGGTGGCCTACGCGAGGGGCGAGGGCTAGGAGGCCCGTCCCGGCGGCGGCGCGCGCGGCTGCGTCGCATTGCGTATTTGGGGAAAGATGAAGGGGCGGGGCTTCAGGCGCCTTCGGCGTGGGCGCCGTCGAGGTCGAGGAAGGCCTGCCGGCCGGCCGGGGGGATCGGGTGGCGCCCCGCGCCGTCCCGCGCGAGCAGGACGACCACCGCCTCGCCGGTGGTGGTCAGGCGCGCAGTGCCGCCTTCGTCGGGGAGCCAGACCGCGAATTCCATCGTGAAGGAGGTCCGGCGAAAGGCACGCGTGCGGCCCGTCACCACGTAGTCCATGCCGACGAACAGTTCCGCGTGGTAGTCGCAGCTGGTCCGCTTGAGCACGAGACGGGGGCTGTCGGGCCCGTAGTCGGTGATGCCGCGCGCCTCGAGGTATGGGAGGCGGAAGCTTTCGAACCAGGTGAGGTAGGCCGTGTTGTTGACGTGGCCGAGGGCGTCGATCTCGGCGAAACGCACGCGGTCGGCGAGGCCGAAAGCCCAGGGCTCGGGGATGCCGAGGGCGCGCAGGGTCGGGACATGGAGGGGCGTGTGATAGGCGAGCATGGCGCAAGGGTCTGGCCCGGACGGCGCGCGGGCGCAAGGGGTGCGTTGCGTGGACTGCGCAATTGGACGCCATGGTGTCGCGGACGGACATGACCCGGGCGTCGGGCGGCTGGGATGGTGACGGGCGAGCAAGCCGGAGGTTTCCATGCGCACCCATGCCCAGGCCGTCGTGATCGGAGGCGGCGTCGTCGGCTGCTCGATCCTCTATCACCTTGCGCGGCTTGGCTGGTCGGAGGTCGTGCTGCTGGAGCGCGACGAGCTGACCAGCGGTTCGACCTGGCACGCGGCGGCGAACATCCACGGGCTCCACGACAGCACCAACATCTCGCGGCTTCAGCACTACACGATGCGCCTCTATCGCGAGCTCGAGGAGGAGACCGGCCAGTCCTGCGGCGTGTTCCAGCCCGGATCGCTCTACCTTGCGCAGACCGAGGCGCGGGAGCACCAGCTGAGGCTGCAGGAGGCGCGGGCGCGGCGCTACGGCATGGCCTTCCATGAGGTCACCCGCGCGGAGGCCGAGCGGCTGCATCCGCTCGTCGATTTCGACGGCGTACGCTGTATCATGTTCGAGCCCGACGGCGGCAACGTCGATCCTTCGGGCGTGACCAACGCCTACGCGATCGGCGCGCGCCGGCGTGGCGCGGAGATCCACCGCTTCACGCCCGTGACCGCGACCGAGGCGCAACCGGACGGGACGTGGATCGTGCGCACCGACAAGGGCGACATCCGCACGCCCTGGGTGGTGAACGCGGCCGGCCTCTGGGGGCGGGAGGTCGCGCGGATGGCCGGGGTCGAGCTGCCGCTCCTTCCCACCGAGCACCAGTATTTCGTGACGGAGACGATTGCCGAGATCGCCGCGCTGGACCGCAGGCTGCCGTCTGTCGCGGACCGCGATGGCGAGTACTACCTGCGCCAGGAGGGCAAGGGCCTGCTGGTGGGCGCCTACGAGCGCGACGTGCGGTTCTGGGCCGAGGACGGCACGCCGCAGGGCTTCGGGCACGAGCTTTTCGCCGACGACCTTGAGCGGATCGAGGACAATATCCTGCGCGCGATGGCGCGGGTGCCGGTCGTGGGCGAGGCAGGGATCAAGCGGGTGATCAACGGGCCGATGATCTGGTCGCCGGACGCCTCGGCGCTGTTCGGGCCGGTGCCGGAACTGGATGGCTACTTCTGCTGCAACGGGATCATCCCGGGCTTCTCGCAGAGCGGCGGCCTGGGCAAGCTCGCCGCCGAGTGGATGGTCGAGGGCGAGCCCTCGCTCGACATGTTCGGCTGGGACGTTGCGCGCTTCGGCGCATGGGCGGGCCGGGCCTTCACGAGGGCGCGCGTGGCCGACCAGTACGCGAACCGCTTCAAGATCCACTTTCCCGGCGAGGAGCGGGAGGCCGGGCGACCCGTGCGCACCCGTCCCGCCTACGGGATGCAGGCCGCGATGGGCGCGAAGTTCGGCCTGAACTACGGCTGGGAACATCCCCTGTTCTTCGATGCGGACGTCGAGGACAGCGCGGGCTTCACCCGGCAGCCGTGGTGGGATGTCGTGGGCCGCGAGGCGCGGATGCTGCGCGATCGGGCGGGCATCATCGACATCTCCAACTTCGCGAAATACCGCGTCGCGGGGCCGGGGGCGGAGGATTGGCTGAACGCGCTTCTGGCCAACCGGATGCCCACCGAGGTCGGCCGGTCCTGCCTGACGCCTCTGATCGGCAGCCGCGGCGGCGTGGCGGGCGACTTCACCGTCACCCGGCTTGGCCGCGAGGAGTTCTGGGTGCTGGGCGGGGGGGCGGCGGAACGCTTTCACCTGCGCTACGTCCGGGCGCTGCCCCTGCCGGAGGGGACGACCTTCGAAAGCCTGACCGAGCGTGTCTGCGGCTTCAACGTGGCGGGCCCCGAGGCGCGCAGGCTTCTGGCGCGCCTCACGGGCGCGGATCTCTCGAACGAGGCGTTCCCGTTCTTCCGCTCGGCCCGGATCACGGTGGCGGGCGTCGACGTCGTGGCGATCCGCGTCAGCTTCACGGGCGACCTGGGGTGGGAGCTGCACTGCGCGGAGGGCGACCAGGTCACGCTTTACCGGGCGCTTCTCGAGGCGGGGCGCGAGGTCGGCGCGGGCCCTGTCGGCAGTCGCGCGCTGATGTCGCTGCGGCTGGAAAAGGGATACGGCTCGTGGGGGCGGGACTATTCGCCGGAATACTGGCCGCAGGAGTCCGGGCTCGATGGCCTTGTCCGTCGGGACAAGGAATTCTTGAACAAGGATGCATGGTTGCGGATCGAAGCTCAGGCGCCGCGTGAAGAGATGGCGCTTCTGGAAATCGACGCGAAGGTGGCCGACGCAAGCGGGTCCGAGCCGATCTTCCTGCCCGACGGCACCCCGGTCGGCCAGGTGAGTTCGGGCGGCTATGGCCATACGGTCGGGAAGTCCCTGGCGATCGCCTATCTGAAGGCGGGCCGGGTCGCGCCGGGCGAGGAGCTGCGGGTCGCGATCCTTGGGCGGCCCCATGCCGCGCGGCGTCTGGCCGAGGCCCCGTTCGACCCCAGGGGCTTGCGCCTGCGCGACAAGGCGTTGAGGGCGGAGCCCGCGGAATGACGCGATCGAGGGGTGTCTGGAGCGGGTAGCGGGAATCGAACCCGCGCGTTCAGCTTGGGAAGCTGACAGGCTACCATTACATCATACCCGCCGCCTGCCCGATGCGATACCGCAGCGCCGCGCCGGCCGTCAATCGGTTTCGGGACTGCGCTCTCGGGCCTCGGCGCGGGCGCGCCTGCGCCGACGCCGCGCGCCGTCCTCGCCGCCGCCGGAGGCGCCGAAATGGACCTGCGGAAGCGGGGCGACCCTGGCGAGTTCGGGAAACGGGTCGACCGCGTGGGGCAGGGCGTTGGCGTTCACGAAATGCTCCTGGAAGCGCGGCTCGACCGCCGTCTCGATCTTGCGGATCTCGCGCACCGTGCGCTCGATACGCTCGCGCTCGGACCGGTTGCACAGCGCGATGCGCGCGCCATGTCCGGCCGCGTTGCCCGCGCTCGTGACCTTGTCGAGCGGCGCGTCGGGGATCATGCCCAGCACCATCGCGTGCTTGGGGCTGATATGCGCGCCGAAGGCGCCGGCCAGCACCACGCGGTCGACACGGTCGACGCCGCGCTTGTCCATCAGCAGGCGCGCGCCCGCGTAAAGCGCCGACTTGGCGAGCTGGATCGCGCGGATGTCGCCCTGCGTGACGAGGATGCGCGGGCCGCCGGCCTCGGTCGCGTCGTGCAGCAGATAGGCATGGGTGCGCCCCTGCGCCTCGGCGCGGGGCGTGCCCGTGGCCTCCTCGCTGCCGATGAGGCCCGAGGCGTCCAGAAGGCCCGCCATCCGCATTTCGGCCACCGCCTCGATGATGCCCGAGCCGCAGATGCCGGTCACGCCGGTATCCTTCGTCGCCTCCGCGAAGCCCGGATCGGTGGACCAAAGATCGCAGCCGATGACCTTGAAGCGCGGCTCCTTCGTCCCGGGGTCGATCTCGACCCGTTCGATGGCGCCCGGCGCGGCGCGCTGCCCGGCGCTGATCTGCGCGCCCTCGAACGCGGGGCCTGTGGGCGAGGAGCAGGCCAGCACGCCCGAACGGTCGCCGAGCAGGATCTCGGCGTTCGTGCCCACGTCGACGATCAGCACGAGGTCCTCGGACCGGTCCGGCGCCTCGGCCAGCGCGACGGCGGCGGCGTCGGCGCCGACATGGCCCGCGATGCAGGGAAGGAGGTAGACCTTCGCAGTCGGGGCGATGGTCGCAAGCTCCAGGTCGCGCGCGCCCAGCGTGACGCTGTCGGCGGTCGCCAGCGCGAAGGGCGCCTGTCCGAGTTCCACGGGGTCGATGCCCAGCAGAAGGTGATGCATCACCGGGTTGCACACGATCACCGCCTCGAGGATCAGCGAGCGCGCGATGCCCGCTTCGGTGGCAAGCTCGGTGGCGAGCGTCGACATCGCCTCGCGCACGGCGCGCGTCATCTCGCGGTCGCCGCCGGGGTTCATCATGGCGTAGGAGACCCGGCTCATCAGGTCCTCGCCGAAGCGGATCTGCGGGTTCATGATGCCCGCCGAGGCCAGCACGCGCCCGTCGGCGAGGTCGCACAGGTGTGCAGCGATCGTGGTGGAGCCCAGATCGACGGCAAGCCCGTAAAGGCCGGCCTCGTGCAGTCCCGGCCAGACGCCGAGGATCTCGCAGTCGTCGGATCCCGCGGGCTGGTGAAGGGCGACGCTCACCTGCCAGCCGCCCTTGCGCAGGGCGGGCTGGAGGCCTTGCAGCACGGGCAGCGAGGCGGTGACGCGCGCAATGCCCCATTGCTCGGCCAGCGCGTCGCGCAGCCGTTCCAGATCGCCCGAGGGCTCGTGCATGTCGGGCTCGACCACCTCGACGAGGACAAGCCGCGTGGCGGGGTCCATCACGATGGGCTTGGCCGAGGCCGCCTTGCGCACGACCTGGCGGTGGACCTGGCTTTCGGCGGGCACGTCGATCACGACGTCGCTCTGAACCGTCGCCTGGCACCCCAGGCGGCGCCCTTCCTTCAGGCCCCGCACGCGGTCGTAGCGTTCCTCGACCGCGTTCCACTCCGACAGGGCGCCCGGTTGGACGTGGACGCCGTGCTTGGGGAAGTCGCCGTAGGACGGCGCGACCTGGCACTTGGAGCAGATGCCGCGCCCGCCACAGACCGAGTCGAGGTCGACGCCAAGCTGGCGCGCGGCGGTCAGGATCGGCGTGCCGACGGGAAAGCGGCCGCGTTTGCCGGACGGGGTGAAGATGACGAGGGGGTCGCTGGACATGGTCGCGGTCCTTCTAGCGGCAATTGCGCGTGACGGCCAGACGGCCTGGCGTGGCGCGGTGCGGGCCGGCGAGCTGGATCGTGGCGTGGTCCGGCCGCGGCCAGCGGCAAACAGGAACCCTGCCCGCCACCTGGGCGCGGGCCGGATCCAAGGCCGGGATGATCGCGTCTTTGCGCGGCACGTCGGGTCCTGCGCTTGTGTTGCGCCGGGGCGCGTTCAGCCTGCGCGACGCCGCCGGCGCCCGCCCGCGCGCCCACCCTGCGGCGCCGCGTCGGGATCCTGGTTGAAGCGGATCCACGCGCCGCCGCCATCGTCCTGGTCCATCAGGAAATTGGCCGCGCGGATGGCTTCCATCTCCTTGCCGGCGCGCGGCATGGTGGAGCCCATGCCGAAAAGCTTGACGAAGGTCTCGTCGTCCATGTCGGGCGGCAGGATGATCCCGGCCTCCTCCACCTGCGCCTTCTTTTCTGCGATCTTCCTGGGCCCGACCGGAAGCGCCACGGGGTTCATGATCGCGCTCGTCATTCCGGCGCCGTAAGCCATCGGCAGGAAGGCGTTGTTGATCCCGTGGCGGTTCGGCAGCCCGAACGAGATGTTGGACGCTCCGCAGGTGGTGTTCACGCCAAGTTCCTCACGCAGGCGGCGCACGAGGGTGAAGACCTGCAGCCCGGCGGTCTTCATCGCGCCGATCGGCATGACCAGCGGATCGACCACGATGTCATGGGCGGGAATGCCGAAATCGGCCGCGCGCTCGACGATCTTCTTCGCGACCGCGAAGCGCACGTCGGGATCCTCGGAGATGCCGGTGTCGTCGTTGGAGATCGCGACGACGGGCACGCCGTATTTCTTGACCAGCGGCAGCACGACCTCAAGACGCTCCTCCTCGCCCGTGACCGAGTTCACCAGCGGCCGCCCGTTCGCGGCCTCGAGGCCCGCCTGAAGCGCGCCGGGCACGGACGAGTCGATGCACAGCGGGCAATCGGTCACGGCCTGCACGACGCGGATCAGTTCCGGCATCAGCATCGGCTCGACGAAGTTGTTGTCCGCGTAGCGCGGATCCTCACCCATCTTGTTGGAAAAGACCGCGCCCGAGTTCACGTCGAGCACCGTCGCGCCGGCCGCGACCTGCGCGAGGGCGTCGGCCTCCACGCGGGAGAAGTCGCCGCGCTCGAGCTCCTCGTTGAGGATCTTGCGGCCGGTGGGGTTGATCCGTTCCCCGATCACGCAGAACGGCTGGTCGAAGCCGATCACTGTGGTGCGGGTCGCGGATTCGATGACGGTGCAGGTCATGTGTCTGCTGCTCTCTCTCGGTCTGGTCAGGCGCCGGCGGTCTCGGCGGGCCGGGCGGCCTCGCCACCATTGGCGGTGGCCCATTCGGCGTTCGCCCTGATGCCGCCCAGGGGGAAGAAATGGATGCGTTCGATGTTGCCCGCGCGCCCCGCCGCCTTCTCGGCGGCAAGCGCGCTCAGCAGGTCCGTGGGCTCCATCGGCTTCACGAGCCGCGAGACGTCCCTGGCCCGCTTCTGAAGCACGCCAAGCGAATTGCCCACGCCGCAGGCGATGGCGAACTTGATCAGCGTCTGCAGCTTGGCGGGCCCCGCGACTCCCAGGTGCACCGGCATCGCGATGCCCGCGGCCGCGAGGCGCTCGGCCCATGCGACGACCGGCGCCGCCTCGAAGGCGAACTGGGTCGCGATGGCGAATCTCGCATCCGAGCGGTTCGCGAAGTCCTGCTTCCAGCGCAGTGCCGCCAGGCACTCGCGCTCGCCGCCCTCGGGGTCGATGTCGCGGTTGCCCTCGGGGTGGCCTGCGACGTGCAGGCGGGTGAAGCCCGCGTCGTCGAAGAAGCCCGTCTCGAGAAGCTGCATGGAGGAATGGTATTCGCCGCGCGGCGTCGCGATGCCGCCGGCAAGGATCAGCGCCTGCGTGACGCCCGCCTCCTCGGCGTAGCGCCGGATCCACTCGGCCAGCGTCGCGGGCCCGGCGATCGAGCGCGCGGGGAAATGGGGCATCGGCTCGAAGCCCTCGTCCCGAAGCCGCCGGGCGGTGGCGACCATGTCGTCGATCGGCGTGCCGTCGATATGGGCCACGTAGACGCGCGTGCCCTTCGGCAGAAGCGTGCGGAAGTCATCGACCTTCTCGGCCGTGCGCGGCATCACCTCGATCGAGTAGTCCCGCAGGAGCGCCTCGATCCCGGCGCTCGGCGTCGGGGCCGCGGTCGCGGGCTTGCGGAAGGACAGAAGGGCCATGATCGTCTCCCAGAATGCGGCCAAGTCAGGCCCGTGTCATGCGGTCTGCGCTTCGGGGTCGAACCCCTCGGCGTCGACGAGCCGCTTCAGCGCGGCGGTGTCGTAAAGGGCGTCCAGCCGTGCGGCCTCGGCGGCGGCGATCTCGTCGGGGTCGCCGTCGGCCTCGCCAACTTCGACGCGGCGCCATTCGCGCAGGTAGGCGTCCTCGTCGCGCGCGCCGATCTTCATCGCCACGCGGTCGATGGCCTGCTCGAACCGTTCCGGCAGCGGCGCCTTCGAGCCGCGACGCCCCTTGCCGACGATCACCTGCGCGGGGATGTCGCGCCAGTAGACATGGGTGACGACGGGCATCGGGCGGTTCCTTTCCGGGCCTCGGGCCGCTGCGGTTTCGCGCACCATAGGCAACGCGCGCCGCCGCGACGCTCCGTTTTCGACATGGTGCAGGGCGGGAGCGACCCTGCACGCATTTTGACAATATCCCGCCGGACCTCGAAGGGCAGGGGGGCGCGACCCCCAAAATTCTCATGATGATGTTGAGGCGCCTCCCGTGCGGCCGGCCCTGGTCCGGCTCTGGGCCGGGGCGTGCCGGGGCGCGTCCGGGTCCGCAACGCCATTGTGAGGTGGCACCGGAATTGCTACATGTCGGATGACCAGAATTTTCGGAGGCCCGCATGTCGCGCAAGCGCAGCCGCGGCGCCGGTCCGTTCCCCAGACCCGCGGCGGGGGCGGTGATCTCCGCCCCCGCCGCAGACCCGCCTGTCGAACGGCGCCCAGCGCCCGACCATCGGCCCGATCCGGCCGACCTCTACGCCGCACTCGATCTCGGCACGAACTCGTGCCGGATGCTCATCGCCCAGCCGAAGGGCAACCAGCTTCACGTCGTGGACAGCTTCTCCAAGAGCGTCCAGCTCGGCCAGGGCCTCGAGGCGTCGGGCCGCCTCAGCCAGGCGTCGATGGCGCGCGCGGTGGGCGCGCTCAAGATCTGCCAGAGGAAGCTTCAGAAGCACCGGGTCGAACGGATGCGCCTCGTCGCCACCGAGGCCTGCCGCCGCGCGAGCAACGCGGCCGAATTCATCGCCCTCGTCGAGCGCGACACCGGCCTTGCGCTCGAGATCATCGAACCCGAGGAGGAGGCGCGGCTCGCCGTCGTGTCCTGCGCGCCGCTGGTCTCGACCAAGACCGAGCAGCTTCTGGTGGTGGACATCGGCGGCGGCTCGACCGAGCTGGTCTGGATCGATCTCTCGCGCGTGCCGCGCCCTGACAGGCCGCGCGCGATCATGCGCCTGCACCAGGGCTTCGACCACGAGGACACGGTGTTTCCCCGCGCCAAGGTCGTGGACTGGATCTCGATTCCGCTGGGCGTCGCCACGCTCAAGGACATGTATCACGACGTGGCCGACGACGGCGCGCGGTTCGCGCTGATGAGCTGGTTCTTCGAGGAGCAGCTGGCCGAATTCTCGCCCTACGACGACGCCGCCGACCAGGCGCGCGCGGGCTTCCAGATCATCGGCACCAGCGGCACGGTCACCACCGTCGCGGCCAGCCACCTCGGCCTGCGCCGCTACGACCGAAACAAGGTCGACGGCCTGCGCATGACCTCCGACCAGATCGATTCGGTGATCTCGGAATATCTCGCGCTCGGCCCCGAAGGCCGCAGGCGCGACCCGCGCATCGGGCGCGACCGGCAGACGCTGATCATGTCGGGCGCCGCCATCCTGCAGGCGCTTCTGAGGGCATGGCCCACCGACCGGCTGAGCGTGGCCGACCGCGGCCTTCGGGAGGGTCTGCTCTATGCGCAGATGTCACGCGACGGTGTCCTCGAGGAATAGGGCGGTGGCCCGCATCGTCTTGCGGCGTTGCGGCCGGGCGGGCCCTCGCTTACGTCGGGATTGCGTATTTTGAGAAAGATGAAGGGCGTGGTCGGACGATGAAGGCGAAGAGCGGGCGCGGCCAGCGCGACCTCAAGGTCAAGGTGAAGACGGCACGGGGACGCAAGCTGTCGTCCACCCGCTGGCTCGAGCGGCAGCTGAACGACCCCTACGTCCAGCGCGCGCGGCGCGAGGGCTTCCGCGGCCGCGCGGCCTTCAAGATCCTCGAACTGGACGACAGGTTCCGCTTCCTCGTTCCGGGCGCGCGCGTCGTCGATCTCGGGTGCGCGCCGGGGGGCTGGTGCCAGGTGGCCGTGCCGCGCATCAACGCGCTCGGCGACAGGGCCGGCAAGGCGCAGGGCCGCATCATCGGCGTCGACCTCAAGGAGGTGGAGCCGATCCCCGGCGCCGAGCTGCACGTCCTCGATTTCATGGAGGACGGCGCGGACGAGCGCATCAAGGAGTGGCTCGGCGGCCGCGCCGATGTCGTGATGAGCGACATGGCGGCGGCCTCTTCGGGGCACAAGCAGACAGACCACCTGCGCATCATCGCGCTTTGCGACGCAGCCGCCGAGCTTGCCTTCGACGTGCTCGAGCCTGGCGGCACCTTCGTGGCGAAGGTCCTGTCCGGCGGCGCCGAGGGCAGCCTGCAGGCCGCTCTGAAGCGGCGTTTCGACAAGGTGGCCAACGTCAAGCCGCCGGCTTCGCGCGCGGACAGCTCGGAAAAGTTCGTGGTGGCCACGGGCTTTCGCGGCTGAGCCACCCCGGACGCGTGTCGTTTCCACGGTCCTCGGGCTTCATCTTTCCGAAAATACGCGGCGCCGAAGGCGTCAGCGCCGGCGAGGGGCCTCGTGCCCCGAGGCGGCG
>NZ_JARRSA010000050.1 GCF_029624655.1 Roseicyclus salinarum
GGCGGCATGGCCCGCGCCCGCTCCGGCGCCGCGCAGCGCCGTCATCAGCATCGTGCCCGTGGCCACGAGGCCAAGCACGAGAAAACGCATGGCGCCCCGGAATTCGCGCGCGCTGACGCCCGAGACATGGAACAGCATCACCGCTCCCCCGAGGAACGCGGCACCCGCCACCAGCTTCAGCGACGCCTGCGCGGCGAACGGCAGCGCATTCAGGACGGCGCCCAGCACCGTGTCCCCGAACAGCCCGCCCAGCCCGAAGGAATGCGTCCAGGACTGCGGCGGCACATGGCTTGCCGCGTAGATCGAGGCGAGCGCGAGCACGATGGGCAGAAAGAAGACACGCGGCACCGCGCGGTCGGCGCCGGCATGAAGCAAGAAACGCATCCCCCAGACGAGGCAGGCGATCGGCAGCACGATGGCCCCGTAGCCCACGATCATCATCAGGATCGCGGCAACCGAGGCGCCGGTGTGTCCCATCAGGTTCTGGGGCGGCGCATCGGTGGCAGCCATCCAGTTGGGGTCCTCGGGCGCATAGCTGAACAGAAGCGCGGCAAGCGCGGCCCCCAGCGCCAGAAGCGCGATGCCCAGCACCTCCTGCCCCCTCCGAACGAGAATGGCATGGGTCTCCTCGTCGAGGAACGGGTCACGCTGTCGGGTCTGGTAGGCCATCGGGACTCTCCCTCACTCGTAGATTGTCTGCCGCAGGCGGATCAGGCCGCGGCGCATCTCTTCTTTTTCGGCGACCATCGCCACGCGGATGCGGTCCGACCCAGGCGTGCCCGCCTCGGTCTCGCGCGCAAGGTAGTGACCGGGAAGGACGCGCACGCCCGCCTCCCGCCACAGCTTCAGGGCCGCGGCCTCGGCATCCTCGACCGGAAGCCACAGGAAGAACCCCGCCGGGGGCCCCTCGTAGCCGGGAACACCGGCCATCACCTCGTCGGCGATGCGGTATTTCTCCTGGTAGAGGGCGCGGTTCTCCTCGACATGGGTCTCGTCGTTCCACGCGCGTTCGGCCACCGCCTGAAGCGGAAGGGGCAACGGCGCGCCGGCATAGTTTCGAAGCTGCTTCATGCGCCCAACGCTTTCCGGCCCGCCCGCCACGAAGCCCGAACGCAGGCCAGGCAGGTTCGACCGCTTGGACAGCGAGTGGAAGATCACGACGCGCTCGGGGTCCGCACCGTTCGCCTGCGCGGCCGGCAATGCGCCGGGGGGCGGCGTGTCGCGGTAGATTTCGGAATAGCACTCGTCGGCGAAGATCCGGAAATCGTGACGTTCGGCCAGTGCGATCAGATCGGTCCAGTAGCCCTCGTCCGCGACCGAACCCTGCGGGTTCGCGGGCGAGCAGATGTAGGCGATGGCCGTCCGCTCCAGCGTCTCGGGCGGGAGCGCGCCGTAATCCGGCAGATGCCCCGTCGCCCCGGTCGCGGGAACATAGACGGGCTCGGCCCCCACGGCCAGCGCCGCCACGGCATAGACCTGGTAGAACGGATTCGGCATCAGGACGACGGGGCGCTTTCCGGCCTTCGTCTCGGGGCAGAGCGCGAGGCAGGCGTTGAACAGCCCCTCGCGCGTGCCGTTCAGGGGCAGCATCTGGCGGTCGGCCGAAACGTGGACGCCATAGCGCCGCGCGATCCAGCGCGCGATCGCGGTCTGAAGACCTGCGGTGCCCTCGTTCGGGGGATAGCGGCCGAAGCCCTCGAGGCTTTCCGCGATCACGTCGCCGACCCAGTCCGGGAACGGATGGCGCGGCTCGCCGATGGTCATGGCGATGGGCTCGCCGCCCGGTTCATGGACGTCGAGAAGCTTCCGCAAACGCGGAAACGCGTATTCTGGCAGGTTCGAAAACCGCTCGGGAAAAACCATGACTGCCTCAAATACCGGGATCGTTCCGCCCCGATTTGCAGGCAATCTACCTTGCGCCTCACGCGGCTGTCCAGAAAAAGGCTCGCTTTGCCCGGCGGTTGTGGCCTTCAGGTCAGGGCGGCCTCCGCGGCGGCCCCAAGGCGCAGCAGACGCTCCTCCGCCATGGGGGGCGCCAGCATCATGAGGCCCGCCGCCGCCACCCCCGTGGGAAGGGTCAGGCCACTGAGCCCCATCAGGTTTCCCACACGCGTGTTGCGCAGCGTCAGAAGGTTCTGGGCGACGTAGTAGTCGGCGTCGGCCATCAGCCGCGCGATCTCGGGCGGGGCGTTGGCGGTCGTCGGCAGCAGGATCGCGTCGTAAGCGGCGGTCGTCCGCGCCCAGTCCTTCCGCAGGCCGCGAAGCTTGCGCCATGCCGCGACGTAATCGGGCGCCGAGAAGTCCGCTCCGCCGCGGAAGCGGTCGCGCACGCGGTCGAACATCTTTTCGGGCGCAGCCTCGATCGCGTCGCGCCAGATGCCGTAGGCCTCGGCGGCGAACAGCACCGGCGATAGGTCCATGGCCGGGTCGATTGCGGGCACATGGCCCGTCTCGATCTGCGCGCCGGCCTCGGCCAGCTTTTCGAGAGCGAAGGCAAAGCCCCGCGCCTGCTCGGGGGCGGCATCCTCGGCGAATTTCCCGAGTACGAGGAACCGCGCGCCCTGAAGCGTGGCATTGGAGAGGTCCGGCACCGCGCCGCCCTCCATCGCCGCGAGAAGGTAGGCGCAATCCTCGACGCTGCGGCAGAGCGGGCCGACGGTGTCGAAGGTCTCCGCCAGTGGCACGACACCTTCCAGCGAAAGCCTGCCCGAGGTGGTCTTGAGGCCGACGAGGTCGTTCCACGCGGCAGGCACGCGCACCGAGCCGCCGGTGTCCGAGCCGATGCCGGCCGCCGCGACACCGAACGCCGTGGACGCCGCCGCGCCCGAGGACGACCCGCCGGGCACGCAGGCGGGATCGTGCACGTTGGGCGGCGTCGCGCCCTCCGGCGTTCCGCGGTAGGCGGGGTTCAGGCCGAGACCGGCGAAGGCGAGCTCGGACATGTGCGTCTTTCCAAGGCAGACGAGGCCCGCCCGCGTCGCCCGCGCCAGCACGTCGCAATCGGCCTCGGGCACCCGACCCTCCAGCAGGCGGGAGCCCGCCTCGGTGGCCACGCCCGCGCTGTCGAAAAGGTCCTTCCAGCTGATCGGCACGCCGTCCAGAAGGCCGCGCCTCACGCCGTGGCGAGCGCGATGCGCCGACGCCTCGGCCTCGGCGAGTGCCCGGTCCGGGGTCAGCACCGTGTAGATGCGGTCGCGATGCGCATGCCGCCCGGCCGCGTCGAGATAGGCCTGCGTCAGCGCCACCGGCTCGATCTCGCCCGCGTCGATCCCGCGGCCGAGGTCGCAGGCGCTCATCCAAAGCCAATCGTCCATCGCCATGCTCCCTCATGCCCCGTCACGTTGTCGCGGAGGGACGCTAGCGAGGCGGGCTATTGTGGACAATCCCCCGTGGCGGGTCATAGTCCGGCGCATGACATGCGATGCGGACATCCTGATCGTCGGCGGCGGGCTCAACGGCTCGTGCCTTGCCCTGGCGCTGGCGCAGGCGGGGCTGTCCTCGGTCGTGATCGATGCGCTGCCCGAGGCCACGCGCGGCGACGCGGCCTTCGACGGGCGGTCCTATGCCCTTGCGCTCGCGTCGGTGCGGATGCTCGATGCGCTTGGCCTCTGGGAGGGGCTTCAGGACGTCGCCCAGCCGATCCTCGAGGTGAAGGCCTCGGACGGACGCGCGGGCGAGGGGGCTGGACCGTTCTTCCTGCATCTCGACCATGCCGAGATCGAGGAAGGCCCGATGGGCCACATGATCGAGGACCGCCACCTGCGCCGCGCCCTGCTTGAGGCCATCGATACCAATCCCCGGGTGACGCATTTGCCGGAGGCGAAAGTGGTGGCGCAGGACACCGCGGGGCCGGTCCGCGTGACGCTGGCGGACGGGCGCGGGTTGAGTGGCCGCATCCTGGTAGGTGCGGACGGACGGCGCGGTGGCACGGCCGGGCGCGCGGGCATCCGGCGCACCGGCTGGGATTACGGGCAGACCGCCCTCGTCTGCGCCATAGCGCACGAGAAGCCGCATCACGGGATCGCGCACCAGTTCTTCATGCCGGCCGGGCCGCTCGCCATCCTGCCGCTTCCGGGCAACCGGTCGTCCATCGTGTGGTCCGAGCGCACCGCGCGCGCCGCCGAGATCGCGGCGATGGACGACGCGGCCTATCTCGAGGCGCTGCGGCCCGCCTTCGGCGACTTCCTCGGCGAGATCGAACTGGCGGGGACCCGCTACGCCTACCCCCTCAGCCTCAGCATCGCCGAGCGGTTCGTTGCGGAACGGCTTGCGCTGGTCGGCGATGCGGCACATGGCGTCCACCCGATCGCGGGGCAGGGCCTGAACCTGGGGCTGCGCGATATCGCGGCGCTCGCCGAGGTGCTGGCGGATGCGCGGCGCAGGGGAGAGGACATCGCGCGCGCCGACGTTCTGGCCCGCTACCAGTCGTGGCGGCGGTTCGACACGGCGGCCATGGCTGTCGCGACGGACACATTCAACCGACTGTTCTCGAACGATAATCCGGCAATCCGCGCGGCGCGGGACATCGGAATGGGCGTGGTTCAGGCGATGCCCGGCCTCAGGCGGCGGTTCATCCGCGAGGCCGCCGGGCTGACCGGCGACGTGCCGCGCCTGCTGCGGGGCCGTGCACTCTAGCGCTCAGTCCAGCTTGCGCGCCTCTTCCTCGAGCATGATCGGGATGCCGTTCCGGATCGGATAGGCGAGGTGCGCTGCCTTCGACACCAGTTCGCGCCGCTCGCTGTCATAGGTCAGCGTGCCGTGGGTCATCGGACAGACCAGCGCCTCGAGCATCCGCCGGTCGAAGGCCTGCTCACGCGGGGCGGACTGCCCGTCCCCGGCGTTTTCGTCCGACGACGCGCCGCTCACTGCATGGTCTCCTCGGGCGCTCCGCCGCGCAGGGAAAACTCCAGCAGGGTCCACAATGTCTCGCGCCGGGTGGACAGCGACGGCGCCTCGAGCAGCGCCTGCTTTTCCTCGGGGTCGAAGGGGCAGAGCATCGACAGGGAGTTGATCAGAAGCTCGTCGTCGGCCTCCTTCAGGCTTTCCCAGTCGGTGGACAGCGACATCGCCTCGAAATACCGGCCCAGAAGGTCGAGGAAGGGCTCGCGGTCGAACTCGGGGTCGTGCTCGGTCGGGCCGAGATCCCGCGAGAACCCGTCCCATTTCACGTCGCAGCGGCGATAGGGCGTGAAGCCCGAGACCTCCTCGGCGATGCGGAAGCGCGAAATGCCGGTCAGCGTGATCATGTAGCGCCCGTCCTCCGTCTCGGAGAACTGGGTGACGCGACCCGCGCAGCCGATGGAATGCAGCCGCCGCTCGTCCGAACCCGGCACCTCGCGCGACTGCACCATCCCGATCAGGCGGTGTGGCGTCTTCAGCGCATCGTCGAGCATCGCAAGGTAACGCGGCTCGAAGATATGCAGCGGAAGACGGGCGCGGGGCAGCAGCAGCGCCCCCGGAAGCGGGAACACCGGAATGGTCCCGGGAAGATCGGCAGCTGTCATCATCACGAGCGACCTAGCCTGTGGTGCGGATCAGGCAAATATCATCGAGCTGAGCCGGCGCCGCCCCTTCTGCGCAATCGGATCGGTGGGCTTGAGGGCGTCGAAGATCGTGAAGAGCTGGGCCTTGGCTGCACCGTCGTTCCACTCGCGGTCGCGGCGGAACAGCTCGAGCAACTGTTCGACGGCCTCCTCGACATGGCCCGAGGCGTGCAGCGCCTGCGCGTGGTCGAACCGGGCCTGCAGGTTGGAGGGATCGGCCTCGACGGCGGCGGCAAGCTCGGCAAGCGGACCCGCGTTCTCGGCCTGACGGGCAAGCGCGATCTGCGCGCGCGCGGCCTCGAGCTCGGGGGCGGTCGCGATCTTCTCGGGGGCGTTGTTCAGAAGCGCCTCCGCCTGGTCGAGCTGCCCCATTGCGACATGGGCGCGGGCAAGGCCGCCAAGCGCCCCGGCATGGTCGGGCACTTCGCCGAGGATCGCGGCGAAGGTCTGCGCCGCGTCGGCGGTCGCGCCCTCGGCCAGCATCTGCTCTGCGGCCTCGATGGCCTCGGACAGGCCGCCGTCGCCCGCCATCGAGATCAGCTTGTTGACGAAGTCGTTGACCTGTCCCTGCGGCAGCGCGCCCTGGAACATGTCCACAGGCTGGCCGTCATGGAAGGCGACGACAGTCGGGATCGACTGGAGCGGAAGGCCCTGCTGCGCCAGCGCGCCGGCGAGGCGCTGTTCGCGGTCGACGTCGATCTTGATGAGGCGCACCTTGCCCTTCGCCGCCATCACGGCGGCCTCGAGCATCGGGCCCAGCGTCTTGCAGGGGCCGCACCACGTCGCCCAGAAATCGACGATCACGGGCACCTCGCGGCTACCCTCGATCACGTCGGCCATGAAGGTGGCCTCGGTTCCGTCCTTGATCAGGTCGCCCGCGGCCGCGGCGTTCGTTTGAGGCTGTCCCAGCTCAAGCATCGCATTTCTCCGGCATCGCTTGTCTCCGTCAAATTCGCTTCGTCTTTATATGCGGTCCCGGCGGGCCCGCGCCAAGGGGGCGATCAATGGTCGAAGGTGGCGAAGACCGGGGCGTGGTCCGAAGGCTTCTCCCATCCGCGCGCGGTGCGGAGGACCCGGCTGGAATGGCCGGCATTCGCGATGTCGGGCGTGGCCCAGACGTGATCCAGCCTGCGGCCCTTGTCGGCGGCGGCCCAATCGGGCGCGCGATACGACCACCACGAATAAAGCAGCCCCTCAGGGATGTCCTTGCGCGTGATGTCGACCCAGCCGCCCGCCTCCTGCATGTCGCCGAGGTGATCGACCTCCACCGGGGTATGGCTGACGACCTTCAGAAGCTGCTTGTGACTCCAGACGTCGTCCTCGCGCGGGGCGATGTTCAGATCGCCGACGAGGATCGACTTCCGCGGGCGCTCGTCGCGGAACCAGTCGCGCATCTCGGTCAGGAAATCGAGCTTGTGGCCGAATTTCGGGTTCTTCTCGCGGTCGGGCTCGTCGCCGCCCGCGGGAACGTAGAAATTGTGGATCACGGTGCCGTCCTCGAGCCGGGCGGCGACGTGGCGGGCGTCGCCCTTCTCGCAGAAGTCGCGGTGGCCCGCATCCTCGAGCGGCAGCCGGGACAGGATCGCGACTCCGTTGTATCCCTTCTGCCCGCGCGCGACGACATGGCCGTAGCCGAGTTCAGCGAAGACCTCGACAGGGATCTTGTCCACCGGGCTCTTGCATTCCTGCAGGCACAGGATGTCGGGCGCCTCCTCGGTCAGGAGTTTCGCGACGAGATCGGCGCGAAGGCGGACCGAGTTGATGTTCCAGGTGGCAAGCGTGAAGGGCATGGAGGCTCCGAATGTTTCTGCGCGCGCAAGCTAGGCCGGCGCGCGCGGGAGTTCCAGAGCAGCAGGGAACATGCCCCGCCGGGCGGGAGTTTCCCGCGCGACACAGCACCGGAGACCTGACCATGACCACACCGCGCGCCGCCGCCGCAGCAGCCCTTGCGTTCACCCTTGCAGCAAGCCTGCCCGCCTTGGCGCAGTCGAGCGGCACGATCACCGGAGCCTACAATGCCGACGACGCCGTCTGGACCGTCGTGTCCCCAGGGACGGAAAGCCTTCCCGAAAGTGGCTGGCGCGCCACAGGGGACGACATCGAGGTCACGCTGGTCGGCGAGCCGGGTTCCGCAGGGGCCGGTGCGGACGGCGGGCCGTTCGACCACATTCTGGTCGTGACATTCACGCTGGAAGGCCTTGCGCAGGACATGAGGGTCGCCGACCCGGGCGTCATGATGGTGAGCGGCGCGCAGCAGGAGCCGATGCTGGCCCACCCCGAGAACATCGAGCTTTCGCTGACCGCCGTCGAGCGGACTGGAAGCGGCCTGACGATCGCGGGCGACCTGATCGCGCGGGTGACGCCCGGCGGCCTCCCGAACAACGGACTTGACGCCGAGGACACCATCCTGATCGACGGCAATTTTCAGGCGACGCTGGAACGCCTCGACGACGGAACCGATGGTGACGACAGCAGATGACCTCCGAAGAAAAACGGCCCGAACCAGGGGTCCGGGCCGAGTCCAACAGGGAGGTCGTGGAACTTTTCTAAACGAGCAACTTCAGGTTGCACATTGATCCACGTCAAAACCTGGACGTGCGGCGCACGGAAGGCGTCACGCCGCGAGGCGATAGCCGCCCGATTCCGTCACCAGAAGCCGCGCGTTCGAGGGATCGGGTTCGATCTTCTGACGCAGGCGGTAGATGTGCGTCTCGAGCGTATGCGTCGTCACGCCGGCGTTGTAGCCCCAGACCTCGTGCAGAAGCACGTCCCGCGCCACCACGCCGGATTGCGCGCGATAGAGGAACTTGAGGATGTTCGTCTCCTTCTCGGTCAGGCGGATCTTTTTCTGATCCTCCGTCTCGAGCAGCTTCATCGCGGGCTTGAACGTGTAGGGGCCAAGCTGGAAGACGGCGTCCTCGGACTGCTCGTGCTGCCGCAGCTGCGCGCGGATCCGCGCGAGAAGGACGGGGAAGCGGAACGGTTTCGTCACGTAGTCGTTGGCCCCCGCGTCGAGGCCGAGGATCGTGTCGGCGTCGCTGTCATGGCCGGTGAGCATCAGGATCGGGCACTTCACGCCCTGCTTGCGCATCAGCCTGCACAATTCGCGCCCATCGGTGTCGGGAAGGCCGACGTCTAGGATGACGAGATCGTAGATCCCCTCCTTCGCGCGCTCCATCGCCTGCGCACCCGAGGCCGCCTCGAACACGTCGAAATCCTCGGTCATGACCAGCTGCTCGGACAGCGCCTCGCGCAGGTCGTCGTCGTCGTCGACGAGAAGTATCTTCTTCAGATTGGCCATCGGTCGGGTCCTCCCGGCTTCGTGATGGAACTGAGATGCGCGGGGTCCGTGCGTCTGGCAAGCGTCTGAAAGGTTTTTTCACGCAGCCGTGTGAGCGCGCGAGGTATTGTTTCAAATTCCTTCGTCGCGCTGTAAGGGAAAGCGGCCATGGTGAACGATCCGCGCGATACCCTTCTGCCCAGCCCCGCCGAGCGGGTGGCCCGCGCGCGGGCCGATCTGCGCATGGGGCTGCCCGTCGCGATCGGCAGCGGCGGGACGGGCATCGTCGTTCTCGCGGCGGAAACCGCCCGCAAGGACCGCGTGGCCGCCCTGAGGGCGCTCGGCGGACCGGCGGTCGTGGCGATCACGTCTTGGCGGGCCGAGACGCTGAAGGCGCGGGTCTATGACGGCGACATTGCACGCGTGGAGATGCCGCGCGACGCGGACGCGGCCTGGCTGCGCGATGTCGCCGACCCGGCGCGTGACCTCATGGCGCCGCTCAAGGGCCCGCTGCGGACGCTGCGAGAAGGCAACGCGACGCTTTGCAGGCTCGCGCTTCTGCTGGCGAAGTCGGCGCAGCTTCTGCCTTGCGTCCTGACCGTGCCTGCCGGCGCGGCCGCGCGCGACATGGGGCTGACGGAACTCGATCCCGCCGCGACCGCCGACGACCTCGCGCGGCACCACGATCTTCTTCCCGTGGCCGCCGCGCGCCTGCCGATGGAGGCCGCCGAGGCCGGGCGGCTGCACATCTTCCGTCCCGACAACGGCGGTGTGGAACACTTCGCCATCGAGATCGGGCGACCGGACCGCGCAAGGCCGGTGCTGGCGCGGCTCCATTCGGCGTGCTTCACGGGCGACGTCCTCGGCTCGCTGAAATGCGACTGCGGCCCGCAGCTTCGGACCGCCCTCGCCGAGATGGGGCGCGTCGGGTCGGGTGTCCTGCTCTACCTCAACCAGGAAGGCCGTGGCATCGGCATCACGAACAAGATGCGCGCCTATTCCCTGCAGGATCAGGGTTTCGACACCGTCGAGGCAAATCATCGGCTGGGCTTCGAGGACGACGAGCGCGATTTCCGCATCGGATCGGACATCCTGCGGCGGATGGGGTTCTCGTCCGTGCGTCTCATGACGAACAATCCCCGCAAGGTCGAGATGATGGAAGCCGAGGGCATCGCCGTTCACGAGCGCGTGCCCCTCGTCACCGGCACGAACAGGCATAACGCGCATTACCTCGGAGTGAAGAAGTCGAAGTCGGGGCATCTTCTTTGACAGGCGCCGAAGACATGGTGCTGACGCCCATGGGCCTGCGCTTTCGCGGCGTCACCTATCCCTGCACACTCGGACGCTCCGGCGTGACGGCGACGAAGCGCGAGGGGGACGGGGCGACGCCTTCGGGCGAGCACCGGATCGTCGGTTGCCTGTACCGGCCCGACAGGATCGCGCGGCCCTGCGACTGGGCCGTGCCGATCCGGCCCGCCGACCTGTGGTCCGACGATCCGGCCCACGAGGACTACAACCTGATGGTGCGTGCGCCCTACCCCGCCTCGGCCGAGCGGCTTTCGCGGGGCGACAGGCTGTATGATCTCGTGCTGCTGACGGACTGGAACTGGCCGCGCGCGGAGCGGGGGCGCGGCTCGGCGATCTTCGTGCATCGCTGGCGCGGACCGGGGCGGCCCACGGACGGCTGCATCGCGCTCGATCCCGTGGACCTCCGTCGGATCACGGCGCGCATCGGTTTCGGAACCCGGCTGATCGTGCCCGAGGCGCTTGCCGCCCGTCAGTCGTAGGCGCGTTCGCCGAAGATCGCGGAGCCGACGCGCACATGCGTCGCGCCGAAGGATATCGCCTTCTCGAAGTCTGCGCTCATGCCCATCGACAGGCCCGCCAGTCCGTTTCGCGCGGCCATCTTCGCGAGAAGCGCGAAATGAAGGCTCGCCTCCTCGTCCACGGGGGGAATGCACATCAGGCCCGAGAGGGGCAGGTCCATCCCCCGCACCTCCGCCACGAAGGCGTCCACGTCGGCGGGCAGGCATCCGGCCTTCTGAGGCTCTTCCCCGGTGTTGACCTGGATGAACACCTCGGGGCTTTCGCCGCGCTCCTGCGCAAGGCGCGCAAGGGTCGCGGCAAGCTTAGGGCGGTCCACCGTGTGGACGGCATCGAACATCTCGACCGCGGCGCGGGCCTTGTTGGTCTGAAGCGGCCCGATGAGATGCAGCGAAATCCCCTCGAAGCGCGCCTGGAATTCCGGCCAGCGTCCCTGCGCCTCCTGGACGCGGTTCTCGCCGAAGACGCGGTGACCCTGCTCCAGCACGGCCTCCACCCGTTCGGGCGGCTGCACCTTGGACACGGCGATCAGCGTCGCGTCGCCCGCGGGACGGCCCGCCGCCGAAAGGGCGGCGTCGACGCGAGCCTGGATTTCGGTCAGGGACATGGCGATCGGCCTCGGGTTCGGGTCGGCCGCTGCGTCAGAACGCCATCCGGTAGCGCAGGGCGATCGTTTCCGCGCCGGGGTTGAAGTCCTCGATGCCGCCGTTCGAGATGTGGTCGAGGCTGAGCACGACCGAACCGGTTGGCGACACCCGCCACCCGAAGCCGGCGAGCGAACGGAAATGCAGGTTGCCGCCCAGCGGCCTGTCGCCCTCGCTGTAGTAGCCGGGCATGAAGCTTCCTTCGACGAAGGCGTTGCGGCCCACGTCCAGGTTCAGCACGAAGCCCGCGCCGACCCATGCGCTGCCGTCGGTGTCCGTGCGCGCGGCGACGCCCCACCGTCCCGAGAAACCGTTCGGCTGCTCGAACACGGGCGCGCCGTGAACCTCCACCACGCCGCCGAAGGCGCCGGTGTCGATGTCGGTGGTAAGGCCGAAGCTGAGATCCTGCGCCTGCGCAGGCGGGGCGATTGCCGCGCTGGCGCCGAGGCAAAGGACGGCCGTGACGAGAGTGCGGATGGTGGATGTGACGCTCTGCATGTGTCTGCCTGCTCGTTGTGATCGCACGGTTCTGGGAAACCTTGTGCCCAAAAAGAAAAGAGCGGGCAAGCGCCCGCTCTTTCCAGGTCTGTGCGATCCGGTCGGATCAGAAGGACATTGCCAGGCCGAGCGACCAGCTCGACTCGTCGTCGATGCCGTCGTTGTCGCTGTAGCCGTAGCCGAGGTGAGCCGACAGGCCACCGCCAAGGTCGTATGCTGCGGCGAGGCCGTAGCCCGACGAGTCGGGGGTGGTTGCCGCGTCGTCCCAATCGTAGCTGCCGTAGTTGGCGTGCACGGTGATCGCGTCGAACGTGTAGCTCGCGCCGATTGCCATGTGGACGCCATCTTCGTCAGCGTCGGTGCCGGTGCCGTCGATCTGCGAGTAGTTGAGAGCAGCCGACAGGCCGCTGTCGAGCGAAACGCTGGCCGAGAAGCCGATCACGTCCGTACCCTGATCGCCAACGGTTGCGCCGTCGGTGTCGTTGACGGTCTGGTAACCGATGCCGATGCCGTAGGAGCCGCCTGCGATATCGCCCGAGTACTTCGCACCGAGGCCGTATGCCGGGTCGCCGCCGTCAACCGTGTCGTCCATTTCCACCGACAGCGCGGCGCCGAAGCCGGCCATCGAGTAGTCGTAGCGCAGGACCTGACCGTCGTAGGTGCCGTCGAGGCCGCTGTTGCCGCTGTAGCCGGCGTGCAGCGTCTCGGAGTCGTCGATCGAGCCGGGGCTGCCGATGTTGGCTTCCGTCAGGGCCCAGTCGAACGCACCGTCGGTGTCGCCCATCGTCAGGGTGCCGAAGTCGCCCGAGATGAAGACGGTCGTGCCGTTGTCGTCGAACGAGTTGGTGCCAGCGGCGGTCTCGTCGATGTCGACGCTTGCGCCGAAGGTCAGGCCGTTGTCGGACGTGCCGGACATGGTGAAGGTGACGTCGATGTCCTGGAAGAACTGGGTCACGCCAGCAGTGTCGTTTGCAGCGTTGTCGCTGCCGCCCGCGATACCCATTTCGGCGTAGCCGCTGATCGCGACGTCGGCCATTGCTACGCCAGCGGTTGCCACAAGGGCAGTCGTAGCGAAGA
>NZ_JARRSA010000051.1 GCF_029624655.1 Roseicyclus salinarum
GATCGGGCATACCCTGCCGCGCGGCGCGCAACGGTGGGACGAACATGGGCCGGCTGAACCTCGAACAGCTGCACACCTTCGTGGCGGTGGTGCGCTTTGGCGGCATCGGGCGGGCGGCCGACGCGATGAACCTGACCCAGCCCGCCGTCACGGCGCGCATCCGCAACCTCGAGGCGACGCTGAACGGCGCTCTGTTCGACAGGGCGGCAGGCGGGCTGACGCTGACCAAGCGTGGCGAGCGGCTGCTGAGCTATGCCCGCAAGTTCGAGCAATTGTCCGAGATGGTCGAGCGCGACGTGATCGACCCCGAGGGGCTGGAGCGGCACCTGCGCATCGGCGTGTCGGAGACCATCGCGCAATGCTGGCTGCCAGACCTGATCGCGCGGCTGCACCAGCGTTATCCCCGGCTGGAGATCGAGTTCAACGTGGACATCTCGCTGGGCCTGCGCGAGGGCCTTCTGAACCGCGAGATCGACCTTGCGATCCTCTTGGGTCCGATTTCTGAATATTCCGTCGACAACATCGAGCTGCCGGGCTTCGACCTCGCGTGGTATGTTGCGGCCGATGCCCCGCCGGTAGACGATCCCGCCGCGCATTTCCGCCGCCCCGTGCTGACCTACGCGCGCAACACGCGGCCGTACCGGGAACTGCGCGAAAAACTCTTCGAGCGCGCGGGCCCCGAGGTCGCGATCTTCCCCTCCTCGTCGCTCTCGGCCTGTTTCCGGCTGGTCGAGGCGGGCCTGGGCGTGGCGGCCCTGCCGCGCGCGCTGGCCGCCGATCCGCTGGCCGCCGGGCGGATCGTGGAGTTCGATCCGGGCTGGGTGCCGGGGCCCCTGCGCTTCACCGCCTCATACCTCGCAGAACCCAAGAGCCACCTCGTGGAAACGGCGGCTCACCTCGCGCGCGAGGCCGCTCTGCACCATGCCGAGGCATAGAAATCATTTATCGGAATCGAGAAAATCTTTCGATTTGATTTGATGGCGGCGTCGGGACAGCCTTCGGGGAACAGACATCCCGAACCCGAGGGGCAGATGACCGACGCCTTCCGCGACCTGCAGCGACGCGACCTCGCGACCGTGCGCTCCGCGATCCGCACCGGAGCCTATGGCGGCCACACGGCGGGGCTGGGCGCGGGCTACCTGCAGGCCAACGTCGTGATCCTGCCCGAGGCCTTCGCGCTCGATTTCATGCGCTTCTGCCAGCGCAATCCCAAACCCTGCCCGCTGGTCGGCGTGTCCGACACCGGCGACCCGATGATGCGCACGCTGGGCCGCGACATCGACATCCGCAGCGACGTTCCGGCCTACAACGTCTACCGCGACGGGCGGCTGGAGGGGGCCGTGAGCGATATCGCCGACCTTTGGGCGCACGATATGGTCGCCTTCGCGCTGGGCTGCTCGTTCACGTTCGAACATGCGCTGGGGCGGGCGGGCATCCCGCTGTGGCACGTCGAGAACGACAGGACGGTGCCGATGTTCCGTTCGTCGATCCCTTGCGCGGCCGCGGGGCCGTTCCGCTCCGACATGGTGGTGAGCCTGCGCGCGATCGCCGCCGACCGCGTGGCAGAGGCCACCGAGATCTCGCGCCACTACCCGCTTGCGCATGGGGGGCCGGTCCACGCGGGCGATCCCGCCGCCATCGGCATCGCCGACCTGTCGCGGCCCGACTGGGGCGACCCCGCGCCGCTGCCCGAGGGGCATGTGCCGATGTTCTGGGCCTGCGGCGTGACCCCGCAGGCCGCCATCGCCGCTGCCGCCCCGCCGCTGTGCATCACGCACCGTCCGGGACACATGCTGATCACCGACATCCCCGAGGATGCCGAGGTGCCGGTGCTGACTTACGAGTGACGCAATGACACCAACACGGGAGACCATGGAATGAAGACGAAAATCGCGATCCTGCTGGCAGCCAGCGCGCTTGGCAGCCCGGCGCTTGCGCAATCCGAGACGCTGTCCGTGGTGGGCAGCTGGTCGAACCTGCCGCTGCACATCCAATACGAGGCGCCGTTCTGGACCGAGACGCTGCCCGCGGCCTCCGGCGGCGAGATCGAGGTCGCGCTGACCACGCACAACCAGATGAACCTCGGCGTCGGCGACGTCTACCGCCTGCTGGGCGAGGGCGTCTACGACGTGGCGATGACGGTGGCCGACTACGCCGTGGCGGACGCGCCCGAACTGGAAGGCCTGGACGTGCCGCTGATCGCGATGACGGCGGACGAGGCCCGCGCCATGGTCGACGCGGCGCGGCCCATGGTCGAGGACATCTACCGCGACCGTTTCAACTCGCACGTCCTCGCCATCGCGCCCTATCCGCCGCAGGTCGTGTTCTGCAACGCCGAGATCGAGAGCCTCGCGGACCTCGAAGGGCTGAAGGTGCGCGCCTCGGGCCGCATGACGGCCCAGTTCCTCGAGGCGCTCGGGGCCGAGGGCATTAACGTCAGCTTCGGCGAAGTGCCGGGCGCCCTGCAGAACGGCGTCGTCGATTGCGCGGTGACGGGCGCGGGCTCGGGCTATTCGGCGGGCTGGTGGGAAGTCTCGACGCATCTCCTGCCGATCCCGCTGGGCGGCTGGGACAGCGTCGTGACCGCGATGAACCTCGACCGCTGGAACAGCCTCTCGCCCGAGATGCAGGCGCTGATCTCCGAGACCATCGCCGCCGAGTTCGAGGCCCCCGCCTGGGCCGCCGCGCAGGACGCGCTCGTGACCGACATCAACTGCCTGACCGGTAGCGGCGAATGCCCCGTGGGCGAGGCGCGCGACATGGTGCTGGTCGAGGTGTCCGACGCCGATTACGCCCGCGCCCGCGAGGTGCTGGAAACCACCGTGCTTCCCGACTGGGCCGAGCGCGCCGGGGCCGACTGGGCGGCGCGTTGGAACGAGAGCGTGGGCGCCGTGACCGGCGTGACCGTCACGCAGTAACGACAGGACGGGAGGATCGCCATGGCCGACACCATCATCGACCACCTGCGGACGCTCAACCGCCGTGTTGCGCTCGTGGTGGGGGCGGTCCTCCTGCTGTGTGCCGGCGTCGTCCTTCTCGACATCGTGCTGCGGCGGTTCCACGCCTCCTTCGGCGGGACCGACGAGATCAGCGGCTACGTCATGGCGATCGCCACGTCCTGGGGCATGGCCTACGCGCTGAGCGAACTGGGCCATGTGCGCATCGACCTGATCCGCAGCCGGGGCGGCCCACGGATGCGGTCGCTGTTCGACCTGTTCAGCCTCAGCGTCCTGGCCGCCACCGTGACGCTGATCGCGGTGAAATGCTGGCCGGTGCTGGAGCGCTCGATCGCCAATTCGTCGCGCGCGAACACGCCGCTCGAGACGCCGCTCGCGCTGGTCCAGTGGCCGTGGATGGCCGGCTGGATCTGGTTCGCGGTCGCGTCCTGGGTGACGCTGCTGGCGGCCGCGGTCATCGTCCTGCAGGGCCGTCACGACGCCGCGCAGGCCCGTATCGGCATCACCGGCGAGCTGGAGGAGGCCGAGGCCGCCGCCATGGCCGCACTGAAGGGAGACGGCGCGCGATGATCCCGTCCATCACCATCGGCCTGCTGGCCCTCCTGGGACTTTCGATCCCGGTCGGCATCGTCCTCTTTCTGCTGGGCTTCGGGATCGACCAGTTCTTCAGCCCGTTTCCGCTGCTGCGGGGGCTCGGCAACATGGTCTGGTCGACGTCCAACAACCCCACGCTGATCGCCATTCCCTTCTTCGTGCTCCTTGGCGAGATCCTCGTGCGGTCGGGCATCGCGACGCGGACCTACGCCGCGCTCGATCGCTGGGTCAGCTGGCTGCCGGGCGGCCTCGTCCACGCCAACATCGCCACGGCGACGATGTTCTCGGCAACCTCGGGCTCGTCCGTCGCGACGGCGGCCACCGTGGCGACGGTCGCCATGCCGCAGGCCGAGAAGCTGGGCTACGACCCGCGCCTGTTCTCCGGCGCCATCGCGGCGGGGGGGACCCTCGGGATCATGATCCCGCCCTCGATCAACCTCATCGTCTACGGCTTCCTGACGCAAAGCTCGATCCCTCAGCTTTTCCTCGCGGGACTGATCCCCGGCCTCCTGCTTGCCCTTGGGTTCATGGCCGTGACCGTGCTGATCTGCGCCCTGCGCCCCGGCCTTGGCGGGGTGCGGCGGGTATTCCCGCTGCCCGAGATGCTGCGCGCGCTGGTTCAGCTGCTGCCCATCATCCTGCTTTTCGGCGTGATCGTCGGAACCATCTACCGCGGCTGGGCCACGCCGACCGAAGCCGCCTCCGTCGGCGTCTTCGGCGCCCTCGTCATCGCCGCGCTCTTCGGGCGGCTCGATCTTGCGGTGATCCGCGAAAGCGTCCTCGGGACGGTCAAGATCACCGCCATGATCATGCTGGTCGTGATCGGCGCGTCCTTCCTCAACTTCACGCTCGCTTCGGCCGGGCTGGGCGCCGAGCTGGAGGCGATGCTGGACGGCCTCGGCCTGTCGCCGATGGGCCTGATCCTCGTGGTCGTGGCGATCTACATCGTGCTCGGCTTCTTCATCGAGACGCTGTCGCTGATGGTGGTGACGATCCCGATCATCGTGCCGCTCGTGGTGGCGCAGGGGTTCGACCCGATCTGGTTCGGCATCCTGATGATCGTGCTGATCGAGATGGCGCTGATCACGCCGCCCGTGGGCCTGAACCTCTATGTCGTGCAGGGCGCGCGGCGGACCGGGCGCATGGGCGAGGTCATGGTGGGCGCCGTGCCCTACGTTCTGGTCATGCTGGTCATGGTCGGCCTTTTGATCGCCATGCCGCAGCTTGCGCTGTTCCTGCCGGAAACGCTGCGATAGCCTGACCGGCAGACGCCATGAAACCCGCATCCGAACCTGACAACGGGCAATTTCCCCGCATCGACTGGCTTGGGCTGGACGGCCTGCTCGTGCGCTTCGGCGAGGTGTTGGGCGAGCCTGCGAACCGCGCGGCGCTGGCGCTTCGCCATGCGGTCGAGCGCGAGGGTTGGCCCGGCGTGGAAGAGGTGACGACCTCGCTCGTCTCGACCTACCTGCGCTTCGATCCGCTATCGGTGGACGCCGATGCGCTGCGTGCCACCCTTGCCGAGCTCGTCGCCGGGCGCGACTGGACCAGGGCGGACCTGCCGGGCGGGCGCAGGCTCTGGCGGGTGCCGGCGGTGTTCGGCACCGATCTCGCCCCGCAGCTCGAGGAGGCGGCGGCGCTTGCGGGCCTCACGCCCGACCGCGCCGTGCAGGAGATCGCGGCCACGCGGCTGCGCGTGCAGACCATCGGCTTCGCCCCCGGACAGCCCTATCTGGGCGAGTTGCCGGGCCACTGGACGATCCCGCGCCAGACCGAACTGACGCCGAAGGTGCGCGTCGGCGCGCTGTGCGTCGCGATCCGGCAGATGACGCTGTTCTCCGTCTCCACGCCCACGGGCTGGCGGCAGGTGGCGCAAACCGCGCTGCGCCTGTTCCGGCCAGAGAGCGGGACGCCCTTCCTGTTGCGTCCCGGCGACGAGGTCATGTTCCAGCCGGTCGCCCGCGAGGCGTGGGACCGGCTGTGCGCGGAAGGGCCCGATGGCGGCGCGGTGGCGGAGCTCATCGAATGACCCGCGCGCTGATCGTGCAAAGCGCCGGCCCGATGATGAGCCTTCAGGACGGCGGGCGGCCCGGCCTTCTGGCGCAGGGCCTGTCGCGCGGCGGGGCCGCGGACCGCGTGGCGCTGGCCGAGGGCGCGGCGCTGCTCGGCCAGAGGGGCGATGTCGCGGCGCTGGAGATGGCCGGGATGGGCGGCGTGTTCGAAGCGACCTGCGACACGCGCATCGCGCTGACCGGCGCGCCCATGCGCGCGACGCTGGCGGGCGCGCCGCTGGTGTGGGGCGCGTCGCACTGGCTGCGCGCGGGCCAGACGCTCGAGATCGGGCCGGTCCTTGCGGGGGGGTACGGCTACCTGCATGTGGGTGGCGGGTTCGCCACCGACAGGGTCCTCGGGGCGCGCGGCGCGCACCTGGCGGCGGGGATCGGCCGGGTGCTGGCCTCGGGCGACCGATTGGCGCTCGGCCCCGATCCGGGCGGGGATGCGGGGCTCGCGCTTCCGGCATACGACAGGTCGGGGGGCGGCGTTCTGCGCGCAGTGGCCGGGCCGCAGACGGCGATGTTCGACCCGGACGAGATCGCCCGCTTCGAGGCGACGCGCTTCACCCGCGACGCGCGCGGCAACCGGATGGGCGTCCGCCTGATCCCCGAGGGCGCGGGCTTTCACACGCAGGCGGGGCTTTCGGTCCTCTCCGAGATCGTGGTGCCGGGCGACATCCAGATCACCGGCGACGGCACGCCGATGGTGCTGCTGAGCGAATGCCAGACGACGGGCGGCTATCCGCGGATCGGAACGGTCCTGCCTTGCGACCTGCCGCGCGTGGCGCAGGCCCCTCCGGGCGCGGTGCTGACCGTCCGTTTCGTGGAGCGCGCCGAGGCGCTCGAGGCCGAGCGCGCAGCGGCCGAGGCGGTCCGGGCCCTGCCGGGGCGGTTGACGCGGCTGGTGCGCGATCCGCGCGACATCCGCGACCTGCTGGCCTATCAACTCATCAGCGGTGTGACGGCGGGCGAGACGGAGGAGGCGTAGCGATGCAGACACGTGTGGATCTGAACGCGGACATGGGCGAAAGCTTCGGCGCCTGGCGCATGGGGGACGACGCGGCGCTTCTGGACGTCGTGACCTCGGCCAACATCGCCTGCGGCTTCCATGCGGGCGATCCCGACGTGATGGCCGGTGCGATGGCGGCGGCGATGGCGCGCGGTGTCGGCATCGGCGCGCATCCGGGCTTTGCCGACCTTCAGGGCTTCGGGCGGCGGCGGATCGACATGGACCGCCGCAGCCTCGGGAACATGGTCGCCTACCAGCTTGGCGCGGCGCAGGCGATGGCGCGGGCGGCGGGGGGGCGGGTGCGCCACCTCAAGCTTCACGGGGCGCTGGCCAACATGGCCGCCGCCGACGCCGGCATGGCGCGGGCCTGTTACGAGGCTGCGTTGGCGGTTGATCCCGAGATCATCGTCATGGTGCTGGCGGGCACCGCGCAGGAGGTCGTGGCGGGCGAGTTGGGGGCGCGGATCGCGCGCGAGATATTCGCCGACCGCGCCTACGAGGACGACGGCCAGCTGGTCGACCGCCGCAAGCCCGGCGCGGTGATCCACGACCCGGACCTGGCTGTGCGGCGGATCCTGGCCATGCTGGACGCTGGCGCGATCATTTCCGAGACGGGCAAGCGCCTTCCGATGCAAATCGACACGATCTGCCTGCATGGCGACGGCGCCGAGGCGGTCGCGCTCGCCCGGAGCCTGCGCGCCGCGCTCGAGGCCGCGGGCGTGATGCTCAAGGCCTTTGATGGCGAGCGGCAGGCCCCCGCCGGGCGCGGCTAGGGGCACGTCCGGCGCGTCCCCTGGCCCGTATCGTGTTCGTTCCGAGAAATTTGGCTTTGCCAATTGCCCGTTTGGCACGAGACTGGCCCTCTCGAACCAAGGGAGGGTTTCCGAATGAAGATGATCGCCACCGCCGCCGCGATGATGCTGGCCGCCGCAGCGCCCGCGTTTGCCGAGGGCGCGACACATCATGTCGCCATCCAGGTCAACTCGGGCGACGAGCAGACGATGAACGTGGCGCTGAACAACGCCGTGAACCTCACGCGCTTCTATGAGGCGCAGGGCGACGACGTCGTGATCGAGATCGTGGCCTATGGTCCCGGCCTCGCCATGATGATCCCCGATCGCAGCCCGGTGGAGGACCGGATCAACGCGATGTCTCTGGAATACGGCAACATGTCCTTTTCCGCCTGCGGCAACACGCACCGGAACTGGTCGAACCGCGAGGGCGTGGACATCCCGCTTCTCGACGCCGTATCCATCACGCCGTCGGGCGTCGTCAGGCTGGTGGAGCTGCAGCAGGACGGTTACGCCTACATCAGGCCATAGGAACGGCCCGCGGGGGCGCGCGACGGACCTTCGGCGCCCGCCTCCGGGCCGCGGCGGGGCGGCGTTCCGCGATCCGCCATCTGCCGCCCGCCCTGTGCGGGGCGGCGTCACGCATGAAGGGAGATCACGATGCGCATCCTTTTCACCGGAGGATCCGGCAAGGCGGGACGACACGCGGTGCGCCACCTGCGAGACCGCGGTCATCGCGTCCTCAACGTGGACCTCGTGCCGCTGGGACTGGAGGGGGTGGACGACCGGATCGCCGACATCACGGATGCGGGCCAGATGCATGACGTCATGGCGAGCTACGCGGGCTTCGACGAGCTGGAACCGGGCACGGGCGTGCCACGCTTCGACGCGGTCGTGCACTTCGCGGCGGTGCCGCGCATCTTGCTGAAGCCCGACGGCGAATGCTTCCGCGTCAACACGATCGGCACCTACAACGTGATCGACGCCGCCCTCAGGCTCGGCGTGCGCAAGATCGTCTTCGCATCCTCCGAGACCACCTACGGTGTGTGTTTCGCCGATGGCGAGCGCAGGCCCGACTACCTGCCCGTCGACGAGGCGCATCCGACCGTCCCCGAGGACAGCTACGCCATGTCCAAGGTCGTGAACGAAGTGACCGCGCGCAGCTTTCAGCGGCGCAGCGGGGCCGATATCTACGGCCTGCGCATCAACAACGTCGTCGAGCCGCACGAATACCGCGAGACCTTTCCCGCCTACGTCGCGGACCCGGCCCTGCGGCGCCGCAACCTCTTCGCCTACATCGACGCGCGCGACCTTGGCCACATGGTCGACCGCTGCCTGCACGTGGACGGCCTCGGCTACGAGGTGTTCAACGTCTCAAACGACACCCATTCCGTTGACCGCACGACGCCGGAACTTCTCGACGCCTTCTATGGCGGTGTGCCCGTGACGCGCGAGATGGGCGACCGCGAGACGTTCTATTCCAACGCCAAGGCGCGGCGGTTGCTGGGCTTCCGTCCGCAGCACGACTGGCGCGACGAACTCGGGCACTGAGCGCGAAACCCGGTCCCGCGCGGCGCGGGACGGCCCGCGAGGGGGCGCCTTGGATGCCCCAAGCGATACCTTACGGAGCACATGACATGACCGCGAATACCGCCATCATCGGCCTCGGCATCATGGGGCGCAGGATGCTGGAGAACATGGTCCGCCATCCCGGCTACCGGCCCGTCGCCCTGTGGGACCCCGATCCCGAGGCCTGCGGCGCGGCGCTTTCGATGGCGCCGGACGCGCGCGTGACGCCGTCGGCTGACGAGGCGATGTCGGCCGCCGAACTCGTCTACCTCGCCTGTCCCCCGGTGCCGCGAAAGGACTACGCGCTTGCCGCCGCCCATGCTGGCAAGGCCGTCTTCCTCGAGAAGCCGCTGGGCGTGGACATCGCGCAGAGCGAGGCGCTGGTCGCGGGCCTCCGGGCGGCTGGCGTGCCGGCCGCGGTGAACTTCACGCAGGCCGCGGGCGCGGCGCTGACCGGCGTGTCGCAGGCTGCGCGGGACGGAACGCTCGGGACGCTCGTCGGCGCGGACATCGTGCTCACCTATCCGGCCTGGCCCCGCGCCTGGCAGAAGGCGGCCGACTGGCTGCGCTTCCGCGACGAGGGCGGCATGACGCGCGAGGTCGTCTCGCACTTCCTGTTCTTCTGCGAACGGATCCTCGGGCCGCTGTCGCTCGTAGGGGCGATGCCCTCCTATCCCTCGGATCCGCGGCTGTGCGAGACGCACCTGCTGGCCCGGCTCGAGACGGCGGAGGGCCGCCCGGTCACGATCATGGCAAGCGTCGGCGGCGCCCAGCCCGACCGGCAGGAGCTGACGATCAAGGGCACCGAGGCCAGCCGCCGCATCACGGACTTCTACATCGACGCGACGTCGGACGGCGGTCCTTTCGTCGAGGTCGGCCCACGCCCGGCGGACCCCCGCAGGGCGAGCCTCGAGGCGCAACTGGACGATCTGCTCCTGTGCCTGCGCGGCGAGCCGCACCGGCTTGCGACGCCCGCCGAGGCCCTGCGCGTCCAGAAGCTGGTCGAGGGGATGTTGTCCGCCGGGAACTGAAGTGGCGGGGCGGGGACTGTCTGGTCCGGGGCGCCCGCGTTCCAGAATGGCGGCCCCCGCTGCTGCGGCCCCTCCGCCGGTGGCGCCATGCCCGCAGGCGCGGCACGGCGCGCCCGGCGGGCCGCGACAGCGCCTGAAGAAGCCTCCGCCCGTTCGGGCGCCGGCCCGCCATGCCATCCCTGAGGGTCGCGCGGGGCGCCCGCCGGACCCTCGCGTCGAATGACTGCCCGGCCCGTGCGGCGTTCATCGGCCACGCCGCCTCCGCGCCCGGACCGGGAAGACCTGCCTCCGGTCCCTGCGCTGGCGTCCGCCGGCCCCGGCTTCACAAACGACTGGCCGCGCCTTACGCTTCGCCGGCAGGGAAGGGCCGTCCGCATGTGGCCCGTGTCAGGAGTTGCCCCATGATCCGCGTCGCCGTCCTTCTTTCCATCGTCCTCGCCTTCGCCGCGCCCGTCGCCGCGCAACAGGACGATCGCCCCGACACGGTCCTCGTCCTCGACGCCTCGGGCTCGATGTGGGGCCAGATCGACGGGGTGAACAAGATCGTCATCGCGCGCGAGGTCATCGCGGAGGTGATGCAGGACCTTCCCGGCGATCTCGATCTCGGCCTCATGGCCTACGGGCATAACCGCCGCGGCGACTGCGCGGATATCGAGATGCTCATCGAGCCGGGGCAGGGCACGCGCGACGCGATCATCGGCGCCGTCAATTCGATCAATCCGCGGGGCCGCACGCCCATGACAGACGCCGTGGCCGCCGCCGCGCAAGCGTTGCGCTACACCGAGAACGCGGCGACCGTGATCCTCGTATCCGACGGGATCGAGACCTGCGAGGCCGATCCCTGCGCCATCGCCGCCGAGCTCGAGGCGGCCGGCATCGGCTTCACCGCGCATGTCGTCGGCTTCGACGTGGCCGGCGAACCCGAAGCCCGCGCGCAGATGCAGTGCCTCGCCGAGAATACCGGCGGCACGTTCCTGACGGCGGACAATGCCGAGGAACTGGCAAGCGCGCTGACACAGATCGCGGCAGCTCCGTCGACGGCGATGGTGACGGTCCTCGCGCAGGTCGAGCCGGACGGCCGCGCGCCCGTTTCTGCCCTCGACTGGACGCTCTCCTCGGCCTCCGGCGATGTCCTGCTCGGGCCCGTCGAGGCGCCGGGCTTCAACGTCGAGCTCGCCGCCGGCGACTACGTCGTGGAGGTGCGCCGCATGTCGCGCGATACCCGCCATTCCGCCGCTTTCACCGTCGCGGCCGGCGAGGACCTGCAGGTGATCGTGCCGCTTCCCGCGCTGCCGGTCCCCGTGACCTTCGAGGCGCGGCTCGACGCCCCGGACGGTCCGCTGATCGAGGAGCCGGTGCTGTGGTCCTTCGCCGACGTCACTGACGAGGCCGGAAATCCGCTCGCCGCTGAACTCGCGCCCGGCGCCTACACCATCGAGGCCTACTGGACGGCGGCCGAGCAGAGCCGGCAGGTCGAGGTGTCGCTTCTGGGCGACGACGCGCGCACCGTGGTCGCCGTCTTCGAGACGCCCCTGCCTGGGGCGACCCTGATTGCGCCCGAAACCGCCACGGCCGGGTCGATGATCGAGGTCGACTGGGAGGGGCCGGGCGAGGACACCGACTACATCTCCGTCGCCCGTCCCGGCGACGACGGCTACGAGAACTACGCCTACACCCGCGACGGCGCGCCACTCGCGCTCCTGATGCCGATCGAGACCGGAACGTATGAGCTGCGCTACATCCTGAGCGACGGCCGCGTCACCCTTGCGACCCGCATGATCGAGGTCACGCCCGTCGCGGCCTCGCTCGCCGCGCCCGACACCGCCGTGGCGGGGGCGGACGTTGAGGTGGCGTGGCAGGGCCCGGACTACGACGGCGACTACATCGCCGTCTCCCGTCCCGGCGACGACGGCTAC
>NZ_JARRSA010000052.1 GCF_029624655.1 Roseicyclus salinarum
GCTGCACGTACGGCCTGAGGGCGTCGTTAGGACAGGACAGCAGGATCGCACGACGTCGGACTTGTGCCGACCAGCGCAAACCACCACTTACCATCCAAGTGGATGGAGAATTCCCTTGCCGCGCAAGATCAAGCCGACCGACACCGAGAAGGTCACGATCAACCTCGGCTATGTGGACCTCGGACGCATCGACCTTCTGGTCGAGGAAGGGTTCTACACAAGCCGCACCGACTTCATCCGGGACGCGATCCGAAGACAGCTTGCGACCCACGCGGCCGAGGTCGGGCGGCTGATCGAGCGGCGCACGCTCGACATGGGCCTGCGCGACGTGACGCGCTCCGATCTCGAGGCTGCGAGAGACGCGGGCGAGGTGCTGCACATCAGGGTCGTGGGGCTTGCGCGGCTGGCGCCCGACATCACGCCGGACCTCGCGCTGGCGACCATCGGATCGATCGACGTCCTCGGCGCACTTCAGGCGCCCCCCGACCTCCGCGCCGCACTGGCGGACCGCATCACATAACGGCCACGGCCGTCACCGAAAGGCAGACAGATGAATGACGATTTCGCGACGGCGATGCGCCGATCGTTAGACCAGACACGCGCGGGCAATCCCTTCGAGGCGACGCGCATCATCCAGGCGGCGCTTGCGGGCAAGGTCGATGCGCGGGCAGAGGATGCGACCTCCCCCGAGGCATCATCCCGCCGATCCCGCGAGGCATCGCCGCGTAAGCGCCTGTCGCAGGTGATCTCGGAACTGTCCCGCAGGCCGCCTGGCCTCGACGCGCGCCCGGGACAGCAGGCTCCCGCGCCAGCCGTTCCGGACGGCGCCCGCTTCGAGCGCCGGCACCACGCCGGGCCCCATGGCGCGCGGGACTACCGCCTGTTCCATCCGTCGGAAACCGACGCTCCCATCCGGGGCGTGATCCTCATGCTGCACGGCTGCACCCAGTCGCCCGAGGACTTCGCGGTCGGGACGAGGATGAACGACCACGCCGAGCGTCACGGGCTGATCGTCGCCTATCCGGAACAGGCGCAGGCGCACAACGTATCGCGCTGCTGGAACTGGTTCCGCCCCGCGGACCGGTCCCGGACGGGCGGCGAGGCGGCGCTGCTTGCCGATCTGGCGGCCAGCGTGGCACGCGAGCACGGCGTGCCCACCGGCCGCGTCTTCGCCGCCGGTCTGTCGGCGGGCGGCGCGATGGCCGCGATCCTTGCCCAGACTCACCCCGAGGTCTTCGCGGCCGCGGGCGTGCATTCCGGCCTTGCGCCCGGATCGGCCAGCGACGTGATTTCGGCCTTCGCCGCGATGCGGGGCGACCCCGCGCCCGACGCCGAGCCCCTGAACGCGCCCGCGATCATCTTCCACGGATCTGCCGACACGACCGTCGCGCCGGTGAACGCCGGCCGCATCGCCGGCCCGCTTGCAGAAGGCGTGGCCCGGAGGAGTGAGGGCAGAGGCCGCCGCCATGACGTCCTGAAGGCGCGCAACGCCGCCGGCCATCCGGCCGAGGTCTGGAGGATCGAGGGCGCTGGCCACGCCTGGGCGGGCGGTCATGCCGAGGGCAGCTGTACCGATCCCGAGGGTCCAGACGCATCGGCCGAGATGGTGCGCTTCTTCCTGGAACAGGCGTAGGGGATATGTCGCTTGCGCCATCGATGGAACCCGGGGTGGCTCGATGGCTCTCCGAAGCATGATCCCGCCACCCCGATCCGCGGCGACATTAATCAAACTTCTGCAACTAAGCCGGACGCCGGTGTTGTCAGAGGAACTTGGCTTGAGGCGGGGCAGGGAACTGGCTAGCGTCGGCGCATGACCCAACCCGGCCCCTTCAAGTGGTTCAAGACCAGTCCCGAGATCATCCGCCTGGCGGTGATGATGTATGTCCGGTTCCCGCTCTCGCTCCGGAACGTCGAGGATCTGCTGCACGAGCGCGGCGTCGAGATCAGCCACGAGACGGTGCGGTTCTGGTGGCATCGCTTCGGTCCGACGTTCGCTGCCGAGATCCGAAAGCGCCGGATTGAGGGCATGCGATCGAGCCAATGGCGATGGCACCTCGACGAGATGTTCGTGAAGATCAATGGTGAGCGGCACTACCTCTGGCGGGCCGTCGACCACGAAGGTGAGGTGCTCGAAAGCTTCGTCACGAAGACGCGGGACCGCAAGGCTGCCCTGAAATTCCTCAGGAAAGCCATGCGCAGGCATGGGAAGCCTGACTGCATCGTGACCGATAATCAGCGCTCCTACGGCGCGGCTCTGAAGGTTCTTTGTGTCGAGGACCGGCAGGAAACCGGTCGCTGGCTGAACAACCGGGCCGAGAACTCGCACCTGCCATTCCGACGACGGGAGCGGGCAATGCTCCGGTTCCGGCGCATGCGAAGTCTTCAGAAGTTCGCCTCCGTCCATGCCTCCGTCACCAACCACTTCAATCTGGATCGCAGCCTCTCCAGCAGACCCCACTTCAAGGCCAACCGCGCCGCCGCTCTTGCCGAGTGGCGTGGTCTCTGTGCGGCATAAGGGACAGCGTCACTGCCCCAGCTGAGACTGATTCGAATTAGTCTGCCAGCACCTCGGCGCCAGGTCGACGCCATCCTCCGCATCGTAGGCGAATGGGTACGGGCCGCTGTGCCGCGCGAGCCGGTGGATCGGATCGTCGTAGCCATAGCGCCGCAGGGTCAGCTCGCTCTCGATGACGAGTTCGTCCGCCGCCTCCGGGAACGACAGCAGCGCGATCGAGTTACCGAAGGTGTCGAACGCCCAGCGCACATCGGCACGTGGCGTGACTGCGAGGCTCGAGGCGAGAAGCCGCATGTCGTGCCCGTCTCGCGGTCTCACCATCAGCTGGTGCAGGCCGAACTCCACCGGCCGGTCGTAAAAATAGCTCGTGCGATGGCGCACGCAGAACGTGGTCATCGGCATTGTCTGGTCTGCAAGGAAATCCGTTCCAATCTGGCAGCGTGACGCGCAATCTGCCTAGAGGTGCACTATTTCACGAAGAGACCTCGCGGGGAAGTCATATGTTCATTCGCTTCGGATTCGAAATCGTCATCGAGAATGCCATCAAGCTGCCGCTGATACTGGCGTTGTCGCCACACTCCTCGTTCGGCGGCCGTGTAATCGGCCCGGACCGGATCCGGACGGAGCCGGAGGTGCCGATCGAGGACTTCCTCGATCCCTTCGACAATCGGAGGGCCCGGTTGATCGCGCCACCCGGCGGTTTGCGTATCTGGTCTGACAACGTGGCGGAGGTCGACGGGGGCCCTGATGTCTTCAACTGGAACGCACGACAGCACGAGGTGTCCCACCTGCCGCCCGAGACGCTGCCTTTCATCACGGCGAGCCGCTACTGCGAGTCGGACGAACTCTCCGAGAGGGCCTGGGCACTCTTTGGGACCACGCCAGCCGGCTGGGAGCGGGTCCAGACGATCTGCAACTTCGTCCACAATCACATCACCTTCGGCTACAAGTTCGGGCGCCCGACGAAGACCGCGGCCGATGCGCTGCTGGAAGCCACCGGCGTCTGCCGCGACTTCGCCCACCTGTCGATTGCGCTCTGTCGGGCAATGAACATCCCTGCACGCTACGCCAGCGGCTATCTGGGCGACATCGGCGTGCCGCCCTCCGGGCCCGGCGACTTCTGCGCTTGGTTCGAGGCATTCCTGGAGGGCCAGTGGTACACTTTCGACGCACGCTACAACACGCCGCGGATCGGACGGATCCTGATGGTTCGCGGCCGAGACGCCGCCGATGGCGCGATGATCACGTCCTTTGGCCGCTACGACATGAAGCTCTTCCGGGTATGGACCGAGGAGGTGGCGGGGACTCCGACGGAGTCGGCGCTCCTTGATCTCCTCCAAAGGCGCCCGGATACGCCCGCCCTGACACTCGCAATGGCTGGCAGCTCGTGACGCCACGCGAACGGCGCTCTAGGCATTGTCAGAAGAACCCGGCTTGAGTCAGGGTAGGGCGGTCTCGTAGCCTTCCCGCATGACCAAGCGCGACCCATTCAAGTACTTCAAGACGAGCTCCGAGATCATCCGCCTGGCGGTCATGCTCTACGTCCGGTTCCCTCTCTCGCTCCGAAATGTTGAGGATCTCCTGCATGAGCGGGGCGTCGAGATCAGCCACGAAACAGTACGGTTCTGGTGGCATAGGTTCGGCCCGATGTTTGCATCGGAGATCCGGAAGCGCCGGATCGAGGGCATGAGATCAAGTAAGTGGCGGTGGCACCTCGACGAGATCTTCGTGAAGATCAACGGCGAGCGACACTACCTTTGGCGGGCCGTTGATCATGAAGGTGAGGTGCTGGAAAGTTTCGTTACAAGGAGCCGGGACAAGAGGGCCGCGTTGAAATTCCTGAAGAAAGCAATGCGCAAGCATGGCCAGCCTGTGACGGTCGTGACGGATAAGCTCCGGTCGTACGGGGCGGCTTTGAAGGCACTGGGTGCGGCCGATCGCCAGGAGACGGGTAGGTGGGTCAACAACCGGGCGGAGAATTCGCATCTTCCCTTCCGACGACGCGAGAGGGCGATGCTCCGCTTCCGGCGCATGCGAAATTTTCAGAAGTTCGCCGCCGTCCACGCCTCTGTCTCAAACCACTTCAACCAAGAACGCAGCCTATCCAGTAGACAGCACTTCAAGTCCAACCGCGCCGCCGCTCTGAACGAGTGGCGCGGTCTCTGTGCGGGATAAGGCGCAGTGCGGCTGTCCTAGCAGAGACTGGTTCGCATTAGTCTGCCAGCACCTTCTCTCCGGCAACTCTTCATCGTCGTTTTCTGGCGAGCCAGAGGCTTTCCGACGCAGCAAGTCGCCGCGTATCCCTCTGCCATCTGGCTCTGCCTTCGATGATAAATAATCAGTCAGACCGATACTTATTTCTTCTTTTGCTCGCCAAGATTGGTCAGGGCTTTGCCCTTCGTGAAGTCGGCTGTTGAAACGAACTTTTCCTTCACCTTCTTGGGCTTCTTCGCTTCACGGTTGCCGCGTTGCTTGTCACCTTTGGACATTTCGACTCCTCCTGGTTCTGATTTTTATTGAAGTACTGCTCGGTGTTTGTTTCCATGAATACCGTGGGTTAGTGTCGCGGAGCTCCTGCCCGCGGGACGCCGCCCTTCACAACATTCCACCCATGTCGGACATTTCGCTGTCGGCGCCGGCCTTCTCGAGCTTTTGCGCGACCATCGCTTCGGTCGTGATCAAAAGCCCGGCAATGGACGCGGCGTTTTCGAGTGCGATCCGAACCACTTTCGTCGGATCGATGACACCGGCCTTCAGCATGTCGCCGTATTCTTCGGCCTGTGCGTCGAAACCGAAGCTCCGACTGTCGTTCTCGATGACCTTGCCAACAACGACCGATCCGTCGACCCCGGCATTTTCGGCAATCTGGCGCAGCGGTGCCTGGATCGCGCGCCGGACGATCTTGATGCCGGCATTCTGATCGCCATTCTCGCCCTTCAGCGTAGCCAGCACCTTTCCGGCGTGAACCAGGGCCACGCCGCCGCCGGGCACGACACCTTCCTGAACCGCAGCGCGGGTGGCGTTCAGCGCATCGTCGACGCGGTCCTTGCGCTCTTTCACCTCGATCTCGGTTGCCCCGCCGACCCGGATCACGGCGATACCTCCGGCAAGCTTGGCCAGCCGTTCCTGAAGCTTCTCCTTGTCGTAGTCCGAAGTGGTTTCCTCGATCTGCGCGCGAATCTGTGTGACGCGCGCCGCGATCGCATCCCTGTCGCCAGCACCGTCGATGATCGTCGTGTCATCTTTGCTGATCATGACCTTTCTGGCGGACCCGAGCATGTCCATGGTGACGTTCTCCAGCTTGGTGCCCATTTCCACGGAAATCACCTGACCGCCCGTCAGCACGGCGATGTCTTCCATCATCGCCTTGCGGCGATCCCCGAAGCCCGGTGCCTTGACGGCCGCCACCTTCAATCCGCCGCGCAGCTTGTTGACGACCAGCGTCGCCAGCGCTTCGCCCTCGATATCCTCGGCCACGATCAGAAGTTGCTTCTCGGCCTGAATCACAGCCTCCAGCAACGGCACCATGGATATGAGAGAGGTCAGCTTCTTTTCTTGAAGTAGGACGACGCAGTCATCCAGCTCGACGACCATTTTCTGAGCATTCGTGACGAAATAGGGGCTCAGATAGCCGCGGTCGAACTGCATGCCTTCGACCACTTCGGTCTCGGTCTCCAACCCTTTGTTTTCCTCGACGGTGATCACGCCTTCCTTGCCGACCTTCGCCATCGCGTCGGCGATCTGCCGGCCGATCTCGACTTCTCCATTGGCCGAAATGGCGCCAACCTTGGCAATCTCGTTGCTGTCGCCCACAGGTCGGGACATGGTCTTGATCTCGGACACGACTGCAGCGACGGCTTTGTCGATCCCGCGCTTGAGATCCATCGGGTTCATGCCGGCCGCAACCGACTTCATGCCTTCCCGGACAATCGCATGGGCGAGTACGGTTGCCGTGGTGGTGCCGTCGCCGGCCTCGTCGTTCGTGCGCTGCGCGACCTCCTTGACCATCTGGGCGCCCATATTCTCGAAATGATCCGAAAGCTCGATCTCCTTGGCGACGGTCACACCGTCCTTGGTGATGCGCGGCGCACCCCAGGATTTATCGAGAATGACGTTTCGGCCCTTGGGGCCGAGTGTGATCTTGACCGCATTTGCCAGCGTGTTGATGCCATTCAGCATTCGGTCGCGGGCATCGGTACTGAAGCGAACTTCCTTGACGGACATGATGTGAATTCCTGAGACTGAGGTTGATGTGAAAGGTTTTGGACTCAGGCGATCACACCGAGAATGTCGCTCTCCTTCATGATCAGAAGGTCTTCACCATCGAGCTTGATCTCTGACCCGGACCATTTTCCGAACAGGATCCGGTCGCCGGCTTTGACGTCCATCGGGAAGCGTTCGCCGTCCTCACGCCTTCCCCCGGCACCGACGGAGACAACTTCGCCTTCTTGAGGCTTCTCCTTGGCGGTATCTGGAATGATGAGACCGCCCTTGGTCGTCTCGTCGCCTTCGATACGGCGAACGAGCACCCGGTCATGGAGGGGAGTGAATGACATCGATGCGCTCCTTGTCGAGGTTTGGTTGGCCGAACTGGCCGGGTCGAATGCCCGGCTGCATTGTGCGCAGGTCCGCGGTTACCTATTGTGTCTCCACTCCGAGAATTCGGATCGACACCCACGCCCGAGCGGTTCACGGCCGTCGAACGGAGTTTCCGCCCGCGTTGATCGCGTTGATCATTTCGGCGACGGCCCGGTGCCTTTCCATTTCGAGTTCGGTGCCAACGGCATTCTCATGGGTCGCCGCGGCGTCGCGAAGAACCCCCACAATCTCGTGCTCCGGCAGCAACCCGCGATCGTTCAAGGCAAGCAGGAGCGCCTCGCAGATTGACAGGGCGGCCTGGCCTGCATGTTCGCTCGCGGTCGACATCTGGCGTCCCTTCCTTGGCATCGTGATCCCCATGGTAGGCGAGTTTCAGATACATCCGTACTTCTCGCAGGAAGTGCTCTATGCTGGACTGATCCAGAGCAGTGTCCGCACCGATTTCCGCCCCTGGGTCACGGCACGCCGGGAGCCTTCATGACATCAGCCGAACACAGCCCCCTGACACGCAAGCTCTCCGTCTTCGTCGCCCTGTCGGAGGTCGAACTGGCCGTGCTTGAACGACTGCATGAGCGTCGTCGCTCATTCGTCGCGGGGCGTGACATGGTGCATCAGGGGCAGTCGGCTCAAGCCGCGTACATTCTGTCTTCGGGTTGGGTCTGTTCCTACAAGCTCCAGGCCGACGGGACGCGGCAGATCGTGGATTTCCAGGTGCCGGGGGACTTTCTGGGACTGCGCAGCGTCCTTTTGCGCACGTCGGATCACAGCTTCGAACCTATCGTCGACATTGAGGCCGCCGAGGTGCTGGCGAGCGATCTTCTCGATGCCTTCGCGCGTACGCCGCGCCTCGCGACCGCCATACTCTGGGCAGCGTCAAGGGACGAAGCGATGGTCGTGGAGCATCTCGTCGGGATCGGTCGGCGTGATGCGGACGCCCGAATGGCGCATTTCCTGCTCGAACTGGGATCGAGGCTTGCGCTGGTTGGAATAGGCAGCAAGGAAGGATTCGACTGCCCTCTGACGCAATACCACCTCGCCGATACGCTGGGGTTGAGCGCGGTCCATGTGAACCGCATCCTGCGGCAGCTTCGCGAGAGTGGACTGGTCACCTTTCGGGACGGCCGCGTTACGTTTCACGACTATGGCGGGCTGGTGGAACTTGCCGAGTTCGATCCGGAATATCTGGACCAGACTGGGCCGCTACTGAAATGAGAGGGCCGCCCTCCCTCGCTCGGCAGGCGGCCCCAGTGTTCACATCAGACGCCGGAGGTTACGCGAGGGCGTGGGTCGCCGCATCGAGTTCCTTGTTGGTTTCGGCGTCGTTCTTCGCGGTGTTGGCCTTCTCGGCTGCCTGATAGTGCTTCAGCGCCGCATCCTTCTTCGGACCAGCCGGCGCCATGTCCCATGCGGCCTTCACGGAGGTCATCTTTTCGGCGGTCTTGTTCTGTTCGGGAGTCATTGGGATTGTCCTTTCTGGAGGCTCCGAGAATAAGAAGCGTGTCGACATGCCGTCCGTTTTGGGATCGGCACGCCCACACGCTTCTCGGGTACTCGGAAAAATGCACCACCGTAATGTTCGGCGGGCACGTCTCACATAACCAGCGTCGGAGCCACGCCGCACTGACGCAGGTCAGTCCCGGCGACTGCGGCAGGTCGATTACCTCTACGCTTGTCAAGCCACCGAAGTTTGCTGATGGGAAATCCTCAGCCATCTGTCGTCATCGTTGAGGTAGGTAGAGGCACAGAGGGCTTTGTAGATCGGCACATCGGGTTTTTCTGCCGAGACGCGATAGGTGAGAATGGCGACATCACGACACCGCGTGACGCGCCGCTCGGCCATCGAGACGGACCGCCAGCCGGTTCTATGTTGAAGATGGCTCCAGATCTGGTCGCCCTGGAGGATCCCGGGCCGATAGGGGACGACCATGACGGCGTCGGTCGCAGTCGTTGCCCGCGCGTTGTCGGCGCCACTGGTCCAGAAGTGTTCCTCCATGTCCCAGAGAACGCCCTGTTCGCGAGGCGATAGCGTGCCGGACTTGTGTGCCGCACGTGCCGGTCTGCCCATAGTTGCGGCTGAGACGGTCATTCGCCTGACCCCGACCCGCCAACCATGAACATCTGAAACAGTACAAGGATGATCGCGAGCACCGCCCAGATCGCTCCGCTTGTTCGCGGGTGGCCATCGACCACCGTTGAGGCAGCGCGCTGGCGGGGACCTGACGTCGGTCCTTCGGGAAGCAGCTTGCTCAAGTCTCGTGCGATCCTGCCGTGATCGCTGGCAAGCGCAGGAACGTCCCGAAATCGGGCAAGAAGCGTTCCCAAGCGTGCCCGCGCGGCGTCGCGTCCCAGCGTGACCAGTTCAGCGGTTTCCTTCCATGGATCGAGTCCAAGCCGCGCAAGCGTGGAGAGCACTGTCACGGCATAGCCGTTCCGGTCCTCGCCGACCGACGCTTGGAGAAACCGATCGAACTCGGGTGGGTGCAGGTTGAGAACATTGGGGTCGGCCATCGCCAATCCTTTCAAGGGTTGCAGGAATGGAGTTCATCCCTGTTTCCCAAAGGATACGCGCAGGTCGGTCTCGCCGCCCTTACACAGGTCAGTACGGGCGACTGCCCCCAGGAAGGCCGGTTCGGTGCCCAGAACTAACATGCGTCAGCGCCAGCCAAACGATCCCGAGGTACAAGACGCTCAATCGTTCGACTGGTCCGTCCCGCACTTCAAGGGGCCTTCAACAGTGGTGAGCGACGGATCTGCCAACATCGCGGAGACAAGAGATGAACATGCGGTCGACCAGATCGACGGTGACGTTTTCGAACCGGTTCACCATGCCGGGATACCCGGACGATCTGCCCGCGGGCGTCTACGAGGTTCTCGTCGAGGAAGAGCTTCTCCAGGGGCTCAGCTTCGAGGCGTATCGCCGGACGGCGACCTACCTCACCGTGCGCGGAAGGGGCGGTTATGCGGGACGGACAGAGTTATGGGCGATTTCCGACAGCGATCTGAAAGAGGCGCTGAGCCGGGATCGGGCCGCGACAGAGACAAGCAATCACAGCGATGCGGCGCTTTCCCCGCAGGAGGACTTGAAATGAATGCTCCCGAATGGCTCAAGCCCGGCATCTATGGTGCCGTGATCGGCGCGGCTCTTGTCGCCGTGGTCGGTTTTACCTGGGGCGGCTGGGTGACCGGCGGAACCGCGAATGACCGGGCGATGGAGATGTCCCAAGACGATGTCGTAGCCTCCATGGTGCCGGTTTGCCTTGAGATGGCACAGTCCGACCCAGCAAGGGCCGAAAAGCTCGAAACGATCCGGGCCGCCTCGACCTATCAGCGGCGCGATGCCCTGATGGAGGCGGGCTGGGCGACGGTGCCCGGAACAGATGCTCCGAACCGCGATATCGCGCAGGCATGCCTGGCAGCCCTTGATGTTGACGCGTTGCCGGAGCGTCCGGAAAGCACGGTCGATGAAGGATGAACCACGCCATGCCGATAGCGTCCCCAGAGACCACCGAGCTCGAACGGCGTGTGCTGGCGCATGAACGGATCCTGCAAGCTCTGATCGCCTACATGGCCCGTACTGAGCCGCGTTTCGTGGACCACCTGCGAGAACGGTTCGTGGAGCCGATGAAAGTGACCCAGCGCGAGCACGACCACCGCGAAACCGACGACTATGCGGAAGAATTCATTCGCGCTGTGATGCTCCTCGGAGAAGCGCACGTGCCAAAGGCGACGGAGCCGGAAATGACCGACATGAAACCCGTGCCGCCGAAAAGCAGAGGAGCACAAGATTCTTCCATGAACCGGCCGACGCAGCGCAGTGGGGTTCAGGTGCGCGAAAGAAACGGCATCTGGGAGGTGCAGGTCGATGGCAAGTTCCGCGGCGACTACCACCAGAAGGAACATGCTCTTGCAGCGGCGGCCTTGCACAGGTTGTCGGGCCGATGACCAGCAGCACCCACCCCACAGTCCCGACGGACTTCTCGATCCAGGTTGCCGAGAACGAAGGCATGCCATCGAGATCGAATTCCAGGGGCTCTCCGCTACCGGCCGCGCCCACTCGACGGCTGACTGGAACGCTCACGCTTGGGCCATCGAGGACTCGCATGGCAACCCGCGGGCTCTGGTCCGCCAGGGAGCAAGCCGCGATGAGACGCCCACTGGCGAGGCTGATCGCGAGGACGGCAGCCATAGCCGGTGTGATCGCCTCCTTCGCCTTTCCCGTGCTTGCGCAGGATGGCACAGGCCCAGTGCCGGAGAACGCCCAGCCGCGCAGCTATGGCGGCGGATGGGTCTGCGACCTCGGTTACCGGGTAGAGGCCGCCGAATGCATGGCTCTCGACATCCCCGAGCATGCCTATCCAACCGGGCGCTCCTACGGGACGGGGTGGGAGTGCGACCGTGGGTATGAAGAGGTAAAAGGGCTCTGTCAGAGAAACCCGGCTTGAGGCGGGGCAGGGGGCTCGGTAGCGTCGGCGCATGACCCAACCCAGCCCCTTCAAGTGGTTTAAAACCA
>NZ_JARRSA010000053.1 GCF_029624655.1 Roseicyclus salinarum
CGCCGCTCAGGCGGCGAGACCCCTCCTGCGCCGGCCCTCCGACGCCTTCAGCGGGAACACCTTCGCCGGGTTCAGAAGCCAGTCCGGATCGAACACGTCCTTCACCTTCATCTGGATCTCGAGGTCCTGAGGCGCGAACTGCGACACCATCAGGTCGCGCTTCTCGATGCCGACGCCGTGCTCGCCGGTCAGGCATCCGCCGACCTCCACGCAGAGCTTCAGGATGTCCGCGCCGAACGCCTCGCACAGCTCCAGATCGCCCGGCTTGTTGGCGTCGAACAGGATCAACGGGTGCATGTTCCCGTCGCCCGCGTGGAAGACGTTGGCCACACCCAGCCCGTAGTCCTTCGACATCTCGCCGATGCGCCGCAGCACCTCGGGCAGCGCGCTTACCGGGATGGTCCCGTCGAGGCACATGTAGTCGTTGATCTGCCCCATCGCGCCGAAGGCGGACTTGCGGCCCAGCCAGATGCGCTTGGCCTCGTCCTCGGACTGCGCTTCGCGCAGCTCCACCGGGTCATGGGCCCGCGCGATCTGCTTGATGACGCCGAGCTGCTCGTCGATCTCGGCGTCGGACCCCTCGACCTCCACGATCAGAAGCGCCTCGCACATCGGGTAGCCGGCCTTTGCGAAAGCCTCGGTCGCCTCGATGCAGGGGCGGTCCATGAACTCGATCGCCACGGGCAGGACGCCCGCCTTGATGATGTCCGAGACGCAGGCGCCCGCGACCTCGTTCGAGGAATAGCCGATCAGGACCGGGCGGGCGCCCTCGGGCTTGCGCAGGATGCGAAGCGTCGCTTCGGTCACGATGCCAAGCTGCCCCTCCGAGCCGCAGATCACCCCCAGAAGGTCGTAGCCCGCCGCGTCGAGATGCGCGCCGCCGATCTCGAGGATCCGGCCATCCATCGTCACCATGGTCACGCCCAGGAGGTTGTTGGTCGTCACGCCGTATTTCAGGCAGTGCGCGCCGCCCGAATTCATCGCGATGTTGCCCGCGATGGCGCAGGCGAGCTGGCTCGAAGGGTCGGGGGCGTAGAAGAAATCCTCCTGCTCCACGGCGCCCGTCACGCTGAGGTTCGTGCGCCCCGACTGCACGCGGATGAAGCGGTTGTCGTAATCGACCTCGAGCACGCGGTTCAGCTTCGAGACGCCCACGATCACGCTGTCGGCCGTCGGCAGCGCCCCGCCCGCGAGCGAGGTTCCCGAGCCCCGCGGCACCACGGGCACGCCCTCCTCGTGACAGACCCTGAGGACGGCCGCGACCTCCTCGGTGCTGGAGGGCAGCACCACGGCGAGCGGCGGGCACCGGTAGGCCGTCAGCGCGTCGCATTCGTAGGCGCGCGTCTCGGTCTCGTCGTGGATGACGGACGATTTCGGCAGGACCTCCTGCAGGCGCGCCACGATACGCGGCTTGCGCGACAGGACGGCGGCGTCGGGTGCGGGCATCTCCATCGGGGTCCTCCTCCTGAACACCGTGCAATTGGTAAGGAAAGATAACCAATTGCCCGCATATGGCAACACAAAACGCGGTGCCGTCCAGCGCGATGAGGCGAAATCGCCCATTGCGGCCCCGCCCGTTTGGCGTCACTTGGATGCGCATGGAATGGGTCAAGGTTCTGCATTTGCTGGCCGTTCTCGGCTGGATGACGGGGATCTTCGTGGCCCCCCGCGGGCTTGTCTTCTGGAAGCGCGAATTCGCGAAGACGGGAGAGTTCGGTCCGGCGGGCGACCTCACGCTCCGCGTCTACCGGTTTTCGCTGGGCCTCGGCGTCATCGCGATTCTCTCGGGCCTGTGGCTTTTCTGGTGGTGGGGCTTCCCGCTCTGGGCCTGGGCCAAGCTGGGCGTCGTGGCGATCCTCGCGGCGCATTACGGCTGGACCGGGGTGCTGGTGCTGCGGGCGCGGCGGGGCGTCTTCGAGCAAAGCGAGTTCTGGCTGCGCGCCTTCAACGAGGCAAGCGTGCTCGTCGCGATCGGCGTCCTGTTCCTCGTGGTCTTCAAGCCCTTCTGACGCCCCGCCGCCCCGGCGACCGACGCGGCGGGGGCCTGCCGCATACTTGCCACGATCCTGCGATACCCTTGAACGCTTGGTAGTGTAGTAGATTCGCAATCGGAGCGATGGCCATGCATCGGACGTTCCGCACGAGCCGTGGACAAGTGGACACCTACGAGAAACGGCGCTGTCACCGGTGTCGCGGCAATGGCGACGCGCCTTGCGGCGTCTGCGGCGGGTCGGGGACGCTCATGAAGGGCAGCACCTCCGAGGGACACCCGGTCTTCGGACGCTGCGACGGCTGCCTCGGCCGCAGGATGGTCCGCTGCCCGACCTGTGGCGGCGAACGCTTCGTCTGACCGCGCGCCGCGCCTAGCTCCGGCCCTCGCGCAGCCATGCGCCCAGCATGAGGGCTGCCGCCACCAGCAGGAACAGCCAAGCCGACACCAGAGGCATCACCGTCACGTCCGTGGTCAGGTAGGCGTCGCGCGCGGTCAGGCCGATCCAGCCGCGCCCCGAGGCGTTCCGCCCCTCGGCCACGCGGCGGATGTCGGGCATCCCCTCTTCCAGCCGCATCACCGCGCCCGACAGCGGCTCCACCACCGGCGTCAGCCTGTCGGCGCTGGCGATCGTTTCCTCGAATTCGCGCGGCGCGGCCGGGCCGAGCGCGATGACGGTGTCGAGCGTGCCGTCCGACAGGCGGTAGAGGCCCTGCTCGGCGCCCTCGAGCGCGGCGGTGAACCGGCCGGGCGCGGCCTCCGTCAGCGCGATCGTCTCCTCGGCGCCATCGGGATGGGTGACGGTGACGTCGGCGGCGGTGTCGGACAGTGTCCGGCGGGTGACGGACAGCGTCTGGCCGTCGGCGCGGGCCACCAGCGCCTCCTCCTCGAGGTCGGGCTCTCCCATCATCCAGTGCGCCAGCCGGCGCAGCATCTCCAGCTGCGGGCCGCCGCCCTCGTAGCCGCGATCCCAGAGCCACGCGTGGTCGGACGCCAGAAGCGCCACGCGCCCCTCGCCCACGCGGTCCAGCATCAGAAGCGGCGCGGTGTCGGCGCCCGTCATGACGGTCTGGCCGCCCTGCTCCGTCAGCTCGATCTGGCGGAACCACCTGCCCCAGGGCTGGTCCAGGTCCGGTGGGGGCGTGTGCTCCCGGTCGAGGCCGGCGGTGACGGGATGGCGCTCGCCAAGCTCGGAGATCTCTGGCAGGTAGGGCCGCTCGATCACGCGGGCCGTGGGACGGCCGGGCAGGATTTCGGACAGGGGCGTCCGGTAGAGGGAGGCGGCCGAGGCAAAGTCGGGCCCCGCCGCCAGAAGCAGCGCGCCGCCATCCACGACGTATTGCCGGATGTTGTCGATGTAGAGCATCGGCAGGATGCCGCGCCGCTGGTAGCGGTCGAAGATGATCAGATCGAACTCGTCCACCGCCTCCATGAACAGCTCGCGCGTCGGGAAGGCGATCAGCGAAAGCTCTGACACCGGCACGCCGTCCTGCTTGTCCGGCGGGCGCAGGATGGTGAAGTGCACGAGGTCCACCGAGGGGTCGGACTTCAGGAGGTTGCGCCACGTCCGCTGGCCGGGATGCGGCTCGCCCGAGACCAGAAGCACGCGCAGGCGGTCGCGGATGCCGTTGATCTGCACGACGGCGGCGTTGTTTCGGTCGGTCAGCTCGCCCTCGGCCTCGGGGACAATGAACTGGATGACGTTCTGGCCCGCGTGCTCCAGCGTCAGCGGCAGGTTCAGCGTCTCGCCCACGGGCACGGTGTAGGTCTGCGCCTCGCCCCCGTCGATGGCGATGCGGATCTCGGAGCGTCCCGCCAGCGCGGGGGGAACCGCGCCCTGATCCTCGAGCCTGAGACGGAGCTGGAATTCCTCGCCGATGATCGCGAAGGCGGGCGCGTTCTCGATCACGAGGCGGCGGTCCCAGTCCCCCTCCCGGCCCGTCAGTAGCGCGTGGATCGGCGCTGGCATGTCCGGCACGAGGTCGGCGTCGTGAAGCTGTCCGTCCGTGACGAGGATGGCGCCCGCGATGCGCGCGCGCGGCTCCTCGGCCATCATGCGCGCCAGCTCCTCCATCAGGAGGGTGCCGGCGTTGTCGGGCGCGTCGCCCACGGTCGACACGCGCATCTCCATGCCGAGCGAGGCGACCTCGTCCTCCAGCTCGGCCAGCGCCTGCGCGGTCTGATCGGGGCGGTCCGAGAGGTCCTGGCTCGCGCTGCCGTCGACGACGACAAGCACGATGTCCGAGAGCGGCTCGCGGTCCTCGTTCTGCAGCGACGGGTTGAGAAGCGCGGCCAGAAGCACGGCGCCGGCCGCGAGGCGGAAGGGCCAGCCCGACAGCCGCCGCCAAAGCGCCAGCCCGACGACCACGGCGGTCAGCGCGGCGAGCGCGTAGATCAGCGGCAGCGGAAGGAGCGGGTCGAGGAGGATCTGCTGCGCCATCGTCACTGCCCCAGCCGTTCGAGAAGCGCGGGCACGTGCACCTGGTCGGATTTGTAGTTGCCGGACAGGACGTGCATCACGAGGTTGACGCCGAAGCGCAGCGCGATCTCGCGCTGGCGCTCGCCGGTCATGCCGCGCCCCACGGGCAGGAGCGCGCGCCCGCTGTCGTCGACGGCCCACGCCGCGGCCCAGTCGTTGCCCCCGATCAGCACGGGCGTCACGCCGTCGTTGAGGTTGCGGAAGGGCATCCCCTCGATCTGCTCGGCATCGGGTGGGGCGGCCTGAACCCAGACGTCGCGGCTGACGTGGCGGCCCGGGAAATCCTGAAGCAGGTAGAACGTGCGCGTCAGGACATGGTCGGCGGGGATCGGTTCGAGCGGGGGAATGTCGAGCGGCGCGGCGAGCGCGCGCAGGCGGCGGCCCTCGGGCGTGCCCGACCCGAAGCCGCCGATGTTGGCGTCACGCGTGTCGAACACGATCATGCCGCCCGAGCGGAGGTAGTCGTTGAGCCTGCGGTAGGCGTCGGCGGAAGGCAGCGGCTGATCGGCCGAAACCGGCCAGTAGAGCATCGGAAAGAACGCAAGCTCGTCCGTCTCGAGGTTGACCCCGATGGGCGGCGCGGGCTCGACCGAGGTGCGCGACCAGAGCGTGTCGGTCAGCCCGCGCAGGCCGGCCTCCGATATGCGGTCGAGCTCGGGGTCGCCGGTGACGACGTAGGCGAGCGTGACTTCGGTCGTCGCCAGAAGCGCCAGCTCGTCTTCCATCGACAACCCGCCTGCGTCGTCCTGCGCGGCCACGGGCGGCGCGGGCACCGCAAGGCCCACGGCCAGCACGACGACGGCGGCGCGGCCCAGCGCCCCGGTCAGCCGCCCCGCAAGCCAGAGCGCGGCGATGGCGTCGATCAGCAGAAGGACCAGCGCGGCGGTGAGGAAGGCGGCCATGAGGTCCGTCGGCTCAAGCACGGCCATCCCCTCGACCGGCACGTCGGCGGGCCAGGCGGCGGGCGACAGGACGGTGCCGGCGGTCACGACGTTTCGCGCCAGCCGCTGCTCGCCGCCCGCATAGAGGCCCGGCAGCAGATCGGCCGACAGCGGCGCCTCGACCAGCACCTCGCCCGGAACGCCGGGGCGCGTGCCCGCGTCGCGCAACGTGCCGAAGCCGTCCAGCACCCGCTCGGGCACCCAGGTGATGCCCGCGACATCCTCGGCGCCGGGGGTCGCGGGCCGCGTCGAGACGGCGAGCCGTTCGAGCATCTGCACGAAGAGGCCCGAGAAGGGCAGCGTGGACCATTCCGCGTTCGCGGTGACGTGGAAAAGGACTACGCTTCCCTGACCGAGGCTCGCCCGCGTGACCAGCGGCGTGCCGTCGGTGAGCGAGGCGATGGTGCGCTCGGACAGCTGCGGGTCGGGCTGGGCCATGACCTGGCTCGAGACGGTGACGTCGGGCGGCACCTGGAGGCCGGCGAAGGGCGATCCCTCCTCGAAGGGGCGAAGCTGCTTCGGCTCGCCCCAGGACATCGCGCCGCCCACCGTCCGCCCGCCCACGCGAAGCCGCACGGGCATCAGCGGGCCGGCGGCGTCGCGGGCAAGGTCGGATGCGGCAAGGCGCGGGCCCGCGAAACGCACCAGCAGGCCGCCATTCTCGACCCACTCCACGAGGCCCGCCTCCTCCTCGGGGGACAGGGTGGCGACGTCGGCGAGGATGATGGCGTCGGGGCTGGCCAAGAGGATGTCCGACAGCGCGCCCTCCAGGAGGTCGGCGGTCGGCGCGAGAGCCTGCCGCAGGTAGTGCAGCGGCGAAAGAAGCGCCTGCGCCTCGTCGTCGGTGCGCGACGAGATCAGCGCCACCTCGCGCCGTTGCAGCGCGTCGTCGGTCAGCGCCACGGCCCCGGCGGACCGTTCGCCCGCGACCTCGAAACGGGTGATGCGGTTACGCAGCTCGGCGGGCAGGGCGAAGGCGGCCATGGCCGAGGTTTCGCCTGCGCCGAACGTCACAGTCTCGCGCGCGAGATCGCGGGGGATGCCGGCGGGGTCCAGGCCGTGGGCGATCACCGTCACCTCGCGCGGCGCGGTCGCGCCCTGCCGCTGCAGGCCGGCGCGGATGGTGCCGTCCTCGTAGACCGGCGGGGCCAGCGCGATGACGTCGCGCGCGCCCTGGAAGACATTGACCGGCCCGAGGCCCTCGAAAGCGTCCAGAAGATCGCCGCGCCCCTCGTGCTCCAGCCCGTCGGACACCCAGAAGACCTCGGCCGGTCCGTCGAGGGCGGCGGCCCATTCGGCGGCGGCGGCATAATCGGGCGCATAGGGCGCGGGCGTCAGGGCCGGAAGGCGGGCGGACCATGCGTTGGCGGACTGGAACGCGGGCGCGCCGCCGGGAAGCTCGGTCAGCGTCACGAGCGCCACGGGACGGCCCGCACGCCCGGCTTCCTGCAACAGGAGATCGACGCGCTCGATCCGGTCCGACCAGTCACGCGCCGACGCCCAGGAGGCGTCCATCGCCACCAGAAGCGGGCCGTCGCCCGCGCGCTGCTCCTGCGGGTTCAGCACTGGGCCCGCGAAACCGACGATGGCCGCCGCCACCGCCAGCATCCGCAGCAGCAGAAGCCACCACGGCGTCTTGTCCGTCTGGCTGTCCTCGTCGCGCAGGCCAAGCAGCAGCGCGACCCCCGGAAAGCGCCGGCGGATCGGCGCGGGCGGCACGGCGCGCAGCAGCCACCACAGGATCGGCAGCGCGACCAGCGCGATCAGCAGAAGCGGCGTGGCGAATGCGAGGTTCGCGATCATCGCGCTCCCCTGCGGACGGGCCGGACGGCCGTCGGCGCGTCCCGGCCGGTTTCATGACGACGAACGGCAGCGCGCGGCCCGGTGTTCCGCACGGGGCTCATGCGCGCACCTTCTCGAGGGCGCGGTAGAGCCACAGAAGCGTCGGCTCCGCGGGCTGGTCGGTGTGATGGACGTGGTAGCGCCAGCCCGTGTTGCGCGCCGCCTGCGACAGGCGGTCCTTCCGCTCGGCGAGGCGGGCGAGGTATTCGTCGCGCAGCGAGCGCGCCTTGAGCGTCTCGAAACGGATCGCGCCGGACATGGATTCGAAGACGGTGCGCCCGTCGAAGGGAAACGCCTCCTCGTCGGGGTCGAGGACCTGCACCAGCGCGCCCTTCACCCCACGATCCGCGGCGCGGCCCAGCACCTGTTCGATCGGCGCGGGGTCGCCGAGAAAGTCCGAGAAGAACACCGCACGGCTTCCGACCGGCATGGCCTTGGGACGCGGCGCGCCATAGTCGCCCTCCTCGTGGCCGTCCATCAGCGCCTGCGCCATCCGCAGAAGCTGCGCGCGCCCGCCGCGCGGCGGCTCGGTCAGGTGGGTCAGGCCCACGCGCTCGCCGCCATGCACCGCGAGGATCGCGATCGCCATCGCCAGCGTCTGCGCGCGGCGCAGCTTCGAGGGCCGCCTGTCGGAGCCGGTGAACGTCATCGAGGCAGCGTCGTCCACCCCGAGCATGACGGACTGCGCCGCCTGCCATTCGGTCTGACGCACGAAGTGGCCGTCCGACCGGCCCGAACGGCGCCAGTCGATGGCGCGCAGGCTGTCGCCCGCTTCGGCGGGCCGGTATTGCCAGAACTCGTCCCCGGTTCCGGCGCGCTTGCGCCCGTGAGTGCCCATGAGGACCGTCGCGCTCAGGTGCTGCGCGTCGGCCATGAGTGCGGGCAGCGAGGCGGCGATGGCCTCGGACCGCGAGCGGAGGGTCTCGGGAGTATGGAGGGCGGAACGGCTCAAGCCGCCGCCTCGATCCGCGTCACGCGCGCCGTCACCTCGTCGATGACGCGCGACAGGTCCGCGCCCTCGGCCCGCGCCGCGAAGGTCAGCGCCATGCGGTGCACGAGGACGGGACGCGCCAGCGCCGCCACGTCCTCGACCGACGGCGCGAGGCGGCCGTCGAGCAGCGCGCGCGCCCTGACCGTCAGCATGAGGGCCTGCGCCGCGCGCGGGCCTGGCCCCCATGCGACGAAGTTCTTCACGATGTCGGGGGCGTCGGCCTCCTGCGGGCGGCACGACCGCACGAGGTCGAGGATGGCCTCCACCACGGCCTCGCCCACGGGCATCTGCCGCACGATGCGCTGCGCCGCGATCAGCGCCTCGGGATCGAAGACCTGGTGCGCGCGGCCTTCCTCGATGCCGGTGGTGGCAAGAAGGATGCCGCGCTCGGTCTCGCGGTCGGGATAGGGCACGTCGATCTGCACGAGGAACCGGTCGAGCTGCGCCTCGGGTAGGGGATAGGTACCCTCCTGCTCGATCGGGTTTTGCGTGGCGAGAACGTGGAACGGCGCGGGCAGCGGCCGGTGCTGGCCCGCGATCGTCACCTCGCGCTCCTGCATGGCTTGCAGGAGGGCTGACTGCGTGCGCGGCGAGGCGCGGTTGATCTCGTCGGCCATCAGGAGACGACAGAAGATCGGCCCCTCGATGAAGCGGAAACTCCGAGCGCCCTCGGCCCCGGTCTCGAGCACCTCGGAGCCGAGGATGTCGGCCGGCATCAGGTCGGGCGTGAACTGGATGCGGTTCGCGCTGAGGCCCATGACGGTCGAAAGCGTGTCCACCAGCAGCGTCTTTCCCAGCCCCGGAAGGCCCATCAGAAGCGCGTGCCCCCCCGACAGCATGGCCGACAGCGTCAGCGTGACGACCTCTTCCTGGCCGATGATCCGGGTCGCGATCGCCTCTCGCGCCTCGGAGAGCTTGCCGCCCAGCGCTTCGATTTCGGCCACGAGGGTCTCGCGTTCAGACATGGCAAAGCTCCGCATGATGCTTATCTCTTGTCAGGTAACAGACCTATTCCGCCGACCACAAATGGCAAAAGGGCCGTAGGGACAAAACATCGTGACGAACGCAAGCGCGCCGCCTGAACCCGATACCTTGATCGCCGCGGCCCAAGCGGCTCAGAAGGAAGGCAGACTGCCGCCCGTGCACCTGTGGAACCCGCCGTTCTGCGGCGACATCGACATGGAGATCCGCCGCGACGGCACCTGGTTCCACGAGGGAACGCCCATCGGCCGCAAGCCGCTGGTGCGCCTATTCTCGACCATACTCAAGCGCGAGGGGGACAGTTTCTTCCTCGTCACACCGGTCGAGAAGGTGGGAATCAGGGTCGAGGACGCGCCCTTCGTCGCGGTGGACCTCGAGGCGGCGGGGACGGGCCGCGAGCAGGTCGTGAGCTTCACGACGAACGTGGGCGACCGGGTGCTTGCCGGCGAGGATCACGAGATCCGCGTCGTGCGCGACGAAACCGGCGAGCCGTCGCCCTACATCCACGTCCGCGCGGGGCTGGACGCGCTGATCGACCGGAAAAGCTTCTACCGGCTGGTGGACCTTGGCGAGGCCCACGAGATCGACGGCACCGACTGGTTCGGCGTCTGGTCGCAGGGCGTGTTCTTTCCGATCATCCCGGTGGCCGACCTCGACGTGTGACGCAACGCTGGCCGGGGCGGGCCGGAGCGCGGGCCGGCCACGGCGGCGGGCTCAGGCGTAGCTGGTCTCGCGCGGGGCGGGCTCGGCCCGAAGCTCGGCGTCGAGGCGCCGCATCTGGATCTCGGCATCCGCCATGCAGGTGACGACGGCGTCGGGTTCGGGCAGGGAGGCCACCGCCCTCGCGTCGCCCGCGATCCGGCCCGACACGATCAGGCGGGCATCGGGACGCGCCCTGCGCAGCGAGGTCATCAGCCGTCCGAGCGCCGGAAGCGAATGATCTCCCGAACAGCTGAGGCCGATGACGGCGCGGTCGTCGCGCTTCAGCCGCGAGAGGATCTCGTCATGCTCGAGGCCGATCAGAAGGCCCATGTCCCAGCCGATGCGACGGAACAGGTCGGCGGCCATCACCACGCCAAGCGTATGCTCCTCGCCGGGCACGGCGCAGAACACGGCGCCCTTTGCCCCGGCCGAGGGCGTGCCCCGGCGTCCGGCGGGAAGCCGTCGCAGCATCGCCTGGATGCGCGCGGTCGCCATCGTGACCTCGGTGAAGGGAAGCCTGTCGCCCTCCCACCACTCGCCGAGGCAGCGGGCCGCGGGGGCGAGGTAGTCGAGGCAGATCTCCTCGACCGAGAGGCCCGCCTCGACGAGGTCTCCGACCATCAGGTCGGCGATGTCGGTGGCGTCATCGCACAGCGCGGTCGCGAGGGCCGTGGCGAGCGGGACCCGAATGCAGGCCTGCGCCTCGTCCGACAGGACGCTTGCATGACGCTCGGCGTGCAGCCGGGTGAGGGCGCGGGTCGCGAGTTGCGAAAGGCTTTCCTCTGAGAGGGTCGACGCCACGCGCCGCGTGGTCGACGCGCGCGGAGCGCTGCGGTCTTCGGAGTATCTTGCCACGGCCGTGATTCTTCCCTCTCCGGCGCGCGCTGTCAGCACGGGGACGCGCAGTGCCGCTTTTCATTGAATGGCAGTGTATACGGAGCCATGTGTCAATCAAGATTGACATTGAATTTTATTTCAAGGCGGCGCATCCGCGCGTCGATGCCGGCGCGAAGGCAAAACCAGAAATCCAGAAAAAATTGGGAGACTTGCCGTAACCGGCCCATGACGAATCGCAATCATGACACATCGTGTCCAGACGAATTGACAGCGGGCGCGACAGGTCTTTCGAGGCAGGGCAAGGACATGGCCGCCGCGTGAGGCGCGCGGCGCGCGTCCGATTCGGTCCTTTCGGCCTTGCGGGCGGCGCGGGCAGGCCCGCACGCCCTGCGCCGCCCGC
>NZ_JARRSA010000054.1 GCF_029624655.1 Roseicyclus salinarum
GAGATCAGCCACGAGACGGTGCGGTTCTGGTGGCATCGCTTTGGCCCGCTGTTCGCATCCGAGATCCGCAAACGCCGGATCGAGGGCATGCGATCGAGCCACTGGCGGTGGCATCTCGACGAGATGTTCGTGAAGATCAACGGCGAGCGGCACTACCTTTGGCGCGCCGTCGATCACGAAGGTGAGGTGCTGGAAAGCTTCGTCACGAAGACGCGGGACCGCAAGGCTGCCCTGAAATTCCTCAGGAAAGCCATGCGCCGGCATGGGAAGCCCAAATGCATCGTCACCGACAAGCTGAGGTCCTACGGCGCCGCGCTGAAGGAGGTCGGTGCAGGTATGTGCCAGGAGACGGGACGCTGGCTGAACAGCCGGGCCGAGAACTCGCACCTGCCGTTCCGACGACGCGAACGGGCGATGCTCCGGTTCCGACGCATGCGAAGTCTTCAGAAGTTCGCCTCCGTCCACGGCTCCGTCACCAACCACTTCAATCTGGATCGCAGCCTCTCCAGAAGATCCCACTTCAAGGCCAACCGCGCCGCCGCTCTCGCCGAGTGGCGCGGTCTCTGTGCGGCATAAGGGACAGCGTCACTGCCCCAGCTGAGACTGGTTCGAATTAATCTGCCAGCACCCCTAGCTGAGACGAGTTCGAATTCGTCTGACAGCACCATGCAGATTCCGTCTAAAAAATTGCGGTTGGAGGTGCGCGCGGCGGCACCACGCGAGGCATGTCATATTTGCGCATCACGTCGGCCCGCCGCAGGTGCTCGACTGCGGGACGGCGCGCTGGAAACCTGACCAACAGCCCCGGCATGGCAATCTCGACAGACGGGTTTGCCGCCTTTGCAGGTACGGTATCGTCTCAGTCACGATACGCCTCCCAAGCCTTCCGCGGATTCATGATGCCACAAGGGTCGAGGGCGGTCTTGATCCGCGCCATGATTTCAGTCGCGGGCCCCATCTCGCGGGCGAGATAGCGCGCCTTGCCCTGGCCTATACCGTGCTCTCCGGTGCAGGTTCCCTCCATCGAGATGGCCAGGTCGTTCAGCCAACCGACAAAGCGCTCGGCTTGGGCGATCTCCTCGTTGTTGTTCATATCGATCAGCAGCAGGGTGTGGAAATTGCCGTCGCCCACATGGCCGACGATGGGCGCGACCAGGCCCATCTCGGCGATCTTGTCTTGTGCCTGGCTCACGCACTCCGCCAAACGCGAGATCGGCACGCAGACGTCCGTGGCTATGCCCTTCGCGCCGGGCCTGAGGTTGAGCGCAGCCCAATACGCGTCATGCCGGGCACGCCAGAGCCGCGTGCGGTCCTCGGGTTTCGACGTCCAGACGAACCCGGAGCCGCCAGTATCCGCCGCAATCTCTCCAAACGTTTCGGCCTGCTCCTCGACACCCCTTTCCGACCCGTGAAACTCCAGGAGCAAGAGTGGCACCTCCGGCAGGTCAAGCTTCGAATAGGCGTTCACCGCCCGCACCTGCACTGCGTCGAGCAGTTCGATTCGGGCGACGGGAATACCCATCTGGATCGTGGCGATCACCGCGCCGCAAGCCGCCTCGACGCTCGGGAAGGAGCAGGTGGCCGAAGATATCGCCTCGGGTATCCCGTGAAGCTTCAGGGTCAGTTCGGTGATTATCCCGAGCATCCCCTCGGAGCCGATGAGAAGGCGGGTCAGGTCCAGCCCCGCCGACGATTTTCGCGCGCGCTGGCCCGTTCGGATCACGGTGCCGTCTGGCATGACTGCCTCCAGCGCCAGCACGTTGTCCCTCATCGTGCCGTAGCGCACCGCGTTCGTACCCGAGGCGCGGGTGGCTGCCATCCCGCCGAGCGAGGCATTCGCGCCCGGGTCGATCGGGAAGAACAGGCCCTGGTCGCGCAGATGCGTGTTGATTGCTTCGCGCGTCACGCCGGGCTGGACGACGCAGTCGAGGTCCTCGGCATGAACCGCAAGGATTCTGTCCATCCCGCCAAGGTCCAAACTGATCCCTCCGCGGGGCGCGTTGACATGTCCTTCGAGCGAGGTGCCCGTGCCGAACGGGATGACAGGCGCGCCGTGCTGGGCGCAGATGCGCACGATCTCGACGATCTCCGCCGTGGTTCTGGGAAAGACGACCGCGTCGGGCGGCTGGTTTTCCAGCCACGACGTCGTGTGCCCGTGCTGTTCGCGGATCGCGACCCCGGTCTGCAGACGGTCGCCGAAGCTCTGTCCAAGAATGCCGATGGCTTTCTCGATCCCGGCCGCGTTGCGGCGTAAGGGTTTCATCGCGGTCATTTGCTCCTCCCTCAAAGCTGTCAAATCGGCTGAGCCCAGTCGGGCATGGCGAAGACGACCTTGGTCATCAGCCGGTCGAACTCGGCGGCCTCGGTCTCGTCCAGCACGGCGAGCATGGCCGCCTGCCTTTCCTTGAAGAGCGGCACGACCTCATCCAACAGGGCGCGGCCCTGTGACGTCAGGTTGAGCGGCTTGGCGCGCCGGTCTGCGGCGTCGGTGTCGCGAGCGATCAGCCCCTTGGCCTCCAGTTCCGTCACCGCTCGGCTGATCGAGTTCTTCGGAAGGCCCGTCACCAGGCAGATGTCGCGCGCCACCAACCCGTCCTGCTGGCTGAGGCTGAACAAGATCACGAAGCCGGGGCGCGAGAGGCCGAAGCGATCCTGAATCCGGGCATAGATCGGCCCGGTGAAGAAATTCGCGAGGAAACTGATCCGCCAGGCCGGTGACAGATCGGTATCCGTTAGCATGGTCAGCGAGAGCGGGCCGAACAGGCCGGCAAGCGCCGACGCCTTGTCGAAAGCGGGGTCGTGATCCTTGGTCATGGCCCTTCCTAGCGCAAACCGGTTCCAATTGGAACTTTACATAAGGTTCCATAAGGAACTATACAACGTGTTACAAGCGTGCGCTTGATTTCAGAAGCGGCGCCAAAGGGAGGAAGACATGATAAGGATTGACGCTTTTGCCGGTGCGCTCGCGCTTGGCCTCACCACCGCCGTCGTTGCGCAGGCACAGGACCTGCGGGGGATAAATGCATTTCCCGAGAGCTTCGTGTTCAGCCGCGAGATCGCGCAGCCCTTCGCCGAGCTCGTCGCCGAGGAATCGGATGGAGCGGTCACCATCAGTTTCACCGGACCTGACGCCGTGCCGCCGTTGGAACAGTTCGAGCCGACGCAAGCGGGCGTATTCGACATCCTCTTCACCCACCCGGCCTATCACGCGGGTACGACACCGGTCGGTCTCGCCATCGACGCCATCGCCGCAGACCCGGCCGCACGCCGTGAGGCGGGCGTGATCGACTACATCGACGCGCACTATCTGGAGACCCAGGGCATGAAGCTGATCGCCGCACCGCCCACGGGCTCGGTCGGCTTTCGCTACTACCTGCGCGACCCGATCGAGGGCGTGCCCGCCTTCGACGGGCGCAACATCCGCGGCACCGTCTCCTACCACCCCATGATCGAGGCGCTCGGCGGCGCGGGCGTCGTCATGGGCGGCGGAGACGTCTATTCCGCACTGCAGACCGGCGCCATTGACGGTGCCGCCTGGGGCCTGACAGGCGCTCTCGACTTCAACTGGCACGAAGTTGCGGACTACATGGCCGATCCTGGCTTCGGACAGGTCGGCCTGATGATCTTCATGAACCTCGGCGCCTGGGAGGGCCTTTCGGACGAGGCGCGCGCCGCCATCGAACGCGCCGCCGAACGGCTAGAGGCGGACAGCGTGGCACGCTTCGACGTGCTCGCCACGGAGGAGCGCGCAGCGCTTCTTGAGCTCGGCATGCAGGTGACCGAGTTCGCTCCCGAGGAGGCCGCGCAGCTCGAGACGCTATGGTCGAATGGCGTCTGGCAGGTGGCCGAAGGGGGTGCTCCCGAGGCGGTGGCCGGCCTGCGCGAGCTGGCGCAATCCGCGGGCCTGTCGGACTGACATGCGCCGTCTCGGCGCCCTGCACGACGCGTCTTCCCGCTGGCTCTTCGCTCTGGCGGGGGGAGCGCTCTGCGCGGCCGTGGCGCTCTATGTCTTCGAGGTGGTGATGCGGTACGGTTTTGGCGCGCCGACGACCTGGTCCGGTGAGGCTGTCCAGTACGCCCTGGCCATCCTGATCTTTTGTGCGCTGCCGGATGTGACACGGCGAAACGCCCACGTTGCCATAGACATCCTGCCCGAGGCCTTGCCGCCGCCCGCGTCGCTCTGGCTCGGCAGAGGCACAAAGCTGCTGGGCGCCGCAGCCTGCCTCGTGGCAGGCTGGATCGTCGCCGGCGAGGCGATGCGCCAGTTCGACCGTGGCCTGATGACCAACGCCGCGAACCCGATCCCGCGCTGGCCGATCACCGCCGTGATCGCGCTCGGTTTCGGCTCGGCCGCGCTGCATTTCCTGCGCCAGCTTGCGGCCCGCACGCCATGAGCTGGGCGATCTTCCTGATCCTCTCCATTGGACTTCTGCTGGCCGTCCTGTTCACCGGCGCGCGGATCTTCGTGGGCTTTCTACTGCTCAACATCGTGGGCGTGCTGATCCTCATCGGTCCGCGCGGCTTCGGCCTTTTCTCGAACTCGATCTACGAGACCGCGACCTCGCCCACGCTGGTGACCGTCGCGCTTTTCGTGCTGATGGGCGAGATCCTGTTTCGCTCAGGGACCGTGGACGTACTCTTCACCAGCGTCGACCGCCTTGTTGGGCGGTTGAAAGGGCGGCTCTACGTCGTCTCCATCGCGCTCTCCACGATTTTCGGTGCGCTCTCGGGCTCCGCCGTCGCCGTGGCGGCGATGTTGGGCCGGTCCGTTCTCCCGCTGATGGAACGGCGCAACTACGACAGCCGTGCTTCGGCGGCGACGATCCTCGCGGGGGCGAGCCTGGCGCCGATCATCCCACCGAGCCTGCTCGCCATCGTAGTGGGCTCTCTGGCCGACGTTTCCATCGCCGGGCTTCTGGTCGCGGGCATCGTCCCGGGCCTGATCTTTGCGGCGCTGACGCTGGCCTTCGTCTACCTGCGCGGGGGAGAGATGCCGCCGCCCGAGCCTTCGGCCAGCGACATCTCCGCCTTGCGCGCACTTTTCAACATGGCGCCCTTTTTGCTGGTCGTGGTCTCCGTCATGGGCTTGATCCTCATGGGCGTGGCCACGCCCTCGGAGAGCGCAGCCACCGGTGTCGTGGGCGCGCTGATCGTTGCTGCGCTATTCGGTCGCCTCACGTGGCCGATGCTGCACGAGGCCGTAGCCAGCGCCGTGACCATCGCCACCGTGATCCTGATTATCGTGGTCTCCGCAAAGCTTTTCAGCCAGCTTCTGTCCTTCGCGGGCGCGACGCGCGGCCTCGTGACCCTGATCGGTGATCTCGGCCTCTCGCCGGACCTCACCTTCCTGCTGATGATGCTGATCCCTCTGATCCTGTGCATGTTCATCGACCAGATAGCCTTCATGCTGCTCGCCGTGCCGATCTACCAGCCGATCGTGGCCGCCATGGGCTTCGACCCGATCTGGTTCTGGACCCTGTTTCTCATCAACCTGACCATAGGGAGTCTGACGCCGCCCTTCGGCTACACGCTCTTTGCGCTCAAGAGCGCGGCGACGGGGATGAGCACCGCGCAGGTCTATCGCGCGGCTTGGCCGGTCGTGGGCATCTTCCTGACGGGCATGGCCCTCCTCTGGGCCTTCCCCGGCCTTGTCACCACGATCCCGGAGGCGTTCCGATGAACTGGCGGGACCATGACACGGCGACCTCCCATTGGGTCGCCTCCTCCGACGAGCCTGGACTGCAGCTGCACTTGCGCGCCCACGGCGACGAGCTGTCGCGCCCGCCCGTCCTGTTGGTTCATGGAGCGACCTATGCGAGCCGGCTTTACGACATCCCCCATCCCGGCGCGAGCTGGCTGCGCGCGACGGCGGAGGCGGGCTTTGCCGCCTATGCGCTCGACATCCGCGGCTACGGCAAGTCGCGCTCAGCCGTGATGTGGCGTGCCGACACGCCTTATGCACCCGCAAGCGTCGCGATCCGCGACATCGACGACGCCGTGGCCTGGATCTGCGCGCGCCACGGGGTCGGGACGGTCCGGCTGATAGGCGGATCCTGGGGCTCGATCACCACCGCTCAATACACTGCGACGGTCGGAGCCGCCCACGTGGCGCGGCTCGTGCTCTACGCGCCGATCTTCGCGGAACGGAATGCCGGCTGGCTGGAGCTGCTGGCGGACCCGGAAGACCCGACGCGTCTCAACCCCGCCTTCGGTGCCGCGCGGCTGGTGACGGAGGCCGCGACGCGCAGCCGTTGGGACGCCGAGATTCCGTCTGGCGCGGACTGGCGCGACGAGGCCGTCTTTCAGGCCCTCGTGCAGTCCTCGCTTTCGGACGACCCGGCCTCCGACACCCACGACCCGCGCGCCTTCCGTGCGCCAAACGGCACCTTCCTCGATCTCTGGGAGGCGTTCAACGCGCGTCCAGTGTATGATCCGTCCGCCATCCGATGTCCGACCCTTCTGATCCGTGGTGGCGCCGACCCGACCTCGACGCGCAGCGATGCGCTTCGGCTTCTAGACCTTCTCGGCGCGGCTGACCGGCACTATGTCGAGATCGCCAATGGAGCTCATTTCGTCAGTGCCGAGCGTCGCGCGACTCAGGTTTTCAATGCGGTCAATAGTTTCCTCTGCGCAGCCCTTGTCTGATCATTCAATCGCGCGTGCCGTGCGGCAATGCCTCCCGTCTTCGGATCATGGGCCGTCGGAACGGCGTCTTGTTTTCGGGAGGCTCGGCTATTCGGAAGCCATTCGACAAGATCAGCTTCGGGAACCATTGGTAAGCGGCCCCATTGTCGAGCGAAGCGGCCCAACAATGGCTTAAGCGAACGACCGGTCCGTCCGCGGTCCGGCCGCTCAAGCATGAGTGCGCCAACGGCGGCTCCGGTCATTGGTGGACGCTCGTCCTTGTTGCGGCGATTGGCGGCTTGGAACCTCGGAGCCGAAAGTTCACAGCAAATAGCAGTTTCGCGTCTCACTGCCCTAATCGTCGTCATATGCCTTGGTTTCGGCGCAAAGCTCTTCGTATGCGCCGATAACGATTGCCCGGAGCCAACGGTTGCCCGGGTCGGCCGCCAATCTGGCGCTCCAGAAGAACCGGAAGGTGATGTCAGGCAGGTTGATCGGCGGGCGGCGCGCTTGGAGCCCATAGGTCTTAACGTCCGCACCAAGGAACGGCTTCGCGTTCGTGGCCAGCATATTCGATGCAGCAAGGAGCGGTGCGATGCCCGAAAATTCCGGGATGTGCGCACCAATGCGGCGCTCCAGACCGTCACGCTTTACGCGCTCTTCCACGGTCTGACGCGCGGCACCGGACATCCCGACGATGACATGCGGCCAGTGGAGCCAGGCCCGCTTTCCCCAGTCGTCGAGTGCAGGGTGACCCGCCCGCATGAACGTATATCGCTTCAACGGGGGCATGACGTGCTCCAGCAATCCCTCGGGCAGCGTCTTGTCCGCTCCGAGAAGCGCGATGTCGACCTGCTCGTCGGCCACCGCGGCATAAAGGTGCGGACCCAGACCTACCCATTCGAGCGATACGCCGGGACCCTCTTCAGACAGCCGGGTAAAGACCGCGTTGATCAGGCTTGGAATGGCCGGCACGGCAATCCGGAACGTACGGTTGCTCGTTGCGGGATCGAAGGGCTGTGGCGGCGATACGGCGCGCTGAATGCTTCGGAGAATGGGCCGTACGTCCTCAAGAAGAGTTAGGGCGAAGGGGCTCGGCTGCATTTTCCCGCCGACCTTCACCATCAGCGGATCACCGACCTGTTCTCGCAGCCGGGCGAGGGCATGGCTCACGGCCGAAGGTGTTTTCCCCAGTTTTTCGGCGGCTCCTACGACGCTTCCCTCGTCCATAAGCACCTCGAAAGTCACGAGTAAGTTCAGGTCGAGGCGGTGAAGCTGAATATCGCTCATAGTGCATGAAATCGTTTCGCTCGGCGCGTGATGAAAATCATTCACAAACTTGACCATCAACGCAACGAAATACAGCACCAGAGGAGTAACGCCATGTCGCTGAAAGTCATCGGATCCGGGTTTGGACGGACCGGCACCATGTCCACCAAGATCGCGCTCGAACAGCTCGGTCTCGGACCCTGTCACCATATGGTCGAAGTTATGGGCAATCCCGACCAGCCCACCCATTGGGCCGCCTATGCCGCGGGTAAGGAGGTCGACTGGGCTGAGGTCTTCGCCGGTTACAGGGCTCAGGTCGACTTCCCCGGCGCGGCTGTATGGCACGAGCTTTCGATCGCCTTTCCTGATGCGTTGGTTCTGCACACCGAGCGCCCTGAAGACGACTGGTGGGCAAGTTATTCCTCTACGATCAACAAGTTCTGGATCCACAGAAAGGACCTGGACTTGCCTCCTCCCGTCGCAGCGATCTTCGAAACGATGGACGACATCCTGGTTCAAGGTGTGTTCGGCGGAACCGACCGCGAGCATGCACTTAGGGCCTATCGCCGAAACAATGAGAAGGTGCGCGACACCATCCCTGCCGACCGGTTGCTTGTCTTCACGCCATCCGACGGGTGGGAGCCGCTCTGCCGTTTTCTGGGAGCGTCCGTCCCCGCGACCGACTTCCCGCGCAGCAATGCGCGTGACGAGTTTTGGGCCATCTTCGGTGGCGAACCGGCCGCTGCTTGATCCCGAAACCTGGCCAGAAGAAGGAGACCGAAACCATGCCGCTTGTCGCTTTCGACCACATCAACATACGAACTTTAAACCTAGAGAGAATGGTCGCCTGGTACGAGGACGTTCTAGGCCTCCGATCCGGTCCGCGCCCCGAATTTCCGGTTCCCGGCGCATGGCTCTATTTGGCGGGGACCTGTGTTATCCATTTGATCGAGGCGGACCCGCCGCCGACGCTTCACACCGAAGGTGAGAGCCTGAGAATGGAGCACATGGGTTCTGTCAGAGGAACTTGGCTTGAGGCAATAGGCTGACCCCGTTAGCCTGCGAGCGTGGCGTCGAGATCAGCCACGAGACGGTGCGGTTCTGGCGGCATCGGTTCGGGCCGACGTTCGCATCCGGGATCCGCAAACGCCGGATCGAGGGCATGCGATCAAGTCGTTGGCGATGGCACCTCGACGAGATGTTCGTGAAGATCAACGGTGAGCGGCACTATCTCTGGCGGGCGGTGGATCACGTGACCTTCTCGGTGTCGGTCGGCTTGATCTTGCGCGGCAAGGGAATTTTCCATCCACTTTGATGGTAAGTGGTGGTTTGCGCTGGTCGGCACAAGTCCGACGTCGTGCGATCCTGCTGTCCTGTCCTAACGACGCCCTCAGGCCGTACGTGCAGC
>NZ_JARRSA010000055.1 GCF_029624655.1 Roseicyclus salinarum
TGGTTTTAAACCACTTGAAGGGGCTGGGTTGGGTCATGCGCCGACGCTACCGAGCCCCCTGCCCCGCCTCAAGCCGGGTTTCTCTGACAGAGCCCGGGACGGGATTGTCGCCACGATCGGCCTTATCTGCGGCGGCGCCTCCGTGCTCCTGACCGCAGCGATCCTGACGTCTCTCGCCGCCGGAGCGGAGGCTATGATCCACTGAACGGGGCCAAACGGCTGCACGGACGTCAAGCGCCCTAGTCGCAGTCAGAATTGTCCATGGTTTCGTTCGGCATCTGCGTGTTGCAGAGCCGCCCTTCCTGAATGTCGGTCTCAATGAGCGTCGCATCTTCGAACACCGCACCACGCAACTCAGCATCTTGGAAAGACACGTTGATCAGGCGCGCCCCGCTGAAACTGACCCCGTTCATGTCGGCCGACGCAAAGGACACGTTCTCAAGGATGGCGAAGTCGAAGATCGCGATGTTCAATGCGCTGCCGGAAAACTCGACATTCCGAAACGTCGCTTCTGTCAGATCGACACCGGTCATTCGTTGATTGCTGACGTCCAGATCCTCGAAACTGCAACCGCGGCACTGTCCAAGCATCCGAAGTTGGTCACGGCCGCCGGCCTCTTGGGCCGTGGTGATGCCAGTCGGAAAAAATACGAAACCGAAAAGGGTCCCGACAAGGGCTGCGGCTTGAACGACGCCCACGCGAAATGCTTGCTGCACCGGAATCTCGACTTCAGAAATCGAACAGGTCGCCGAGGAACGACTCACGCTTCTTTTTGTGCGGACGCGCCCCATGATCGTCGCGCGCGTAGGTGGAAGTGGGCGCAGGTGCCGACGGCGCCGTCCTCTCGATGATCTTGTCGAGTTCGCCGCGGTCGAGCCAGACGCCACGACACTTGGGGCAATAGTCGATCTCGACGCCGCTGCGCTCGGCGATGACGAGCGTTTCTCCGTCCACAGGGCACTGCATGAGGTCCACCTCTCCTGGTCATTCCATTTGTTTCTCTGTGCAGAGATAAGCACTTGGAGACCGCTTCCAACCGGCAGCGGCCAAAAGGCGCGTCAACGGGTGCGAAAACCGCTCACAAACGAGGATCCGCGAGGGTCGTAGGGACATCGACTGCGGTGCCATCGCGAAGCATGCGGATCGTGATGGTCTCGCCGGGCGCATAGGCGTCGAGCGCATCGCTCAGATCGGCCGAGCTAGCGATGTCCCGGTCGCCGATCCCGACGATTATGTCCCCGGGCACCAGTCGTCCCGACGCATCCTGACGCGCCGCGCGCAGCCCGGCCCTTTCCGCCGGCGATCCCGGTTCGACGCCGAGGACCAGGACCCCCTCCAGCCCATGCATCGCCGCCAGCCGGTTGATGCGGTCGGAATGCCGGATGCCCAGAACGGGCGGACGGTACGTGCCTGTTTCTATCAGCTGCGGCACGATCCTGTTCACCGTGTCGACCGGCACCGCGAACCCGATCCCGGCACTGGACCCCGATGGGCTGAAGATGGCCGTGTTCACCCCGATCAGCCGTCCGGCGCTGTCGATCAGTGGGCCGCCCGAATTGCCGGGGTTGATCGCGGCATCGGTCTGAATCAGGCCCTCGATGGTCGCGCCGCGCTGCGTCGGGATCTCGCGGTCGAGCGCCGAAACGATGCCCGTGGTCAGTGTCCAGTCGAGGCCGAAGGGATTCCCGATAGCCAGAACCGACTGGCCGACGCGCAGCGAACTGCTCTCACCCACGGGCAAGGGCGGCGGCGCGTCCGGCCCTGCATCGACGCGGATGACGGCCAGATCGTGCTGCGGAGCGGTCCCGACAAGCTGCGCTTCGAGGACGCGCCCATCCGCGAGACGGACCCTGGCCCCGGAAGCACCGCTAATCACATGATTGTTGGTCACGATATGACCCCGGTCGTCCCAGACGAAGCCCGAGCCGGTGCCGCGGGGCACATCGACCGCGCGCCGCGACCATGGATCGAGCACACGCTCCTCGGTCGTGATCGACACCACAGAATTCCGCGAGGCCTCGAAGAGCGCGATGGTCGTTTCTTCCTGCGGGGCCAACGCCCCGCGCGGAGCGATCTCGCGCGGCTCCGGCGGACGCCATGGCGCATCAAGAACCAAGAACGCGGCAGTACCCGCCAAGGCGGCCCCGATCAGGAATGCGCGCCATTTCCCAAGATCACTGAACATGCAAATCGTCGCGGGTCTTCTTTCTGGCAAGATCGATGTTCGTATCGAGAGAAAGGTGTTTTCGACTGGATTTCAACCGGTCCGACCATCAGGACGCCGAACATACGATGCGGGGATGGACACTGGCGCGCGTCCGCACTCGCAGTCATCCGGCACGAGCCCTATGCCGACGGCATGTCTCGGCTTGCTACCCTCTGGCGGGGTGATTGTGCCCTTGCCAACGCCTTCTGGACCTGGGCGGTGACCGTTGGCCTTATGGTCAACGTGGTGACGGGTCTGCTTTTCCTGATCCTTATAACGCAGGATCTTGCTTGGGCCGCGCTGCTCATCGGCTACGGGGTGTCGCTTCCCTACAATACCGTGGTCCTCGTGGGCGTATGGCGTGCGGCGGCCCGCTACGATGGTCGGACCATCCATGTCGATCTTGCCCGCGGCGCGACCGTGGCACTCATGGCGGCGTTGAGCCTGACGTGACCGGAACACCTGCGCAGGCGCGCCCAAGGCTCGCTCCTTTGCGCGAAATGTTCCTTCCTTCTCGACAGCGTTTCGCGGACCGCCGGAGGCCATGGCATTGCGCTCAGGGAGAATGCCTCCATAGGGCCGCTTCAATATCGGCGAGGAACAGGTGCTCGTAAGCGTCCCGGTCCCGTGGAAGTTCCGCAAACGGAAGGACGGCCTTGCAGGTCACGTTCTGCGGCGGCGAGCCGGCTACGTCTGCGCGGAAAACGATGCGCAAGACGGCGACTACCCTTTCCTGAACGTCGAAGGTGCTGGCCAGATCCTCGATCTCATCTTGCGCGCGAAATGCCGACACATCGAGCTGATCGGGATGGCGGTGTGCCCGCAGGAACCATTCAGGATCGAACGGATCAAATGCTGGCCCCCTGACATCGACCCTGCCGTAGACTGACCTGCCCCAATGAAGTGGTCCGGTTTCAGTCTTAGTGCATCATGGGTCTGGGAGCTACGGCCGGGGTGGCCGGCGAAGCGGCTCCGGATGGCGGAGCCGGCCACTGCAGAACCTCGGGTGCTGGCGGCCGATAGCCCAACGATGAGTGCGGGCGCTTGGTGTTGTAGTGCTGGCGCCAGCTCTCGATGACGATCCTCGCCTCGGCCAGGCTGTAGAAGATCTCGCCGTTGAGGAGCTCGTCCCTGAGCTTCGCGTTGAAGCTCTCGCAGTAACCGTTCTCCCATGGACTGCCCGGCTCGATGTAGGCTGTCCTGGCGCCGACCGCGGCAATCCATTCCCGCACCGCCGTGGCCACGAACTCCGGGCCGTTGTCGGACCTGATGTGATCCGGGACGCCCCGCAGAATGAACTGGTCCGACAGAACGTCGATGACGTCGGTGGATCTCAAACGTCTGTCGATCCGGATCGACAGGCACTCCCGGGTGAACTCGTCGATCAGGTTGAGCATGCGGAACTTCCTTCCATCATGGGTCCGGCTCTCGACAAAGTCGTAGGACCAGACATGGTTGGGACGCTCGGGCCGCAGACGGATGCAGGATCCATCGTTGAGCCAGAGCCTCGACCTCTTTGGTTGCTTCTGGGGAACCTTCAGCCCCTCCCGCCGCCAGATCCTCTCGACCCGCTTCACGTTCACGATCCAACCTGCCTCGCGCAGCAGGGCCGTGATCCGCCGGTAGCCGTAGCGGCCATACTGGGATGCGAGCGCGATGATGTCCGCTGTGAGCGCATCTTCATCGGGACGACCGCGCGGAACCTTCCTCTGGGTCGAGCGGTGTTGACCGATGACACGGCAGGCGAGCCGCTCGGAGACCCCGAACTTCTGCCTGACATGGTCGACACAACGGCGCCGACGGGCGGGGCTCAGAAGTTTCCCGATGCAGCCTCCCGAAGGATCAGCTTCTCCAGCGTGAGATCCGACACGGCCTTACGCAGCCGCTCGTTCTCCTTCTCCAGCTCCTTCAGACGCTTCACCTGGTTCGTCTTCAGGCCGCCATACTCCTTGCGCCATCGATAATAGGTGAACTGCGTCACGCCGATCGACCGCACCGCCTCGGCCACCGACTGGCCTTGCGACACCAACACGTCGACCTGCCGTAGCTTCGCGACGATCTCTTCGGGCTTATGCTTCTTCTGGGGCATTCCTTCGTCCTCCAACTGGCTCGAAAGCCTACTTCAGGGAGGACCACTTTTCAGGGGGCAGGCCACAGGTCACGTTCCTGACATCAAAATTTCATTCTAAGTTCTCTTGGGTCACGCACAGCTAGCCATCAAGCAACATCTCACACCAAGCAATTGTTGGAGACCCGTGTGCCCCAGAGAGAAGTTGAGGATCACGGTGCAACCTACGCATCGCTGATATCCGAACACGCAACCGACTCTATGATAATCACAGACCCAGCGGGGAAGACGCTCTGGGTCAACAAGCCGTTCACCAAGATGAGCGGTTATAGTCTTGGTGAGGTTATTGGAAAGTCTCCTGGCTCGTTGCTGCAGGGACCCGAGACATGCCAAGCGACCATTGCAGAGATACGTCGAGCCTTGAGCGAACAACGGTTCATCCGAACTGAGTTGCTCAACTACACCAAAGCAGGAGAGCCCTACTGGATCGAAATGGCGATTACGCCCATCCACGACGAGGAAGGTGCACTCACTCACTTTCTTTCCGTTGAGCGGGACATAACCGTTCAAAAAAAGCTCATCTCAGATACCGAAGCGGCGCTGCTTCATGAACAAGAACGGCGAAAGGAGCGCCGTGTGTTGTTCCAGATGTCGGAATGGCTCTTTGCGTCTCAATCCATGGAGGAGTTGCAGCAAGTAGTCCAACAGGCCATGCCGCTCTTGTGCCCTCGAACCGACGGCGCGCTTTACATATACTCCAATTCGCGAGATGCCCTTGACCGTGTCTGTACTTGGGGTGAAACGGCGGGCGACACTCACCTCCATGCCGACCAGTGCTGGGGGCTACGTCGTGGTGAGCCCTATGGTTACGGCAATTCTGAAATCGACTTTGCTTGTGACCATGTAGGCAGCAGTGATCATCCCTACCTTTGTGTACCCATCATTGCTCATGGTGACATTATTGGTCTTCTTCATATGATGGTCTCAGACAAAAAAATCGACCGCAGAAATCTTGAGGAATCCCGGGCCACCTTTGCACCAATTCAGGAAGTTGCACAGCTTTGCGCCAAACAGATTAGTCTCGCCGCAGCAAACGTGAGACTCCAAGCCGAGCTGCAGGACAAGTCGTCAAAGGACGCCCTCACGGGCCTTTGGAACAGGCGTTGGTTCCTCGACACGGCGGCAAGAGAAATTCGGCGCTTTCGGACAAACGATGGCCCACTCTCATTGGCACTTCTTGATGCGGACAACTTTAAGCGCTTTAACGATGTTCACGGGCATGATGCCGGAGACACCGTTCTCAAAATTCTAGCGGCGCATCTCTTGGATATTGATCACCCGAACGTAAACGTTTCTAGAATTGGCGGTGAAGAATTCGCAATACTCTTTGCGGGACTAGATCGTGAGCAGGCTCGTGTTGCCGTTGACCAGCTGCGTTCTCAGTTGTCCGAGGCGAAGATTGTCTACTCGGGAAATGCTCTTCCAAGGGTTACCGTGTCGGCAGGGATCGCTGAGTTGCAACCGAACGAGGCGCTCCAGTCCTGGATGAAGCGGGCCGACAAGGCACTGTTTCAGGCAAAGGCAGGAGGACGTGATCGTTCCGTCGTGGCCGAGCTCGAGCAAGAGCCAACTCATCATAATATTGGGCTTAACTAGTCTAGCTCTTCTTTGGCTCTGTGCGGGCGTTACCGAACCGGTTCTGGCCCAGAAAATCGTTGAACACGGCTTCGGCTAAATTGAGAGCAAGAACGCCGTTCGAAGCTTTAGCCGAACGTCGGCTCTTCAATTCGGCCAACGATACCATACGACCGTTTGTGTAGCTGAGTATCTCGGCCGGGCCAGCAAAGCCCATGGCCCATTCAGAAAAACACCTTTCGTTCACTTCGCCGGTCCACATGAGCGCAATAGAAGTATGCCGCGAGTCTGCTTGGATCCTTCTGAAGAGGCCATCTACTTTCTCTTTCTCACCTTCCAAGACCTGAAAAAATAATTGATCATGATACATGAGAATACCAGATATGTGATCGCGTAAATTATTACGCGCAGATGTATTTAATATATCATCCAGGAATTCTGGCGCCATCTTGAAAAGACATACGCTACAGTATGCGAGTTGGTATACCACGGGGGGCTCCACACCGAACGTCAGCGGGGTTTCCACTGGAAGGTTGGAGAAACCGTATGGTTGGCCGGATGACCAATGTCAATGAGAGCCGGAGACTGAGAAAAACCTGATTGGATTGCCATTGCTTTCGCTGCGCCCTGAACGGCAGCGGTCATTAGTTTGTTATGGAATATTAGCAGGTTCGCAAGTGACGCTGCAGCGATACCCGCCGCTGTCGATCGTGTGCACCACGCGCGTCACCAGTCATTCGCGGTCAACCTCGGATCGGAAGCCCGACAGGACCATGCGCCCCCCGGCATCACAAGAGACAATCGTGGTGTCAGACCAATTCGAACTCGTTGCAGCTAAGACGCCTACGAACAGGCTTCTTGAACGTCCTGAAATACTTGAGCAAAGTGCAGGTGCTGGCAGACTAGTTCTTACCAGTCCCAGCTAGGCCATCTCCGAGGACCATGCGCGCAGCATTGCCGACGTCGACAAGGTGTTCGATGAAGTCCGCTCGGCACGCCTCGAGGTGGAACAACTACCCGTGGAAGCCTGAACCGGACGCAGAATATCTCCAGTATTTGAGGAAACCATATGGTCGTCCCCGCGTTGTACCGAACGTTGCCGCTTGTGCAAAGAAGGACGAGGCAAATGCATGATCATCACGCGACAGCATCCAACGGAGCTTTGGCAGCAAAGCCAAATAGCGCTGCGTATTCCGGCTGAATGTCTGAGCTCGTCCCGATCCCACAGCCCGAGTTGGAGCCTGTCACCACAGTACTTGTGGTGGAAGACGAAGTGCTTATACGGCTCGATGTAGCGGAAGAAATTCGACTGGCAGGCCTGGACGTCCTTGAGGCGTCCTCAGCAGAAGAAGCACTCGATCTTCTCGCAGCCGGCTCTCGCGTGGACGTCGTATTCAGCGACTACCAACTGTCCGGGACGCTCGACGGCTGGAAGCTCCGCAGCATCCTGAAAGAGCGGCATCCGCATCTGCATTTCATCCTTACGTCGGCGCAGCGCCCGCCCGGAGATGTCAAGGACGCGCAGGTCCGCTTCTTCCCCAAACCCTATCACGCCCCGTCCGTTGTCGATGCGATCTCAAAGGTTACGGAGGAGACGGACAGCGATGGATCAACGTGACGGCAGCCTGCAATCGGTCCTCATCGTGGATTCTGACGCCGTGGTGCGCGCCTCCCTATCCACCTACTTGCGAGACTGCGGACTTCGCGCGATCGAGGCCAGCGACACATCCGAGGCCAAAGCGGTACTCACGCAGGACGAACCACAGATCGACATCATCCTGTGCGACACCGGTACAATCGGCACGGAGCCGGGGTTCTCGTTCGCCCAATGGGTGAGGACAAACCGTCAGGATGTACCGGTGCTGCTGGCCGGCAATGTCGACAACGCGGCTTCGCTTGCTGGCGACCTTTGCGAGGAGGGGCCTCAACTCGCCAAACCCTATGATCCGTCCCTCGTCGTGGACGCGATAAGGCAGGCTCTGGCGCGCAGGGATCAATTTTCGGGATCATGAAACGAATGCTCGGGCCACTGCGTCTCTCGCAGCACGTCCGGCATAGGTCAGCCGCCAAAACATCGCGTACTCAGGCCTTGCGCATGGCTCGGCCCAGCCCTTCCGATGCAGATCGAGGAGCGTGGACTCGTCTGCTGGGTGGTGTCAGACGAATTCGAACTCGTCTCTACTAGGACAGTGACGCTGCTCTTTACTCCGCGCAGAGACCGCGCCACTCGGCGAGAGCAGCTGCGCGGTTGGCCTTGAAGTTGGGTCTGCTGGAGAGGCTGCGATCCAGATTGAAGTGGTTGGTGACGGAGGCGTGGACGGAGGCGAACTTCTGAAGACTTCGCATCCGTCGGAAGCGGAGCATCGCCCGCTCCCGTCGTCGGAACGGCAGGTGCGAGTTCTCCGCCCGATTGTTCAGCCAGCGACCGGTCTCCTGCAGGTCTTCAACACGAAGATCCTTCAGGGCCGCGCCGTACGAACGCAGCCTATCCGTCACGATCGCATCAGGCTTCCCGTGCTGGCGCATCGCTTTCCGGAGGAATTTCAGGGCAGCCTTGCGGTCCCGCGTCTTCGTGACGAAGCTTTCCAGCACCTCACCTTCGTGGTCGACGGCCCTCCAGAGATAGTGCCGCTCGTCATTGATCTTCACGAACATCTCATCGAGGTGCCATCGCCAACGACTTGATCGCATGCCCTCGATCCGGCGTTTGCGGATCTCGGCAGCGAACGTCGGCCCGAACCGATGCCACCAGAACCGCACCGTCTCGTGGCTGATCTC
>NZ_JARRSA010000056.1 GCF_029624655.1 Roseicyclus salinarum
TTCGCATGTTCAAGGGGTCATCGGAGGCTCTTTCGAGCTCTCCGACGGAGGCCGTCGATCACTCGATGATCTTCGACACGACGCCGGCGCCGACCGTGCGGCCGCCTTCGCGGATGGCGAAGCGAAGCCCGTCTTCCATCGCGATCGGCGCGATCAGCTCGACCGTGAACGACACGTTGTCGCCCGGCATCACCATCTCCGTGCCCGCCGCAAGCTCCACCGTGCCCGTCACGTCCGTCGTGCGGAAGTAGAACTGCGGACGGTAGTTCGCGAAGAACGGCGTGTGACGCCCGCCCTCTTCCTTCGTCAGGATGTAGGCCTCGGCCTCGAACTTCGTGTGCGGCTTCACCGAACCCGGCTTGCACAGAACCTGGCCACGCTCCACCGCCTCGCGGTCGATGCCGCGCAGAAGCGCGCCGATGTTGTCGCCAGCCTCGCCACGGTCCAGAAGCTTGCGGAACATCTCGACGCCCGTGCAGGTCGTCTTCTGCGTCGCCTTGATGCCCACGATCTCGAGTTCGTCGCCCACGTTCACCACGCCACGCTCGACGCGGCCCGTCACGACCGTCCCGCGGCCCGAGATCGAGAACACGTCCTCGATCGGCATCAGGAACGGCTTGTCAACGGCGCGCTCGGGCGTCGGGATCCACTCGTCCACCGCTGCCATCAGGGCGCGGATCGAGTTCTCGCCGATCTCCGGGTCACGACCCTCCATCGCCGCCAGCGCCGAGCCGCGCACGATCGGGATGTCGTCGCCGGGATACTCGTACGAGCTCAGAAGCTCGCGGATCTCCATCTCGACAAGCTCCAGAAGCTCCTCGTCGTCGACCTGGTCGACCTTGTTCATGTAGACGACCATCGTGGGAATGCCCACCTGGCGGCCCAGAAGGATGTGCTCGCGCGTCTGCGGCATCGGACCGTCCGCCGCGTTCACAACCAGGATCGCGCCGTCCATCTGCGCCGCACCCGTGATCATGTTCTTCACGTAGTCGGCGTGCCCGGGGCAGTCGACGTGCGCGTAGTGGCGGTTCTCCGTCTCGTATTCGACGTGCGCCGTCGAGATCGTGATCCCACGCGCCTTCTCCTCGGGCGCGCCGTCAATCTGGTCGTACGCCTGGAAATCGCCGAAATACTTCGTGATCGCTGCCGTCAGCGTCGTCTTGCCGTGGTCGACGTGGCCGATCGTGCCGATGTTCACGTGCGGCTTGTTACGTTCAAACTTTGCCTTTGCCAT
>NZ_JARRSA010000057.1 GCF_029624655.1 Roseicyclus salinarum
ATGCGTGCCTTCGCCCTGGTTCTGGCCGGAAAACGCGCGCTTGCCGATGACATCGTGATGCGAACGGTGGTCGCGGCCTGGGCCAATATCGATGCTTTTCCCCGGGGGTCGAACATGCGGGTCTGGCTGTTCCGCATGCTCCGCACCGTCTACTACGCCGATCCGCAGCCCGCCGGACGCGCCGCGAACGACTTCGGCGCCGTGGGCGACCGCCTCGCGCCGCGGACGAACCCCGTCGCCAACCGTGCGGAGACCCGCTTCCTGCGGGCCTTCAACGCGCTGCCGGTCGGGCAGCGCGAGGCCCTGGTCCTGACCGGTCCGGAAGGCCTTTCGCTTCGGGATGCCGCGACTGTTTGCGGCTGCTCCCCCGCGAAGATCGGCAGTCACGTGAAGGTCGGGCATCGCAGGCTGGCCGTGGTCCTGTCGATGGATGCCGGCGGCGCCGAACCGGTGGGAGATCCCGTGTCTCTCGAGGTGATCTGCCGCCGCGCGCTGTCGGGCTCGCTCAGCACGCACATTACGACCCGCCTCGGCCATGTGAACGGGAAGCGGCCGACTTCCAGATTGCGCCCGCCCGCCCGGGACTTCCGCGGCGACGCGCCGGTTTAGATCCGGCCTCGGAACATCTGACCCGGATGGACAGCCCCGATGCTGCACATTCCTCACCCAGACGAAGGAGACTATCCGTGCCAATAACATACACACGCTTCAAAGCCGACCCTTCGGAGACGAAGGCCGGGGACGCCGGTGCCGCAGCAAGGCATGCCGAGGGCCAGGCGAAGGCCGTCAAGATCCGGCAACTTCGCATCGCGCGCCTCGAACGGGAGCTTTTCGGACCTGCCGTCGTGACGAGGGCGAACAAAAGCATGCGACCGAAACTGTCGCTCCGGCGAACGATCGCGACATGATGCAGGCGGAAGCAACCAAGACCTCGCGCCCCGGCGTCCCGGCGCCCGAAAGCGCGCGGGAATGGGTGGCCGTCCTCGCCCGCTACCGCGAGCCGTCGCGCTGGCGCAGTACCTGGGAAATCGCCGTCACGGCGGGTCCCTTCGTCGGCCTCTGGGCCCTGGCGTGGTGGAGCGTCGACGTCAGCTATGCGCTCGCCACCTTCATCGC
>NZ_JARRSA010000058.1 GCF_029624655.1 Roseicyclus salinarum
ATGCGTGCCTTCGCCCTGGTTCTGGCCGGAAAACGCGCGCTTGCCGATGACATCGTGATGCGAACGGTGGTCGCGGCCTGGGCCAATATCGATGCCTTCCCCCCGGGGTCGAACATGCGAGTCTGGCTGTTCCAGATGCTCCGGACCATCCACCATGCGGACCCGCGGCCATCCGACCCTGACGCCGCGAACGGCGACGGTGCCGTCGTCGACCTTTCCGCCGTCGACGCCGCCTCGGACGACGCGCGGACGAATGCCCGTTTCCGGCAGGCCTTCAATGCGCTGCCGTGCCAGCAGCGCGAGGCGCTGATCCTGACCGGTCCCGAGTGTCTCTCGCTTCGAGACGCCGCGGTCGTTTGCGACTGCACCCCGGCGGCGATCGGACGCCGCGTGAAGCTCGGTCGGCGCAAACTGGCGATGATCGCCTTGCAGCCGGCGGGCGGCACGAGAGCCCTCGAGGATCCCGCGGTTCTCGAGGCGATCTTCCGGCGCGCGCTGTCGGGAGGATTGCGCACGCATGTGAAGATTGGCCGGCGCCGCGTGAACCGGACACCACCCGCGGACAGACCGCTTCCCCCACGCCGCACCTCTCGTCTCGGAATACCCCGCTAGACGCCGCTGGCGCCATCTCCGGGCCGGCCGACGACCCGTAGACTGCCCCGACCCATGCCAACGCAAGGCAGTTCTCCGATCTCGACAGCCTTCGATGTCAAAGCAACGTCCGCGCACGCCTCTGCAACGCCGTTGACCGGAGAAGAGATACGAACGCGAACCGACAAGGCAGGGCGGCTTCGTGTGCCATACCCCGGGCCGACAGCATCCGGACCCGGACCGACGCATCCGAGCGCGGACGCCGAACGGCCGCCACCCACCCTCTCGCGAAAGGCCGACCCATGACGCCCGACACACGAGCCAGAACCTCCGGGCAAGGCGCGCCCGCCCCCGCCGACGCGCGGGAATGGGTGGCCGTCCTCGCCCGCTACCGCGAGCCGTCGCGCTGGCGCAGCACTTGGGAAATCGCCGTCACGGCGGGTCCCTTCGTCGGCCTCTGGGCCCTGGCGTGGTGGAGCGTCGACGTCAGCTATGCGCTCGCCACCTTCATCGC
>NZ_JARRSA010000059.1 GCF_029624655.1 Roseicyclus salinarum
GCCTCGCCGCCATGCGCATCGACGCCCTGCAATACGCCAACTGGTCCGGGAAGGTCTTTCGCCAGATGCGCGAGGGGGGCGTGGACGCGGTGCACGTCACGATCGCCTACCACGAGACGTTCCGCGAGACGGTCCACAACATCGCGCGCTGGAACCGCTGGTTCGAGCGTCACCCCGACCTGATCTTCCAGGGCTTCACGGCGGACGACGTCCTTCGCGCGCGGGACAGCGGGCGCACCGCGATCTTCTTCGGCGCGCAGAACCCGTCGTGCATGGAGGACGACATCGGGCTGGTCGAGGTCCTGCACCGGCTTGGCCTGCGCTTCATGCAGCTGACCTACAACAACCAGTCGCTGCTCGCGTCGGGCTGCTACGAGGAGGACGACACCGGGCTGACGCGCATGGGCCGCGAGGTGGTGGCCGAGATGAACCGCGTCGGCCTCGTGATCGACATGAGCCATTCGGGCGAGCGCTCCACGCTGGAGGCGATCGAGCGCTCGACCCGCCCCGTCGCGATCACGCACGCGAACCCGGCGAGCTGGCATCCGGCGCTGCGCAACAAGTCCGACACGGTGCTGCGCGCGCTGGCCGAGACCGGCGGGATGCTGGGCTTCTCGGTCTATCCGCACCACCTCAGGGGCGGCAGCGCCTGCACGCTGGAGGACTTCTGCGGGATGGTGGCGCGCACGGCCGAGCTGATGGGCGTGGGCCATGTTGGCATCGGAACCGACCTTTGCCAGGACCAGCCCGACAGCGTGGTGGAGTGGATGCGCGTCGGGCGCTGGACCCGGTCCGCCGACTACGGCGAGGGCAGCGCCGCCGCGCCGGGCTTTCCGCCGATGCCGGACTGGTTCGCCGACAACCGCGACTTCGGCCGCATCGCCGAGGGGCTGTCGGCGGTCGGGTTCGACGCCGGCGAGATCGAGGCGATCATGGGCGGAAACTGGCTGCGCTTCTTCGAGCGCGGCTTCGGCCCCG
>NZ_JARRSA010000005.1 GCF_029624655.1 Roseicyclus salinarum
GCCCCGCCCCGCGCCGCGAGGACGCCAAGGCGGCGCGCCCCGTGGTCCCGCCCGCGCGCGGCAAGACCGCCGATCCCTTGGCGGGCGCGCCCGGGAAGGGCCGCCTCTCGGGCCTGATGGGCGCGGCGCCGGGACCGGCCGGACCCGCCGGCGAAGACGACGCGGCGGCAGAGGACAGGACATCCTTCGCGGGCCGCATCTCGGGTCTGCTGGGACGCGGCAGGGAGCGGACGGCGCCCCCCGCTCCCGGCCGCGATGCGCCCGCCGCACCGGCCATCGGCCAGCGCGTCTCGGGCACAGGCCGCCTCACGGCACTTGGCGAGGCGCTGAACGCCGAGCGTGGCGAGGCGGCGGAAACGCCGGTCCCCGCCGCGGACACGGAGCCCGGAGCCCAGACCGGAACCGAGACCGACGCCCAGGACGAAAACCTCACCGGCGGCCTCCTTGGACGCAAGGCGGACGACAGCCCCAGCCCGTCGCTGCGCACCGGCCTGCTTCTGACGATCATCCTTCTGATCCTCCTGGCGGCCATTGCCGTGTGGTCCGCGCTGTTCCTGCCCGACAGCCCGGTGGCGCGCCTTCTCGGCAACGGCGGGGCGAACGACGAGGCCGCCTTCGACGCCCCCGCGCCGCCCGAGGCCATCATCGCACCGCCCGCCATCGGCGAACTTGCCGACGTCAACGCGCCGCCCGGCCGGCTTATCGACGAGGCGCCGCTGGCGGATGCAGCGGACGTCCCCGCCGCGGCGGACGAAGCGGCAGCCGACGGGTTCGAGCTTGCCGCCGCGCCGCAGGAGGCGGCCGCGCCAGAGGCCGAGGCACCGGACGAGGCACCGGCCGCGGAGGCGATCGCAGCCGCCGCGCCCCCGGTGCCCGACCTGCCGCCGCTGCCGCAAGACGCGCTGCCCACGCTTGAGCAGACGCAGGCGGCGTTCGAGGAATACGGCATCTGGCAGCGCCCGCCCGAGCGTCCCGACCTCGCCCCCATCGACACGCTGTCGGACCTGACGATGTCCTCGGCCGATCCCGCGGTCGCCTCCCTCGATGCCGTGTCCCTCGCGCCGCCGCGCGTCGATCCGGCCGAGACGATCCCGCAGGTCCCCGTGCCGCCCGCCTTCGCGGACGCGGTGAGGGCCGCGACGTCTCCTGCGGACGCCCCCGCACCCGCGGCCCTGCCGGAGCCCACGCCAGAGGGCATCGTGACGCCCGAGGGCGTTCTCGTGACCGCCGGGCAGCCTCCGACCGCCCCTGTCCCGAGGCCGCGCGAGGTCGCCCTGCCCGCGCCCGCACCGGTCTTCAACATCGAGGACGCCATCCTCGGCACCTTCCGCCCCACGCCGCGCCCCGACGATCTCGGCGCCGTGGCGCCGCCCCCCGCGCCCGGCGACGCGCCCGTGGCCCGCGCAAGCCTCGTCCCGCAGACGCGCTCCACCCAGGTCACGGGTAGCTCGGCCGCATCGCTTTTCGTCAGCGCCGAGGGGACCGCAACCAGCACCCCGACCGCCCCGGCGACCGCCGCGATCGTGGACGCCACGCCCCTCGCCGTCGCCGCCTCGCTGGTTCCGCCCGCGCGTCCCGGCAACATCGAGACGCTCGTCGCCGCGGCCGTCCGCGCGACGCCCGAACCGCCCCCGGCGGCCGTCGAGACCTCGGCAATCGCGCCCGCCCCGGCCATCCCCTCGAGCGCGGATGTCGCGCGCGCAGCCACGCAGCGCAACGAACTGCGCCTGCGCGACCTCAACCTGATCGGCGTCACCGGCACCCCCTCGGAACGCCGCGCCCTCGTGCGCCTTCCGTCGGGCCGCTTCGTGCGCGTGGCCGTCGGCGACCGCCTCGATGGCGGCCGCGTCGCGGCCATCGGCGAGACCACGCTTCAGTACGTCCGCAACGGTCGGACGCTCACGCTCGACATTCCCGGCTGAACGCGGCCACGCCGGACGCCCGCGCGTCCCTTGTCCCTGCATCGCAACGCAAGTCGGCGGGCCACGCCTCAAGGGCCTCGCCGCGCGCAGGAGGCCCCCCGGACGGCGCGGCCCGCCGCCCGTGTCGGGCTTCAGAGAAGAAAGATCGTCGCCAGCCCGAGGAAGGCGAAGAACCCGACCACGTCCGTCACCGTCGTCACGAAGGTTCCGGAGGCCAGCGCGGGGTCGATCCTGAAGCGGTCCATCACCACCGGCACGAGGATCCCCGCCAGCCCCGCCACCAGCAGGTTTATCACCATCGCCGCCGCGATCACCGCCCCCAGCATGGCCGAGCCGAACCAGATCACGCCCACCACCCCCATCACGACCGCGAAGGCCAGCCCGTTGACCAGCCCCACGCTGGCCTCGCGCATCACCACGCGCGGCAGGTTCGAACGCGTGAGGTCCTTGGTCGCAAGCGCGCGCACGGCCACCGTCAGAGACTGCGTCCCCGCGTTCCCGCCCATCGAGGCCACGATCGGCATCAGCACCGCAAGCGCCACGACCTGCGCGATCGCATCCTCGAACTGCGCGATCACCAGCGACGCGAGGATCGCCGTGATCAGGTTGACGAACAGCCACGGCAGGCGCTGGCGAATCGTCTCGACCGTGCGGTCCGAGATGCTGGAATCCTCACTCACGCCGGCGAGCCTCAGAAGGTCCTCGGCGTTCATCTCGTCCAGCACCGTCATCGCGTCGTCGATGGTGATGATCCCCACCAGCCGCCCGTCCTCGTCCACCACCGGCGCCGAGATCAGGTGATACTGGTTGAAGGCATAGGCCACCTCGTCCTCGTCCTGCGTGGCCGGGATCGCGCGGAAACTGTCCTCCGCGATCTCCCTCAGCGGCGCCCTGCGCGCCGATGACAGAAGCCGGCCGAGCGTGACGTAGCCCGTGGGCTTCATGCGCGGATCGGTCAGGATCACGTGGTAGAACTGCTCGGGCAGCTCGGTCTTGTGGGCGCGGAGATAGTCGATCATCTCGCCCACGGTCCAATGCTCGGGCGCATGGACCACCTCGCGCTGCATGAGGCGGCCCGCGGTCTCCTCGGGATAGGACAGCGCCTGCTCGACCGCCGTCCGGTCGCGGTCGTCCAGCGCGTCGAGGATCGCGGCGGCCTGCTCATCCTCGAGATCCTCGAGGATGTCGACAAGGTCGTCGGAGTCGAGCTGGCGCACCGCTTCGACGACCTGCGCAGGCGGCAGGAGCGCGATGACCTCCTCGCGCAGGCCCCAGTCGAGCTCCGAGATGACCTCGCCGTCGATGCCCTCCGACCACAGCGCGAGCCACGCCGCCCGCTCCCCGCCCGAGACCTGCTCGAGGAGGTCGGCGATGTCTGCGGGGTGCAGCGGCGCCATGAGCGCGTCGATGGCCGCGACGTCGCCCGCATCGACGGCGGCGCGCAGCGCGCCGCGCAGCGACTCGTCCAGCGCGTAGCCCTCCACCGGGTCGTCCGCCTCGTCGCGCGGCTTGTCGATCTGATCGTCCATCGCTTCAGTCCCGTTGCCCTTGGCGTCTTCCCATTAGCCCTAACATGGCCCGCGATGCGGGGCTATGAAGCAGGGGGCACGAATGCCCCGCAAGCACGGAGAAACTTCCATGACCGAGCGGCTTGTTCTCGGCCGGACGCTGACCCTCGACGCCGATCCCCGGCTGGAAGGGCCCGCCGCCGCCCGTCACGAAAGCCGCGGCGCGGTCCTTCTGCGCGACGGGCTCATCGCCGAAACCGGCGCCGCCGACGTCCTTCGTGCCGCCCATCCCGACGTGCCGGTGGACGACCACGGCCAGCACCTCGTCCTGCCCGGCTTCGTGGACGCCCACGCCCATTATCCGCAGACGGCGATCATCGCCTCCTGGGGCAAGCGGCTGATCGACTGGCTCAACACCTACACCTTCCCCGAGGAGATGCGTTTCGGCGACGCCGGCTATGCGGGCCGCGTCGCGGAGCGCTACCTCGACCTTCTGCTCGCCCACGGCACCACGACAGTCTGCAGCTTCTGCACGATCCATCCCGGAAGTGTCGACGCGATCTTCGCCGCCGCCGAAGCCCGCGGAATGCGCGTGCTGGCGGGCAAGACCTGCATGGACCGCGACACGGCCCCCGAGGGCCTGCGCGACACCGCGCGATCGGCCTACGACGACAGCCGCGCCCTACTCCGCCGCTGGCACGGTCGCGACCGGCTGTCCTACGTGATCACGCCCCGCTTCTCCCCCACCTCGACCGAGGCGCAGCTCGACGCCCTCGGCGCGCTCTGGGCGGAACATCCCGACTGCCTGATGCAGACCCACATCTCCGAGCAGACCGACGAGATCGCCTGGGTGCGGTCGCTCTACCCGCAGGCGCGCGACTACCTCGACACCTACGAGGCGCACGGGCTTCTGGGCGCCAACGGCCTCTATGGCCACGCGATCCACCTCGAGCCGCGCGAGATCGACCGGCTGGCCGAGGTCGGCGCGGCCGTCGTCCATTGCCCGACCTCCAACACCTTCATCGGCTCGGGCCTGTTCGACATGGGCCTGCGCGCGCGGATGCGCGTGGGCCTCGCCACCGATACCGGCGGAGGCTCGTCCTTCTCGATGCTGCGCACCATGGCCGCCGCTTACGAGGTCGCCCAGCTTCGCGGCACCGCGCTGCACCCGGCCGAGCTTCTGTGGCTGGCGACGGCGGGCTCCGCGGCCGCGCTCCGCCTCGGCGACCGCATCGGCCGCCTCTCGCCGGGCCTCGAGGCCGATCTCGTCGTGCTCGACCTCGCCTCCACGCCCGCAATCGCGCAGGCCGCCGCCTGCGCGGACGACATCTGGGAAGCGCTCTTTCCCACGATCATGATGGGTGACGACCGCGCCGTCGCCGCGACCTACGTCGCGGGACGGCGCGTGGAGCGTCCCTGACCCTGCTTCATCCTTGCCGGAAAACTCCGGGGGCAGGCGCCGCAGGCGCCGGCGGGGGCGGCGCCCCCGTGCCCCGAGGTCCGCAAGGACCGAGACGAAGACCGCGCGCTCCGGGACGGAGCGCTCCTCTCGTCGGGGACAGCGGCCTCAGACGGCCGACTGCACGGCCCCGACGATCTCGTCGACCACCGCGCTCATCAGCGCCTCGTCCTCGGCCTCGGCCATCACCCGGATCAGCGGCTCCGTCCCCGACTTGCGGATCAGAAGCCGCCCGCGTCCGTTCAGCCGCGCCTCGCCCGCTGCGATCGCCTCCTTCACGCCCGGCAGGCCCAGCGGAACCGATCCCGCCTCGTAGCGCACGTTGCGCAGAAGCTGGGGGACGCGCTCGAAGCGGCGCGCCAGCGCACTCGCCGGCTGCCCGGTGCGCACCATCTCGGCGAGGAACTGCAGCCCGGCCATGAGGCCGTCGCCCGTCGTCGCGTAATCCGTCATGACGATATGGCCCGATTGCTCGCCGCCGAGGTTCAGGCCATGCGCGCGCATCGCCTCGACCACGTAGCGGTCGCCCACCGCCGTGCGGTGCAGCTTCAGGCCCTGAGCATCGAGGAACCGCTCGAGGCCGAGATTGGACATCACCGTGGCCACCAGCGTGCCGCCGGCCAGCCGCCCCTCCAGCGCCCAGCGTTCGGCCAGAAGCGCCATGATCTGGTCGCCGTCCGCCTCTTCGCCCTTCTCGTCGAGCAGGATCACGCGGTCCGCGTCCCCGTCCAGGCAGATGCCGACGTCGGCCCGGCTCTCGCGGATCTTCGCGGCGGCGGCGGCCGTGGCGGTCGAGCCCACGCCGTCGTTGATGTTGGTCCCGTCGGGCGAGGCGCCGATGGTGATCACCTCTGCGCCCAGCTCCCACAGCACCTCGGGCGCGGCGCGGTAGGCGGCGCCGTTGGCGCAGTCGATCACGACGCGGATCCCCTCGAGCGTCAGGCCCGCGGGGAACGTGCCCTTGACCCGCTCGACATAGCGGAAGCGCCCGTCGTCGATACGCTTGGCCCGGCCGATGTTCTCCGCCCGCGCCGGCTCCACGCCGGTGTCAAGAAGCGTCTCGATCTCGGCCTCCGCCTCGTCGGACAGCTTGAATCCGTCGGGCCCGAAGAACTTGATCCCGTTGTCCGAGGCCGGGTTGTGGCTGGCCGAGATCATCACGCCCACGTCCGCCCGCATCGAGCGCGTCAGAAGCCCCACCGCCGGCGTCGGCACGGGCCCGAGCAGAAGCACGTTCATCCCCGTCGAGGTGAAACCCGCCGTGAGCGCGTTCTCCAGCATGTAGCCCGAAAGCCGGGTGTCCTTGCCGATGACGACGCGATGCGCCCGCCCGTCATCGCGGCGGAAGAAGCGGCCCGCCGCCGCGCCGAGGCGCAGCGCCATCTCCGCCGTCATGGGATAGCTGTTGGCGCGCCCGCGCACGCCGTCCGTGCCGAAAAGCTTTCTCGTCAATGCCCTGCCCTACCCCTTGTCGTCGCGTCCGCCGCTGTCCGGCCGGCCGGCACATGCCCGCCAGAGCGCGATGGCCTGCCGGTGCATCTCCATATCATGAACCCTGAGGATCTGTACGCCCTGCGATACGGCCCAAAGGCCGATTCCCGCCGATCCGGGCCCGCGCCGTGAGGGTTCCGCAACACCGGCGAGCCGTCCGATCATCCCCTTGCGCGACACCCCGACGAGGATCGCGCAGCCAAGGCCGTGGAACAGGCTGATGCGCGACAGGAGCGCGCGGTTGTGCGCGTCCGTCTTTCCAAAGCCGATGCCCGGGTCGACCACGATGCGCGCGCGCGCCACGCCCGCCGCCTCGGCCCGCGCCACAGCCTCGCCGAGGGCGTCGAACACGTCGAGCACGACATCGCCATAGGCCTCCTCGGCGAGGCCCTGCATGGTTTCGGGCGTGCCGATGGAATGCATCAGGATCAGCGGCGCGCCCGCCTCTGCCGCGACAGAGGCGACGGCGGGGTCGAAGCGCAGCCCGGAGACGTCGTTGAGAATGCCGGCCCCCGCCGCCAGCCCCGCGCGCGCGACCGCGGACTTGCGGGTGTCGAGGCTGACGGGCACGCCGGGTCCGGCCGCCACCAGCGCCTCGATCACGGGACGGATGCGCGCGATCTCCTGCGACTCGGGCACTTCGGGCGCGCCGGGACGGGTCGATTCGCCCCCGACGTCGATCAGGTCGGCCCCCTCTCGCACCAGTTCGCCCGCCCGCTCCAGCGCCGCCGGCCCCTCGGCGTGAAGGCCGCCGTCGGAAAAACTGTCCGGCGTGAGGTTCAGGATCCCCATGAGGCGCGGCCGGTCGACGGACATGCCGGCCAGCGGCGGCCGCGGCCTGACAAGCGCGTCGAGGGCGTCGGGCGGAATGTCCGCCGCGGGCACGACACGGGACGCGGTCCCGCGCTGCAGGACCTCCACCTCGCGAAAGCGCGTCCAGCCGCCTGCAAGGACGTGGCCCGTGTCCATGAGGGCGGGATCCGTGATCGGGATGGGTCGGTAATAGCTGCGCATGGTGGGGGCATACCCGATAAGCGGCGGCTTCGAAGCATGAAATTTCGCGCCGCCCGCGCAGGGGCCCCGCGTTCGGCGCGGCCGCCTTCAGCCGATCGCGTCGAGCCAGGCGGCCTCGGGCATCGCCGCCGCCCCGAGCGCCAGGACGGGGCGGGCGTCGTCCGGCGGCTCCGCGGGCTCGGCCGGCTCGCCGATGCGGACCACGGCGCGGGCGTCGAAGGCGCGGGCCAGCCAATGGGCCAGCGCCAGCGGCGCCCTGACGCCCGCGTCCGGCCCCTCGACCGCGTCCAGCACCAGCTTGGAGGGCGCCCAGACGCTGATCTTGCCGTGCCGCATCGCCCAGTCGAGTTCCGTACGGCTGTCGACGACCACGCAGCGCGGGTCCCGCGCGGCCAGAAGCCATGCGCCCTGCTCGATCGCCAGAAGGTCGATACGCCGCTGGGGCATCGGGTGCGCCGCGGCGGGAACCGGCACGTCGGGACGCTCCACGCACAGGACGAGCGGCGCGCCGCCTGCCTCCAGCCGGTCCAGAAGTGCCGGCAGGTCGTCGCGCGCCACCGCGGCGTTCGACAGGAAGACGACCACCGGATGCGGCGCCTGGTCGGCCAGGAGGCGCAGGCGCCTGCGTCCGGGCGGCGCCTCGCGCACGATCTCGACGGCGAGCGTGTAGGGTCCTCGGTCCAGCTTGCCGATCCGCACGAAGACCCGTGCGGCCAGCGGATGGGCGAGGATGCCGTCGGCGATGCGCGCGGCCAGGGTCTCGAGCAGGTTGACGCGCTCGGCGGCGAGTGCCGCGTCGATCGCCTCCACGATCGTGTCGTAGGACAGGATCCGGTCCACGTCGTCGGCGGCGGTCTCGGCGCGGGTGTCCACCTCGACGACCACGTCGAAGCGCACTTTCTGACGGATGCCGCGCTCGGCCTGGAAAGCGCCGATCTCGACCTCGCGCAGGTGTTCGGTCATCGCGATGCGGTCGCGCGGCGCGTCTCCGGCGGTGGCCTTGGCGCGTTCGGAGGGATGGCTGAAAGCGGTCGAGAGTTCGTCTGTCATGGCCCGTGGCCTAGCACGGGATGCGGGCCGCCGCGAGGACGTCAAGCGGCAGGTGCGGGCCGGAACGCGACCCCTCGGGCAGGCCGCGTCAGTACTGCTGGCGGTAGAAGACGTGCACGCCGTATTCGGCGGTGCGGGGGTAGACGCGCGACCAGCGCGGGTTGACCCGGTCGGCGTGGTAATGCGTGGCGTTGGCGGTGAGGTCCCGCGGCGCGCCCTCGATCATGATGCGCGCGATGTGGCCGAGCCTGTGCCACGCCGCGTCGTCGGTGATCTCTTCCGGGCGCCCGTCGCAGGTATAGGAGAACTGGCAGGCATGGCGGCGGCCCGTGCCCTCGTTCACCACGCCGCAGATCGTGTCGGGATAGTTCGCGTTGTCGACGCGGTTCAGGATGACCTCGGCCACGGCATACTGGCCCTCGATCGGCTCGCCGCGGGCCTCGAAGTAGAGCGCCTCGGTCAGGCACTGCCATTCCGCGTCGCCGCGCGGGCTGCGCAGACGCTCGAAGCCTTCGGCGGACATGATGCGCGGGTCGTCCGCGTCGGGGCCGTCATAGGGCGCCGCGAGACGGCGGATGCGGGTTTCCGACAGCGAGGCGAGAGACGCCGTTTCGACCCCCATCAGCCCGCCGAGCCGCTCGGAGATGCCGCCGCCCGGCGCGGTGGAGGTGGACAGGGTCACGTCCGCCCGCGCCGGCGCAGTCACCGACACGAAAAACGTCACGCCCGCGGCCACAAGGGCCGGTGCCATCCGTCTCGCCATGTTACCCCTTCCCGGGCGGGCTTGGTGCCCGCTCTCAAGCTTGCTTCGTACGATTCGGACAGGGTGTAGCCCGAATCACCGCCGCCACAAAATCGCCACAGAATCTAGCGGACCGCCCCTAACGGCACGCAAAGAGTTGTTGCCTGAAGGTTAAGGCTTAGGCGTTATTCTTCAAGGCCGCGTGAACGTCGGCGTCGAAGGGTTTGTCCTGAATGCACAATTGCGCGGCGGCAAGCTTGGCCACCGGCACCCGGAACGGCGAGCAGCTGACGTAATCGAAGCCTGCGCTGCGGCAGAAGCCGATCGAGTCGGGATGGCCGGCGTGCTCGCCGCACATCGACAGCGTCACGTCTGGCCGCGTCGCCCGGCCCCGCGCCGCCCCCAGCAGAAGCAGCTCGCCCACCCCGTCGAGGTCGAGTTGCTGGAACGGATCCTCCTGGAACACGCCCTGCTGGACATAGGCCGACATGAAGCGGCCCGCGTCGTCGCGGCTGAGGCCGTATGTCATCTGCGTCAGGTCGTTGGTGCCGAAGGACAGGAAGGCCGAATGTTCCGCGATCTCGCCCGAGCGCAGCGCGGCGCGCGGCGTCTCCACCATGACGCCGAGGCGGTAGGCGAAATCCTTGCCTGTCTCGCTGCGCACCGCCGAGGCGACGGCGTCGATCCGCGCCTTCACCAGCTCCACCTCGCGGCGCGCCGAGACGAGCGGGATCATGATCTCGGGCACGACCGCCGCCCCCTTTCGCGACGCCTTGAGCGTCGCCTCGAAGATGGCGCGGGCCTGCATCTCGTAAATCTCGGGCACCGTGATGCCGAGGCGCACGCCGCGCATCCCCAGCATGGGGTTGAATTCCTGCAGCGACTCGATCCGGGCCGCCACGCGTGACAGCGGCAGGTCGAGCGCCTCGGCCAGCGCGCGCGTGCCCTCCCGGTCGCCGGGCAGGAATTCGTGCAGCGGCGGGTCGAAAAGGCGGATGCAGACTGGCTGGCCCTGCATGATCTTGAACAGCTCTGTAAAGTCGTCGCGCTGCATCGGCAGCAGAAGCTCCAGCGCCGCGGCGCGGTCGGACGGGTTCTCGGCGAAGATCATCTCGCGCATCACCGTCAGGCGGCTGGCGTCGAAGAACATGTGCTCGGTCCGGCAGAGGCCGATCCCGTCCACCCCGAAACGCTGCGCCATCGCCGCGTCCTCGGGCGTGTCGGCATTGGCGCGGATGCCGATGTCGCGGGCGGCGTCGGCCCAGTCCATGAGCGTGGCGAACGCGCCGCCGAGCGCGGGCTCCACCATCCTGGGCGCGCCCACCAGCACCTCGCCCGACGATCCGTCCACCGTGATGACGTCGCCCTCGTGGAACACCTTGCGCCCCGGCACCGTCAGCGTGCGCTTGCGCATGTCGAGCTGAAGGCGCGTGGCCCCCGTGACGCAAGGCAGGCCGAGACCTCGGGCGATCACGGCGGCATGGCTCGTCATGCCCCCGCGCTCGGTCAGGATGCCCTCGGCGGCGTGCATCCCGCGGATGTCCTCGGGGCTGGTCTCGCGGCGCACGAGGATGCAGGGCTCCCCTTGCGAATGCGCGGCCTGCGCGGCGGAGGCGGTGAAGACGATCTTCCCCGTGGCCGCCCCCGGCGCGGCCGATATGCCGCGGGTCAGCACGTCGCGGTCTGCGCCGGGCGATACCTGCCGGTGCAGAAGCTGGTTCAGCGTGTTGGGCGCGATCCGGCGCAACGCCTCGTCGCGGTCAATGACCCCCTCCTCGGCGAGACCGACGGCTATGGCGACCTCGGCCCGGGCCGTGCGCGGCGCGCGCACCGCGTCCAGCACCAGAAGCTCACCGTCCATCAGAGTGAACTCGATCTGCATTTCCTCGCGCAGGCGCCTGCGCACGATGCGCCCGTAGTCGCGCAGCGCCGCCACCTGTTCGGGCGCGTCGTCCTCCAGCGCGGGGCCGCGCGGGTCCTTCTCGATATACATCGCCTCCGAGCGCGACAGGGCCGCGCGCCCCTGCCCCTGCGGCAGGTAGCGGCCCGTCACCTGCGGCTGGCCGGTCTCGGAATTCACGAACTGGACCACGCCCGCGCCCGAAATGCCCTTGCCGGGCCCGCGCGCCATGCGCTGCACCACGAGGCCGAGGCCCGCATCCGAAGGCGCGCCCTGCGCCTGCCTGAGCAGACGCGCGCTTGTCCCCTCCCAGGCGCGCGCCATGCTTTTCAGGACCTGCGCCAGCTGTACCGCGGCATCTTGCGGAAACGGCTCCTCCATCTCGTCCTCGTATTGCGCCTTGGCGAGCCGCGGCGTCATCGGCCCGTCGAAGGCGTCGGCATCGAGGCGCACGACATTCACCGCATAGGCGCGGATGAAGCCCAGATAGAAGGCGTCGGCGGCGTCGGTCCCGAAGCTCGCAGCGAGGCGTTCGTGGACCGCGTCGTTCATGCCGATGTTCAGGATCGTCCCCGGCCCGCCCCAGTCCTGCGCCGCGCTGGACGAGCGCACCGACAAAAGCGCGCCCTCGCCGAAAAGGCCGGTCAGGGCCTCCATGTCGGGCAGCCGGTCGGCGGCGATGGAGCGCACGGTGTCGAAGGGAAGCGCGACCGTCATCGGCACCGGCAGCTCGAGCCTGATCAGCCGCTGAAGGCACTTCGCGCGGTTGCCGTGGCGGCTGGTGCGTATCTCGGCCGTCGGCGTGATCTCGGTGAAGTCGGGGGTGGTGAGCATGATGCCGTCCAGAAGGGCCCGCCGTTTCGCGGTTGCAGCACAAGATACAACCGATGCGCGACCTGTCCAGTTCCGCGCACGCGCCTGCGCGCATCTGCGCACGCGCCTGCGCGCATCTGCGCACGCGCCTGCGCTCACCTGCATCGGCACGCGACGCTTTTTCCCGGCCTCCCCGGCGCGGCAGGGCCCTTCTAGCCCTCCAGCCGCGACAGGTCCGCCACCTGCCCGCAGGTTTCGACGATCTGGTGCAGCAGGTTCAGCCGGTTGCGCCGCACGATCTGGTTCTCGGAATTGACCTGCACCGCCTCGAAGAAGGCGTCGATGGGCGCGCGAAGCTGGGCCATCTGCGTCATCGCCGCGGCGAAATCCTGGGCCTCGAGCGCGGGCCCGATCCGCGCGGTGGCGGTTGCGAGGGCGTCGAAAAGGGCGTGCTCCTCGTTGGTCTCGGCGAATTTCGCATCCGCGCCGAAGCGGTATTCCACGCCGTCCTTCTCCTCGGCCTGGTGCAGGATGTTGGCCGCGCGGCGGTAACCCTGCACGAGGTTCTCGCCGTCCGGCGTGCCGAGGAAATCAGACAGCGCGCGGGCGCGCGCTGCGACCAGCGCGAGGTCGTCCACCGGCGGCTTCGACAGCGCGGCGTCGATCACGTCGTGGCCGATCCCCTCGGCGCGCAGATGCACCTTCAGGCGGTCGTGGAAGAAGGCGAGCAGGTCGGCCGACAGGTCGGGCACACGCACGCGGACGGTCCCCAGAAGACTTCCCTCGCCGAGATCGGCGTCCTTGAGGCGGTCCACGACGGCATGGAACGCGGCCCCGAACACGCCGCGATGCGCGATCTCGTCCACGATTTCCTCAAGGGTCTCGATCACCTGGTCCTCGGCCTTGCGCCGGTTGAGGGCGATCTTGTGCTTGAGAAGCTGGCTGTCGAGGAAGCGGTCGAGGCGCAGGTGCAGGCCGCGGTCGAGCAGGATGCGGATCACGCCGAGCGCGGCGCGGCGCAGCGCGAAAGGATCCTTGGAGCCCGTCGGCTTCTCGTCGATGGCCCAGAAGCCGGTCAGCGTGTCGATCTTCTCGGCAAGCGCCACGGCGACCGAGAGCGGCGCGTCGGGCACGGCGTCCGAGGGCCCGAGGGGGCGGTAGTGGTCCTCGGCGACGGCGGCCACCTCGGGCGGGTGGCCTGCGATCCCGGCATAGTAGCGGCCCATGACGCCCTGCAGTTCGGGGAACTCGAAGACCATTTCGGAATTGAGATCGGCCTTGGCGATCCGGGCGGCGGCCGCGGCCTTCTCGGGGTCCGCGCCGAGCACGGGCGCAAGCTCGCGCGAGAGGCGCGCGATGCGCTCGATGCGGGCCGCGACCGAGCCGAGACGGCGCTCGAACGTCACGTGGTCCAGCGCGTCGAGCCATGTCTCCATGCCCGCCTTGGCGACGCGAAGATCGTTCTCCCAGAAGAACTTGGCGTCCGACAGGCGTGCGGCCAGAACCTTCTGGTTGCCCGCGAGGATCGTCGCCCCGTGATCCGCCGTCTCGCGGTTGGCGACGGTGACGAAACGCTCGATCCGTCCGGTGCCGGGGTTGCGCACGGAAAAGAACTTCTGGTGCTCCTTCATGGAGGTCTGCAGCACCTCGGGCGGCAGGTCGAGGAAATCGGCGCCGATCTCGCCCATCAGGACGACGGGCCATTCCACGAGGCCCGCGACCTCCGCCAGAAGCGCGCGATCCTCGACCACCTCGAGGCCGCTCGCGAAGGCCATGTTGGTTGCGTCATGCCAGATCGCCTCGGCGCGGTCCGTGGCCGACAGGACGACGCGGGCAGCCTTCAGCTTGCGCTCGTAATCCTCGAAGGAGGTGACGGCGAAGCGCCCCGGGGCCATGAAGCGGTGCCCCTCGGTCGTGTCGCCCGAGACGATGCCATCGACCTCGAAGGGCACGACCTCGGCGCCCGCCTCGTCGCTCAGGATGCACAGGATCGAGTGCAGCGGCCTGACCCAGCGCAGGCTGCCAGCGCCCCAGCGCATCGATTTGGGCCAAGGGAAGTTGCGCACGACATGCGGCACGACCTCGGCCACGATCTCGGGCGCGGGGCGGCCGGGCTTCGTGATCCGGGCGATCCAGAACGTGCCCTTCTTCTCCTCGCGCGCCTCAAGCTCGTCCCGGCCCAGTCCGGTCGAGCGCAGGAAGCCGTCCAGCGCCTTTTCCGGCGCGTCGGTGCGCGGGCCGCGGCGCTCCTCGGTGGTCGTGGGGCTGTTGCCCGACAAACCCTCGAGCGCCAGCGTCAGCCTGCGGGGCGTCGACCACGACGCGGCGGAGGCATAGGTCAGCCCCGCCTCGACGAGACCGTCGGTGACGAGCCGCCTGAGGTCGTCGGCGGCGGCCGCCTGCATCCGGGCGGGGATTTCCTCTGAAAAGAGTTCGATCAGTAAGTCGGGCATGTCTCGTCCACGGCTGGTCCGGGAGGGGTCCGGTCATCTCGCCGTGTGGATAGAGACGTGCGGGCGCGGCGTAAAGGGACCGAACCCGCCTTCGCGCCGCCGCCCGCTCAGGACACCGCGCGGCGCGCCTTGCCCTCGGCCTTGCGTTTCGCGCGCTCCGCCTCGGCCCGCGCGTGCATCGCCATGGTTTGCGTGTCGGGGTCGCGCAGCTTCGGGACGACGCGGTAGATCGCTTCGATGAAGTTCTCGATGCCAAAACCGATCAGCCCCAGCGCGATCACGATCAGAAGGATGCGACCGAAAGGCGCGGCGCGGATCTGCTCGAAGGCCGCTCCGACGCCGCCCGCCTCGGAGGGGTCGAGCGTGAAGGCGGCATAGGCGATGAGGACGCCGACGATGCCGACCACGACCCCCTCCGCGATCAGGCCGAACTTCAGAACCGGTTCCAGCCGCTCGGTCGCCGAGGTGTTGACGATGTCCTCCTTGTACTTCTCGGCGAAGCCCTTGTACGCGTAGTAGATGCCCGCTCCGATCACGCCGAGGCCGATCGCGCCGACGATCCAGCGCCCGCCGGGCATCTGCATCACCTGCGACACGAAACCCTGCGTTCCGGATCCGCCGCCGCCCCCGCCGCTTGCGTTGCCACCCATGGCGAGCGAGGCCACCGAGACGCCGATCGCGCCGTGGATGACGCCCGTCGCCACGAGGCCCGCGCGCGACACCAGGCCCTTGCCGTCGGCGCCGTAATCCTCGAGGTCGAGGGCCGCGTCGAGGAAGCGCCAGATCATGTAGGCCCAAAGGCCCGCCGCCATGACCCACAGCAGCGTCTGGCCGAAGGGTTCGTTCCGCAGCGTCGAAAGTGCGCCGGTCGTGCCCTGTCCGCTGCCACCCAACCATGCCGACCAGACAGCGACGCCACCCACGACGACATAGACAAGTCCCCGAGCGGCGTAGCCCGCCCGCATGATCGGCATCACCCAGTTCAGAGATCTTTCGGCCATTCTGCGCTCCATCCGCTGCGAGAGAACAGCGCGACACGCCCGCGATTGTTCCGCGGTCCGGCTCAAATCCAGTCGAGATTGACGCGCGTGACCGGATGCTCGGCGGCCAGCGCGGCGCGCAGGGCGGCAAAACGCGGGCGCAGGGCGCGGAACTTGCCCTCGTGGGTCTCCGCCACCGTCAGGCGCACCAAGTCGAACAACCGTTCCGCGCGCATGTGCTCTAGGATGGCAAGCTCGGCCCCCTCGATGTCCATCTTGAGGACCGCGACCTCGCCCGCGCGGGACGCGGCCGCGCGGATCATGTCGGGAAGCGACAGCACCTCGACGTCGATGGCCGTCCCGGGCCGCGTGTCGATCCGGCGCCCGCCCGCGACGAGGGTGGACCGCACCGAGCCTGCGGCGGGATTGTCCTCGAAGGCCGTGGCGCGCATCAGCGCGGCCCGGCCCGCCGTGACGCCGACCGCGGCATCGTGGAGGATCACGTTCGCCCGGCCCGCCATCCGCCGCGACAGCCGCGCGAAGGCGTAGGGGTCGGGCTCGAAGGCGTGGACCGTGGCGCCGGTCATGGCGAGGGGTTCGGTCACGTCTCCGACATTCGCGCCGCAATCGAACACGACGTCGCCAGGCTTCAGCATGGACAGGACGCCCTGCATCAGGCCACGGGCGAAGGCCGCGCGCTGGTTGCGGGCCTGCCGGCGCTTGAGCTTGTCGAGGGTGGCCCGCAGCGCCTCGGCGTCGTCGGGGGGGTGCAAGGCCGCTACTGCTCCAGCGTGCCGTTGAGCTGCTGCCACGCGTAGGCGCGCCCGTCGGGGTAGATGGCGATGACCCGGTCCACGCCGCGATGGATCTCGCGTTCCGACAGGATCGCCCGCGCCGCGCCCGACGCGAGGTCGCCCGCGATCGCCTCGGCATCGAAGCAGTCGAACCAGCCCGGCGCGACGAGCGGCGTCGCGTCCTCGTAGTCGGCCGCCAGCGCCGTCGCCTCGCGGTCCGCGTCGCCGATCGTGAAGCAGGCGCGATAGCTGATCGGAGACGTCCAGGTGGTGACGCCCTCGAAGCCGCGCGGCTCCAGCGGATAGATCTCGCCGACCGGGGACATCACGAACAGGTCGCCGACCTCGACGGGCTCGTAGTAGGCGCGCGTCTGGAACCACCACATCGCCCCCGCGAAGACCGCCGTGATGCCGACGATGACGGCGACGAGCCAGCGGCCCGAGGTCATGCGGAGGCGCCTTCGGCCGTCCAGCCGCCCGCTTCCGTCGCCACGAAGGCGTCCGCGCAAAGCTTGGCGAGCGCGCGGACGCGCCCGATATAGGCCTGCCGCTCGGTGACCGAGATCACGCCGCGCGCGTCGAGCAGGTTGAACAGATGGCTCGCCTTGATGCACTGGTCGTAGGCGGGATGGGCCATGACGATGCGCTTGCCGGTCTTGGGGTCGTCCTGCGGGTGCTCGAGGATGCGGCGGCACTCGGCCTCGGCGTCCTCGAAATGACGCAGGAGCATCTGGGTCTCGGCGGCGTCGAAGTTGTGGCGCGAATATTCCTCCTCCGTCTGGCGGAAGACGTCGCCGTAGCTCAGTGCGATCGGGGCCGAGGGGTCGTTGAAGGGCATGTCCATGACGTGGTCGATGCCGAGCACATACATCGCCAGCCGCTCGAGGCCGTAGGTCAGCTCGCCCGAGACGGGGTGGCAGTCGTGGCCGCCGACCTGCTGGAAGTAGGTGAACTGCGAGACCTCCATCCCGTCGCACCACACTTCCCAGCCGAGGCCCCACGCGCCGAGCGTCGGGCTCTCCCAGTCGTCCTCGACGAAACGGATGTCATGCAGGCCGGTGTCGATGCCGATCGCCTCGAGGCTGCCGAGGTAGAGGTCCTGAAGGTCGGGCGGGCTCGGTTTGATGAGAACCTGGAACTGGTAGTAGTGCTGCAGGCGGTTGGGGTTCTCGCCGTAACGCCCGTCGGTCGGGCGGCGCGAGGGCTGGACGTAGGCCGCGGCCCACGGTCTGGAGCCGAGCGAGCGCAGGGTCGTGGCGGGATGGAACGTGCCCGCGCCGACCTCCATGTCGTAGGGCTGCATGATCGCGCAGCCCTTGGCGCCCCAATAGGCCTGCAGCCTCAGGATGATCTCCTGGAAGCTTCGGGGCCGCCCGGCGGGCGTGGGGGTGACGCTGGTCTCGGTCATATCGTGCATGTCCGCGGGTTCGAGGGCTGGTCGGGTCGCGACCTCATTAGGACGCGTCCCTCCAAGGGTCAATCGCGGGCCGTGCCCGCCGCAACGCGGCGATGGTCGCACACGGGCCACAACGCGGGGCCGACCGGGGCAAGCCGTCTGGCGCAGGGGTGGCGCGCTCTGCTAACGTCACGGCCGACGGCGAGGCGGTCCCGGCAACGGCGCGCGCTTGGAGCAGTGGTTGAAAAAGACGGGATATTCGAAGTGATCGTTCAAAGCATTCACCGGGGCCTCGCGGCCCTGACGCTGACCCTTGTGCTGGTCATGGCGCTGGCCGTCGGGCCGGCGCGGGCGCAGGCCCCGCAGGACAGGGTCTGGATCCAGATCGAAAGCTACGCGAGCCTCGGCAACACCGAGGAGCGGCTTCGCGCCTACACGCCGCAGTTCGACAACGTGAACGGCTTCAACGCGGGCGGCTTCTACGCCATCACGCTGGGGCCATACGCCCCGGACGAGGCCGAGGACGTCCTGGCGCGGCTGCGCGCCGAAGGGCGCATCCCCGCCGACAGCTTCGTGCAGGGGCGCGCGGCCTTCACCTCGCAGTTCTTCCCGATCGGCGAGGACCGGCTGGACGGCGGCCTTCCCGCCCCCGCGGTCGCCGAGGCCGTCGCGGCGGCCGAGGACGCGGTCGAAGAGGCCGAGATCACGGTCGAGACAATCGAGGAGGCGTCCCCCGACGCCGTCGCGCCGGACGCGGTGGCCGAACTTCAGGCCACCTCCGCGCCCGAACCCGTCGCGCTGCAGGACGAGACCGTGAACGAGGCCCGCCAGAGCGAGGCGCAGCTGACGCGCGAGGAACGCGACGAGCTTCAGATCGCGCTGCGGTATTTCGGCTTCTACGACGGGGCCATCGACGGCGCCTTCGGTCCCGGCACCCGCGGCTCCATGACCGACTGGCAGGTCGCGCGCGGCCTCGAGCCGACGGGCGTTCTGACCACGCGGCAGCGCGCGCGCCTGCTGCAGGAGTACAGCGACGAGCTGGCGAGGCTCGGTTACGCGATGGTGCGCGACGACGAGGCCGGCATCGAGGTCGTGCTGCCCCTGGGCATGGTGTCCTTCGAGGACTACAACTTCCCCTTCGCCCGCTACACCGAGATCAACGACAGCGGCCTCGACGTCTACCTGATCAGCCAGCCGGGCGACCGCGCGACGCTGTTCGGGCTATACGAGATCATGCAGACGCTCGAGATCGTGCCGCTGGAGGGCGCGCGCGAGCGGCAGGGCGACAGCTTCCTTCTGACCGGCCGGAACGCCACCCTGCGCAGCCACACCGAGGCGCGCGTCGTGGGTGGCGCGGTCAAGGGCTTCACCCTTCTCTGGGGCCCCGAGCGCGACGAGGACGTGCAGCAGATCCTGCCGCGCATCCGCGACACGATCAGCTATCTCGGCGGCGCGCTCGACCCTGCCTTCGTGCCCGAGGACGCCAACGAGGACATCGACCTCGTGTCGGGCTTCGACGTGCGCCAGCCCGAGCTGCTTCGGTCGGGCTTCTTCATCGACGCCGCGGGCGCCGTCCTGACCACGACCGAGGCCGTTGACGGCCCGGATGGAAGCTGCGGCCGCATCCTGATCGACAACGCCTATCCCGCGTCCGTCGCCTACCGCGACGACCGGCTTGGCCTTGCGGTCCTGCGCCCCGAGCAGGCGCTGGCGCCGCTGGACTTCGCGCGGCTGGCCGAGGCGCCGGGCCGCCTGCGCGGTGAGGTCGCGGTGGCGGGCTTCCCCTTCGGCGGCGCACTGTCCTATGCCTCGACCGCCTTTGGCACGCTCGCGGCGCTGGAAGGCGTCAACGGCGAGGACTGGATGCAGCGTCTCGACGTGACGACCGCCGACAGCGAGGCCGGGAGCCCCGTCCTCGACATGACGGGATCGGTGCTTGGCATGGTGCTTCCGGGCGACGCCGGCGGCCGCGCGCTGCCCGACGAGGTCACGCTGGCCCTCGGTGCGGGCGCGCTGCGCGAGGCGCTGGCGGCGGCGGGCGTCGCGTTGCCGGCGGCGGCGGGCAGCCAGGCCGCGCTGAATCGCGACCAGATCGCGCGCCTCGGCGCCGACATCGCGGTGCGGGTGAGCTGCTGGAACTGACCGGCCCCGAGGGCCCCCGAACGACGCGAAGGCCGGGCTAGCTGCCCGGCCTTCGCGCGTTCTGCTTCGTTGATGGTGGGTCCGGACGGGCGCGACGGCGCATTGGGAACAGGGGTGGCCCGCGGAAACTTCGGACCATGCGCCGCCGCCCGGAGGAGATCGGCCCGACGCGCCTGAATGACGGCGCGTCCCGCCCGGCCCCGTCCGACCGTCCCGAGCGCCCCGGGGTAACGAGGGCAGGAACGGCCGAAACCGGGTCTTTGCGATCAGGCGTCGGGCAGCAGGACGGTGTCGATCACGTGGATGACGCCGTTCGACTGGGCCACGTCGGCCTGCGTCACGGTGGCCGTGCGGCCCTGCTCGTCCTCGATCATGATCATGCCGTTGCGCATGGTCGCGGTGAACGTGCAGCCGCCGACGGTCTCGATCGGATGCGCGCCGCCGTCATCGGCGATCATGCCCGCGATCGCGTCCGAGAAGGCCTGCGCCGCGACGACGTGGCAGGTCAGGATCTCGGTGAGGCGGTCACGGTTGGCGGGCCGCAGAAGCGCCTCGACCGACCCTTCGGGCAGCGCGGCAAAGGCGTCGTTGGTCGGCGCGAACACCGTGAAGGGGCCTTCGCTCGCGAGCGTCTCGACGAGGCCCGCGGTCTGGACCGCGGCGACGAGCGTGGTGTGGTCGGCCGAGTTCACGGCGTTCTCGACGATGTTCATGTTGGGATACATCGGCGCGCCGCCCACCATCGGGACGGATTGCGCGATGGCCGCGCCCGCGACAAGGGCTGCGACGGCGGTGGTGGTGAATGTCTTGCGGAACATGAGATTTCCTCCGGGTTGGTTCGCTTCATGTCCGCCACCCGTTCGGGGCGGCGATGCACGAAGCCACGGAAGGACGCGCACCGAGGTTTCAGACTTGGCGTATTTTTTCGCGAATTTCTTGCAAGTTCCTGAAATGCCGCTCGAAATCAGAGCGCGACAAGCTGCCCGGCGGCCAGGATCGGCCCCGTGGGCGCACCCGTGGGCGAGCCGCCTTCCGGCTCCTCGGAGATCGCGACCGTCGCGCCGGCCTCGAACAGGGCCGCGACCTCCGGAGACGGGACGAACGTTGTCAGCGGCTCGTCGGACAGAAGGCCCAGCGAGATCGGCGGCGTGGCCGCGTCCTGCACCAGCCAGACCTCTTGCGCGCGGCCCGGCACCGGGCCACCCGCGACGCGCAGCACCCTGAGCGCGCCGCCCGGCTCGCGGGTGACCGCAAGCCCGAGGCCCGAGCCTTCGACGGGGACGAGGTGGCTCATCAATATGGTGCCGGGCGGGATGCCGGCGGGCGGTGCGGGCGGCGGTGCGGCGGGTTGCTGCACCATCAGGAACACGGCAACGGCCGCCACGCCGGTCGCGGCCAGCGACAATCCCCGCCAGAACGCCAGCCGGTCCCAGAACGGCGTGCCGTCCGCGCGCGCGTCGCGGGTGCCGAACAACTCCGCCTCGATCCCCGCCTTGACGCGTGCGGAGGGCGCGACCTCCGCGGTCTCCTCGTCGGCGAGGCTGGCGAACCGCGCCTCCCAGCCGCGCACGGCCGCGACCAGCGCGGGCTCGCGCGCGAGCCGCGCCTCGAAATCGCGCAGCGCCTCGCCCGTCAGAAGCCCCAGCGCGTATTCCGCGGCAAGGACGTCGCTGTCGGGCGTCTCGGGCGTCATGTCGGGGCCGTCGATCATCGCGACAGGCACTCCCTCAGGCTGATCAGGCTGCGCCGCAGCCAGGTCTTCATCGTGTTGAGCGGCACGGAATTCCGTTCCGCCATTTCCGCGTAGCTGCGCCCCTCGAGATAGACCGCGCGCACCGCCGCCGCGCGATCGGCCTCCAGTTCGGCGAGGCAGCTCTGGATGCGCCGCGCCTCGCTCGCCGCGATGGCGGTCGCTTCGCCGTCGAGGCCGGGCGCGGCCACGGGCGCCACATCGTCGAGCGCGTCCGTCTCGCGCGGGGCGGCGCGCAGCCGGTCGATCGCGGTGTTTCGCGCCACCGTGATCAGCCACGTCATCGGGCTGTGACCCGTGACCTTGTAGCGATCGGCGCGGTTCCAGATCTTCACGTAGACATCCTGCAATGCATCTTCAGCGGCACCCCTGTCGTTCAACACACGAAGACAGATGCCCAGGAGTTTCGCGGAAGTTGCATCATAGAGGGCGGAAAACGCATCCCTGTCGCGCAGGGAGACCCGCGCGATCAGCGCCTCGATGTCGTCCTTTCCCTGCACGCCAAGCCCCTGCAACGGATCGCAATCGCGATTCCCGCCGGCAGAAGACCACGGTCCGCGCACAGTTGCCAGCCCGCCCTTCCCCTTGCGGCTCCGGGCGATATGTTGCATCCCCACCTAGTCCGACACCTCTCCAGACAACCCGAGGACCACATGGCCGATGGCAGCTTGAACATGGACGCGAAACCGACCGAGGAGCTTTCGGTCCGCGAGGTCTTCGGGATCGACACGGACATGAAGGTCAAGGCCTTCGCCGATCGCACCGACCGCGTTCCCGAGGTCGATTCGACCTACAAGTTCGACCCCGACACCACGCTCGCCATCCTTGCGGGCTTCGCGCACAATCGCCGCGTGATGATCCAGGGCTACCACGGCACCGGCAAGTCGACGCATATCGAACAGGTCGCGGCCCGGCTCAACTGGCCCTGCGTGCGCGTGAACCTCGACAGCCACATCTCGCGGATCGACCTGATCGGCAAGGACGCGATCAAGCTGCGCGACGGCAAGCAGGTGACGGAATTCCACGAGGGCATCCTGCCCTGGGCCCTGCGCAATCCCGTCGCCATCGTCTTCGACGAATACGACGCCGGCCGCGCCGACGTGATGTTCGTGATCCAGCGCGTGCTGGAGCATGACGGGAAGCTGACGCTTCTCGACCAGAACGAGATCATCACCCCGAACAGGTATTTCCGCCTCTTCGCCACGGCCAACACCGTGGGCCTCGGCGACACGACCGGCCTCTATCATGGCGTGCAGCAGATCAACCAGGCGCAGATGGACCGCTGGAGCCTCGTGGCGACGCTGAACTACCTCAGCCACGACGCGGAGACGGCCATCGTGCTGGCCAAGAACCCCCATTACAACACCGAGAAGGGGCGCCGGCAGATAAGCCAGATGGTGACGGTGGCGGACCTGACGCGGACCGCCTTCATGAACGGCGAGCTTTCGACCGTGATGAGCCCGCGGACCGTGATCAACTGGGCGCAGAACGCCGAGATCTTCCGCGACATCGGCTATGCCTTCCGCGTGTCGTTCCTCAACAAGTGCGACGAGCTGGAGCGCCAGACCGTCGCCGAGTTCTACCAGCGCTGCTTCGACGAGGAACTGCCGGAAAGCGCCGCGTCGATGAGCGTCGGGTGACGCGCGGCCAGCATCGCCGCTAAGCCTAACAAAAGACAAAAAAATCTCTCGACGCTGCCATTCCGGACGGTGAACGTGCGGCCATGCCGTTTCTCAGACTCGCACCGGTCCTTGCCCTGTTGCTCGCCCTGCTGGTGGCGTCCTGCTATGCCGTCGGGCCGCAGAACAACGTCCAGGGCCATGGCGCCGCGATCCCCGAATGCGACGTGACCTACGTGATCGACGGCGACACCGTCGAGATGATCTGCGTCGGGCTGGGCGAGATCCGCGCGCGCCTCGCGGGCTACGACGCTCCCGAGGTCTTCAGCCCAGCCTGCCCACGCGAGGCCCGGCTGGGGCGCGAGGCGACCGAGCGGCTGAGCGCCCTTCTGGATGCCGCAAGCAGCGTCGAGCCGCGCTTCGACGGCATGGACCGCTACGGACGCCACATCGTGCGCATGGACATCGACGGACGCGACGTGGCCCGGACCATGGTCGCCGAAGACCTCGCTGTGCCGTTCCCCTCGGGATCGCGCCCGGACTGGTGCGGCGGGCGGGGGTGACGCGCCGGGCGTGTTGACGCCGGTCGCGCCCGCGGCCAAGGTCCCGCCATGCTGACACCCACGCCCCACGACATCGACGCCGCCGCCGCCCGCATCGCGGGCCGCGTCCGCGTCACGCCGATCCTCGAAGTGGAGGCCGAAGCCTTCGGCCTCCCATGCCCCGTGACCTTCAAGCTCGAGCACACGCAGATCACGGGCTCGTTCAAGGTGCGCGGCGCGTTCAACAACATGCTCTCGCGCGAGGTGCCGGAGGCGGGCGTCGTGGCGGCCTCGGGCGGCAACCACGGCGCGGCCGTGGCCCACGCGGCGACGTCGCTGGGGCACCGGTCGCGCATCTTCGTGCCGAAATCCATCGCCAAGGAGGAAAAGCTGCGCCGGATGCGGCAGTTCGGCGGCGAGGTGATCCTGACCGAGGGCACCGTGGCCGACTGCATGTCGCAATATGCGCAGGCCGCCGAGGACAGCGGCGCGCTGTCGGTGCATCCCTACGACACGGAATGGACGCTGGCGGGCCAGGGCACCGTGGCGCGCGAGTTCGAGGAGCAGATGGGCGGCATCGACACCATCCTCGTGGCCACCGGGGGCGGCGGGCTGATCGGCGGCATCGCGGCGTGGTTCGGGGACCGGGTCAACGTCGTCTCGGTCGAGACCGAAGGGACCGACACGCTCGCCCGTTCGCTCCGCGAGGGCCCGGACGTGGCGATCGAGGCGACGGGCATCGCGGCGGGCTCGCTGGGCGGCCCGCGCCTCGGCGTGCAATCTTGGGACGTGATCCGCGACCGCGTGAAGACCGCGCTCGTTCTGCCGGACGAGGCGGTCTACGAAGCCGCACGGAAGCTCTGGGAGGCGACGCGCCTCGTGGGCGAGCCGGGCGCGGCGGTGGCGCTCGCGGCGCTGACGTCGCGGGCCTACGTGCCGCAGAAGGACGAGCGGCTCGCGGTCCTTTTGTGCGGCGGCAACGCGGATGTCGACTGGTTCATCGGCTGAGACCGGTGCGCGGGTCCACCGGGAGACATCGCGGCGAGCTTAACGACGGCCCCTTCCCGCCGCCCGATGACGCCGCCTCACTGATGCGGCGTCGCGCCGCGCGGTCCGGCGCATGTCGCGATTGCAGCGCCCTTGCGCGCCGTCCCACCTTGCCCTCGGCCCCGCCGCGCGCCACATTCCGCACATGAGCAAAACGCCCAACGACAACCCCGCCGAACCGTTCAAGAAGGCCCTCGCCGACGCGACGCGCGTTCTCGCCGACGATCCGGACCTCGCCGTCAGCTATTCGGTCGATCCGCCCGGCCTGTCCGGTGATTCCGTGCGCCTGCCCCAGATCAGCCGCCGCATGACGCGCGAGGAGGTGCTTCTGGCGCGCGGCACCGCCGACGCGCTGGCGCTGCGGCACCGCTACCACGATGCGGGAACGGCGGCGCGCTACGCCCCCTCGGGCCCCATGGCGCGCGACCTGATGGAGGCGATGGAGACCGCCCGCTGCGAGGCGGTGGGCGCCCGCGAAATGCCGGGCACGGCAGGCAACATCGACGCGCGGATCGGGCACGACGCGCGGCGCAAGGGCTACGGCGAGATCCGCGAGGCCGCCGACGCGCCCCTGCCCGTCGCCGCGAACTACCTGATCCGGCACCTCGCCACCGGCCGCAAGCTGCCGCCCGAGGCCGCCAACGTGATGGAGCTTTGGCGTGGCTACATAGAGGACCGCTGCGGCGGCACGCTGGAGGACCTCGGCGACGTCCTGACGGACCAGGCCGCCTTCGCCCGCTTCGCGCGCCGGATGATCGACGATCTGGGCTACGGCGACCAGCTGGGCGACGACCCCGACGAGATGGACGACGAGGGCGAGGACGAGGGCGCTCAGGAGGAACAGGAGCAGCCCGACTCCACCGGCGAGGACGACAGCCAGGAAGAGGACGCCGAGGCCAGCCCCGAGCGCACCCAGGAAGAGCAGCAGGACGCCTCGCAGGCGCAGGTCGAGATGGACGACAGCGCCGACATGGAGGACGCCGACGAGCAGGAGCTGCCCGAGGGCGAGGCGCCCATCGAGCCGCCGCCGCCCGCGCCGCATTCCGAGGCCGATCCGGGTTACACCGTCTACACGACCGAGCACGACGAGGAAATCGAGGCGCAGGACCTTGCCGAGCCGCAGGAGCTGGAACGCTTGCGCGCCTATCTCGACCAGCAGCTCGAACCGCTCAAGGGCGCGGTCAGCCGGCTCGCCAACAAGCTTCAGCGCCGCCTTCAGGCGCAGCAGAACCGCAGCTGGGAATTCGACCTCGAGGAGGGGATCCTCGACGCCGGACGGCTCGCGCGGGTGGTTGCCAACCCCACGACGCCGCTGAGTTTCAAGGTCGAGAAGGACATGGAGTTCCGCGACACCGTCGTGACGCTGCTGCTGGACAATTCGGGCTCCATGCGGGGCCGCCCGATCTCGATCGCGGCGATCTGCGCCGACGTGCTGGCGCGGACGCTGGAGCGCTGCGGCGTGAAGGTCGAGATCCTCGGCTTCACCACGCGGGCCTGGAAGGGCGGGCGCGCGCGCGAGGAATGGCTGGCCGCGGGCCGCCCGCAGCAGCCGGGACGCCTGAACGACCTGCGCCATATCATCTACAAGCCCGCCGACGCGCCCTGGCGGCGCGTGCGCGACAACCTCGGCCTGATGATGAAGGAGGGCCTTCTGAAGGAGAACATCGACGGCGAGGCGCTGGAATGGGCGCATCGGCGGATGCTCTACCGGCCCGAGGCGCGCAAGATCCTGATGGTGATCTCGGACGGGGCCCCGGTGGACGATTCCACGCTGTCGGTGAACCCGGCGAACTATCTGGAGAAGCACCTGCGCGACGTGATCGCCATGGTCGAGAAGCGCCGGGCGGTGGAGCTTCTGGCGATCGGCATCGGCCACGACGTGACGCGCTACTACCAGCGCGCGGTCACGATCACGGATGCCGAACAGCTTGCCGGCGCCATCACCGAGCAGCTCGCCTCGCTGTTCGACAGCGACCCCAGGGCGCGGGCGCGCGTGATGGGGATGAAGAAGGCGGGCTGAGGGGCGCCGGGGGGGTTCGGCGACCGGCGCGAGACCGTCCGGCGTACCCGCGCACGGCGCCCGGTGGATGCCTCCGGCGGGAGTTTCAAGGCAAGGATGAAGCGGGGCGGGAGCGCCCCATGTCCGCTTCGCGCGGCCCGGCCATGACCGCCCATGCGGGGACAGCCGGCGACGGCGGGCCGAGCCCCTGGGGCCGGTGGCCGCGCGAGGTCCGGGCCGCCGCGACGAGGGCCGGGGCGGCCAAGGGACAGCCGCTTGCGTGGATATCTGCGACGTCCCGATCCGCCCGGCCACGCCGTTCCATCCGGGCGACATCGCCGTTGCTCGACCAGCCGTCAGCCACGGCACCACGGCCCGCGAGAGGTATCGGCACAGGCGTCGCAGGATGCGCGCGCGGCGTCGGTGGACAATCCGGCGGGGCCACGGCAGTCTCCCCGGCGAGCGACCAGGGGATCACCGCAGATGTTCCAGAGTTTCAAAGCCCGGACCCGTCCCGAGGACGGCCCGCCGAGGGTGGCCGCGCTGCGCGCGGAGATGGTCCGCGCAGGCGTGGACGCCTTTCTCGTGCCGCGGGCGGACCGTTTCCAGGGCGAATACGTAGCCCCCCGCGACGAGCGCCTCGCGTGGCTGACGGGGTTCACCGGATCGGCGGGCTTTGCCGTGGTCCTGGCCGAGAGCGCGGCGATCTTCGTCGACGGGCGCTACCGGGTGCAGGTCCGGGCGCAGTCGGACATGGACACGTTCACGCCCGTCGACTGGCCGGAGACGAAGCTGGAGACCTGGCTCGCCGACATGCTGCCCGGCGGCGGCGTGGTGGCCTACGACCCGTGGCTGCATACCGCGGCCGAGATCGAGCGGCTCAACGGTGCGCTCGGGCGCCGGCAGATCGCGCTGCGGCCCGAGGCCAATCTCGTGGACCGCATCTGGACCGACCGTCCCGGCCCGCCCGAGGCGCCGGCGCGGTCCTGGCCCGAGGCCTACGCGGGCCTGAGCGCCGAGGCGAAACTGGCGGCCGTCGCGGGAGATCTGGCCGATGCGGGCGAGGACGCGGCCCTCGTCACCCAGCCCGACAGCATCTGCTGGCTTCTGAACCTGCGCGGCGGCGATGTCGGCCACACCCCGCTTCTTCACGCGATGGGCCTCGTGCATCGCTCCGGGCGGCTCGACCTGTTCGTGGCGCCCTCGAAGCTCGCGGGGATCGGCCTTCCCGAAGGCGTCACGGCGCATCCCGAGGAGGACTTGGCCGCGCGGCTCGCGGCGGCGACGGGCCTGGTGCGCGTCGACCGCAATTCGGCCCCTCAGGCGGCCGTGGACGCCCTGTCCAAGGGCACGGCCGAGGTCGTGGCCGGCAGCGATCCCTGCCTTCTGCGCAAGGCCCGCAAGCACCCCGCCGAGATCGCCGCCACCACCGAGGCGCATCTGCGCGACGGCGCAGCCTTCGCGCGATTCCTGCGCTGGTTCGACGAAACAGCGCCCGGCGGCGGCCTGACCGAGATCGACGTCGTGCGGGCGCTGGAAGGGTTCCGCGCCGAGACGGGCGCGCTCAAGGACATCAGCTTCGACACAATCGCGGGCGCGGGCCCGCATGGCGCGATCGTCCACTACCGCGTCACCGAGGGCACCAACGCGCCGGTTGTGCCGGGACAGCTCTTCCTGATCGATTCGGGCGCCCAGTACGAGGACGGCACGACCGACATCACCCGCACCCTGCCCGTGGGCGACGTCGGCGAGGAAGAGCGGACGGCCTTCACCCAGGTCCTGCGCGGCATGATCGCGATCCATCGCGCGCGGTTCCCCAAGGGGGTCGCTGGCGCGCATCTCGACGCGCTGGCGCGCGCACCGCTCTGGGCCGCGGGGCGCGACTTCGATCATGGGACCGGGCACGGCGTCGGCGTCTATCTGGGCGTGCACGAGGGGCCGCAGCGGCTTTCGCGGGTCTCGACGGTGCCGCTCGAACCGGGCATGGTCCTTTCGAACGAGCCGGGCTATTACCGGGAAGGCGCGTTCGGCATCCGCATCGAGAACCTCGTCGTGGTGACCGAGGCCCCGCCCCTTCCGGGCGGCGACGCGGCAAGGCGGATGCTGGCCTTCGAGACCCTGACATGGGCGCCCATCGACCGGCGCCTGATCCGGGCGGGATTGCTCTGCGCCGAAGAACGCGCATGGCTCGACGCCTACCACGCGGGCGTGGCCGAACGCATCGCGCCACGGCTCGACGCGGCGACCGCGGCATGGCTGAGAGAGGCCACGAGACCGCTCGGAGGCGACTGAACGAGGGCGCGGGTCCACGGGCGCGCGCGTCCAGGCGGGCGAGAACGTGCGTGACGGTGACACGGCTTCGTCACGGAACCCCGCCAGACGGGTGCAGGAAAAACACGGAAGGGCCCGGACATGCGGGCCGGAAGGGAGGGAAGATGGCAGACCATATCAAGATCAGGAACGCGTCCGGGAAATGGGTCGTGCGGGCCGGCGGCGCCATCGTGGGGGAGTCCTCGAACGCGCTGGAGCTCACCGAAGGCACCTCGCCGCCCGTCATCTATTTTCCGCGCGACGACATCGGCATGGCCTTCCTCGAGAAATCGGAGTCCAGCACGCGCTGCCCGCACAAGGGGGTGGCGACCTACTACACGGTCTCGACGGCCTCGGGCGACATCCCCGACGCCGCATGGTCCTACGAGGACCCGCTCGAGGGCGTATCCGAGATCAAGGGCTACCTCGCGTTCTACGGCGACAAGGTCACGGTCGAGCAACTCTGACCAAGGCCGCGCCGGGGCGCCTTTCCGGGCCCCCGGCTCAGGGCGCGATCAGCGCGGCCAGCGTGCCGTTGTCGCGCGCCCGCACAAGCGCCGCGAGCGCCTCGTTCGACGCCGCCTCGTCCTCGCCCCACCCGCCCTCGACGGCCAGCACGAACCCGGGCCGCGGCCCCGGCAGGTCGAGGATCGCGGGCTCCCGCGACCAGCGCGCCAACATGCTGCCGCCCCAGCGCTGCCCGATCCGCTCGGCGATGGCCCGGGCATCCGTGCCGGGCCGGAACGTCAGGCCCACAAGCGCCACCTCCGCGCGGCGGTCGACGACATCGGCGAAGAACACGCCCGTGGGCGCCGGGTCCGGCCACCCCCCGAGGCCCGCGCCGGCCGGATCGAGCCTCAGGCGCAGGGAGACGAGCCGCCCGTAGCGGCGCACGGCCGCCTCCAGCCCCGCCAGCGCCTGCGCCACCTCGGGACGGTCCGCCAGCGTCGGGCCCCCGCCCCCTTGCATCGCCTCGATCTGCGGCCAGCCGGTGGCCCAGAGCGCCCGGTCGCCTTCGACCGAGACCCGCAGCGCGAGGCCCTCGGCCCCGCCGAAGGGCATTGTGGGGTCGGAGCGGCCCGGTTGCGCCTCGTGGTCGGCATCGCCCTCCCAGAACAGGGTCCGGCCGTCCCGCGCCGAGACCTCCAGGCCGCGCCCGAACAGCGCGCCTCGCAGCCGCATCTCGGAGTCGGGAAACAGCTCGTGCACCCCCATCCGCACCGGCGGGGCCGAAACCTCGAGCGCATGGACCCAGTCCCGGTAGCCGAGCGCGAGGGCCTCTCCGCCGCCGGCGGCGAGCGCCTGCGCCTGCGCGGGGGGCGCGGCGCGCATCGCCGCGTGTTCATGCGCCCAGTCGTCGGCGGGCCATGCCGGGTTGCCGTTGCGCGCCACGCCGCGCACCGCGTCGCCGTTGCCATAGGCGATGCCGAGAAGCGGCGCGTCCGGCGGCACGGCAGCATCGGGGATCATCCGCAGCATCTCGGCGAGCCGTCCGGTATCGGCCGCGGCCGCAGGCGGCAGGAACGGGACAAGTGCCATGAGCATGACGATCGCGCGCATGTGCGAAGCCTAGTCAGGAGCGAGGCGGCCTGACAACCCGTCGCGACGCACGGGTTTTCGCCCTCGCCCGCTCAGGAATGCTCCTCGGCCGCCGTGGCCGCGAGCGCCTTGTTGTAGGCTTTCAGCGCGTCGACGTGGAACAACGCACCCTCCAGCGCCGGGGGGCCGTCCCCGGGCGCAAGCTGAACCACCGGCACGAAGTCGAGGCCGGTGCGCTCGAAGATCGGCAGGGCGCGTTCCAGCGTGGCGTTGGTCTCGGTGTAGACGCCCTGCTCGACCAGCGTCAGAAGCTTGTCCTCGGGCGCTGCGTTCTCATGGTCCATGGGGCGCATAACGCGGCCCACGCGGAACATCGCGAGCAGGTAGGCCTGCGGACCGGCGGCGAGGTGGATGTTGCGCCGCTCGAGCTGCGTCAGGAAGAAGGACCGGTGCACCAGCCGCGAGGCGAGGGCGGTCGAGATCGACACCGCCACCATCACCGCAAGCCCGGTCTGCCAGTCGCCGGTCAGCTCGAACACGATCAGCGTCGTCGAGATCGGCGCGCCCAGGACCGCCGCCGCCACCGCGCCCATACCCGCCAGCGCATAAAGCGACTGCGACCCCGACACGTCCGGCATCAGGGCCGTGGCGATCAGCCCGAAGGCCAGCCCCGCAAGCGCCCCGATCATGAGCGAGGGCGAAAACACACCGCCGCCCATGCGCCCGGCGATGGTGATCGACGCCGCCGCCGCCTTCACGATCGTGAACACGATCGCCTCGTGCAGCAGGAGCTGGCCGGTCAGCGCGGCGCTCGTCGTCTCGTAGCCCACGCCGATGATGTGCGGAAACCACACCGCGATCGCGCCCAGCATCAGCCCCGCCGCCGCCGGTCTCAGCCAGCGCGGGATGCCCGTCGCGCGCTGGATCAGCGTGCCCATGTCGTCCGCCCAGAACGTGGCGCGCATGAACAGGACGGCGATCAGCCCCGACAGAAGCCCGAGGATCACGAATGCGGGCAGCTCGACGTAGAACTGCAGCGTGCCCTCCTCGATCAGGCTGAACTCGGTCACGCCGCCGAATTCCAGGCGGTTGATCACCGTGCCCGCCGCCGAAGCGATGACGATCGGGGCGAAGGCATGGACCGCGAAATGCCGGAGCACCACCTCCAGCGCGAAGAGCGCGCCCGCGATCGGCGCGTTGAAGCTGGCCGAGACGGCCGCCGCCACGGCGCAGCCCAGCAGGTCGCGCCCGGTGACGCCGTCGGCCCGGATCCAGTCAGAAACGCGGCTGGAGATCAGGGCGGCGAGGTGCACCACCGGACCCTCGCGGCCAGACGAGCCGCCAGACCCCAGCGTGATCATGGAGGCCAGCGCCGAGGCGAGCCCCGCCCGCGTCTCGACCCGCCCGTTGTCGAGCGCCGCGCCCTCGATCACGTCGGCCACCGAGCGCACGCGCGCGTCGGGGGTGAACCAGTGCAGGATCAGCCCCACGATCAGCCCGCCGCCCACCGGGATCAGCAAGATCAGGTACCACGGCAGCCCCTCGGCGAAGCTGTGCATCATCCGCACGTCGTCGACGCCGTAGAGCGCGTGCTGCAGCGCATCGATGCCCTTGCGGAAGAACAGGGCGGCAAAGCCAGCCGCGATGCCGATGCTCAGTGCGATGAACCAGAACGTCACCTGGCTCGGGCCCTTTTCGCGCAGGACCTGCCAGCCGCCGACCCAGGCCGCGACGATCCCGTCGATCTGGTCCTGCAAGACGCCTCGGCGCTTCTCGGCCACTTGGCTTCGCCTTCCCTCCGGGCGCGATCGCGCCGTGCGCGCCGGCCTCCCCCGATGGCGCCGGACCGCATCCCGGCCTAGTGCACCCGCGCAGGGCTGGCAACCCCCGCGCGCGGGGGGCGGGATCCGGCCGGCGATGTCGGCGCGATCTTCATCCTTGCGAAAAACTCCGGGGGAGACGCCGGCGCCGCCCCGGCGGTGGCGGCGTCGGGGGCTGGCCCCCGGCAGGCGCGGGCGAACGGCTCCCGGTCACGTCTCCCGGTTTCGGGACCCGAGGCCGCGCCTTCCCACTCCCAGCCCCTCAGGCGGCCCCTTGCAAAAGCGCCCGCGCGGCGGCGCGCGCCTCGTCGGTGATCCTGTCCCCCGACAGCATCCGCGCGACCTCGTCGATCCGCGCGTCGGGATCCAGCGGCTCCACCCGGCTGAGGGTCATGCCCTCCCTCACGGCCTTGGCCACGCGCCAGTGATGCGCCCCCAGCGCCGCGACCTGCGGCGAGTGCGTGACCACCAGGACCTGCCCCCCGTCGGCGAGCGCGGCCAGGCGCCGTCCGACGGCATCGGCCGTCGCGCCGCCCACGCCGCGGTCGATCTCGTCGAAGATCATCGTCAGGCCGCTGTCGTCGCGCGTCAGGCAGACCTTCAGCGCCAGCAGGAAGCGCGACAGCTCGCCCCCCGACGCGATCCGGTTGAGCGGGCCCGACGGCGCGCCGGGGTTGGTCGCCACCGTGAACGTCACGGCATCGGCCCCCGCCGGCCCCGGATCGGCAGGCGCGATCTGGGTCGAGAAGACCGCACGCTCCAGCTTCAGCGGCGCAAGCTCCTCGGACATCGCCGCGTCGAGACGAATGGCGGCCTCGGCGCGGGCCGCGGTCAGGCGCTCGGCCGCCGCCGTCCAGGCACGCACGGCGCTGTCATGGGCATGACGCAGATCGCCGATCTCCTCGGCCCCGTGGTCGAGCACCGAGAGCCGCGCGTCGAGGTCCGCGCCGAACGCGGCGAGGTCGTCGGGCACGATCGCGTGCTTGCGCGCCAGCGCGCGCAACGCGAAGAGCCTCTCCTCCGCCTCTTCCAGCTCAGAGGGGTTGAAGACGAGCGCCTCGGCGAAACGCTCCACCTCCGATTGCGCCTCGCCCAGTTCCACCAGCGCGCGATCAAGCGCAGCGAGCGCCGCGTCGAGGCCGCCCTCCGCCCGGTCGGCCGCGCCGTCGAGCCAGCGGCGCGCATCGCCGATCTGCCCCTCTGCGCCCTCGCCCGAAAGCGCGGCTGCGGCCCGCACCACGTCGGCGCGCATCTTCTCGGCGGCCTGCATCAGGCGGCGCCGCGCGTCCAGCTCGGCCTCCTCGCCCGGCCGCGGCGCCAGCGCGCCGATCTCGGCGGCGGCGTGGCGCAGGAATTCCTCCTCGCGGCGCATCTCCTCCAGGCGCGCCTCGGCTTCGGCGAGCGCCCGGCGCGTCTCGGACCGCGCGCGCCATGCCTCGGCGACCTCGGCCCGGAGCGCGCCCAGCCCGCCGAACTCGTCCAGCATCGCGCGGTGGTTCCTGGGGTCGAGCAGCCCGCGGTCGTCCTGCTGGCCGTGCAGCTCCACGAGAACCTCGGACAGCGCGCGCAGGACGTCGCCCGACGCGCGGCGGTCGTTGACCCAGGCCGTCTTGCGGCCCTCCGCGGTGTTCACCCGCCGCAGGATCAGCTCGTCGCCGCGCGGCAGCCCGGCCTCCTCCAGCACGGACTGCACCGGGTGGTCGGAGGCCACCTCGAAGACCGCCACCACCTCGCCCTGCGCGGCCCCGCTCCGCACGAGGTCGGCGCGCCCACGCCAGCCCAGCACGAAGCCGAGCGCATCGAGCAGGATGGACTTGCCCGCGCCGGTTTCGCCCGTCAGCACGTTCAGGCCCGGCGAGAAGCCGAGTTCCAGCCGGTCGATGATGAGAAGGTCGCGGATGTCGAGATGCCGGAGCATGGACGCACCTTTAGACCGGCCGGGCGGCGATGCAAGGGCCGCCCGCCCCGGCCGTGATCCGGGTCAGAGCCAGTCGCCGCGGACCGTCTGGTCCCAGACCTCGCGCAGCCAGCCCTCGCCCGCCGCTTCGGCGGAAAGGCCGCGGCCGGTGAGCTGGCGGAAGGCGTCGTCGTAGAACGGCGAGCCGCGGAAGTTGTAGCCGAGGATCGCGCCGGCTGTCTGCGCCTCGTCCGTCAGGCCAAGCGCGAGATAGGCCTCGACCAGCCGCAGGAGCGCCTCGGGCGTGTGGCTGGTGGTCTGGAATTCCTCGACCACGATGCGGAACCGGTTGATGGCCGCGGTGTAGTGCTGCCGGCGGAGGTAGTAGCGCCCGACTTCCATCTCGCTTGCGGCGAGCTGGTCGAAGGCCACGTCGAAGCGCAGAACCGCGTCCTGCGTGTAGTCGCTGTCGGGATAGCGCTCGATCACCGTGCGAAGCGCCTGAAGCGCGTCGATGGCGATGGACTGGTCGTTGCCGATCTGGTCCATCTGGTCATAGTAGCTGAGCGCGATGAGATACTGGGCGTAGGCCGCGTCCTCCTCGGCGGGGTAGAAGTCGAGGTAGCGCTGCGCGGCGCTTCGGCTGTTCTCGTAATCGCGGTCCTGATGATAGGCGAAGGCCGCCATGATCAGGGCGCGCCGCGCCCAGTCGGAATAGGGGTGAAGGCGCTCGACCTCGCCGAAAAGCTCGGCCGCGCGGTCCGGACGGTCTCGCTCGAGCTCGAATTCGGCCTGCCGGTAGATGGTCTCGGCGTCAAGCTCCTCGAGCGGGGCCTGCCTGTCGCGCGCCGCGAACAGCCCGCCGCCGCCGCCGCCGAACATTCCGCCGCCATCACCGCCGCCGCAGCCCGCCAGAAGGCCCGCAAGAGCCACCGCGCCCGTCCAGCGCGCCCATGTCCTGCCTGCCGATGCTGCACGCTGCATGTGATCCATCCCCGCTCGTCTCGCGTCGCGACCCATGGGTGCGCTCACCTCGCGGCACCCGGTCGGAGCGGTCCTAGCACAAAGTTTTTTGGTGCAAAACGCCTCATGTGCGGGCAGGCCGCCATGGGCGGGCCGGGACGCGCCTGGGCTGCCGCCCGCGATCACGCGACGTGGGCGAGATCGCCGGCGTTGACCCCGACGCCGGGCAGGCCCGCGGCCTGCTGCGCGTTGCATTCGACGAACCGCACCGCGCCCGGCGTGGCGAAAAGCCGCCGCAGGAGCCGGTTGGTCAACATGTGACCCGCCCGCACGCCGCTATAGCGCGCCAGAAGCGGCGCACCGGCGAGGGCGAGATCGCCAAGCGCATCGAGCATCTTGTGGCGCACGGCCTCGTCGGCGTGGCGGAAGCCGCCGGGGCTGAGGACGTCGGCGCCATCGACGACGACGGCGTTGTCGTAGGTCCCGCCAAGCGCGAGGCCCGCCGCGCGCATCGCGTCGACGTCGGCCTGCCGGCAGAAGGTGCGGCTGTCGCAGTATTCGCGGACGAAGCGGCCATTGGCGAGGTTCGCGACCCGGCGCTGTCGGCCGATCGCGGCGTCGGCGAAGTCGATTGCGAAATCCATCTCCAGCCCTTCGGCGGGCGACAGGCTGGCCGATGCCTCGCCCTCGGTCACGGTGATTTCGCGCAGGACGGCGATGGCGTGGATCGGAGCGTCCTGACGCTGGATGCCGGCATCGAGGATACCGCGCACGAAAGGCGCGGCGGAGCCGTCGAGGATCGGGACCTCGGGCCCGTCGAGTTCGACGAGGGCGTTATGGATGCCGCAGCCCGCAAGCGCGGCCATCACGTGCTCGACCGTCGAGACCGAAGCGCCGCTGTCGCCGTCGAGGCGCGTGCACAGGCGGCTTTCGGGGACACGGTCGTAGCGGGCGGGGATGAAAGGCGCACCGGGCAGGTCTATGCGGCGGAACCACAGGCCCATGTTCGCGGCGCGCGGCCGTATTGTCATCCGCACGAGGCGCCCCGTATGGAGGCCCACGCCGGTGAAGCTCACGTCAGTCCTGATCGTCGCCTGCATCTACTCACCCGCTGTCCCAGTATCCCCGTGCCGCGTCTCGTGCCCGAAACCGCCCCGGCCGTGTGTGTCCGGCCATTCGGCGATCTCAAGGCGCGCGGGCTTTCGAGGTTGGCTCCGACCGGCGCTTCCGGCCTGAACCCGCAGTTACGGGCTACAGGCAGGCGGCAACAGTGACAATTCAACGATTATGACGTCTTGCAACATTGCCGACCGGGTTCGGCAGAAACCCGCCGACTTACTCACAGAATCAACCCAACTCGCTGATCCAAAACGAAAAGGGGCCGGCGATGCGCCGGCCCCGAAGTGTCGATTGTTACCGCGATCAGTTCGCCTGACGACGCAGGAATGCGGGAATTTCGATCCGCTCCTGGTCGGGATCCACGGCGGTGTCGTCGTCCCGCGCCGGGATGTGGCTCTGCGGCGGCTGCCCCGAGAAGCTCGGCGTGCGGCGCGTGACGGGCGAGGTTCCCTCGTCCGCGTGACCGGTCATCCGGTTGATCAGGTTGTTGATCCCGAAGCGCGCCTTGCCGTGCTGCTGCGGCTGCTCGCCCTGCGTGCGGGGCTGATGGGCCTGAGCCTCGGCGCGGGGCGTCTCGCGCTGGATGGCGTCGCGAAGCCGGGACAGCGCCTCGGGCGTGGGCGATCCGCCGGCCTTGGGGGCGACGAAGGCCCGCTCGCCATGCTCCTCGCGTGCGGGGCCGCGCTCCTGCGAGGCCGAGGCCGCGGGAACCGGACGCACGGGCGCCTGCGGCACCGGGCGGTAGGCCGGCGGCGGAACGGCATCCGAGGCCTGCTCGGGCTCGAAGAGGTCGTCCGGGGACGCCTCGTCCGCGAAGGTCTCGAACAGCGACGGCTCCGGCGCCTCGGACGCCCTGCCACGCTCGGGCGCGGGGGCCGGGGCGGGTGCGGGGGCCGAAGCGGCTGCCGGCTGCTCGTCGACCGCTTCCCCGGTGCGGGAGCGGTTGCGCAGCGCGGCGGCGCCGTAGATGTCGCGGTGCGGCTCGCTGGCCTCGGCCGAGACGTCGATGCCGGTCGCCACGACCGACACGCGCATCTTGCCTTCCATCTTCTCGTCAAGCGTGGAGCCGACGATGATGTTGGCGTCCGGGTCCACTTCCTCGCGGATGCGGTTGGCGGCCTCGTCGAGCTCGAACAGCGTCAGGTCGTAGCCGCCGGTGATGTTGATGAGCACGCCGCGCGCGCCCTTCAGGCTGATCTCGTCCAGAAGCGGGTTGGCGATGGCCTTCTCGGCGGCCTGCAGCGCGCGGGTGTCGCCATCGGCCTCGCCCGTGCCCATCATGGCCTTGCCCATCTCGTTCATCACCGCGCGGACGTCGGCGAAGTCGAGGTTGATGAGGCCCGGACGCACCATCAGGTCGGTCACGCCCTTCACGCCCTGGTAGAGCACGTCGTCGGCCATCGCGAAGGCCTCGGTGAAGGTCGTCTTCTCGTTGGCGAGCCGGAACAGGTTCTGGTTCGGAATGATGATGAGCGTGTCGACGACCTTCTGGAGCGCCTCGATGCCCTCGTCGGCCTGGCGCATCCGCTTGCCGCCCTCGAACTGGAACGGCTTGGTCACGACGCCGACCGTCAGGACCCCAAGCTCGCGCGCGGCCTGCGCGATGATGGGCGCCGCGCCGGTGCCGGTGCCGCCGCCCATGCCGGCGGTGATGAAGGCCATGTGCGCGCCGGCCAGATGATCCACGATTTCCTCGATGGATTCCTCGGCCGCGCTTGCGCCGACCGCGGGCCGCGCGCCTGCGCCAAGCCCTTCGGTCACGCGGGCGCCCATTTGGATGCGTCCCGGCGCCTTGGACTGCGCGAGGGCCTGCGCGTCGGTGTTCGCGACGACGAACTCGCAGCCCTCGAGGCTCTGGTCGATCATGTTGTTGACGGCGTTGCCGCCGGCCCCGCCCACGCCGAAGACGGTGATGCGCGGTTTCAGTTCCTGCCGCGTGTCGGGCATGGTGAGATTGAGTGTCATCGCTCTGTCCGCCTGTTGCCCCGGTTTGCCCGGTTCATTTCAGATGTGGCCCACGGTCTGACGCCGCCTCGGCCGGTCTGCCTCGGTATTTCCGAATAACCTAACGGCTTCCCCGGCGTCCGTCACGCGGAAAATCGGCAATTATGGCGAAATCTGGGGCGGAAATCCGCCTAGGGGGCAGCAGGTTGGGTGCTACCCCAAGATGCGGCGCTCACCAGTTGTCGCGGAACCACTTGACCGCGCGCTTCAGGCTGCGTGCCGGGTAGCGGTCCGCAGGCGTCTCGAAATCCCACCATTCGTCCTGCGGGTGCGCCGCAAAGAGCGCAAGGCCCACGCAGGCCGAGAAGGCGGGCCCGCAGGCCGATTGCGGCAGGCCCTGCACGCGCAGGGGCCGTCCAAGCCGGACCTGGTTTCCGAGGATGCGGCTGGCCAGCCCGTCGAGGCCGGGGATCATGCTCGCCCCGCCCGTCAACACGATGCGCTGGGAGGGCAGATGCTCGAAGCCGGCGGCGTCCAGGCGCGCGCGCGTCTCCTCGAGGATCTCCTCCACGCGGGGGCGCATCACGCCGATCAGTTCCGAGCGCGACACGGTGCGGCGGTCGTGGTGCCAGTCGCCGGTCTCGCTTTCCAGCTCGATGATCTCGCGGTCGTCCATGCCCGTGGCCATGACGCCCCCGAACCGGGTCTTGATCCGTTCGGCGTGCGGCATCGGGATCTGCAGGCCGTGGCTGATGTCCGAGGTCACATGGTCGCCGCCCATCCGCACCGTGTCGGCGAAGATCATGTGCTTCTTGATGAAGATCGACAGCGACGTGGCGCCGCCGCCCATGTCGATGCAGGCTGCGCCGAGCTCCTGCTCGTCTTCCACGAGGCTGGAGATTCCCGCGACATAGGGCGCGCTGGCGAGCCCCGCGAGTTCGAGGTCGCATCGCTTCACGCAGTGCAGCAGCGTCTCGATCGCGCCCGCCTCGATCGTCAGCAGGTGCATGTCCACCGACAGCCGGCCACCGACATGCCCGCGCGGATCGGCAAGCCCGGTGCGGTGGTCGAGCGAGAAGTTGACCGGCTGCGCGTGCAGGACCTCGCGGCCGTGGCCGATGTCTGGCACGTCGCAGGCCGCGAGGACACGCGCGATGTCCGCATCCTCGACGCTTCCGGTCTGCAGGACCACCTCGCCGTCCAGCCCGTAGCTCCGCGGCCGCGCGCCGGCGAGCGACACGATGACATGATCGACACGCGTCTGCGCCATCTTCTGCGCCGCCTGCACGGCGGTGCGGATCGCGCGCTCGGTCTCCTGCACGGTGTCGATCTCGCCGAACTTCACCCCGCGCGAGCGCGTCGTTGCGGCCCCGATGACCCGAAAGCCCGCCTGCCCCGCCATCGCGCCGATCCCCTCGCCCTTCGGCTTGTCGCTCTCGTCGAAGCGCAGCACGAGGCAGGCGATCTTGAAGGTGCCGATGTCGAGAACGGCGACGACGCCGCGGCGCATCGCCTCTTCGCGCTTGGCCCGCATGGCGCGCTGGGACTGGTAGAGCAGGTTCATCCGCGTTCATCTCCGAAGGGTGGGACCTCGCCCGAACGGATCATCTGGAGCGTCTCCAGCGCGTCGGGCGTCAATTGCACGCTCGTCCGGGCCGGGTTGCGCATGTCGATGCGCACGAGGTCGCGGTCGAGGATCTGCTGCACGTCGTGCAGCAACAGGATTTCGTCGAGCGCCGCACGCGGGCTTTCGGCGGGCAGCAGGATGCGCGGCCCGTCCCGGAGCACCACGTCCCAGCGGCGATTGCCAACCCGCACCAGTCCGCGCAGCCGTTCGCCCAGGGGCTCCGCGCCGGAAAGAAGCGCGAGCGCCTCGTCCACCGCGAGGTCGGCGCCGCTTCCCGCCACGATGGGCAGCGGCGCGGCGAGCGGCCTGTCCTCGAGCGCGGCCACGAAATGCCCCTCGGCGTCGATCAGGACAGTGTCGGTCCGGGTCTGCCAGATCAGCGCGGGCACCCGCTCGGTCACGGCGACCGAGAGGTAGCCGCCGCCGTTGATCCGCACGTCCGCCGAGGCCACGGCCGGCAGCGCCTCGACCCGCTGGCGCAGCGTGGCGAGGTCGATGTCGAAGGACGAGATCGGCAGGTCGAGCGCCAGCGCGCCGCGCACCTCCTCGGTGACGGCGTCACTCGCGCCCTCGATCGACAGGACGTTGACCCGGAACTCGGGCCGGTCCTCGATCTCGCGGCGGATCTCGGCGGCCTGGTCGCGGATGGCCTGGATGCGGCCGGCGTCGGACAGGTACCACGCGACAGGCAGAACGATTGCTGCCGCGGGAACGCCAACGCGCAGGATCGTGCGGAAGAACGGCGTCAGCCATAGCCGCTGCGCGCGATAGGTCAGGCGCGAGGGCGCGGGGTCGGGCCGGGCGCGCGGCGCATCGCGGCGCGGCGCGTCGTGAGGAACTCCGCGGCGGGCGATCAGCGGTCGCATGAGGCGTCCTCCACGAGCCAGCGGCAGAGCGCGCCGAAGGAGATGCCCCGCGCCTCCGCCTGTTCAGGGGTCAGCGAGGTCGGCGTCATGCCGGGCTGCGTGTTGGTCTCGAGCAGGATCAGACCGTCGAGCCCCCTGCCCTCGTCCCAGCGGAAATCGGTGCGGCTGACGCCCCGGCACCCCAGCGCGTCATGGGCGCGGATCGAATAATCCATGCAGGCGTCGAAGATGGCTTGCGGGATCTCGGCCGGAACGACGTGGCGCGAGCCGCCGGGGCGGTATTTCGCATCGTAGTCGTACCAGCCGTCGGTCAGGATGTCGGTCACGGTCAGTGCGCCGGGGTCGCCTGCGTCCGTGCCCATCACCGAACAGGTCAGCTCGCGGCCCGCGACGTAGGCCTCGACCATGACGCTCGCGGGCATGTCCGCGGACAGACGCGGCGGGTCGTTCGCGCCGTCCCGCACGAGGTAGACCCCGACCGAAGAGCCTTCGTTGTTGGGCTTCACGACATAGGGCGGCGCCATGACGTGGCCCGCCATGACCTCGTCGCGGGTGCAGATCACGCTGTCCACGACGGGCAGTCGATGCGCGCGGTAAAGGTCCTTGGTGCGAGCCTTGTCCATCGCCAGGGCGGACGCCAGGACGCCGGAATGGGTGTAGGGAATGCGGAGCCATTCGAGCAGGCCCTGAACGCAGCCGTCCTCGCCCCAGCGGCCGTGGAGCGCGTTGAACACGACGTCGGGCTTCAGGTCGGACAGGCGCACGGCGAGATCGGGGCCCGCATCGACCTCGATCACGTCATAGCCTTCGCCGCGAAGCGCCTCGGCGCAGCCCTTGCCAGTGCTGAGAGACACCTCGCGCTCGGCGGAGGGGCCTCCCATCAGGACCACGACACGGGACGCAGGTCTGCTCGAACCTGTCACCACCTGAGCCTCGTTTCGCCGCCGGGTTCTGTCCGCCCGGTCGGCCGTTATCGTTGCGCGCCCCCATCTTTCGCGGGGGTCGGTGCGGGCCGCGCGCCTTCAGCTTTCGCCGGGCGCGCCGTCACCCTCCACGCCCGCCGGTCGCCCGACGCGCATGATTTCCCATTCTAGCTCTATTCCGCAGGCCTCGAAAACCTTTTTTCGCACCTCCTCGCCAAGACCTTCGAGATCGGCCGCGCTCGCGCCGCCGGTGTTGACCAGGAAGTTGGAATGCTTTGGCGACATCTGCGCGCCGCCCCGAACGGCCCCGCGCATTCCCGCGTCCTCGATCACCTTCCAGGCCTTGAGCTCGTGAGTGTCGTCCGCCCGCCCGGTCGAGGAGAAGCCGGCGGGATTGCGGAAGGTCGATCCCGCGGTGCGCTCCTTCGTGGGCTGGGTCGCGTCGCGCCGGGCGAGTTGGTCCTCCATCTTCGCCAGAAGCGCCTCGGGCTCGCCGGGTTCGGCGCTGAAGCGCACGCGCGTGATGACGGTGTCGGGGGCGAGGTCGGTCTGGCGGTAGGAAAACGCGATCCCGTCGCGCCCGATCGTCACCTGCGTTCCATCGCGCAGAACCGCCTCCGCCTCGAGGAACCGGTCGGCGACATAGGTGCCGTAGCAGCCCGCGTTCATCCTCAGCGCGCCGCCGATGGAGCCGGGGATCGTGCGCAGGAAGGTCAGGTCGCGCCCCGCCTCGGCCGCGCGACGCGCCACCTGCGCGTCGAGCGCGGCGGCGCCCGCGGTCACGACCCCGCCCTCGACCTCGACGGCGTTGAAGCCGCGGCCGAGGCGGATCACGACGCCGGGAATGCCGCCGTCGCGCACGATCAGGTTCGACCCCACGCCCATCGGAAAGACCGGGACCGACGGGTCGAGCGCCGCAAGGAACTGCGCGAGGTCGTCGGCGTCCGCCGGCTGGAAGAGCCAGTCCGCCGGACCGCCCACGCGCAGCCACGTCAGGTCCGCGAGCGCCCGTCCGGGCGTGATCCGGCCACGGACCGCCGGCAGCACGTCAGGCCTTCGGGAAACTGCGGCGCGGCTCGTCATGCGACACCTCCACGGCGGCGTGGTCGTGCGGTCCGGCATAGGCCGCCTCCGCCGCCTCCGACCGCTCGACATGGACGACGATCCTGCGCATCCGCTCGGCCGCGCGCATCAGCGGCCAGCGCAGCACCGAGGCGCCCGCCGCGAAGCAGATCAGGCCCCAGACCGGCCCCATCTGCCACGTCACGTAGCCCAGAAGCGGGATGCCCGTCGCGATCAGGACCCATGCCGCGGGCCAGTGGTAGCGTTGCGGCGCCATGCCGGCGAAACATGCGGACAGCGCCCAGAGACACGCGAGGATGAAGGACAGGGGCATCAGGCTTCTCCTGCGAAACGGCGGCGGAGGTAGTGCACAAGCGCCAAGAGCGGCCGCCGGTACATGGACAGCACCGCGAAGACCACGATCGCCACCCAGACCCACCCGACCTGCACGCCGACGTAGACGACGAGGGGCGGGGCCAGAACGAGAAGCGCGAGGCCGGGCGCGTATTGCAGGCGCATCGGCAGCATCGCCACGATCGCGGCGGCCAGCACCCACAGGCAGCTCAGCGTCAGCGACAGCGGCATGGCGCGCCTCCCTTGTCCCCGCGGGCCCGCCTCATCCCGAGACGACCCGCTTCTCCAGATCGGCCAGCCGCGCGGGCAGGCCCTGCGCCCAGGCCGAGATCGTTCCGGCGCCGAGGCACACGACGATGTCGCCGGGCCGCGCCTGCTCGCGGACCAGCCGCTCAAGATCGTCTTCCGATGTCACCGCCCGGACGTGGCGGTGGCCATGACGGATGAGCCCCTGCACGAGGTCGTCGCGGCTCGCCCCGGGAATGGGGTCTTCTCCGGCCGCGTAGACCTCGGAGATTCCGACCACGTCCGCGTCGTTGAAGCAACCGCAGAAATCCTCGAACAGCGAGGAAAGCCGTGAATAGCGGTGCGGCTGGTGGACCGCGATGACGCGGGCGCGCGGGGTGTCGGCCACGGCCTGTCGCGCGGCCTTGAGAACGGCCGCGATCTCGACGGGGTGGTGGCCGTAGTCGTCGATGATCGCGACGCCGCCCACCTCGCCCACGCGGGTGAAACGGCGGTTGACCCCGCCGAAGCCCGCGAGGGCGTCACGGATCTCGGAGGATTTCAGCCCGAGGTGGCGCGCAACCGCGACGGCGGCCAGCGCGTTCGACACGTTGTGGTCGCCCGGCATCGGCAGCGAGCAGCCCTCGATCACGCGGTCCTCGGCCTGCAGCGCGATGTCGAAATGCGCGATGCCGCCCTTGTAGCGCAGGTTGATCGCGCGCACGTCGGCCTGCGCGTTGAAGCCGAAGGTGACGACGCGCCGGTCGGTGATCCGGCCTACCAGCGCCTGCACCTCGGGATGGTCGGTGCAGCACACGGCGAGGCCGTAGAAGGGAATGTTCGACACGAAGTCGAGGAAGCCCTGGCGCAGCTTCTCGATCGAGCCCCAGTGCTCCATGTGCTCGGGGTCGATGTTGGTGACGATGGCGATGGTGGCGGGCAGGCGGTTGAAGGTGCCGTCGCTCTCGTCGGCCTCCACGACCATCCACTCGCCCTGCCCCACCCGCGCGTTCGAGCCGTAGGCATGGATGATGCCGCCGTTGACCACGGTGGGATCCACGCCGCCCGCATCCAGAAGCGTCGCCACCAGCGTCGTGGTTGTGGTCTTGCCGTGGGTGCCTGCGACCGCGATGTTGGAGCGCAGGCGCATCAGCTCGGCCAGCATCTCGGCACGGCGCACGACCGGCAGGCCCCGCGCGCGGGCCGCGTCGAGTTCGGGGTTGCCCGGCTTGATCGCGCTCGAGATCACGACGACCTCGGCCCCCTCGAGGTTCGCGGCGGTCTGGCCGATGAAGATCCGGGCGCCCAGACCCTCGAGCCGCGCGGTGATCTTCGAGGGCTTCAGGTCCGAGCCCTGCACGTCGTAGCCATGGTTCAGCAGCACCTCGGCGATCCCCGACATGCCGATGCCGCCGATGCCCACGAAATGGATCGGCCCGAGCTGGGTGGGGAGTTTCGTGGCGGCGGCGTTCATTCGGCGTCCTTCCTGCCCGTGCGGGCCAGATCTTCGACCAGCGCGACGAGGCGCTCGGTTGCATCGGGGACCGAGACCGATAGCGCGGCGTTGGCCATGCGCAGCGCCGCATCGGGCTGGGTCAGTATGGCCGAGATCGTCTCGGCCAGGGCCTCGGGCGAGAGGCGGCTCTCGGGAATGAGCACGGCCGCCTCGGCCTCGACGGGGCCACGCGCGTTGGCCGTCTGCTCGTCCCGGATGGCGATTGCAAGCGGAATGTATATGGCAGGGCGGCCCACGGTGCAGACATCGGCCACCGACGAGGCGCCCGAGCGCGCGATGACGAGCTGCGCCTCGGACAGCCGGCGCGGCATGTCGTCGAAGAAGGGCTCGACCTCGGCCCGCACGCCGAGCGCGTCATAGGCCTCGGACACGCGGTCGATATCCTCGGGGCGGGCCTGCTGCGCCACGCGGAGATGTTGGCGCACCGCGTCGGGCAGAAGCGCGATCGCGGCGGGCACGGTGTCGGACAGGATGCGCGCGCCCTGGCTGCCGCCGAAGACCAGAAGGCTCATCGGCCATTCGCCGGGCGGCGTGTAGGGCGCGCCCGCGCGCTCGAGTATGGCGGCGCGGACGGGGTTGCCGGTGTGCACGCCCGCCACGCCCGAGGGCAGCACGGCGGGCCAGGTGCCGCAGGCGACGAAGCGGACGCGCCGTGCGAACAGGCGGTTCACGCGGCCCAGAACCCCGTTCTGTTCGTGCAGCGCTCGCGGCCTCCGCGTGATCCATGCCGCCGCGAGCGCGGGAATGGAGGGGTAGCCGCCGAAGCCCACGACAGCCGTCGGGCGTTCGCGCAGCATTTGCAGCGAGGCCTGCACGATGCCGCCCAGGATGCGGAAGGGCACGGCGAGGCGCGCCAGCGGACCGCCCCGCGCGAAGGTGGCCGAGGCGACCTGCCGGACCTCGACGGTATGGGGAAAGCCCCCGGTGTAGCGCGCGCCGCGCGCGTCGGTCGAAAGGGTCACGCGCCAGCCCTTGCGCACCATCGCCTCGGCCAGAGCCTGCGCGGGGAACATGTGGCCCCCGGTGCCGCCGGCCGCGATGATCAGATGTGGTGCGCCTGTGCTCATGTGCCCGATCCCTCGCGCCTCCTCAGCGGTGCCGCGCGAGCAGGATGTCGCCGATCTCGCCCTGGGGCCGCTTGCGGGTGAAGCACAGGAGCATACCGACCGCGATGCCCGTGGCAATCAGCGACGAGCCGCCATAGCTGACGAAGGGCAGCGTCATGCCCTTCGCGGGCAGAAGCCGGACGGCGACGCCCATGTTTATGAAGGCCTGAAGCGCCAGAAGCGCGACCAGGCCCGTCCCGGCGAGGCGGATGAAGGGGTCGCGCTCGCGCATCAGCCGGAAGAACGACCGCGTCGCGATGGTCGCGTAAAGCGCGATGATAAGCCCCACGAGGATCATGCCGTATTCCTCGGCGGCGACGGCGATGATGAAGTCGGTATGCGCGTCGGGCAGCGTCCACTTGACCGAGCCCTCTCCGAGGCCCGTGCCGAAAAGACCGCCCTCGCGGATCGCGTCGGTGGCGTAGGCGAGCTGCGTGTTGGGATCGACCTCGGCCGAGAGGAAGCCGTCGATGCGCCGCGCGAAGTGCTCGGAACTGCCGTAGGCGAGGTATCCCGCCAGCCCCACCGCGGCCGCGACGGCCACCAGGATGGTCATCGGCGCGCCGGCCACGAAGTAGATCACCGACCAGGCGAACACGATCAGCGCCGCCTGCCCGAAATCGGGCTGCATGGCGAGGAAGGCCACGATGGTCACGGCCACGGCCAGAGACACGGTCTTGCCCGGCGGGCCGCCGATCTCGGTGCTGGCCGCGATCATCCAGGCGGTGAAGACCACGAACACGGGCTTCAGGAATTCAGACGGCTGGAGCGAGGCGAAGCCCAGCGAATACCAGCGCACCGCGCCCTGTCCGTAATCCGTCCCGAAGGCCGGAAGCAGCATCAACGCGCCCAGCGCGGCGAAGAAGCCGAGGACGCCGAGGCGGCGCACCGTGGTTGGCGTCATCATCGAGACGAGCACCATGAAGAACAGCGCCATTCCACCGAATGCGAACTGCCGGATCACGTAATGGAAGGGCTCGTGCCCGTTGCGCTCGGCCAGTGGCGGCGAGGCCGCGAAACCCAGAAGGATGCCGATCGCGAAAAGCGACAGGATGCACCCGATCGTCACACGATCGACCGTGCGCCACCAGCGCGGCAGAACCGCCTCGCCGGATTGCACGACAATCGTGCCATGCGCGATTTCCGTCATGTTGCCTGCCCGGGCCTCGTGGCCCTTGTTTCCATTGCCTCGCGGAACGCCGGTCCGCCTGCCTGCCCGTCCGCCCGGGTTGGCCCCGGATCGGAAGGCCAGTCTAGCGCGAAACGCCGCTCAGGACCAGCATTCTCGGGCGGGTCCGTGTCGCGCAGAAAACCCGCGTTTGAACCCTGCGGCGGCTGGCGCGTTCCGACCCCATGACCGAACCGACGAAAAACCGGGTCCTGCTGTCGCTCGACGCCGAAACGCGCGCGGCCGTGCTGGACGCCTGCGAGCGCACGGAACGCTCGGCAGGCACCATCCTGGAGCGGGCCGGGGACGCCACTTCGGCCGGTTACTTCCCTGAAACGGCCGTGATCTCGACCCTCGCCTCCTACAGCGACGGGGCGACCGTGGACATGGCCAATGTCGGCCGCGAGGGGTGCGCGGCCATCAACCTGACGCTTGGCCACAGCACGCACCTGAGCACCGACGAGATCCAGATCGCGGGCACCGTCCTGATGCTGCCGGCCGAACGGTTCCGGCGGCTGCAGGCCGAGCACCGGGCGTTCGAGCGGGCGTTGTTCTCGTCCGTGCAGGCCCTGATCTACCAGGTCATGGTCTCGGGCGCGTGCAACGCCTCGCACGACGCGCGGCAAAGGCTGGCGCGCTGGCTGCTGACCTTGCGCGACCGTTCAGACGGGCGGGAGATGCGCCTGACGCACGAGTTTCTCGCCCACATGCTGGGCGTGCGCCGCGCCACCGTGACCGAGGCCGCCTCGGGGTTCAGGAAGGCCGGCCTGATCGACTACGCCCATGGCCGCGTGACCATCGAGGACCGAGCCGGTTTGCGTTCGGCGAGCTGCGAATGTTATGATCTGGTCAGGCGGACGACAGATGCGCTGCTGCCCGACCGCAGCGCCGCGTCTTCCTGACAACCTGGGATCCGGGTACGCCAGCGTACCGATTGCGCAGCTGCCGTCGCATAGGCTCGACCTGCCTGCAGCCGCTCCGTGACCTGCTGACCCGTGCGCGGCAAACAAGGGCTTTTGGGATGGCCGAAGACATGAAGGCGAACCATCAGGATGTCGTGGGCGGCGCGATCGGACGCTCGCCGCTGGCAATGGTGCTGACGGATCCTCGACTGGAGGACAATCCGATCACCTACGTCAACCGCGCTTTCGAGACGCTGACGCTATACAGCCGGTCCTACGCCATCGGGCGGAATTGCCGGTTCCTGCAAGGGCCGGACACCGATCCCCGCGACGTGGAGCGCCTGCGCGAGGGGCTGCGCTCGGAACGGGAATTCGAGGTGACGCTGACCAATCACAGGGCGGATGGCTCGACGTTCCGCAACCTGCTGCTGATCGCGCCGATCCACAGCGACGACGGAGAGCTTACGGGCTATTTCGGGCTGCAGCGCCAGGTCGCCGAGGACCGCAAGGCTGCGGGGTCGTCGGACGAGGATTCCATGGCGCTCCTGAAGGAGCTGCAGCACCGGGTGAAGAACCACCTCGCCATGATCGTCAGCATGATCCGCGTGCAGGCGCGGCGCGAGGTCACGCCCGAATCGTTGCGCTCGATCAGCCGCCGGATCGAGGCCCTGTCCGTCCTCTACGACGAACTGCTGACGGCCCGGCCGGGCGGCAAGGACGGCCACGAGATCGCGACCGGCGCCTATCTCAGCCGCATCGCTTCGGTCGTCACCAGCATCCAGCCCCACGCCTCGATCCGCGTGAACGTGGACTGCGAGGACATCTCGCTGCCCGTCGACCAGGCCGCCCGGCTTGGCCTTCTGCTGTCGGAGTTCCTGACCAATTCGCAGGAGCACGCCTTCGAGGGGCGCTCGTCCGGCCTCGTGGACATCCGTTTCGTGCGGCTGGGCGACGGCACCGTGCGGCTGTCGGTCGAGGATGACGGAAGGGGGATGCCCGAGGCGTCGAACTGGCCCTTCGCCGCCGCCAGCATCGAAACCCAGCGCGACCGCGCCGAGCGTGCCGAGGGGGCGCTCGACACCACGGGCCGGGACAAGGAGCCGGGCGTGGGCGGAAGCATCGTCGCGGCGCTCATCGAGTCGCTCGGGGCCGAGATATCGGTGACGCGCCCGCCGCGCGGCACGATCGTCACCGTGGACCTCTGAGGCGCGGCCGAGGCGGAAGGCCGTCAGCGCGGAAGCGCGAGAAACTCGGCGAAGGCCGCCCGGTAGGCTTGCGGGTTCTCGGCGTAGGACATCAGGTGGTCGCCACCGGTCCTGATGCTCACGACGGGCCCCTCCCCGCGCTGCGCAAGTCCCTCGCGGAGCGCAAGAACGGCATCGGAAATCGCCGAGGGGACGATGCGGTCAGCCGTGCCATGCGCGAGGAAGAGCGGCCCGTCGAACGCCGCCACGACATCCACGACGCGCGCCCCGCGCAGGTCCAAAGGCCCCAGATACGCAAGCCACAGCTCCGCGGCGGGCGCCACGAGCCGCGGAAACGGCAGGCCGATCTGCGCGGCGAGATGGACCAGCACCGCGCGCCCGTCGAGCGCCGGCGCGTCCAGCGCCAGCGCCGCGATCCGCCCGGCCTCGGGGGACCGCGCGAGGAACTGTCCCGAGATCGCGCCGCCCATGCTTTCGGCCACGAGGATCAGGTTTTCGTGGCCGCGCGCTTCCATCCAGCGCACCGCCGCCTCGAGGTCGCGCCACTCCGTCAGGCCGAACCCGTAGGCGCCGGAAGGTTCGCCCGGGGCGCCGGGATCGTTGCGATAGGTGACGAGAAGAGTGGGGATGCCCGCCTCCGCCAGGATCGACAGCGCGCGGTATCCGTCCTCGCGCGCGCCCGCGATGCCGTGGACGTAGATGGCGGCCCGGCCGCCTTCGGCGCCCGCCGCGTCGCCCGGCACGTACCATGCCGGCGCGGGACCGAGGGGCGTGCGGACCTCGACTGTCTCGTAGTCGAGGCCGAGTGCCTCGCGCGGGTCGCCGCGATAGCCAAGCGCCAGCGGATCGTCCGGGCGGGGCGCGGCGGCGAGGGCATCGGACAGCATTCCCACCGACAAGACACCAGAGACCGCGCGCCAGAGCACGAGGCCACCCGCCGCCGGATAGGCGAGCGCGGCCAAGACGAGCAACACCGCGATGCGCCTGATCCAACGGCTGCCCATGGCGTCCTCCCTTTCGTTCAGCCGCCCTTCAGCGCCCCGACCCGCGCCACGAAGTCGTCGCCGCGGCGCTCGAAGTTGTCGTACTGGTCGAAGCTCGCCGCGGCCGGCGCAAGCAGGACGGTGTCGCCCGCCTCCGCCTCGGCGGCGGCGCGGGCGACGGCCGTAGCCATGTCGGCGCAGACCTCGTGCGGCAGGTCCGCCAGCGCCAGCGCGAAGGCTTCGGCCTCGCGCCCGATGACATAGGCCTTGACCACGTTGCCCGCCGCCGGGACCAGCGCCTCCATGCCGCCCTCCTTGGCGAGGCCGCCACAGATCCAGCGGATGCGCGGGAAGGCCGAAAGCGCCTTGATCGCGGCATCGACGTTTGTGGCCTTGCTGTCGTTGACGAAGGCGACGCCGCCGATCTCGGCCACGCGCTGGCTGCGGTGCGGCAGGCCCGCGAAGCTTGCCAGCGCGTCCTCCACGATCCGTGGCCCGAGGCCGAGCGCGCGCGCCGCGGCATAGGCGCAGGCCGCGTTCTGGTGGTTGTGCGCACCTGGAAGGCCCTGCATGGCCCGCAGGTCGATCGAGGCGACCTGACGCCCCTTGCGCCATTCCGACAGCCAGCCCTTGCGCGCCGTGACGTCCCATCCGGGCCCCGAGATCTTGCGCGCCGAGACGCGGATAAGCCGCGCGTCGCCCGGCCCCTCGGCCATCTGGTTGGCGAGATAGCGCCCCTCGGGCTCGTCCACGCCGATGATGGCGCGGTCCGGCCCGCCCTCCGAGAACAGGCGGCGCTTGGCGGCGAAATAGCCGCCCATGCCGCCATGCCGGTCGAGGTGATCGGGGCTGAGGTTCGTGAAAACGGCGATGTCGGGCGTGAGGGCGCGGGCGAGATCGGTCTGGTAGGAGCTGAGTTCCAGCACGATCACCGCCCCCTCGCCCGGCGGGTCGATGTCGAGGACGCCGCGCCCGATGTTCCCGGCAAGTTCGACCGGCGTACCGGCGCTGCGCAGGATGTGGGCGATGAGGGCGGCCGTCGTGGACTTGCCGTTGGTGCCCGTGACCGCGACCACGCGCGGCGGCGCGTCCATCTCGGCCCAGTCGCCTTGCGCGAGCGAGCGGAAGAACAGCCCGATGTCGTTGTCGACGGGGATGCCCGCCTCCATCGCCGCGGCGATGGCGCGGTGCGGCGCGGGATAGAGGTGCGGGATGCCCGGCGAGGTGATCAGGCAGGCCACGCCCTCGAAGGCGTCCCGTCCCATCGGGTCGGCGATGGCGAAGCCCTCGGCCTCCGCCGCCGCGCGCCCGCCCGCGCCGTCGTCCCAGGCCAGCACCTCGGCGCCGCCCGCCCGCAGCGCACGCGCTGCCGAAAGGCCCGACCGGCCGAGCCCCAGAACCATCACCTTCTGCCCTTCGAAACCCTGAACCGGGATCATGCCGAACGCCCCTTTCGCCGTTGTCCCCGGTCTAAGCCGAAGCGCGCGCCGCCGCCAGCCTCCCGGCGCACCCCGTCCCTCGCCGGCCGGGGGGCCTAGTCCCAGGGAGCACGTTCATCGAGGCGCATCTGGCCGAACACGTTCTCCCGATGCCAGCAGAGGTTCGACGGATGGGGCCTGTCGCGCGGATCGTCGGGCAGGTAGAGCCTGCCGCCCGGGGCGATCAGGCGCGCCACGACATCGCCGGGAACCTTGTTGCGCGACACAAGGATCGTCTCGCCGTCCCCCGCGACAGAGACAAGCCCCCGGTCGAACATCCAGTGCAGCGTGCCCGAAAGCGCCAGCCCGTTGCGCACGGAATCGCTGCCCGAATGTTCGACAGGACGCACATGCGCCGCCTGGACCTCGGGCCGCCCGCCCCCGTTGCGCAGCCGCAACCCCGACATCGCGCAACGGTAGCCGTAGGCCTCCCGCACCTTCCTGCGGAACGCGACGTCGCGGTAGGGCCTGCGGGTGAGCCGCTCGAGAACCGGGCGCGCGAAGAACGCCGCGTCCTCGTTCAGGGCGGGACGTTCCGCGTCGTACCGGGTCGCCTCCGCCAGTTCCAGATCCGCCGGCAGCCCGATGTTCACGATGCGGGCGAAATCCGCCTCGGTGATGCGACGAACGGCAAGTTGAACGGCGCCTCCCCGCTTCGGCCGGCCGTCGTGATCGCGCAATGCCGTCTCCAGGGGCTGGCCGCCCAGAAGGCGCGGCACCTCGACGTCGAAGGGCAGGAAGCTGCCGGGCTCGATGATCGCGAGGAAACGCCCCTCCGCGCCGGGCTTGGGGATGATGCGCGCCACCTTGGCGACGGCGAAGTAGCCGCGCGGCCCGGCCTTCACCGGCTCGTAATAGACAACCCAGTCGCCGACGGCTCCCTGAAGCGCCTTGAGATAGGTCCGGGGGAAATCGTAGACCGCGTCGGGCTCGTCGTCGTAGATCGAGTCCGCCTTGTGCAGGAGCACGAGCTTCGCCATGCCGCCAGATGGCACCGCGCGCAGGCCCGATGCAAGGACTTGTTGCCTAGGAAGAGGTTGCGGCCAGCGCCTTCAGAAGCGACAGCGCCTCCTCCGCCCGCGCCTCGGGGACGAAGGCGTGGTCGTGATGGAACGCGGCCACCATGTTGCAGGGGATGCCCGCGTCGGCGAGCGCGCCCGCGACGGCCGCGGTCAGGCCCACGCCGTCGAGCGCGGAGTGGACGCTCAGCGTGATGCAGGCCATCGGAAGCGCGGCGTCCTGGCCGAGGGCCTCGGCCCGCTCGCGCGGAAGGATGACGGAAAGCCCCTCGTCCTCGGCGAAGGTCGCGATGGCGGCGTCGGCGGCGGCCGCGGCTTGAGCCCGGGGAACGGTGCAGAAGACGTAGGCGCCGGCGCGCCGGACCGGCGCCATGCCCCGGATCATCGCCGCGCGGTCGCGGACGGCCCCCGCCATCAGCGCAGCTTGAGCGTGGCCAGCCCGATCAGCGCGAGGATCAGCGAGATGATCCAGAAGCGGATCACGACCTGCGGCTCGGCCCAGCCCTTCTTTTCGAAGTGGTGGTGGATCGGGGCCATCAGGAAGACGCGCTTGCCGGTGGCCTTGAAGTAGACGACCTGCACGATCACCGACACGGCCTCGGCCACGAAAAGGCCGCCGACGATCGCCAGCACGATCTCGTGCTTGGTGGCGACCGCGATCGCGCCGAGCGCGCCGCCGAGCGCGAGCGAGCCGGTGTCGCCCATGAAGACCGCTGCGGGCGGCGCGTTGTACCACAGGAAGCCGAGGCCCCCGCCAATCAGCCCGGCGGTGAACACCAGCAATTCGCCCGTTCCCGGAACGTAATGCACCTCGAGATACTCGGTGAAGTCGACGCGGCCGACCGCGTAGGCGATCACGCCCAGCGTCGCGGCGGCGATCATCACCGGCATGATGGCCAGCCCGTCGAGGCCGTCGGTCAGGTTCACCGCGTTGGCCGCGCCCACGATCACGAACATGGCGAAGGGCACGAAAAGCCAGCCCATGTTGAAAAGCACGTTCTTGAAGACCGGCACCGCCAGTTGCGAGGACAGCTCGGGCGGGTGGATGAAGGTCGCCGAGACGGCCGCGACCGCCGCGATCGCGAAGCCGATGGCAAGCCGGGTGCGGCCCGACACGCCCTTGGAGCTGTTGCGGCTGACCTTCGCCCAGTCGTCTGAGAAGCCCAGAAGCCCGAAGGCCACCGTCACGCCCAGCACCATCCAGACATAGGGATTGTCGAGCCGCGCCCAGAGCAGCGTCGAGAGCGTCAGCGCGGCAAGGATCAGAAGCCCGCCCATCGTCGGCGTGCCCGCCTTGGTGGCGATGTGATGCGCGGGCCCGTCCTCGCGGATCGGCTGGCCGCCGACATACTTGCGACGCAGAGCGTTGATGAGCGGTCTTCCGAAGATGAACCCGAAGATCAGCGCGGTGAAGAAGGCCGCGCCAGCCCGAAAGGTTATATACCTGAAAAGATTGAAAAGATCGCCGCCATCGGACAGCTCGCTCAGCCAGAACAGCATTTCAGGGGGATCCTCGAGGTTTGTCCGGCTTCGCTTGCCCCAGTTTCCTGAGCGCGTCAACCACGCCGGACACCCGGCTGCCCTTGGAGCCTTTCACGAGGACGACGTCCCCCGGCCTGAGGTCGCGCGGCAGAAGGCGCGCGATGTCGGCGGCGGTCTCGCCGTGCCGCCCGCGGCGCGAGGCGGGCAGTGCGAGGTGCAGGTGCTCCATCAGCGGGCCGGCGGTGTGAACCACGTCGATGCGCGCCATCGCGGGCAGGTCGGCGATGCCGGCGTGAATTTCGGGCGCGCCCGGCCCCAGTTCCAGCATGTCGCCAAGGACGGCGATGCGGCGGCCCTTTCCCTCGGGCTCGGCGGCGGCCAGCACGTCCAGCCCCGCGGCGAGCGAGGCGGGGTTGGCGTTGAAGGCGTCGTCGATTAGATCGATCACCACGTCGCCCATGCCGCCGAGGTCGATGCGCTCGCGCGTGCCGCGCCCCGCCACGGGCGCCCAGTGCGACAGCGCCATGGCCGCCTCGGCCACGTCGGCGCCGACCGCCTCGCAGGCCGACAGCGCGATCAGCGCGTTCATCGCCTGATGGCGTCCCGGCACGGACAGCTTGAACAGACGCTCCTCGCCGCGCATCCGCGCGCGCAGGACCGTGCTGGAATCCGAAAGCCGGATGTCCGTCAGGCGCATCTCGGCGCCCTCGGCCTCGCCGAAGCGGATCAGCTCCGCCCCCACCGAACGCGCCTTGTCGAACAGGATCGGGGCCGTCTCGACGTCGGCATTGGCAAGCGCGACGCCGCCCGGCGACAGGCCCTCGAAGATCGACGCCTTCTCGTGGGCGATCCCCTCGATCACGCCGAAGGCTTCGAGGTGCGCGGGCGCAACGGTCGTCACGATGGCCACGTCGGGCCGCGCGAGGGCGGCCAGCGGCGCGATCTCGCCTGGCGCGTTCATGCCGATCTCGATGATGGCGAAGTCGGTGCCGGCTGTCATCCGGGCAAGGGTCACCGGCACGCCCCAGTGATTGTTGTAGCTCGCCTCGGCCGCATGGGTGCGTCCCTGCGGCGAGAGGCAGGCGCGCAGCATCTCCTTCACGGTGGTCTTGCCGACCGAGCCCGTCACGGCGATGACCTTCGCGCGCGTCCTTGCCCGTGCCGCCGCGCCCAAAGCCGTCAGCCCCTCCAGCACGTCGTCCACGATCAGAAGGCGCGCGGGATCCACGCCTTCGGGCACCCGGGAGACGATGGCGGCCACGGCCCCCTTCGCCAGCGCGTCGGCGACGAAATCGTGGCCGTCGCGCGCGGCCTGAAGCGCCACGAAAAGATCGCCCGAGGCAACCGTGCGGCTGTCGATGGACACCCCGTCCGCCTGCCAGTCCGAGCCGACCCGCCCGCCCGTCGCTGCCGCGGCCTCGGCGGCGGTCCAGAGCGAGGCCCTCATTCCCTGCCCTCCAGGGCGGCGACGGCGACGCTTGCCTGCTCCACGTCGTCGAAGGGATAGACCACGTCGCCCACCTGCTGGCCGGTCTCGTGGCCCTTGCCGGCGATCAGAAGCGCGTCGCCGGCCTGAAGCGCGTCGACCGCGCGCAGGATCGCCTCGGCCCGGTCGCCGACCTCTGCCGCGCCGGGACAGCCCGAAAGGACCTCGGCGCGGATGGTGGCGGGATCCTCGGAGCGGGGGTTGTCGTCCGTCACGATGATCACGTCGGCATTGGCCGCGGCCACCTCGCCCATGATCGGCCGCTTGCCCCGGTCGCGGTCGCCGCCCGCGCCGAAGATGACGTGCAGGCGGCCCAGCACATGCGGGCGCAGCGCCTTGAGCGCGTTTTCCAGCGCGTCGGGCGTGTGGGCGTAGTCGACATAGACCGGTGCGCCGTTGACGCGGACGCCCGCCAGCTGCATCCGCCCGCGCACGCCCTTGAGTTGCGGCAGCGCACCGAAGACGGCCTCGGGGTCCTCGCCCGAGGCGATGACGAGGGCGGCGGCCGTCAGGACGTTCATCGCCTGGAAGGCGCCGATCAGCGGCAGGCGCAGGCGCACCGGCCTGCCCCAGGCCTGCACCAGCAGGTCCTGCCCGCGCTCGTCCAGCCGCCGGCCCGTGATCTTCAGCTCGGCGCCGTCGGCATACTGGGCGACGCCGATCACCTCCGAGCCGCGCGCCTCGACAAGATCGGCCACCCGCTGGCCGTAGGGGTCGTCCACGTTGACCACCGCAACGCCGTCATCGGGCAGAAGCTCGTTGAACAGGCGCAGCTTCGCCTCGAAATAGGCCTCCATCGTGCCGTGATAATCGAGATGATCCTGCGTGAGGTTGGTGAAGGCCGCCGCGCAGGGCGCCACCGCCTCCATCCGGCGCTGGTCCAGCCCGTGGGACGAGGCCTCCATCGCGACGCGCTCGATGCCGTCTTCCTTGATCCGGGCCAGAAGTGACTGCAGCGTGAGCGCGTCGGGGGTCGTGTGGATGCCGGGCGCGCTGTAGCTGCCCTCGACGCCGGTGGTGCCGATGTTGACGGCGCGGTGGCCGAGATGCTCCCAGATCTGGCGCGTGAAGCTCGCCACGCTGGTCTTGCCGTTGGTGCCGGTCACGGCGACGAGCGTTTCGGGGCCGGGCCCGAACCAGAGGGCCGCAGCATGGGCGAGCGTGGCGCGCGCGTCCTCGGCCACGATGAGCGCCGCGCCCGATCCCTGCAGGGCATCGGCCGCCAGCGCCGCACCCTCCCGGTCGGTCAGGATCGCGGCAGCGCCGTCCTCCAGCGCGCCCGCGATGAAGCGCGCGCCATGGACCCGCGTGCCCGGAAGCGCCGCGAACAGCGTGCCCTGCCCGACCTTGCGGCTGTCGATGGCAAGCCCCGTGACGGGGACATCCGCCCCGCCCTGCACCGGCAGTCCCAGTTGCGAGAGCGTTCTTCCGGCTGTCGTCATAGGCGCCCCCCTGGCCCGCGAACCGCGCCCGAGCGGTCAGTTCGAGGTGCTGGATAGCTGAAGAGCGGGGGCGGGTTCAATCTCGGGCCTGAGCCCCAGAAGCGGCGCCGCGCGCCGGATGACCTCGGCGGCGACGGGAACGGTGGTCCAGCCCGCCGTGCGCCGCGGCTCCGAGCCCGAGGTCTCGGCAGGCTCGTACAGCGTGGTCACAAGGACGTAGCGCGGATCGTCGGAGGGGAAGACGGCCGCGAAGGTGTTGATGTTGCGGTCCTCGTAGTAGCCGCCGCCGCGCGTGCGCGGCATCTCGGCCGACCCGGTCTTGCCGCCCACCGAATAGCCTGCCACCTCGCCGAAGCTGGCCGTGCCGTCGGTGACGACCGCGCGCAGCAGGCCGCGCACCGCGGCGCTCGTCTCGGGGGAGATCACGCGCTCGCCCGGTTCGGGGCGCGCCTGGCGCAGAAGCGTGGGCACGACGGTGGTGCCGCCGTTGACCATCGCGGCGTAGGCCGCGGCGAGGTGGACCGGCGAGGTCGAGATGCCGTGGCCGTAGGAGATCGTCATCGTCGACAATTCGCCCCAGCGTTCGGGATAGAGAGGCCTGCCGCCGGCGGCCTCCACCATTTCCAGCGTCGTGGGCTCCAGCAGGCGCAGCCGGCCGAGGAACGCGTGCTGCCGCTCGCCCCCGATCAGGCGGGCGATGCGCGCGGTGCCGATGTTGGAGGAATGCGTGAAGACGTCGAAGACCGTCTGCTCGGGGCCGCGGCTGCGGTAGTCGGTGATCGCGAAGCCCGCCATGCGCAGGGGCCCGCGCGTGTCGATCATGTCGTCCAGCTCGACCAGGTCCTCGTCCAGCGCCTGCGCGATGGTGAAGGTCTTGAACACCGAGCCCAGCTCGTAGACGCCCTGAAGAGCGCGGTTGAACAGCGGGCTGTCGCCCTGGTCGCCCGTGGTCAGGGGCCGGGGCCGCGCGTTGGGGTCGAAGTCTGGAAGGCTCGCCATCGCGACGATCTCTCCGGTATGCGCGTCCATCAGGACGGCGGAGGCGGCGGTGGCGTTCATCAGCGCCATGCCGCCTGCCAGGACCTCCTCGACGGCGGCCTGCACCGTGAGGTCGAGCGCCAGTTCAAGGGGGCCGTCGCGGGCGGGGTCGCGCAGCGTGTCGTCGAACTGCGCCTCGACGCCCGCGACGCCCACGACTTCGGCCGCGTTCACCGCCTCCTGCCCGAAGCCCGCGCCGCCCAGGACATGCGCGGCGACCGCGCCATTGGGATAGAGCCGCATCTCGCGCGGCCCGAACAGAAGGCCGGGCTCGCCCAGGTCGTGAACCAGCTGTTCCTGCTCGGGCGAGATGTAGCGGCGCAGCCAGATGAAGCGGCTGTCCGACGTGAAACGCCGGTGCAGCGCCTCGGCGTCCATGTCGGGGAAGATCGCGGCCAGACCGTCGGCGGCGGCGCGCGGATCGATGATCTCGTGGGGGTGGGCGTAAAGCGCGTTGGTGGCGAAATTCGTCGCGAGCACGCGGCCCTGACGGTCGACGATGTCGGCCCGCGTGTTCAGGATCGAGGTGCCCGAGACGTGGACGCGCGGCTCCTCGGCCTCGGAGGTCGCCAGGGCCGCCATCCGCGTTCCGACGGCCCCGAAGCCCATCAGGAAGCAGATCGCCACGAGGAGGAGGCGGCTTTCGGCGCGAACCCGCATCCGGTCGCGCTGCGCCTCGTGACGCAGGCGCAGGTTCTCGCGCTCGATCGCGTCGGGGTTCTCACCCTTCTGGCGTGCCTCGATCACGCGGGCGAGCGGACGGAGGGGGGTGCGCGTCATGGTGCCCGCTCCTCGGCGGCGGAGGCGTTGCCGAACATGAGTTCATCGATCTGCGGCAGCGGATCGGGCTCCGGGCGCGGCAGGGGAAGCTCGGCCACCGTGCCGAACTGTTCGGGCACCATCGGCAGGAGGCCGAGACGCTCGAAGTTGAATTCGGCCAGCTCGCGCAGGCGGTCGGGGCGGTTGAGGTAGGCCCACTCGGCCCGCAGGACGGCGAGACGCTCGCGCTCGGCGCCGATCTCGCGCTGGAGCCGCTCCACGTCGCGGATCGTCGCCTGCGTCAGGATCGTCTGGTGATAGGCCCAGTAGCCGAGGCCGATGACCGCGAGCGCGGCCAGGATCATGGGAAGGCCGCGCATCAGTGAAGCCCCTCCACCTGCGGAAGGCCGAGGCGCGCGGCCTCGACGGTGTCGGCGGGCGCCTCGGTCCGGGTCGCCACGCGAAGCTTCGCCGAACGCGCGCGCGGGTTCCGCGCGATCTCGTCGTCGGCGGGGCCGATCGCCTTCTTCGGCGTCAGCACGAAGCCGGGCTCCCGGTGCGCCTCGGCCGGGGCGTGGCGCGAGCCTCCGCCACCTTCCGAGGCGCGCTCCGCGAGGTACCTTTTCACGATCCTGTCCTCGATGGAATGAAAGGTCACCACGGCGAGCCTTCCGCCGGGCTTGAGCGCACGCTCGGCCGCGGCGAGCGCCTGCACCAGCTGGCCGAACTCGTCGTTCACGGCGATGCGGATCGCCTGAAAGCTGCGGGTGGCGGGGTGGCTCTGCCCGGGCTTCTTGCGCGGCAGGCACCCCTCGACGATGGCGGCGAGCCTCAGTGTCGAGACGATGCGCTCCTTCGCGCGCTCGCCGACGATGGCGCGCGCGATGCGGCGCGCGGCGCGCTCTTCGCCATAGTGAAAGAGGATGTCGGCCAGAAGCGCCTCGGGGGCGTCGTTGACCAGATCTTCGGCCGAAAGTCCCGCCTGCCCCATCCGCATGTCGAGCGGGCCGTCGCGCATGAAGGAAAAGCCGCGCTCCGCCCGGTCGAGCTGCATCGAGGACACACCGAGGTCCAGCGTCACGCCGTCGAGCGCCGGAAAGCCTGCCGCCTCCGCATGGGCGTCGAGATCGGAGAACGTGCCCTCGACCAGCACGAGGCGGTCGCCCCAGGCGCCGGCCCAGGATGCGGCCATCTCGAAGGCGAGCGGGTCGCGGTCGATGCCGATCACGGTCTCCGCCCCGGCCTCAAGCAAGCCACGGGCGTAACCACCAGCGCCGAAGGTGCCGTCGAGCCACACGCCAGATATCGGGGCCACTGCCCTCAGGAGCGGGCCCAGAAGGACCGGTGCGTGGGAACTGGATGCGTCGCCCCCGGTCATGTCTCGTCGGCGTCGGCCATGTCGGCGCGCCGTCGGTTGGCCAGCGAGACGGGGTTGAAGAACTCTTTGCCCTCACCGAACTTCTCCAGCATCTTCATGATCTTGTCATCCGCCGCCTGCCCGTCCGCAGGCTTGAGGATGTGGAACTTGCGGCCCTTGCCCTGGAATAGCGCGTCGCCGTCGAGCGCGAGCTTGTCGCGCGCGGCCGTGGGCAGGACGAAGCGCCCGGTCTCGTCCACCGAGACCTCGTCGCACTTCACGAAATAGAGGTATTCCAGAAGCTCGCGCTCGCTTTCGCCGTCGTCCATCGCCTCGATGCGCGCCACCAGGTCGTCGTAGTAGTCGCCCGAAAGGCACTCGACGAAGTCCGTGGTGGGGTTTCCGTAGGCGATGTAGAGGCGCGCGGCGCCGCCGGGGCCCGAACGGCTGTCGCCGGCCTGGAGCGCGCGACGGAACTTGGCCGGAAGCGAGATCCGGCCCTTTCCGTCAACCTTGTTCAGGCTTTCGCCTTGAAACCTGCTCTCCACGGGCTTTCGCCTTTTCTACCGGCCTTCTTTTCGCCGCATTGCGGCCTTAGTTTCGGCCCGGAACGAAAACGGCGGACTGAGCAAGCTGCCACTGCTCAATCCGCCGCCCTCGTCCCATTTCTGGGTGTCCGACTGCGCAGGCCACCTGGGGGGATGTCTGCTCGCTTGCGCGCCGGATCTCTTTCTTCTGGCGTTCGAGATTGCCTGTATGAACCTGCCGTTTTTTGTTTTTGGTTCAGACCCTTGGGCCTGCTTGTCGATCTCGTTTGCCGATGGACAAGGTGTGCCATGGGAATTTCTCCCAATCAACACCTTTTTTTGGGATTTCGGCCCACCCAGCCCCCAATTGCGGAATTGCAACACCCCCTCAGCGCGGACTCCGCGACCGGCGACCGCCAATTCTGGTAGGCCACGGCGTGGAAAGCCCGATATGTGGGGTGATCTTGACCGTGGGAGGAATTTCCCCGGCCGTGGAGGAAAGTGCCGAAAAAATCCGGAGCGCGGGGCCCATCACGGCATTTCGGGCCCTCAGGCCTCGCGAATCGCGCCCAAGCGCGCCGCCGCCGGGGACCGCGAAGGCCGCCGGCCCGCGCGGCGCCTCAGGCCATGCCGCCGTCGATGAACCGCCGGGCGAGCGCGGCGTAGGCGTCGGCCATCGGCCCCTCGCCCGCAGCGATCGGGGTGCCGGCATCGCCCGCGATGCGCGTCTCGAGGCTGATCGGAAGCGCGCCCAGGAACGGCAGGTCGAGGCGCTCGGCCTCGGCGCGGACGCCGCCCTCGCCGAAGATATGCGCCTCGTGACCGCACGAGGGGCAGACGTAGGAGGCCATGTTCTCGATCAGGCCGAGGATCGGCGTCTTGAGAAGCTCGAACATGTTGAGCGCCTTGCGCGCGTCCAGAAGCGCCACGTCCTGCGGCGTGGAGACGACGATGGCCCCCGTCACCTCGGACTTCTGGCACAGCGTCATGGCGACGTCGCCGGTGCCGGGCGGCAGATCGACCAGAAGGACGTCCAGTTCCCCCCATTCCACCTGTGTCAGCATCTGCTGGAGCGCGCCCATCAGCATGGGCCCCCGCCAGACCACGGCCTTTTCCTCGGGCAGCATGAAGCCGATCGACATGCAGGTGACGCCATGCGCCTTCAGCGGGATGATCGTCTTGCCGTCGGGCGAGGAGGGGCGCTTGTTCACGCCCATCATGCGCGGCTGGCTCGGCCCATAGATGTCGGCGTCCAGAAGGCCCACGCGCCGGCCTTGCCGCGCGAGCGCGACGGCGAGGTTCGAGGCGACGGTGGACTTGCCCACGCCGCCCTTGCCCGAGCCGATGCCGATGATGTGGCGCACGCCCGAGGGCTTCATCGAGCCCTGCTGCGGCTTCATGTGTCCGCCGATCTGAAGGTTTGGCGGCGCGGCGCCCGCCCCGGAACCTGCCCCGGCCCCGGCCTGCGGCGGCTGCGGCGCGGCCTTCTGCGCGGGGCCATGCGCGGTCAGGGCGACCGTGACCTGCTCGACGCCGGGAAGCTTCCTCACCACCTGCTCGGCGGCGAGGCGCACGGGTTCCATCCGGCGGGCCGCGTCGGGGTTGTCGGCCTCGAGTATGAACGACACCCGCCCGCCCTGGACGGTGAGGGCGCGCACCATGTCGCGGCTCACGACATCGCCACCGTCGGGCAGGCCGAGCGTGGAAAGGGCCTCGAGGATGGTGTCGCGGGTCTGCGTCATGTGCCGCCCCTCCTGTTTGCGCGCGAAATGATCTTGCCCCGCACATAGGATGTATTTCAGGCGCGTGCACCCCCGACACGCCACGCGCCCGTCACCACGACGCCGAGCGCGCCCGCCACGGCAAGGGCCGGGCCGATCCGCATCACCTCGGCAATCGCCCCGATCAGCGCGGCCCCGATGGCGACCGTGCCGAAGCCCACGACCGTCCACAGGCTCATGACCCGGCCCCTGTAGGCGTCGGGCAGGTCGGTCTGGATCGCCGCCTGCAGACTGACCCCACACCATGTCGCGCAGAACCCCGCCGCGGACGTCGCGGCCAGCGCCAGCGGCCAGACTGGCGCGAAGCCCATGGCGACGACGGCGAGAAAGCCCGCGAAGGTCGCGACGATGACGGGGCGCGGGATATGCGCGCCGAAGGCCGCGAAGCCGAGGAACTTGACCGACGCGGCCAGAACCGCCCCGCCCCCAGCCGCCGCGGTCAGCATCCCGAGCCCCGCGGCGCCCTGCCCGAAGGCGCCGTCCGCCAGCACCGGCAGGACCTCGAGCGCGCCGCGCACGATGGTGGCGAAGATCAGCGTCAGCAGAAGCGCCTCGCGGATCAGCGGGTTGTCGCGGGCGAAGGCCACGCCCTCGCGCAGCTCGGTCAGCATGGGCGCGCGGGGGCGCGGGGGCAGGTCGCGGGGCCTGAGCGAGGGCAGGACCGCGAGCATCGGGACATAGCAGGCCACAGAAACCCAGAGTGCGACACCCGCGCCGGCGCCCGCGATGATCCATCCGGCGACCACGGGCGCCACCAGGCGGGCGAGGTTGAAGTTGAGCGCCGTGACCGAGACGACGTGCTGCACCACCTCGCGCGGCACGAGGCGCGGGCCCAGCGACATGCGCACCGGGTGATGCGCCGAGGAGACGACGCCGATGGCGAAGGCCGCCGCCGCGATCCCCCAGGCCTCGACATAGGGCAGCGACAGCGCGAGGACCGACAGGATCGCAGCCATTGCCCCATTGGTGACGAAGGCCGCGTTGCGGATGTTCACCCGGTCGGCGATGACGCCGAAGAGCGGACCCGCCACGAGCGTGGGCGAAAGGCTGAGCGCGGCCACGAGACCCACGAACCCCGCCGAGTTCGTCCGTTCCCACGCCAGCCAGGACAACGTCACGCGCTGCACCCATATCGCCTGAACGGCGAAGAATATGCCGACGAAGAAGCGCAGGAATTGCGCATCGCGGAAGGCGCCGCCGGCGATCATTCCCAAAGCGCTTTCGGCTCCGCCTCACAAGGGCGTGAACACCTATGCGGTTTCTGCATGGCAGCATTGAAGCTATCGGTATTGTGCACCTGCAGCAATTCCCTATCTTCGTATCTCAACGGGGCACACGACACGCTCCAGCGACCGGCCGGCTTCGATGGCCGCGCAAAATTCTTTGAGGACGACATGGCTTACGTATCGAGCAACAGGACCACAACCGTTTCCGTCGGCACGCGCTTCGCGGAGATCGGCAAGCAGGCCGCCGAGGCGTTCACGGCATGGAAACTCTATCGCCGGACGCTGAACGAGCTGCAAGGGCTCTCGGCGCGCGAACTGGCCGACCTCGGCCTGAACCGTTCCATGCTGCGCCGGGCGGCGTTCGACGCCGTCTACGGCAAGGCGAACTGAGACAAAGGTTTCCCGCGGCCCTCCTCCTCCCTTCGGGCCTCGGGAATTGCGGGTGCATCCCCCTCCTCCCTTGGGGTGCATCCGCCAGATACCCCGGTTTCGGCCGGGTTCGGTAACGGCCCCTCCTCCTCCCTCGGGGTCGTGACTGCAGGCGGCGGGCCCTCCTCCTCCCTCGGGTCCGTCGCCTCCCAATTCGGATCGGCGCCTCCTCCTCCCTTGGCGCTGAATTGTGGCGGTGATGCTCTCCTCCTCCCTTGAGCATCACCGCCATTTTTTTGGCACGCGCTCCGCCTCTGCGGCAGCCGCAGCGACCCGGCGCGCCGTGCCCCTCGCCTTTCCCCGCCTCAGCGCCGCTCGTCCTTCGGCGAGCCCATCACGACGTAGGTCGTGATCGTCGCGACCTGCGGCAGCGCGCCGAGGATGTCGGTATGGAACCGCTTGTAGGCCCGCAGGTCCGCAGCCTCGACGCGCAGGAGGTATTCCACACTCCCTGTCACGTTATGGCATTCGCGCACCTCGGCCGCGGCCTGCATGGCGCGCTCGAAGGCCTGCTGCGCGGACTTCGTGTGCACCGAAAGGCCGACCGCCATGTAGGCGATGAAACCGGTGCCGAGGCGCTCGGGATCGAGCACCGCACGGTAGCCCGCAATCACCCCCGAGGCCTCCAGCGCCTGCACGCGCCGCAGCGTCGCCGAGGGGCTGAGCGCCACGCGGTCGGCGAGGTTGAGATTGCTGATCCGGCCATCCTCGGACAGAATGCGCAATATCTGGCGGTCTTTTTCGTCGAACTTCATCATGTGTTGCGCAAATTGAGCGAATTTGCGCATCTTTGCAATTTCATTTAGCGCAGCTCCGCACAATCTGCGCCGCATGACACCCGAGATCCTGACCGCCCTCGTCCTGTTCGCCTTCGCCTCGTCGATCACGCCGGGGCCGAACAACATCATGCTGCTGGCCTCAGGCGCAAATTTCGGCCTGCGCCGGACGGTGCCGCACATGATGGGCATCTCGATGGGCCATGCGCTGATGGTGAGCGTGGTTGGTCTTGGGCTGCTGGGGCTTTTCATCGCCCTGCCGTGGCTGCGCTCGGCGCTGATGGCGGGAAGCGCGCTCTATCTTCTGTGGCTGGCGTGGAAGATCGCGACCGCGGCGCCCCCCGACCGGGCCGAGGCCACGGGACGGCCGCTGACCTTCGTGCAGGCCGCGGCCTTCCAGTGGGTCAACCCCAAGGCCTGGTACATGGCGATCTACGCGCAGACGAATTTCGGACCGGAGGGAGACAGCCCCTGGCCCGGCGCCATCGCCGTCGCGCTGGTGTTCGCCGCCGTCAACCTTCCATCGGTCACGGCATGGGCGTGGGGCGGCACGCAGATCCGCCGGTTCCTCGCCGCGCCGGGACGGCTGCGGGCGTTCAACGTGACCATGGCGCTTCTGCTGGTGGCGTCGCTCTGGCCGATGCTCACGTCGCTCGGGGGGTGACGGCGGCCTCGGGCATCGGCCCCGAGACCGGGCGCGAGCGCATCGAGCGAAGGTCGAGCATCACGCAATCGGGGTTGGAGGCCCGCGCCGCGCCCAGAAGCGCGCGCGCAGCCCCGCCCCCGCGCTGCAGCGCAAGGCGGTCATAGCGCCCGTTCAGGAGCATCAGGCGCGCCTGCGCGAGGCTGCGCGCAACCTCCACGTTGCCGCCGTCGCCCGCCATCAGGACGGCGTGGATGCGCGCCCGCGACGCGTCGGGCTCGTAGATCAGGGTCTTCATCGGCTCCTCCCTTGGTGGCCGGGCGTTGGCCGCCCTTTTCCCCCAGCTCCGATGACGTGTACCGGACCGGCTTTACCGCCGATCACGCGCAAATTACAGTCTTGAAATATCCGAAAAAGTCCCGCGCCTTCAGAACGGCACGTCGCCCGCGGCATCGGCCGATACGAGGAAGCGGCCCACGATGTGCTTCTCGCCGGCCTTGTCGAAGGTGACGCCCAGCTTGTCGCCCTCCACCGAAGTGACCACGCCATAGCCGAATTTCTGGTGGAACACCCGGTCGCCCGTCGCGAATACGCTGACCGCCTCGGCGTCGATGGTGATCGCGCGCGATTCGGAAGGCTGGCGCAGGCCGTGACGGCCCTGGTTGGCCTGCAGCCGTTTCCAGCCGGGCGAATTGTAGACGTCGGCGCGCGCCGCCTGATCGTGCAGGTCCGACCCGCGCATCATCTGCGAAACGGGGCTGGCCGAGGCGGCCGTGCCGCCCTGATGGCCATAAAGGCCCGGCGGCGTCAGCACCTCGACATGGGCCTGTGGCAACTCGTCGATGAAGCGCGAGGGAAGCTGGCTCTGCCATTGACCGTAGACGCGCCGGTTGCCCGCGAAGGAAACGGTGCAGACACGCTCGGCCCGCGTGATGCCGACATAGGCGAGGCGACGCTCCTCCTCGAGGCCCTTCATCCCGCTTTCGTCCATCGAGCGCTGCGAGGGAAACAGCCCGTCCTCCCAGCCAGGCAGGAAGACGGCGGGAAATTCCAGCCCCTTCGCGGCGTGAAGCGTCATCAGCGTGACCTTGGGCTCGGCGTCGTCCTGTTCGTTGTCCATGATCAGGCTGACATGCTCGAGGAAGCCCTGCAGGTTCTCGAACTGCTCCAGCGCCTTGACGAGCTCCTTGAGGTTCTCCAGCCGTCCCGGCGCCTCGGGCGTCTTGTCGTTCTGCCACATCGCGGTGTAGCCGCTTTCGTCGAGGATTACCTCGGCCAGCTCGATGTGCGACAGCCGGTCGCCCGCGCCGAGATCCTCGATCAGATCGTCCGACGCGGCGGCCACGGCGCCAGCCATCATCGACCGCCACCGCGCGAGGCCCTCGATGAACTTGCGGAGCTCCTTGGCGCCCTTGCCGCCCAGCGCTCCCGTCTCGACCGCGAGCCGCGCACCCTCGACAAGGCTCACGCCGTTCTCGCGCGCCATGCGCTGGATGGTCTGGACCGCCTTGTCGCCGAGGCCGCGCTTGGGCGTGTTCACGACCCGCTCGAAGGCAAGGTCGTCGTCGGGCGAGACCACGAGCCGGAAGTAGGCCATGGCGTCGCGGATCTCCATCCGTTCGTAGAAGCGCGGGCCGCCGATGACGCGATAGGGCATCCCGATCGTCAGGAAACGGTCCTCGAAGGCGCGCATCTGGTGCGAGGCCCGCACGAGGATGGCGATCTGGTCGGGCTTCACGGGATCCATGCCGCGCGTGCCGTGGCCCATCGCCTCGATCTCCTCGCCGACCCAGCGCGCTTCTTCCTCGCCGTCCCAATGACCGATCAGACGTAGCTTCTCGCCGTCCTCGCCGTCGGTCCACAGCGTCTTGCCCAGACGGCCCTTGTTGGCCTCGATCACGCCGGAGGCGGCGGCTAGGATGTGCCCGGTGGAGCGGTAGTTCTGTTCAAGCCGGACGACGTGGGCGCCGGGAAAGTCCTTCTCGAAGCGCAGGATGTTGCCGACCTCGGCGCCGCGCCAGCCATAGATCGACTGGTCGTCGTCGCCCACGCAGCAGATGTTCATGTGTCCCTGCGCAAGAAGCCTCAGCCAGAGATACTGCGCGACGTTGGTGTCCTGGTATTCGTCCACGAGAATGTAGCGGAACCAGCGGCGATACTGCTCCAGAAGGTCGTCATGCTCCTGGAAGATGCGGATGACGTGAAGCAGCAGGTCGCCGAAATCGACGGCGTTCAGATCGCGCAGGCGCTGCTGGTATTCGGCGTAGAGCGCCGGCCCCTGGTGGTTGAAGGCGCCCGCGTCCGCGGCCGGCACCTTGTCCGGCGTCAGGGCGCGGTTCTTCCAGCCGTCGATGATGCCTGCGAGCTGCCGGGCCGGCCAGCGCTTCTCGTCGATGCCGGCGGCGGCGATCAGCTGCTTCATCAGCCGCACCTGGTCGTCGGTATCGAGGATGGTGAAATTCGACTTCAACCCCACGAGTTCGGCGTGCCGCCGCAGAAGCTTGACGCAGATCGCGTGGAACGTGCCGAGCCACGGCATCCCTTCGGCGGGCTGGCCCAGCAGATGGCCCACCCGCGTCTTCATCTCGCGCGCGGCCTTGTTGGTGAAGGTCACGGCGAGGATCTCGTTCGGGCGCGCGGTGCCGGTCGCCAGCAGGTGCGCGATGCGCGCGGTCAGCGCGCGCGTCTTGCCCGTGCCCGCGCCCGCAAGCATCAGGATCGGGCCGTCCAGCCGCTCCACCGCCTCGCGCTGCGCGGGGTTCAGGCCGTCGAGATACGGCATCGGCCGCGCCGCCATGGCGCGCGCGGACAGCGGAACCTGCGAGGCCGCCTCGAAGGCGCCCGCGTCGTCGAAATCGTCGTCGAACCTGCTCATGACCCGAGCATAGGGCGGAACGTCGCCCGATTAAAGGTTTGTTCGCCCATTGTTCCCCGTTTGCGTGCAAATTTCCTGCCCCGGGGACATGTGTTTCATGCCCTCTGGACAGCGGCGGCGCGCTGGGATGTTCTGCCGCGCATGACACTCGACGCACGCTTCCCCGGAATATCCGACCTCAAGGCCCGCGCCCGCAGGCGCATCCCGCATTTCGTCTGGGAATACCTCGACAGCGCGACCGGCACCGAAAGCGTGCATCGCCGCAACCGCGAGGCCTTCGACCGCATCCTGTTCCGCCCCGCCGCCCTGCGCGGCGAGATCAAGCCGGACCTTTCGACGACCTTCCTCGGCCGCGACTACCCGCTGCCCGTCGGCATCTCGCCCCTTGGCATGTCGGGCCTCGTCTGGCCCGAGGCCGAGCTTCTGCTGGCCCGCCACGCGGCGCGCGCGGGCATCCCCTACTGCCTGTCGACGGTCGCCACGCGAACGCCCGAGGACCTGAAGGGGGCGCAGGGCGACCAGGGCTGGTTCCAGATGTATCCGCCGCGCGATCCCGGCATCCGGGACGACATGCTGGCCCGCGCGCGCGGTGCGGGCTTTCACACGCTGATCCTGACGGTCGACGTGCCGGCCGCCTCGCGCCGCGAGCGGCAGACGCGCGGCGGCCTCGTGCAGCCGCCCCGCCTGACGCCGCGGCTTGCCCTGCAGGTGGCGCGCTGCCCGCAATGGGCGCTCGGCATCCAGGCGAGCGGGATGCCCCGGATGCGGCTGATGGACAGCTACGCCGACCAGGAGAAGCTGGGCCGCCTGCCCTCCACGGCGCATATCGGCTACCTTTTGCGCGCGGCGCCGGACTGGGACTACGTCAAGGTCCTGCGCAAGGCGTGGGACGGCCCCTTCATCGTGAAGGGCGTGCTGGAGGCTGACGTCGCCGCGCGGGCCGAGGCCGAGGGCGTGGACGCCGTATGGGTCTCGAACCACGCGGGCCGCCAGTTCGACGGCGCGCCCGCGGCCATCGACATCCTCCCCGAGATCCGCGAGGCGACAGGGCTGCCGCTGATCCTCGACAGCGGGATCGAGGGGGGGCTCGACATCCTGCGGGCGCTGGCGCTGGGGGCGGATTTCGTGATGCTCGGCCGCGCATGGCACTACGCGCTCGGGGCGCTGGGGCGCGAGGGGCCGCCGCACCTGCAGGACATGCTCGCCAGGGACATGGTATCGAACATGGCCCAGATCGGGGCCACGACGGTCGCGGACCTGCCGGACCGCCTAATTCGTGGCTGAGGAAGTCCCCGCCTCGCCCGCCACCCGGCCAAGGGGACAGCGCCCGGCCACCGTGGGGTCGGCGGGAAGGTCGCTTTCGCCGAAGGTCCGGGGGCCGCGGAACGCGGCGGTGGCGGCCCAGCGTTCCAGAAAGGCTAAGGAGCACGACGTGTAGGCGACGTCGAGCAGCCGCGTCACATGGCGCATTTCCAGTTCGTAGCGCCCCTCGGCTCCGTCGGTGTCTATCAGGATCACCCAGGGCGTCTTGCCTGTGAAGGACGCCGCCAGCGCCGCCTGGTGGACGCTGTCGCGCGCCGACACGGTCTCGTCCATGCCGATCTCGATGACATGGCTCGGCGTCTCGCAATCGACGCTGATGTAGCGCGGCCGCGCATAGCCGTAGACGTCGAAGAACTGCCGCGATTCAGGCTCGGCCCCGCCGATCATGGCGCACAGCATCGCGATGTAGGTGGACTCCAGCGGCATGCCGATACGTTAACGAACCGTTAACGCCGCCGCCACCGCGTTAACGCCTCGGCCGGGCATTGCGTCACAGCATCGGGTTGCCCAGCCACGGCGCGCGCCCTACAGATTCTGCATCCGCGAAAAGGAGCGCCCTCCCCGATGCCCGAATTCAAGAAGATCCTCGTCGCGAACCGCGGCGAAATCGCGATCCGCGTGATGCGCGCGGCCAACGAACTCGGCAAGCGGACGGTGGCGGTCTACGCCGAGGAGGACAAGCTGTCCCTCCACCGCTTCAAGGCGGACGAGGCCTACAAGATCGGCGAGGGGCTGGGCCCGGTCGCGGCCTATCTCTCGATCCCCGAGATCATCCGCGTGGCGAAGATGTGCGGCGCCGACGCGATCCATCCGGGCTACGGACTTCTGTCCGAGAACCCCGAATTCGTCGATGCCTGCGCGGCGGCCGGCATCGCCTTCATCGGCCCGAGGGCCGAGACGATGCGCGCGCTGGGCGACAAGGCCAGCGCACGGCGCGTCGCGATCGAGGCGGGCGTCCCGGTGATCCCGGCGACGGAGGTGCTTGGCGACGACATGAAGGCCATCGCGAAGGAGGCCGAGGAGGTCGGCTATCCCCTCATGCTCAAGGCGTCGTGGGGCGGCGGCGGGCGCGGGATGCGCCCGATCATGAACGCGAAGGAGCTGGAGGAGAAGGTCCGCGAGGGCCGGCGCGAGGCCGAGGCCGCGTTCGGCAACGGCGAGGGCTATCTCGAGAAGATGATCCTGCGCGCCCGGCACGTCGAGGTGCAGATCCTCGGCGACAGCCACGGCAACATCTACCACCTCTACGAGCGCGACTGCTCGGTGCAGCGGCGCAACCAGAAGGTCGTGGAGCGCGCGCCCGCCCCCTACCTCTCGGAGGCCCAGCGCGAGGAGCTGTGCCTTCTTGGCAAGAAGATCTGCGAGCATGTGAACTACCAGTGCGCGGGCACCGTCGAGTTCCTGATGGATATGGACACCGGCGCCTTCTACTTCATCGAGGTGAACCCCCGCGTGCAGGTCGAGCACACTGTGACGGAGGAAGTCACCGGCATCGACATCGTGCGCGCGCAGATCCTGATCACCGAGGGCAAGTCGCTGGTGGAGGCCACGGGCGTCGCCTCGCAATACGACATCAAGCTCGACGGCCACGCGATCCAGTGCCGCATCACGACCGAGGACCCGACCAACAACTTCATTCCCGACTACGGGCGGATCACGGCCTACCGGGGCGCGACGGGCATGGGCATCCGCCTCGACGGGGGCACGGCCTATTCGGGCGCGGTCATCACGCGCTATTACGACTCGCTTCTGGAGAAGGTCACGGCCTGGGCGCCGACGCCCGAGGCCGCCATCGCGCGGATGGACCGCGCGCTGCGCGAGTTCCGCATCCGCGGCGTGTCCACCAATATCGCCTTCGTCGAGAACCTTCTGAAGCACCCGACGTTCCTGAACTACCAGTACACCACCAAGTTCATCGACGAGACGCCCGAGCTTTTCGATTTCAAGCCGCGCCGCGACCGCGCGACGCGCATCCTGACCTACATCGCCGACATCACCGTGAACGGGCACCCCGAGACCGAGGGCCGGCCCCGTCCGCGGGCCGAGATCAAGGATCCCAAACCCCCCGGCCTGCGGGTCGAAACGCCCGCGATGGGCACGCGCCAGCTTCTGGAGGAGAACGGCCCCGAGGCGGTCGCAACGTGGATGAAGGAGCAAAAGCGCCTTCTGATCACCGACACGACGATGCGCGACGGCCACCAGTCGCTTCTCGCGACGCGGATGCGGTCGATCGACATGATCAAGGCCGCGCCGGCCTACGCGGCGAACCTGCCCGGCCTGTTCTCGGTGGAATGCTGGGGCGGCGCCACCTTCGACGTGGCTTACCGCTTCCTGCAGGAATGCCCCTGGCAGCGCCTGCGCGACATTCGCGCGGCGATGCCCAACATCATGACGCAGATGCTTCTGCGGGGCGCCAACGGGGTGGGCTATACGAACTATCCCGACAACGTCGTGCAGGCCTTCGTCAAGCAGGCAGCCGAGAGCGGGGTGGACGTCTTCCGCGTCTTCGACAGCCTCAACTGGGTCGAGAACATGCGCGTCTCGATGGACGCGGTGCTGGAGACGGGCAAGATCTGCGAGGGCACGATCTGCTACACCGGCAACATCCTCGATCCCGACCGGGCGAAATACGACCTGAAATACTACGTCAGGATGGCCAGGGACCTCGAGGCGGCGGGCGCGCATGTGCTGGGCCTGAAGGACATGGCGGGCCTTCTGAAGCCCGCGGCGGCCGCCGTCCTGATCCCCGCCCTCAAGGATGCCGTGGACCTGCCGATCCACTTCCATACCCACGACACCGCCGGCATCGCCTGCGGCACGATCCTCGAGGCCTCGGCCGCGGGCGTCGACGCGGTCGACTGCGCGATGGACGCGCTTTCGGGCAACACGAGCCAGGCGACGCTCGGCACGATCGTGGAGGCGCTGTCCTTCACCGAGCGCGACACCGGCCTCGACATCGGCGCGATCCGCGAGATTTCGGATTACTGGGAGGCGGTGCGCGCCCATTACGCCGCCTTCGAAAGCGGGATGCAGGCGCCGGCCTCGGAGGTCTACCTGCACGAGATGCCAGGGGGGCAGTTCACCAACCTCAAGGCGCAGGCGCGTTCGATGGGGCTGGAGGATCGCTGGCACGAGGTCGCGCACATGTATGCCGACGTGAACCGCATGTTCGGCGACATCGTGAAGGTCACGCCCTCCTCGAAGGTCGTGGGCGACATGGCGCTGATGATGGTCTCGCAGGGCCTGACGCGCGAGGACGTGGAAAACCCGGCAAAGGACGTCTCCTTCCCGGACAGCGTCATCGACATGATGCGCGGAAACCTCGGCCAGCCCCCCGGAGGCTTCCCGCCCGGCATCCTCAAGAAGGTGCTGAAGGACGAGCAGCCGATCCTCGAGCGGCCCGGCAAGCATGTGCCGCCCGTCGACCTCGAGAAGACGCGCGCGGAGGTGGCGAAAACCCTCGACACCGAAATCGATGACGAGGACCTGATGGGCTACATGATGTATCCCAAGGTCTTCAGCGACTACGCGACGCGCCACAAGGACTACGGTCCGGTGCGAGCCCTGCCGACCCGGACCTTCTTCTACGGCATGGAACCCGGCGAGGAGATCGAGGCCGAGATCGACCCCGGCGTGCGCCTCGTCGTGCAGCTTCAGGCCATCGGCGACACCAACGAGGAAGGCGAGGCCAAGGTCTTCTTCGAGCTGAACGGCCAGCCGCGCACGATCCGCGTCCCGAACCGCCGGGTCGCCGCCACCCACGCCAAGCGTGCCAAGGCCGAGACGGGCAACCCCGCCCATGTCGGGGCGCCGATGCCGGGCGTGGTGGCGACCGTGTCGGTCTCGGCCGGGCAGAAGGTGAAGGAGGGCGACCTGTTGCTGACCATCGAGGCGATGAAGATGGAAACGGGCCTGCACGCCGAGCGCGACGCGACCGTGAAGGTCGTTCACGTCGCCGCCGGCGGCCAGATCGACGCGAAGGACCTTCTCGTCGAACTGGAGCCTTAAGCGCGCGGCGGATTTCCGCGCACTGCCCTTTTTGCGCCCGATTGCACCGTTAACCATGATCTTTGCCGATCATCTGACAGGGAAACCGGTGCCATGGGCGCAGCTTCGTTCATCCGCTCCGAAACGGGCGCCGTCACCGTCGACTGGGTCGTGCTGGCGGCCGGCATCGCCGGGCTTGGGCTGGCGACGATGGCGCTGGTGTCGAGCGGGATCGAAACGCTCTCGGGCGAGACGAACTCGGCGCTGACGGGCATCAGCATCTCCGCAGCCTTTCCCGCCGCCTTCGAAGCGGTGCAGCTTGCGGCCTCGGATTTCACGGCGGGTTTGCGCGGGGCATGGACGGGCGGCACCGTGGCCGACGCGGGCGGCGCGATCGGCGAGGTCCTCAAGGTGGGCCGGGGCGACACGGCCGAACTGACGCTCACGGTCCCGCCGGGCGCGTCCCAGGCGGTCTTCACCTTCGACCTGATCGGCGGAGACAGCCTCGACAACGAGAGCGCCACGATCATGATAAACGGAACGCCCGTCAGCGTCGCGACGGGCAACTTCGGATCGATCGCGTGGAACAACGTCGACGTGCCCGGCGTCACTGTCGAGACGCAGGTGCGAAGCCAGGGCACCCAGCTTGGCGGGTCCTACGAAGACGGCTGGAACGATTCGGTCACGACGGTCAGCATCGTCGTGGACAATGCCGGCGGGGACGTCACGCTCGGCGTGCTGTCCGACACCAACCAGGCGCTGGACGACGAGTTTTTCGGCATCGACAACGTGACGGCCGAAGCGCGCTGAGCGCCGCCTGACGCCTCCGCGCCCCGCCCCGGTCGCAATCCCCACACCTCCGTGGCGCAGGAAGGGCGTGGGAAGGTACGAATCGAACCGAAATTTGGACACCTTGAAATCGGATGAAGCGTGCCGGGGGGCATGACGAAGGAACGAGTCGATGAGAGGCATTTGTGTGCGCCGCATCCTGAACGAAGTGCCCGGCTACCTCCGCAGCGAAAGCGGGGCGGCGACGTCCGACTGGGTCGTGATGTCCAGCGCCACCGTCGGGATCGGCCTTGCCGTGATGTTCGTCATGACGCCGGGCGTCGAGCGGGCGTCGGGCGAGATCGCCGAAACCGTCGGCGCGATCATGACGGCGGCCGACGCGGTGCTGGCACGACACGGGTTCGACGATGGCATGGGGCCTTGGTCGGGCGGCGAGATAATGGACGTGCCAGGCTTCGGCAACATGCTGGTGCTCGACCGCAACGACAACCGCGGCGCGATCGGCGCGTCGGCGAGGCTCAGCATCGACCCCGACGCGCCCTATGCCGTCGTCGAGTTCGACATGGCCTTCATCGACAGCTGGGACAACGAGACGGCGCAGGTCTACCTGAACGGCGAGGCAGTGGCGGTCGGCACCTTCACCCACCTCGATCATCCGCGCTTCGATACCGGCAACCTTCCGCCGCAGATGCGCGACCTCGGCGTCGTCGCCATCGACTTCGGCGAGCCCTCCACGGTCGAGGGCGGCTATTTCAGGCCCGGCCAGGGAAGCCGGTTCGTCGATCACGTCCAGCCGGTCCGCATCGTCGTGGAGACCAACGGCGCAAGTGAGCTGGATCTCGGTTTCGGGACCAACCTCAACTCGGGCTACCGCGACGAATCGCTCGGCATCGATAATATCGTGGTGTCCTCGGCGCAGTCACGGTAGCGCGCGCCGCACCGTTTCCCGCCGTCTTCGGCAAGGTCCTGCCATCTCTGCGCCATTATGTGCTGAAACACGTGTGTCCCGTGATGATTGGAAGGAGTGACGCCGTGTTCCGGCAATTTCTTCAGGACGACAGCGGGGCAGTGACGGTCGACTGGGTCATCCTGACAGCCGCCGTCACGGGCCTGGCCATCGCGGTGGCCGTCGTCGTGTCGGGCGGCGTCGAGGCGCTGTCGACCGAGACGGGCGACGCATTGTCCGGCATGTCCATCCAGACCGCCTTCGCGCAGGCCGCTGACCGGCTGTCGACCGACTTCTCCGACGGCCTCGGCGGCTTCGTCGGGGGTACCGTGGCAAGCATCATCGGCTTCGGCGAAGTGCTGCAACTGGGACCACTGGAATCGACGCAGACAGCCTTCGCGGTTCCCGAAGGCGCGACCACGGCGACCATCACCTTCGACATGCTCGGCGTCGACGACCTGTCGGGCGAAGCCGCCTCGATCATGATCAACGGACAGGTCGTGGCGGTCTATGCCGACAACCACGGCACGATCACCACCACGGACGGCGGCGTCTCCGGTGTGAGCGTGTCCGTCAGCCAGCTCTACAGCAACGACGCGGTGGGGGGCGGCAGCCACGGCAACGACAGCCGCGCGACCTACACGATCACCGTTTCCGACCCCGGCGAGACGGTGACCTTCGGCGTCACCTCGGGCACCGCTCAGCCGATTTCGGAGGAATTCTTCGCGATCGACGACGTGAATTTCGAGGCGCGCTGACCGGGTGCATCCAGTCCTGCCGCGCGTGCATTTTCCGCTTGCAGAGGCGGACGGCTCGCCCTAAACACCGGCTCCACAGCGAGCGGGTGTAGCTCAGGGGTAGAGCATTACCTTGCCAAGGTAAGGGTCGTGAGTTCGAATCTCATCACCCGCTCCAGATACAACGGCCGGACATGACGGCCATGTGGGACGGACCCGCCGCAAGATGCGGCAATCCTCCGCAAAAATCCGAAAGACATCGTTGACAGATCGCGGTGCGCGGCCCTTCCGGCCGGCACCGTCGGCAGTCCGCGGCGGCCCCAGCCTGCCCCCATCGCCTCGGGCGACCCTGCGCGCTGGCGACACGCCCCCGGAACGTCCGCCGCTCCGTTCCCGCGATCCGGCTTTCCAAGCGGGAACGCCGGCACTATAAGCGGCGCGCCGTAGCCGGAGAAAACCCATGCGAAGCGCGACCATAGCCCGCACCACAGCGGAAACCGGGATCTCCGTCGAGATAGACCTCGACGGGTCGGGCACCTACGACAACGCCACGGGGGTCGGCTTCTTCGACCACATGCTCGACCAGCTCGCCCGCCACGCCCTGATCGACATGAAGGTGCGCTGCGAGGGCGACCTGCACATCGACGATCACCACACGGTCGAGGATGTCGGCATCGCGCTCGGGCAGGCGCTGAGCCGCGCGCTCGGCGACAAGCGCGGCATCCGGCGCTACGGAAGCTTCCACCTCGCGATGGACGACGCGCTGGTGCGCGCGGCCCTGGACCTGTCGGGCCGCCCCTACCTCGTGTGGGACCTCGAATTCCCCACCGCGAAGATCGGCACCTTCGACACCGAGCTGGTGCGCGAATTCTTCCAGGCGTTCTCCACGCATGGGGGCATCACGCTTCATGTCACGCGGCTTGCCGGCATCAACAGCCACCACATCGCCGAGGCCGCCTTCAAGGCGGTTGCGCGGGCGCTGCGCGACGCCGTGGAGGCCGATCCGCGCAAGTCCGACGCGATCCCCTCGACCAAGGGCACGCTCTGAGCGCGGGCGCGCGGGGCGAGCACGGGAAGACAGAATGACGACGGTCCTGATCGACTACGACTCGGGCAACCTGCACTCCGCTGAAAAGGCGTTTCAGCGCATGGCGGCCGAAACCGGCGCGGGGCCCGTCCTCGTCACCTCCGACCCCGATGCCGTGGCGCGGGCCGATCGCGTGGTCCTGCCCGGCGACGGGGCGTTCCCTGCCTGCCGCCGGGGGCTGCGGTCCTTCGACGGTCTCGAGGACGCGCTGCGCGACGCCGTCGAGACACGCGGCGTGCCGTTCCTCGGGATCTGCGTGGGGATGCAGATGCTGGCAAGCTGGGGCCGCGAATACGAGGACGTGGCAGGCTTCGGCTGGGTTCCCGGCGAGGTCACGCGCATCGTGCCCGCCGACCCGGCGCTGAAGGTGCCGCACATGGGGTGGAACGACCTCGTGATCGACCGCCCGCACCCGGTGCTCGAGGGGATCAAGACCGGCGACCACGCCTATTTCGTGCATTCCTACGCGATGCGGGTCGACGCGCAGAAGGACCTTCTCGCGCATGTCGACTACGGCGGCCCCGTCACCGCGATCGTCGCGCGCGGCAATGTCGTGGGAACGCAGTTCCACCCCGAGAAGAGCCAGAAGGCGGGACTTCGCCTGATCGCGAATTTCCTCGGCTGGCGGCCCTGATTGTCCTCGGACGCGGAGTTATTGTTTCCAATTTCCGAACAATAGCGCAGCAGCCGGCGGCGCTAAGGCACGCGGACCCAGTTCTGCGACGCGCAGATCAGGCCGCCCGCCACGCAGCCCCGCAGACGCATCCGGTCGCCCTCGACCTCCATCCGCCCGACATAGATCCGGTCGTTGGAGGGCCGCCAGACCCGCCCCTCGTAACGGCCGCCACCCTGCGGGACCATGTCGATGACGATCTGCCGTCCGATCGTCTCGGCCTCGAAGGGCGTCCCGCCGTCGCGGTAGGTGCGCGTGATGGTGCCGCAGACCGCCTCGGGACTGGCGCAGGGCCCGAGGGTGACATGCGCGAACGAGCCGTCGTCAGGCTCCGTCTGCCAGACGCCGTGGGCGGGATCGGCCGAGGCCGCGCCCGCAAGCGCCATCGCGAGAACGAGGCCGGAAATCCCGAATTTCATCTGCATGTCTCCTCCCTGACAGGCTCGTCGCAAGATGGTGCGTCCCAGCCCCGCGCCTGTAAAGCCTGACGTTAGGACAGCCCTCCGTCTTGCCCCTGCCCGTCCCATGCGGCATGAGCGGCGCGACCACTGCAAGGAGCGCGCGCGATGATCCTCTACCCCGCCATCGACCTCAAGGACGGCCAGGCCGTGCGCCTCGTGCGTGGCGAGATGGACCAGGCCACGGTCTTCAACGACGACCCCGCCGCCCAGGCTCGCGCCTTTCAGGACGCCGGCTGCGAATGGCTCCACCTCGTCGACCTCAACGGCGCCTTCGCGGGCGCGCCCGTGAACGCCGCGGCGGTCGAGGCGATCCTCGCCGCGACGCAGGTGCCAGCGCAGCTCGGCGGCGGCATCCGCAGCATGGAGACGATCGAGACGTGGCTCGACAACGGGATCGCGCGCGTGATCCTCGGCACCGTCGCGGTGGAGAACCCCGCACTGGTGCGCGAGGCGGCGGCGGCCTTTCCCGGCCAGGTCGCGGTCGGTCTCGACGCGCGCAACGGACGCGTCGCCACGAAGGGCTGGGCCGAACAGACGGACATGACGGCGACCGACCTCGCGCGCTCGTTCGAGGATGCGGGCGTCGCCGCAATCGTCTACACCGACATCGACCGGGACGGCGCGATGGGCGGCCCCAACGTCGCGGCGACCGCAGCGCTCGGGCGCGCGACCGCCATCCCCGTGATCGCAAGCGGTGGCGTTTCCTCGCTGGAGGATCTCGTGGCGCTGCGCGACACCGGCGTGGTGGCGGGCGCCATCTCGGGCCGCGCCCTCTACGACGGGGCGCTCGATCTGAAGACGGCGCTGAAAGCCCTTCGATGAGCCTTCATCTTTCTCCAAATACGCCTTCGAACGCCCGGCTTCCCCAACCGCCCGCAATCGTCTAGTCACGCCCCATGCTGAAGACCCGCATCATCCCCTGCCTCGACGTGGCCGACGGCCGCGTGGTGAAGGGCGTGAACTTCCTGGACCTGCGCGACGCGGGCGACCCGGTGGAGCAGGCGCAGGCCTACGACGCGGCCGGCGCGGACGAGCTGTGCTTCCTCGACATCCACGCCACGCACGAGAACCGGGGCACGATGTACGACCTCGCCACGCGCACCGCCGAGCACTGCTTCATGCCGCTGACCATCGGCGGCGGCGTCAGGACCGTGGAGGACGTGCGCAACCTGCTGCTGGCGGGCGCCGACAAGGTCAGCTTCAACTCCGCGGCCGTGGCCGACCCTGACGTCGTGGCCCGCGCCGCCGACCGTTTCGGCAGCCAGTGCATCGTCTGCGCCATCGACGCAAAGACCGTCGCACCGGGCCGCTGGGAGATCTTCACCCATGGCGGCCGCAGGCCCACCGGCATCGACGCGGTCGAATTCGCGCGAACGGTGACTGCGAAGGGCGCGGGCGAGATCCTCCTGACTTCCATGGACCGCGACGGCACGAAGCAGGGCTTCAACATCCCTCTGACGCGGGCCATCGTCGACGCCGTGTCCGTTCCCGTCATCGCGAGCGGCGGCGTGGGCACGCTCGACCACCTCGTCGAGGGCGTGACCGAGGGCGGCGCCAGCGCGGTCCTCGCCGCCTCGATCTTTCATTTCGGCGAATACACCATCGCCGAGGCCAAGGCCCACATGGCGGCAGCCGGCATCCCCGTGAGGCTTGAATGAACGCGCTCGACCGACTCGCCGCGACGATCCTGACCCGCCGCGGGGCCGACCCCGGCACGTCGTGGACCGCGAAGCTGCTGGCGAAGGGCCCCGAGAAATGCGCCGAGAAGTTCGGCGAGGAGGCGATCGAGGCCATCGTCGAGGCCGTGAAGGGCGACCGTGAAAAGCTGACCGCAGAGGCCGCGGATGTGCTCTACCACTTCCTCGTCATGCTCGCCGCGCGCGATCTTTCTCTTGCCGATGTGCTGGGCGAACTTGAACGCCGCGAAGGCGTTTCGGGCCTCGACGAGAAGGCCGCGCGCAAGACCGGCGGTTGAGCCCGGAAGCGCCGTCTCGGAGCCCGCCGGGCCCCTCCCCGGCGCTGATGCCTCCGGCGGGAGTTTTCCTGCAAGGATGAAGCCGGGCCGCCGCGCGACGGATGCTCAGAGCTTCGAGGAGATGACGCCGGTGGCGAAGCCGCCCATGCGCAGCTCGCCGAAGAGGCGCTGATATTCGATCTTGGGACAGCGGTTCTGGATTACCGTCAGGCCCTCCGCCTCGGCCCGCGCGGCGGCCTCTGGATGGGTCACGCCGATCTGCATCCAGATCACCTTCGGGCGCGGTTCCATCGCGAGCGCCGCCTCGACGATCGCGGGGACGGCCTCGGGGCGGCGGAAGATGTCGATGACGTCCACGCCGCCCTCGATCTCGGAAAGATCGCCCAGCACCCTCTCGCCAAAGAGCTCGCTTCCCGCGTGAACCGGGTTCACCGGGACCACGCGGTAGCCCTTCAGCTTGAGGTATCGCGCGACGTAATGCGAGGGGCGTACCGGGTTCGGACTGACGCCGATGCAGGCGAAGCTTTTCGCGTCCCGCAGGATGCGGCGCAGCAGGGTGTCGGAGGGTGTCTCGGTCATGGTGCCTGCATAGCACGACAAAAAAGCGCCCGCAGCGGATTTTGCGGCGGGCGCGAGTTACGGAACGAGGGACAGTGATGGGCGCGCGGTGTTCCGAACCGCGGCGCCTGTGCATTAAGGTGGGACGCGGGCCGCCGTTTTGAAGGGGCCGCAAGAAATCGTGAACTCAGCCCAGGATCGCGGGCCAGTTCGCCTCGCCCGCCGCGATCACGCCCGGCAGTTCCGCCAGCCACAGCTCGCGCGCGCGCAGGCTCGCGTTGAGGTAGAGGCGCCCCTCATGGATCGCCCAGGCCTCGGGTATCGTCGGCGCGAGATAGCCGCGCGACGCGGCGAAGGCGCAGTATCCGCCGAAGGCCGGCGCGAAGGCTTCGGGCCCGGCGGCGAAGGCATCGCGGTTGGCGGTGCTGGCGAAGGTCCAGCGCGCGCCCATCCAGTCGAAGTCGACCGTCGGCAGCCCCTGCGCCGGGGCCCCGGCCTCGAAATAGGCGACGGGATCGCTGCCGCCGAGCGCAAGGCCGCCACGCTGAAAGATGCGCGGCTCGGCCGCGTGGAGGGCGGCGGGACAGAGGACGGGAAGAAGCGCGGCAAGTCCGATCAGCGCGCGGCGCGTGGTCATGGGCAGGATCTCCGGCGGAACGACGTGCGGGCGACAGTGCCAGCATCCGCGCGCGCCGGCATCCCCTCCTCGCCATGTCGTGACGAAAGGCGATGGTTCGTGATCGCTCAGTCGAAGATGTCCTCGAGGATGTCGAAGGCCTCTTCGAACACCTCCCGCAGGAGACCCTTGCGCTTGTTGCGGCGCTTCGTCTTGCGCGGATCGTGCCGCGCGTCGTCGCGCTGGCGGCCGCCCGGGCCCGTCGGCGGAAGCGGCCCGCCATGCGGGGCGGGCCTGCGTGGACTGCGCTTCACGGTCTCGTCGTCGCGTCCCGCCTTCAGCCATTTCATTTCGTGCAACGGCGCCCCGCACGAGCCGCAGGCAAGTTCGTGCCCCTGGCGCGCGGTCAGTTGCAGCGTCTGCCGCCGTCCGCAATAGGAACAGGTCGCGATCTTGGTCTGGCTGGCCATCGGCTGGGGTCCCTCGTCATCCGTTTGCAAGGGCATATAGGGAGACGGCGGCCGCATTGGAGACGTTGAGCGATCCGAAACCGCCTGCCGAGGGGATGCGGGCGAGGATGTCGCACAGCTCGCGCGTCCGGTCCCGCAGCCCCGGCCCCTCCGCGCCCAGCACGAGCGCCGCCGGACGGCCCGCCGCCTGCCGCGCCGCCTCGGCGATCTCGACCGGGCCCTCCCCGTCGAGGCCGATCACGACATAGCCCATGTCCTTCAGCGTCTCGATCGCGTTGCCGAGGTTGCCCACGCGCAGGTAGGGCTGGCGTTCCAACGCGCCGCTCGCGGTCTTGGCCAGCGCGCCGGTCTCGGGCGCGGAATGGCGGGCGGGCGCGATGACCGCGCGCGCGCCGAAGACCTCGGCCGAGCGCAGGATCGCGCCGACGTTGTGGGGGTCGGACACCCGGTCGAGAAGCACGAGGCGCGGCGCGCCCTCGGCCAGCGCCACGTCCTCGAGCCGCCCCCAGTCGAGCGCGCGCACCTCGAGCGCCGCCCCCTGGTGGACCGAGCCCGGATCGAGCGGCGCGGGAAACTTGCGCGGGTCCGCGATCTCGGGTTCGAGCCCGCCCTCGGGGATCACGTCGGCAAGCTTGTCGGCCGCGTTGCGCGTCACGACGAGGCGAACCTTCTCGCGCGCCGGGTTCATCAGCGCGTCACGGACCGCATGAAGCCCGAAAAGCCACACCGTCTCGGACGCAGCGGCACGGCGCTGACGCTCCTTCTCGACCACCCAGGCGGGTTTCTTCGTCACGTTGCGCCCTCCATCAGCCGCCCCACCGGTTACGCGCGGGCGGCCCGAAAGGAAAGCCCGGCCGACACCGGGCACGCCCGGCATTTGAGGTTGACGCCCTTATGGCACGCCGCTATCCACCGCTTCGCGTCGGGCGACGTGCTGCAAGGTGCGGCAGCGGACTGTAACTCCGCCGGGGAGACCCATGCCTGGTTCGATTCCAGGGTCGCCCACCACTTCTCCCAGGCCACTTGGTTGCACGAGGCCGCACACCGCGCGGCGGGGGGAGAAGGTGATGGCCAATCCGCTTTACGACAGGCTCTTCAAGGCCCACGAGGGGCGCGACGATCCGTTCCTGCTGACGCCGGGCGGTCCCGCGATCAGCTATGCGGCCTTCCTTGCGATGGCGGCGCGGATCACCCATGCGCTGACGGAGGCCGGGCTGCGGCCGGGCGACAGGCTTGCCGCGCAGGTCGAGAAGTCTCCGCAGGCGCTTGCCCTCGTCGCCGCCTGTGCGCAGGCCGGCGTGATCTTCCTGCCGCTCAACACCGCCTATACCGCCGAAGAGCTCGCCTACTTCGTCGAGAACAGCGGCGCGGCGATGGTCGTCTGCGACGACGGCAAGCGGGCTCGCGTCGCGCCGATCGCGCAGCGCTGCGGCGCGCGCCTCGAGACGTTGAGCGGCGACGGCACCGGCTCGCTCGCCGACAGGGCGGCGGACATGCCCGCCACCTTCGACACGGTTGCGCGCAGCGGCGACGACCTTGCCGCGTTCCTCTACACCTCGGGCACAACGGGTCGGTCGAAGGGCGCGATGCTGACGCAGGACAACCTTCTGTCGAATGCCGAGACGCTGGCCGATTACTGGCGCTTCACGCGCGAGGACGTGCTTCTGCACGCGCTGCCGATCTTCCACACCCACGGCCTTTTCGTCGCGACGAACGTGATGGCGCTGGTCGGCGGGGCGATGATCTTCCTGCCGAAGTTCGACCTCGACGCGGTGATCGCGGCAATGCCCGAGGCCACCGCGATGATGGGGGTACCCACGTTCTACACGCGGCTTCTGGACGATCCGCGCTTCACGCGGGAACTTGCGGCGCACATGCGCCTGTTCGTCTCGGGGTCCGCGCCGCTTCTGGCCGAAACGCATGTCCGCTTCGAGGCGCGCACCGGCCACCGCATCCTCGAGCGCTACGGCATGACCGAGACCAACATGAACACCTCCAACCCCTACGAGGGCGAACGGCGCGCGGGCACGGTGGGCTTCCCGCTTCCCGGCGTGGAGTTGAAGATCACCGATCCCGGCACCGGCGCCGAGCTGCCGCAGGGCGAGACCGGCGTGATCGAGGTGCGCGGACCGAACGTGTTCAAGGGTTACTGGCAGATGCCAGAAAAGACGGCCGCCGAACTGCGCGAGGACGGGTTCTTCATCACCGGCGATCTCGGGCGGATCGACGCGGACGGCTATGTCCAGATCGTGGGCCGGCAGAAGGACCTGATCATCTCGGGCGGTTACAACATCTACCCAAAGGAGGTCGAGATGGTGCTGGACGACCAGCCCGGCGTCCTTGAAAGCGCCGTGGTCGGCGTGCCGCATCCCGATTTCGGCGAGACCGTGCTGGCGCTGGTCGTGCCGGAACCCGGCGCGTCGCCCGATGCCGACGCGATCGCCGAGGCCATCGGCCGGTCCCTCGCGCGGTTCAAGCATCCCCGGAAGATCCTGGTGATCGATGCCCTGCCGCGCAACACGATGGGCAAGGTTCAGAAGAACGTCCTGCGCGAGACTTATGGCGGCCTCTTCACGTCGCAGGACGATGGGGGCGAGCCCGCCTGACGGCACGGGCCTGCCCCCTGGCGCCGCGATGATGGCCCGCGCCGCTCGCAGGCGCTATAGATTGCGCGACGCGATCCATCCGCAGGCGAAACCGGGCCAACCATGGACACGACCGATCCCGGCCTCGGGCCGCCCCTCACGCCGTTCAACGTGGTCGTCGTGGCGCAGGCCGGGCGGCTGCAATACGAGGCGGCCCTGTTCTGCGCGTCGTTCCGCGCCGCCATGCCGGACTTTCCCGGACGGCTTTTCGCGGCCGAACCACAGCCGGGCCCACGCTGGCGCCGCGATCCGCGCATTTCGGACCCGGCCGTGCGCGCGCTTCTGGACGATCTGGGGGCGGAGATCCTGCCCTTCGAGACGCCGTGTTTCGGCGAGGACTATCCCCATGGCAACAAGATCGAGCTTCTTGCGGCCCTGCCCCCGGACGCGCCCTTCGTCTTCTTCGACAGCGACACGCTGATCCTCGGCGATCTGACCGAGGTACCCTTCGACTTCGACCGCCCTTCCGCCAGCCTGCGGGTCGAGGCGACATGGCCCCGGATCGAACTTTACGGCCCCGGATACGCAGAAATCTGGAAGGCGCTCTATGACCGCTTCGGCCTCGACTTCGACAGCTCGCTCGACCTCACGCAGCCCGAGGAATACTGGCGGCGCCATCTCTATTTCAACGCGGGGTTCTTCTATCATCGTTCCCCAAGGACATTCGGCGCGCGCTATCTCGAATACGCGCGCACGATCCGGGACGACCCGCCCGCCGAACTGGTGTGCCAGTCCCTGGATCCCTGGCTGGACCAGGTGGCGCTGCCCCTCGTGATCCACGGCCTCGGCGGCGGGCGAGACGCGCTGCCCCAGGGCTTTCTCGACGGAAGCCACAGCTGCCACTACCGGCATCTGCCGTTGCTCTATGCGCGCGAGGAGGATCGCGTCGTCGAGGCGCTCGAGGCCGTCGCCATGCAGAACCGGATCAAGAAGGTCCTCAAGACGCACGAGCCGATGCGTCGCATGATCTACCAGGGAAAGGGCGAGCAGGCGCGCGCGCTATTCGACCGTGCGGCCCTGCCCCGGCGGGAGCAGGCGATCCGCAGCACGCTGAAGCGCGAGAAGCTCTGGCTGCGCTAGGAGGACCGGCGCGCGCTGCCACGCGCGCGCCCCCCGGACCCGCCGGCATTCAGCCTGCCGAGGCGGACCCGTCCTTGGTGCGCTCGGCGTAGATCATCAGCGGCTTGACCTCGGAGCTTACCGACTCCTCGTTCACGACCACTTCCTCCACCCCCTCGGCGCCGGGAAGTTCGAACATCGTGTCGAGGAGGATGTCCTCCATGATCGAGCGAAGGCCTCGCGCGCCGGTCTTGCGCGCGATGGCACGCTTGGCGATCGCCGTCAGCGCGTCGTCGGTGAAGGTCAGCTTCACGTCCTCGAGCTCGAACAGCCGCTGGTACTGCTTGACCAGAGCGTTCTTCGGCTCCGTAAGGATCTGCACAAGAGCGGCTTCGTCGAGATCGGTCAGCGTCGCGATGACGGGCAGGCGTCCGACGAATTCCGGGATCAGGCCGAATTTCAGCAGGTCCTCGGGCTCGAGTTCCTTGAACACCTCGCCCACGCCACGGCTTTCGTTATCCTTGACGTCGGCGCCGAAACCGATTGCCGACCCCTTGCCGCGCTGCGCGATGATCTTCTCGAGGCCCGCGAAGGCGCCACCGCAAATGAACAGGATGTTGGTCGTGTCCACCTGCAGGAATTCCTGCTGCGGATGCTTGCGCCCGCCCTGCGGCGGCACGGAGGCCACGGTGCCCTCCATGATCTTCAGAAGCGCCTGCTGCACGCCCTCGCCCGACACGTCGCGCGTGATGGAGGGATTGTCGGACTTGCGGGTGATCTTGTCGACCTCGTCGATGTAGACGATGCCGCGCTGCGCCCGGTCGACGTTGTATTCGCTGGCCTGAAGCAGCTTCAGGATGATGTTTTCCACATCCTCGCCGACATAGCCGGCCTCGGTCAGCGTGGTGGCGTCCGCCATCGTGAACGGCACGTCGAGGATGCGCGCCAGCGTCTGCGCAAGCAGGGTCTTGCCGCAGCCGGTCGGGCCGATCAGCAGGATGTTCGACTTCGCCAGCTCGATGTCGGATTTCCCGGCGTGGTTCAGGCGCTTGTAGTGGTTGTGCACGGCGACGGACAGGACGCGCTTGGCGTGCGCCTGTCCGATGACGTAATCGTCGAGAACGTCACAGATTTCCTTCGGAGCCGGCACGCCGTCCGTCGACTTGAGGCCGGCGGTCTTCGTCTCCTCCCGGATGATGTCCATGCAGAGTTCCACGCACTCGTCGCATATGAACACCGTCGGCCCGGCGATGAGCTTGCGAACCTCGTGCTGGCTCTTGCCGCAGAACGAGCAGTAGAGCGTATTCTTCGAGTCGCTGCCGGATGAGCTTGCCATGTCGTCTCCCTTGCGGGTCCCCTAGCGGGTTCTTGCCGGGGCTGATACCCCGCACTTCGTCTTCGCCAGTCGCGTTCCCGTCAGCCTAATTCAGCCCCGGCGCCACCACAATCGTCAATTTCCCGGGCCGCCCGGCCCCGGGCGGCCCGCCGGGCCTCAGGATTTGGCGCCCTCGACCGCACCACGGTCCGTGACGATCTCGTCGATCAGGCCCCACTCCTTCGCCTGTTCGGGATCCATGAAGTTGTCGCGCTCCAGCGCTTCCTCCACGGCCCCGATGTCCTGACCCGTGTGCTTGACATAGATCTGGTTAAGGCGGTCCTTCAGTTTCTGCGTCTCGCGCGCATGTATCATGATGTCCGTCGCCTGGCCCTGGTATCCGCCGGAGGGCTGGTGGACCATGATGCGGCTGTTGGGCAGCGAGAAGCGCATTCCCTTTTCGCCGGCCGTCAGCAGAAGCGACCCCATCGAGGCCGCCTGCCCCACCACCAGCGTCGAGACCTTGGGCCGGATGTACTGCATCGTGTCGTAGATGGAGAGGCCGCTCGTCACCACGCCGCCGGGCGAGTTGATGTACATCGAGATTTCCTTGGAGGGGTTGTCCGCCTCCAGGTGCAGGAGCTGGGCCACGATCAGGCTCGACATGCCGTCATGGACGGGGCCGGAGACGAAGATGATGCGCTCCTTCAGCAGCCGCGAGAAGATGTCGTAGGCGCGCTCGCCGCGGCTCGTCTGTTCGACGACCATCGGGACGAGCGTGTTCATGTAGTGATCGATAGGGTCGTTCATCGGGGCCTGCCTCAAAATCCAACGCGGTCTGACAGAGTCTTAGTGGTGGCACAGGGGGCCTGCAAGGGCAGCCCGGCGCGAGCGTTTACGGACCGTCCGCACCGCTGGTCCGGCGGAAAGGCGGCCGGGCCGCTTTACCCTGCTTCTTGCCCTGCTTCTTGCCCTGCTTCGGACGCGCGCGCGGCGGCCCCGCACCGCATCCCGCGGCCGTGCTTCGATGCCCCCCAGTTCGGCCCATCACCGGCGCCGGCATGACGGGTCTGGGGATGAGCCGGAACGCAGCGCGAATGTCGCGAAACATGCGAATAGATGGGGATATATGCGGCTGAACCGTCAGGAAAAGCTGGAAAGTTCCAAGCCGGAACGGCTCCTTTCCATGCACAGCGCGGGTTCAGACCGGCTCTGGCGGAACGACGCGCATCATGTCCTGCATCAGGGCCACGAAGCCCTCCACCTGCGACGCGATGTCCGCAGCGCCGAGCGCGGCCGTGGCGGAGGACGCGTCGCCGACGGTGCCTTTCGGGTTGAGGTCCTGCGAGAGCCAGCCGAGGTTGGCGTCGGCCATGTGGAACCCCAGCTTGGCAGAGCCCTGCCGGAGCGCGGTCTGGGCGCTGGCGAAGTCCTCGGCCAGTTCGGTGCGGACAAGCTCGGGATGGAGCGCGAGCATCATCGACGTCTCCGACAGCCCGCCGTGGATGTCCACCATGGGACCTTCCGGATACGTGTAGGCGCGCGCCGACGCGAGGCGCGTCCACGCCGTGGTGGCCACTGCCATGGCGTGCGTCTGCCGCAACTCGCGCGCGACGATTTCCATCGGCGCCACGTTGCCGCCGTGGCTGGTGACGATCACCAGCTTGCGAAGCCCGGCGCGGGCCACGCCGTGTCCGATGGAAAGCCACGAGCGGATCGCCGTATCCCAGTCGAGCGTGAGCGTTCCGGGAAAGGCCACGTGCTCGTTGGACTTGCAGACCTGCTGAACCGGCAGGAACGTGACCGGCGCCTCGGGGGGAAGCGCCTCGGCGCAGCGCGCCACCATGGCCTCCGCGATCAGGGCGTCGACCCCCACGGGCAGGTGCGGTCCGTGCTGTTCGATTGCCGCGATCGGCAGGACCGCGATCCAGTCGCCGGTCTCCCCGGTCGAAAAGTCGCGCGTCGTCATCTCGCGCCAGTGCCGCCTCGGTCCCGTCATGAATTGCCCTTCCGCGCGTTCGTGTGCGGCGCAAGCAAACGTCATCGCGGCGCCGGCATCAAGCGCGACGGGCGCGGGCGCCTCAGGTTTTCGCGTCCGCGGCGCGATAGCGGAACACGCCGGTCGCGGTGGCCACACGATGCCCGGTCTCGTCCGACAGCGTGGCCGACGCGAAGAAGGTCGAGCGGCCGCCGCCCATCCGTGTCGCATCGGCAATAAGCCGCATCCCCCTGACCTGGCTTATGTAGTTCACCGTCAAGGACAGGGTCAGGGCCGTCACGCGCCGCGAGGGGTCGCCCGTGAAACAGCCCGAGAACCCCATCGCGGTGTCAAGCAGCGTGGCGTGGACGCCGCCGTGGACCAGCCCCTGCCGATTGGAAAGACCGGGGCGGACGGGAAGCTCGACCCGGGCCCGCCCCTCGCCCCACCCCGTCAGCTCGAAGCCGAGCAGCGTCTGGAGGGCATAGGCCTCTTCCCGGAGTGCTGGATCAAGAGCCTCCATCGAGCGCCTCCAAGCCAGCCTCGGCATAGAGCGGCACGAGCGCGCCGAGTTGCAGACCCCGTGCGGGGTCGGACGCGTTGCCGTCCAGCGCGCGTTTCTTCACGCCCTGCAGGATCGCGGCCATCCGGAAGAAGCAGAAGGCGACGCAGACCTCGAAATCCGGTATTCCCGTCAAACCCATGTGTTCGCAATAGAGCGCCACGAACGCCTCGTCGGCGATCAGTCCCTCGGCCTCGCGGTCGACACCCCTCAGGCCCCGGCCCTGCGCGCCCGGCGGCATCCGCCACTGCATGACGACCGACGCAAGGTCAGCGAAGGGGTGGCCAAGGGTGGACAATTCCCAGTCGAGGACGGCGGCGATGCGCGGCGCCTCCGGCGCGAAAAGCAGGTTGTCGATGCGATAATCGCCGTGGACGAGCGTCACGCGGCCGTCATCGTGCGGACAGGCCGCGTCGAGCGCGGCCACCAGGCGGTCCATCGCCGCCACGCGCTCCGTCTCGGTCGCGCGGTACTGGCCCGACCACCTGTCGATCTGGCGCCGGAAGTAGCCCCCGCGCGGACCGAAGTCGCCAAGGCCCACTTCCACCGGATCGACCGAATGGATCGCCGCAAGAACGCGCCCCATCTCCTTGATGTACAAATGCCTTTCCGGGACGGGGATCGACGGCAGTCGCGGATCGTCAAACGAGCGACCCGCGACGCGCTCCATGACGTAGAACTCCGACCCGATGACGGCTGCATCGTCGCAATAGGCGATCATGCGCGCGACGGGCACACTCGTGCCGGCGAGCGCGGCCTGCACACGGTATTCCCGATCGACCGCATGCGCCGACTTCAAAAGCGTCCCCGAGGGCTTCCGGCGCAGGACGAGCGGCGCGCCCTCCGTCTCCAGGAGGTAGGTCGGGTTGGACTGCCCGCCCGGATACTTGGTCGCGCGAACAACGGTTTGCGCCCCGCCGTTGCAAGCGCGCAGCCAGTCCGAGACCGCGTCGAGGTCCAGGCTCATGGTGCTGTGTTGGTGTATTTGCGCAGTTCCGCGCGCGCCACCTGCCGACGATGCACGGCGTCCGGGCCGTCTGCGAACCGCAGCGTGCGCAGGTCGGCCCAGATCGCCGCGAGGGGCGTGTCCTGGCTGATCCCGGTGGCGCCGTGCATCTGCATGGCCTCGTCCACGACCCTCAACGCCATGAGCGGCGCCTGCACCTTGATCTTGGAAATCCAGGGCTGGGCGGCGCGGACGCCGGCGGTGTCCATCATCCACGCCGCCTTCAGGCACAGAAGCCGGGTCATCTCGATGTCGATGCGCGCGTTCGCGACGATGTCGTGGTTCGCGCCCAGCTCGGCCAGCGGCCGGCCGAAGGCGCTGCGGGACAGGGCCCTGCGGCACATCAGTTCCAACGCGAATTCGGCACGACCGATGGCGCGCATGCAGTGGTGGATACGCCCGGGCCCGAGCCTGCCCTGCGCCACCTCGAAGCCACGCCCCTCGCCGAGGACGACCGCCTCGGCCGGCACGCGCACGTCGCGGAAACGGATGTGCATGTGGCCATGCGGCGCATCGTCGTGGCCGAAGACCTGCATGGGGCGTAGTACCTCGATCCCGTCGCTGTCGGCGGGCACGAGGAGCATCGTGTGGCGCGCGTGCCGCGCCGCCTCGGGGTCGGTGCAAGCCATCACGATGTAGAGACCGCAGCGCGGGTCGCCCGCCCCCGTCGCCCAGTATTTCTCGCCGTTCAGGACGTAGGCGTCGCCCTTCCGCCGGCACTCCAGCGCGATCTGCGTGGCGTCGGACGAGGCCACGCCGGGCTCGGTCATGAGGTAGGCCGAGCGCGTCTCGCCGTCCATCAGCCCGGGAAGCCAACGTTCCTTCTGGACCTTCGTGCCGTAGCGCTCGAGCACTTCCATGTTGCCGGTGTCGGGGGCGTTGCAGTTGAAGGCCTCGGGCGCGATCGAGACCGCCCCCATCTCCTCGGCAAGGTAGGCGTATTCGACGGTGCTGAGGCCGAAGCCGTTCGCGCTGTCGGTCAGCCAGAAATTCCACAGGCCGCGCGCCTTCGCCGTCGACTTTAGGTCCCGAAGGATCTGGATTTGCCGCTCGGTCATGGCGAACCGGTCGCCCGACGGGTGACGCCCGACCTCGCGGTGGTATTCGGCGTCGAGCGGCGCGATCTCGTCGCGGACCATCTGCCGCACCGCCTCGACCAGCGGTCGCACCCGCTCCGTCATTCCTAGATCCATTGAAAACCTCCCCTGCGGCCGGGATGGACGCTAGACGGCGCTCGGCGGCCCTGCAAGCGCCCCCTCTGTTGAAGCCGTCGCGCAGCTGCTATGTCTGGGGAGAAGTTGGAAGGGAGTTCCCGACATGCCTGACGGTCAGAGCCGCACCACCGGACCCTCGCTTGCCCCGTTCGATTGGGCAGATCCGTTTCACCTCGACCACCAGCTGGACGAGGACGAGCGCATGATCGCCCAAAGCGCGCGAAGCTTCGCCGAAGCCGAGCTCGCGCCGCGGGTGAAGGACGCCTATCTCGACGAGAAGGTCGAACCCGAAGTCTTTGGCCTGATGGGCGAAATGGGACTTCTGGGCGTGACGATCCCTGAGGAGTACGGCGGGCTCGGTGCGGGCTATGTCACCTACGGCCTTGTCGCGCGCGAGATCGAGCGCGTCGACTCGGGCTACCGCTCGATGATGAGCGTGCAGTCCTCTCTCGTGATGTATCCCATCAATGCCTACGGCTCGGAAGCGCAGCGGGAGAAGTACCTGCCGGGCCTCGCGAAGGGCGCGCTGATCGGCTGCTTCGGGCTGACCGAGCCCGATGCCGGCAGCGACCCGGCCGGCATGAAGACGGTCGCGCGGAAGGTGGAGGGCGGCTACGTCCTGAACGGCTCGAAGATGTGGATCTCGAACGCGCCCATCGCCGATGTCTTCGTGGTCTGGGCCAAGTCCGAGGCGCATGGCGGAAAGATCCGGGGCTTCATCCTCGAGAAGGGGATGAAGGGGCTTTCGGCGCCGAAGATCGGCGGCAAGCTCAGCCTGCGGGCCTCGGTCACGGGCGAGATCGTCATGGACGGCGTCGAGGTCGGCGAAGACGCGCTTCTGCCCAACGTCGAGGGGCTGAAAGGGCCCTTCGGCTGCCTCAACCGTGCGCGCTACGGGATCAGCTGGGGCGTCATGGGCGCCGCCGAGGATTGCTGGCACCGGGCCCGGCAATACGGGCTCGACCGGGTGCAGTTCAACCGCCCGCTGGCCCAGACACAGCTGTTCCAGAAGAAGCTGGCCGACATGCAGACGGAGATCGCGCTGGGGCTGCAAGGGGCGCTCCGCGCGGGGCGGATGCTTGACGAGGGCACCTGCGCGCCAGAGGTCATCTCGTTGATGAAACGGAACAATTGCGGCAAGGCTTTGGACATCGCGCGGGCCGCGCGCGACATGCACGGCGGCAACGGCATCATGGCCGAGTACCACGTCATGCGTCACGCGCAGAACCTCGAGACGGTGAACACCTACGAGGGCACGCACGATGTCCACGCGCTGATCCTCGGCCGCGCGCAGACAGGGCTTCAGGCGTTCTTCTGAGCGCCGCCGCGGCCGCGACGTCCCCAAGGCGGAGGGATACGACATGGACCTGACCTATTCGCCCAGGGAACGCGCCTTTCAGGAGGAGGTGCGGCGTTTCCTAGACGAGAACCTGCCCACCGACCTCTCCGAAAAGGTGCAGGCCCGCAAGGACCTCTCCAAGGCGGACATGGAGCGCTGGCACGCGATCCTGAACCGACGCGGCTGGCTCGCCGGGGCGTGGCCCGAGGAATTCGGCGGACAGGGCTGGGGCCCGGTGGAACGCCACATCTTCGAGGAGGAATGTTGCCGCGCCGGGGCGCCACGCATCGTTCCTTTCGGGGTCAGCATGTTGGGGCCCGTTCTCGTCGCCTTCGGCACGGCGGCGCAACAGTCGGAATTCCTGCCCCGCATCCTCGACGGCCGCGACTGGTGGTGCCAGGGCTATTCCGAGCCGGGCGCGGGCTCGGACCTTGCCAGCCTGAAGACGCGGGCCCTGCGTGACGGCGCGCATTACGTCGTGAACGGCCAGAAGACATGGACGACGCTTGGCCAGCACGCCAACCGCATCTTCTGCCTCGTGCGGACAGCATCCGAGGGCAAGCCGCAGGAGGGGATCTCGTTCCTCCTGGTCGACCTCGACACGCCCGGCATCGAGATGCGGCCGATCCGCCTGATCGAGGGTGGCTACGAGGTGAACGAGGTCTTCTTCACAGACGTCAGGGTGCCTGTGGAAAACCTCGTCGGCAAGGAGAACGAGGGCTGGACCATCGCGAAGTTCCTGCTCGGCCACGAGCGGACGAACATCGCTGGCGTCGGCTTCTCGATCCACGCACTGGAGCAGGTGAAGGACCTGGCGCGCAAGGTCATGCGAGGCGGCAAGCCGCTTATCCAGAACACGCTTTTCGCCGCGCGGCTGGCCGAGGTCGAAGCCGAGCTGGAGGCGATGAAGATCACCAACCTGCGGATGCTCGCGCGCGCGGCGCAAGGTGGACGGCTTTCGAGCGAGCCGTCGATGGTGAAGATCAAGGGCACGGTGATCCGGCAGGCGATCAACGACCTTGCGCGCCGCGCGCTGGGACCCGCGGCGGCGCCGTTCCCGTCCGAGGAGCTTGAAGGCAACCTTGCGATCGCGCCCGAAGGCCATGCGCGCAACGCCGCGAGCTACTTCAACAACCGCAAGATCTCGATCTATGGCGGATCGAACGAGATCCAGCGCAACATCCTTGCCAAGGGATTGATGTCGCGATGAATTTCGAGATGACGGATGACCGGCGGATGCTGGCCGAGACGCTTCGGCGGTATCTGGCCGACAGCTACGGTTTCGCGCATCGCACGAAGGTCGCCTACGAAGCGCCGTTCCACGATCCCGCGGCATGGACCGGCCTTGCGGAGTTGGGCGTCCTTTACGCCTTTGTCGCGGAGGACGCGGGCGGAATGGGCGGTGGCGGCTTCGACGTCGCGGTCGTGTTCGAGGAACTGGGCCGTGCGCTCTGCCCCGAGCCGGTGCTTCCGGCGCTCATGGCCCTGAGGCTTCTGACGCTGGCGGGCGTGGCTGTCGACGGCGTCCTTTTGGGCGGCGTGCGGTATGCGGTCGCCATCGGCGAGACGGACGCGCCCTACGACCTCGACGAAATCGCCTCGGAGGCGGTCGAGGAGGACGGGCTGTGGACAGTTTCGGGCCGAAAGACGGTTGTCTACGGCGCGGGCGCGGCCGACCGGATTCTGGTGGCCGCAAGGGCCCGCGACGGGCTTGCCGTCTTCGATGTCGAGGCCGCGGCGGCCGAGATCACGGCCTACGGCATGATCGACGGCGGCCCGGCAGGCGAGGTGATGCTGGACGCGGCGCCGGCACTGCGACTGCCACTGGACGCAGGCGCCGTTGCAGAGGCGCTCGACCTGGCCGCGCTCGCGCTTTCGGCCGAGGCGCTCGGGGCGATGGAGGCCGCGTTCGCGATGCTGGTGGAGTATCTTGGCACCCGCAGGCAGTTCGGCCAGCCGATCGGCGCGTTCCAGGCGCTTCAGCACCGCACGGTGGACCTGCAGATCGAGATCGAACAGGCGCGCTCGGCCGTCATTTCCGCCGCAGCCGCAGCGGACGGGCCCGAGCGATCGCACCGAGCGAGCCAGGCCAAGCACCTTGTGGGGCGCATCGCCCGACAAGTGGCCGAGGAGGCGATCCAGATGCATGGCGGCATCGCGATGACATGGGACTACCCGGTCAGCCACTACGCCAAGCGGCTGGTCATGATCGACCACCAGTTCGGCGACAGCGACCATCACCTCGAGCGGCTGATCGCGCGTCTTCAGGAGGGCTGATCAGCCGCCCCTGACGAGCCCGTCGAAGAACCCCGACCCGTCGTCGCCGCCGTCCCCGTCATCGCCGTGCTCTGCGTTTCCGGCGCACAGGCGGGCCACGATGCTTTCCGTCGTCACCACGCCGATCACCGCGCCGTCCCTCTGCACGACGACGCGGGGCGCGCCGGCGGCGAGGATCTCCATCAGTTCGCGCACCGGCGCCTCGGTGTCGCAGCGCGGGCCCAGCGTGCCGGGCTTGCCCGCCCCGGCCAGCATCACGTCCTGCGCGGTCAGCACGCCGAGGGGGTTCATGTTGGCGACGAACTCCGCGACGTAATCGCTTGCGGGATCCGAGAATATGTCACGCGGCGTGCCGAGCTGGACGATGCGCCCGCCCTCCATGATCGCGATGCGGTTGCCGATCTTGAACGCCTCGTCAAGGTCGTGACTGACGAAGATGATCGTGCGTTTGAGGTCGCGCTGAAGGTCCAGAAGCTCGTCCTGCAGCTTGGTGCGGATCAGGGGGTCGAGCGCCGAGAAGGGCTCGTCCATCAACAGGATCGGCGCGTCGGTGGCGAAGGCGCGTGCAAGGCCGACGCGCTGCTGCATCCCCCCCGACAGCTCGCCCACGCGGCGGTCGGCCCAATCCGACAGGCCCACGAGGTCCAGCTGTTGCACGACGCGCGCGTTCCGCTCGGCCGCCGATGCCCCCGAAAGCTCGAGGCCGAACCCCACGTTCTCGCGCACCGTCCGCCAGGGCAGCAGGCCGAATTGCTGGAAGACCATGGCCACGCGCGTCTGCCGGATGTGCCGCAGGACCCGCTGCGGGGCGTGCGTGACGTCGATCATCCGGTCGCCGACCGAGACCTCGACCGACCCGCGCGCCACGGGGTTGAGGCCGTTGACCGCACGCAGGAGGGTCGACTTGCCCGATCCCGACAGACCCATGAGCACGAGGATCTCGCCCTCCTCGACCTCGAGCGAGCAGTCGTGGACCCCCAGCACATTGGTGGTCGCGGCCTGGATTTCGGCGCGCGTGGCGCCCTCGTCGGCCATGGAAAGCGCCTGCGCGGGCTGCGGGCCGAACGTGATGCAGACCTCGTTGAATCGCACCGCGGTCATTTCGACGGCACCCTCAGAAGACGGTCGAGCAAGATGGCGACGACCACGATGATCAGCCCGGCCTCGAAGCCGAGGCCCGTGTTCACCTGGTTGAGCGCGCGCACCACCGGGACGCCGAGGCCCGAGGCGCCGACCAGCGCCGCGATCACCACCATCGACAGCGACAGCATGATCGTCTGGTTGAGGCCCGCCATGATCTGAGGCAGCGCCGAGGGGAATTCCACCTTCCAGAGCTTCTGGCGCGGCGTCGCGCCGAAGGCGTCCGCCGCCTCCATCAGCGCCCGCGGCGTGGAGGATATGCCAAGGTGCGTCAGCCGGATCGGCGCGGGCAGGACGAAGATCACCGTCGCGATCAGGCCAGGGACCATGCCGATGCCGAAAAAGACGATCGCGGGGATGAGATAGACGAAGGTCGGCAGCGTCTGCATCAGGTCGAGGACGGGCCGCATCCAAGCATAGAGGCGCGGCCGGTGCGCGGCGGCGATCCCCACCGGAACGCCGATCCCCATGCACACCACGCAGGCCGCGAGCACCAGCGTGAGGCTTTCGGTCGTCTCGTCCCAGTAATCCTGGTTGATGATGAACAGGAGGCCCACGGCGATCAGGGCCGGCATCCGCCAGTTGCGGTGCAGCCACCATGCCAGAAGCGCGAAAAGCGCCGTGATCAGGATCGGGTGCCACGCCTCGGGATAGAGATAGGTGATCTCGGACCGCCGCAGGTCCTGGAACCATCCTGTGTTGGGCGGGCTCTGCAACACGGCGAGGATCGCCTCGATCAGCACCTCGAGCGCGGCGGACATTGCGTCGAAGACACCGGACAGGTTGTCCTGAAGCCAGTCGAAGCCCGCCTCGGCCGCGTCGCCCACGCGCAGCTTGCACTCCGACAGGACAGCGAGCGGCCCGCCCTCGTCCGGCAGGCCCTCGTCACACTCCGTCAGCCAGTTCAGCATCGCTCAGGTCCCCACGTGAAGACGGGCGGCGCGTGGTACGTCACCGCCCGTCTCCCCCTTGGCTCGGTCGCCGCTCAGAGGCCGAGCGCTTCGGACACGGCCGCGCGGGCATCGCCGCCGTCGACCGTCGTCACGCCCTCGAGCCACCCCATAACCACTTCGGGGTTCTGCGCCATCCACGCCGTCGCGGCATCGCGGGGATCCTCGCCGTCGTTCAGGATCGCGCCCATGATCTCGTTCTCCATCGCGAGGCTGAATTCGAGATTCTCGAGGAAGGCGCCGAGGTTCGGGCATTCCTCGACGAAGCCCGCGCGGGTGTTCGTGTAGACGGTGGCCCCGCCGAGGTCCGGCCCGAACCAGTCGTCGCCGCCCGTAAGGTAGGTCAGCTCGAAGTTGGCGTTCATCGGGTGCGGCTCCCAGCCGAGGAAGACCACCGGCTCGCCGCGGTCGCTCGCGCGCTCGACCTGCGCCAGCATCCCCTGCTCCGAGCTTTCGACCACCTCGAACTCCGCGTCGCCGAGCGCGAAGGCGTTCTGGTCGATCATGTCCATGATCAGGCGGTTGCCGTCGTTGCCCGGCTCGATGCCGTAGATCTCGCGCTCCAGCGCGCCGGCGTTCGCGGCGATGTCGGAGAAGTCCGTGATGCCGAGCGCGGCGCCCGCGGCGTTGGTGGCGAGGGTGTATTTCGCGCCCTCGAGGTTGGCGCGGACCGTGTCCACGGTTCCCGCATCGCGATAGGGGGCGATGTCGGCCTCCATCGTCGGCATCCAGTTGCCGAGGAACACGTCCACGTCGCCCTCGGCCAGCGAGGTGTAGGTCACGGGCACCGACAGGACCAGCGTCTCGGTCTCGTAGCCGAGCGCGTCGAGCACGACGGTCGTGGCTGCGGTCGTCGCGGTGATGTCGGTCCAGCCGACGTCGGAAAAGGTCACGGATTCGCACTGCGCAAAGGCCGAACCCGCGCCCAGTGCCGTGAGAGCCGTCGCTGTCAGCAGGCGTTTCATGAGTGTCTCCCTTCGGATTTTTTCGGTTCGTTGGTCTGCGCATAGTTTCAACACCCCTCCGCCGCGGTGGCAAGCGCTCATCCCTGTTGATTGACGGATCAATCAAGTTATGAGAGCCATGCGTGACGGAGGACCTGGCATGTCGGAACGCAGAACGGAAAGCCTGAGGCGCGAGGAACTGGTCGAGGCGGCGATCCTGGAGATCGGCGCGACCGGAAGCCTCGACGTCACCGTGGGGCAGATCGCACGGCGCGCGGGCGTGTCGCCGGCGCTGGCGTTCCACTACTTCGGCGGCAAGGACAGGCTGTTTCTTGCCGCGATGCGCGCGATCCTGTCGCTTTACGGCGCGGAGGTGCGCGGCGCGCTGATGACGGCGACGGGGCCGAAGGAACGGCTCGCCGCCCTCGTCCGCGCCAGTTTCGGCCCCTCGAACTTCCGGCGCGAGGTCGTAGCTGCATGGCTGAACTTCTACGTCCTCGCCGCCACGGACCCTGCCGCGCGCCGTCTTCTGACGGTCTACCAGCGCCGGCTGCGCTCGAACCTCGTGCACGAACTGCGCCCCCTCGCGGACGCGCGCGCGCCCGGCATCGCCGAGCGCGTCGCGGGACTGATCGACGGGCTTTACCTGCGCGCCGCGCTCGACCCTGACGCAATGACCGCGGGGACCGCGACGGCCCACGTTCTCGCCGCCCTCGACCACGAGACTGGAGCGCGGGCATGACGCGTCCCAACATCCTGATCTTGATGGTGGATCAGCTGAACGGGACGCTGTTCCCCGACGGCCCGGCGGACTGGCTGCACACCCCCGCGCTGAAGGCGCTGGCCGAACGCTCGACCCGTTTCGCGAACGCCTACACCGCCTCGCCGCTCTGCGCGCCGGCGCGGGCGAGCTTCATGTCGGGGCGCCTGCCCTCGCGGACGCAGGTCTACGACAACGCGGCCGAGTTCGCCTCGGACATCCCCACCTTCGCCCATCACCTGCGGCGCGCGGGCTACCAGACCTGCCTTTCGGGCAAGATGCATTTCGTGGGCCCCGACCAGCTTCACGGGTTCGAACAGCGCCTGACGACCGACATCTACCCCGCCGATTTCGGCTGGACGCCCGATTACCGCAGACCCGGCGAGCGGATCGACTGGTGGTATCACAACATGGGCAGCGTGACCGGCGCGGGCGTGGCCGAGATCACCAACCAGATGGAATACGACGACGAGGTCGCCTTCAACGCCGAGCAGAAGCTCTATGACCTCGCGCGCGGCCGGGACGAACGCCCCTGGTGCCTGACGGTCAGCTTCACCCATCCCCACGATCCCTATGTGGCGCGCCGAAAATTCTGGGACCTGTATCGCGATTGCAAGCACTTGCATCCTGATGTTGATGCTTTGGACGAGGACCGCCACGATCCGCATTCGCAGCGCATCTTCGACGCGAACGACTGGCGCAGCTACGACATCACCCCGGACCACGTCGCCAGCGCCCGCCGTGCCTATTTCGCCAACATCTCCTATATCGACCAGAAGATCGCGAGCCTTCTCGACGTGATGGAGCGCACCGGGCAGGAGGCCATCGTCGTCTTCGTCTCCGACCACGGGGACATGCTGGGCGAGCGCGGCCTGTGGTTCAAGATGAGCTTCTACGAAGGCGCCGCGCGGGTGCCGCTGATGATCTCGGCGCCGGGGATGGCCCCTGGACGGATCGAGGCCCCGGTCTCGACACTGGACCTCTGCCCGACGCTCTGCGATCTGGCCGGTGTCTCGATGGACGAGGTGATGCCGTGGACCGATGGCGAAACCCTCGTGCCGCTCGCAGGGGGCAGGCGCCGCGAAAGCCCCGTCGCGATGGAATACGCCGCCGAGGCCAGCATCTCGCCGATGATCGCGCTGCGGGCCGGTCGCTGGAAATACACCAACTGCGCGCTCGACCCCGAACAACTTTTCGACCTGGAGGCCGATCCGCACGAGATGCACGACCTCGCAGGCGAGCCCGGCCACGTCGCGACACTGGAGCGTTTCCGCGTCATGGCCGCCGCCCGCTGGGACCTCGAGGCCTTCGACGCCGAGGTGCGGGACAGCCAGGCGCGGCGCCTGACCGTCTACGAGGCGCTGCGCAACGGAGCCTATTTCCCTTGGGATTTCCAGCCGTTGCGAGACGCCTCGGACCGCTACATGCGCAATCACATGGACCTGAACGTGCTGGAAGACAGCCAGCGCTTCCCAAGGGGAGAATGACGATGAACCTGCAGCCGAAAGCCAGCCATTTCGTGAACGGCGAGGCGCACGAGGATGCCGGCGGCGCCGTCATTCCGCTGATCTGTCCCGCCACCGGCGCGCGGCTGGGACAGGTCCATGGCGCGACGCCCGGGGTGATCGAGGCCGCGCTCGCCTCCGCCGAAGCGGCGCAGCGCGACTGGGCCTCGCGGACGGGAACGGAGCGCGGGCGCGTCCTGACGCGCGCGGCGCAGATCATCCGCGCGCGCAACCGTGAGCTCTCGGAGATCGAGACGATGGACACCGGCAAGCCGATGTCCGAGACGCTGGTGGCCGACGCGGCGAGCGGGGCCGACTGCCTCGAGTATTTCGGCGGCATGGCCGGCACGCTAACAGGCGAGGCGGTCGAGCTGGGCGGCGACTTCGCCTACACGATCCGCGAGCCGCTGGGCGTGTGCGTGGGCATCGGGGCGTGGAACTACCCGATCCAGATCGCCTGCTGGAAGGCCGCGCCGGCGCTTGCCTGCGGCAACGCGATGGTGTTCAAACCATCAGAGGAAACGCCGCTAAGCGCCCTGAAACTCGCGGAAATCCTGATCGAGGCCGGCGCGCCTCCGGGCCTTTTCAACGTGATCCAGGGCGGTGGCGAGGTCGGCGCGGCGCTGGTGGCGGACGACCGCGTCTCCAAGGTCTCGCTCACGGGGTCCGTGCCCACGGGCCGCAAGGTCTACGAAGCCGCGGCCGCGGGGCTGAAGCACGTCACGATGGAGCTTGGCGGCAAGTCGCCCCTGATCGTCTTTGACGACGCCGACGTGGAAGACGCGGTGAGCGCCGCGATCAACGCCAATTTCTACTCCACAGGGCAGATCTGCTCGAACGGCACGCGGGTCTTCGTGCAGGACGGCGTCCGTGACGCCTTTCTGTCGCGCCTCGCCGAGCGGACGGCCGGGGCCGTGATCGGCGACCCGATGGACGAGGCCACGCATATCGGCCCCATGGTGTCGGAAGGACAGCGCGCCATCGTCCTGAATTACATCGAGAAAGGCCTGTCCGAAGGCGCGCGGCTGGTCGCCGGCGGCGGCGTGCCGCCAGGACCCGGATGGTTCATAGAGCCCACGGTCTTCGCGGAGGTCACCGACACGATGACGATCGCGCGCGAGGAAATCTTCGGTCCCGTGATGTCGGTCCTTGGCTTCGCGGACGAGGCCGAGGTCGTGGAGCGCGCGAACGCGACCGAGTTCGGTCTTTCCGCCGGCGTCTTCACACGCGACATCGCCCGCGCACACCGCGTGGTGCGCGCGCTCCGTGCGGGCACCTGCTGGATCAACCAGTACAACCTGACGCCCATCGAGATGCCCTTCGGCGGGGTGAAGGCCAGCGGCATCGGGCGCGAGAACGCGCGCGCCGCGATCGAGGCCTACAGCCAGCCGAAATCCGTCTATGTCGGGCTTGGCCGCGTGGAGGCGCCCTTTTGATGAGCGATAGAGTTATCCACATGTGGACAAGGCGAATAAGCCCTTCGCCCGAATGGCTTGCGGCCAAGTGCTGCGGATGCCTTCCCGTTCGGAGGGTATGCTGATGGAGGCCGATCACGTCATCCTCGGCGCGGGTTCCGCAGGCTGCGCAATGGCCTTCCGGCTGGCCGAGGCGGGCAGGTCCGTCATCGTGATCGAGCATGGAGGGACCGACGCGGGCCCCTTCATCAAGATGCCCGGCGCGTTGTCCTACCCGATGAACATGAAACGGTACGACTGGGGCTACACGACCGAACCCGAGCCCCACATGGGCGGCCGGCGGATGGCCTGCCCGCGCGGCAAGGTGATCGGCGGATCGTCCTCGATCAACGGCATGATCTATGTCCGGGGCCACGCCCGCGACTTCGACACCTGGGCGGAAATGGGGGCCGACGGCTGGGCCCACGCCGACGTCCTGCCCTACTTCCGGCGCATGGAGCACTGGCACGGCGAGACCGGCGACCCGGACTGGCGCGGTGACGGCGGCCCGCTCCATGTCACGCGCGGCGAGCGGAAGAACCCGCTCTTCAAGGCCTTCGTCGAGGCCGGCGCCGCCGCGGGCTACGGCGCCACGGAGGACTACAACGGCGAGCGTCAGGAAGGCTTCGGCGCCTTCGAGCGCACGATCTGGCAGGGCCGCAGATGGTCCGCCGCCGACGCCTATCTCAAGCCCGCCATCGCGACGGGCCGGGTGCGCGTGGTGCGCGGCCTCGCCGATCGCGTCGAGATCTCGGACGGCCGCGCGACGGGCATTCGCCTCACGAATGGGCGGGTCGTTCGCGCGCGCGGCGACGTGATCCTGGCCGCCGGTGCGATCAATTCTCCGAAAATTCTAATGCTCAGTGGAATAGGCCCTGCCAGGCACCTGGTGGAAAAGGGAATTCCCGTGGTGGCCGACCGGCCCGGCGTGGGGCGCAACCTTCAGGATCACCTCGAGATCTACGTCCAGTACGCCTCGAAGGAACCCGTCAGCCTGAACCCCTACTGGAGCATCTGGGGCAAGGCCTGGGTGGGCGCGCAATGGATGCTGTCGCGGCGTGGCCTCGGCGCGTCGAACCAGTTCGAGGCGTGCGGGTTCATCCGCTCGCGCGCGGGCATCGAATGGCCCGACATCCAGTTCCACTTCCTGCCCATCGCCGTGCGCTACGACGGCGCGGCGGCGGCGGCGGCGCATGGCTTTCAGGCGCATGTCGGGCCGATGCGCTCGAAAAGCCGGGGGCGCGTGGAGCTGACCGGCCCCGATCCGGCCGCGCCGCCCTCGATCCTGTTCAACTACATGAGCCACGAGGAGGACTGGATGGAGTTCCGCCGCGCCATCCGCCTCACGCGCGAGATCTTCCGGCAGGAGCCGATGCAGCGCTTCGCCGGCGTCGAACTTCTGCCCGGGGACGCCGCCCGGGACGACGACGCCATCGACGCCGCGATCCGCGAACATGCCGAAAGCGCCTATCACCCCTGCGGCACCTGCCGCATGGGCCGACGCGACGACCCGATGGCCGTCGTCGATGCACAGGCGCGCGTGATCGGGGTCGAGGGGCTTCGGCTGGCCGACGCCTCGATCTTTCCGCAGATCACCAACGGAAACACCAACGCCCCGTCGATCATGGTGGGCGAGAAGGCGGCCGACCACATCCTCGGCCGCGATCCCCTGCCCCGCGACAACCGCCAGGCTTGGATCGCGCCCGACTGGGAAAGCGCCCAGCGCGAAGGCGCGGCGCGCGCGGGCGAGAGCGTCTGAGCCTCAGGCCTCGCCGATCCTGAGGAGGCGTCCGAAGGGCGGCTCGTCCAGCGGATGACGGCCCGGAACGGCCCAGAGGACAGGGCATGCCGGGGCAGGTCCGAAGGGCGCGTCTAGATCCGTCAGGACGACGGCGATGGACGGCGACAGGCGCGCGGCCTGGGCGAGGACCGGCGCGAAATCGGTGCCGCCCCCGGTGCGCAGCACCATGTCCCGCAGGCCGTTCCACGCCGCGGCCTCGAGACGGCGCGCCTCGTGCACCTCGGCGTCGAAGGCCAGAAGATGCGCCTCGGCGCCGGTGCGCCGGACGATCCCCCCGGTCTCGGCAAGGAACATCTCGAGGGTCAGCGGGTCGATGGAACTCGACGTGTCGAGGCAGATCGCGATGCGCGGGCGCTCCGACTGGCGGGCCTGCCCCGGCTGGAACGCGGGCTCGGGGCCGCCGCGCGCCTGCGCGTGCGACAGCATCGCGGCCCAGCGCGCCGATGGCCTGCGATGCGAGGGCCGGGGACGGTCCGTCAGCGCGCGGGCAAGGAGCCCGCGAAGCACCACCTCCCACGCCGTCGCGGTCGGCGCCATGTCGGCCAGGATCGCGCCGAGCCGGCCGATCCCCGCGCCGGCCTTCCGCCCCGCCTCGAGCGCGCGGAGCATCTGGTTGCGCCAATCCGCCGTCTTCTGGCGCTCGCCCGCCTCGTCCGGCTCTCCAAGGCTCAGATCCTGCGCGTAACCGCGCGTGGCGCCCCACTCGCGCGCCTTTTCCGCGATCCGCGGGTCGGAATGCAGCAGCATCGCCAGCCGGTCGGCGTCCCAGTCGGCCAAGGCGGCGACGGGCGACTTCGCAGGGCGGCCGATCTCCTGCAACAGATCGCTCAGCGTCACGGCCGGGCGCAGCAGGGCATGGCCGGCCAACAGGAGCGTGTCGTTGATGATGCCGTCCGCGGCTAGCCCGTAGAGCGAGGCGTCGAAACGCGCGCCGATGCGCTCCGCGATGGCGGCCTGCCGGTCGGCATGGCGCAGGGCGACATGCAGGACGTGATGCGCGGCAAGTCCGACCTGCTCGGGCAGGCCGAGCGTCGCGAAGCCCGGACCATACACCACCGTATTGCCTTGCGTGCGCGTCGCGCCGTCGCCGTCGCGGTGTCCGCACCAAAGCGCGAGAATGGCGAGCGCCGGGTCGGCCTCGCCCAGATGCGCGAGGGCGCGCGCGGCGCGGGTCGCATGGCGGCTCAAGGCGCCGGCCTCACAGGCCCGCGGCCTCCCGCTCGCGGGCATATTCGGCATAGGCGTCGGACCGGGCGAACGCCTCCTGCCATCCCTTCTCGAGCGCGCGGCCTATCAGGAGCTCGAAACCGAAGCTCGCCAGCTCCGAAAGCGGCAGGGCGCGGTGCGCGGGCCCCTCGAGGCGGCGCATGTCGGCAAGGATCTCGATCCCCGCAGGCAGCGTCACCGCATCGACCGCGCCGGTCAGCCCGTAGACCAGCGCGGTCAGGCCGTGGAGCGTGGCGGGATACATGGCTGTCCGGTCGCCGCGCGGGGCGTGGAGCATCTCGGCCACCCGCACCGAGGCCTCGATCTCGTCGGCGATCAGCGCGAACTCGGCGGCGGCCGCCTCGCCCACAGTGCCCGCGATCATGACCTGACGCGCGGCGCGGTCCGGCACGGAGCGCATGATGGCGCTGACGCGGGTCCAGCTGCGCGGCGTGCAGGCGATGGCATGGCCGCGGCGCAACGCCTCCTCCGTCGTTTCGAGGAGGTCGGGACGCGCGCGCAGGAACGCGGCGACGGCGGGATGGATGCCCGCGCCCGGCGCATAGGACCTGAGCCAGTCCGCGGCGTCGGCCTGAACGATGACGTGCACAAGCCGGTCGGACAGGGCGGTGCCCATCTCGTAGGCGATGGCGCCATCTTCCACGGTATTGCCGGCCGCCACGATGAAGACGCTCTCGGGCAGCCGGTGGCGGCCGACGCGGCGCTCCTGCAGAAGACCATACACCGTAGGCTGGAGCGTCGGCGCGGCGGCGGTCAGCTCGTCGAGGAACAGGATCGCGGGCCGCGCAGGGTCGTCCGGCAGATCCTCGGGCCGGTACCAGACGGTGCGGCCCGTGGCATGGTCGTAGAACGGGAGGCCGCGCAGGTCCTGCGGCTCGATCGTGGTCAGGCGCAGGTCGAACAGCTCGGCCCCCTTGCGCGCTGCCAGCGTCTGCACCAGTTCCGTCTTGCCGACGCCGGGCCGGCCGTGAAGCATCCAGCTCGTCGTCAGGCCGCCCGCCTGCTGCGCCGCCCAGCCGTGCTCGAGCACACGCAGCGCCTCGCCGGCGGAGATCGCGCTTGCATTGACTGCCATCCCCTCAGGCCCCCGCCGCTTCCGCGTCCGCCTGACGCTCGTCTTGACGTTCGAGCCATGCGGCAAGGCGGGAATGGGCCGAGACGCTCCGGCTTTCGATGCGCACCTCGCGGATCGCCGTGTCGTCGCGAAGGTTCGCGGCGTGCAGCATCCGTTCGGTCAGCTCGTCGTCGAACAGCGTCTCGTGCAGGATCGCCCGCTCCGCCGCGTCGAGGTCGAGGACATGCGGCTCGGGCGTCGCGCTCTGAACGGAGACCAGCGTCAGGGGCGCCACGCGGGCCAGTTCGGACTGCTCCAGCACCAGCGTGATCTCGCCCTCCGACATCTCGCGGCGCGCCGCGATCCGGCGCAGGGCCCCGCGGGCCCGGAAGGCGAAGGCGTCCACGCGCCGCGCGGCCTCGTCCTCCGAGACCAGCCGCTCCCGGCCCGCCTTCGACAGCCGCAGCACCTTCAGCTCGATCACCGCGATGACGACCAGCATCGCAAGCGGCGCCTGCGTCACCGGAAGCGCGAGGTCATAGGACATGAAGGGAATGATCATGAACGGGATCAGAGCCGCCATGTATCGCACGAACTGCATCTCCACGACGAAGCGCGCCCAAAGGCCGATCCCGGCCCCGCGGGGCACCAGTTGGACGCGGCCGAGAAACTTCTTCGGAAGGGACCGTGTCTCGAGGACACCGGCATTGGCGATCGTATCGGGCGCGACGACCAGCATGGCCTCTCCGGAAATTGAGCGTGGCGCACAGCCTAGCGCAAAGCGCGGCGAGGCCAAGCGCCCCGGGTGGAACGGCCGCGGCGGATCGGGTAGACATCAAACGACCGAACAAAGCCCGGAGATCCCATGGACGCCCTCGCCCACCCCCTGACCTGCTTCAAGGCCTACGACATCCGCGGGCGTCTCGGCGACGAGTTGAACGCCGACATCGCCTACCGCGTCGGCCGCGCCTTCGCCGAGGTGATGAAGGCCCGCCGCGTCGTCATCGGCCGCGACGTGCGGCCCTCCTCCGAGGACCTGGCCGGCGCCGTCGCGCGGGGGCTGATGGATGCGGGGGCCGAGGTTCTGGACCTCGGGCTATCGGGCACCGAGGAGACCTACTTCGCCGTGACGCATCTGGGTGCGGACGGCGGCATCTGCGTGACCGCCTCGCACAACCCGATGGACTACAACGGCATGAAGATGGTCCAGGCGGGCTCGGCCCCCATCGGCAACGAAAGCGGCATGGCCGCGATCAAGGCGCTGGCCGAAAGCGGCGCCTTCGCCGCGGACGCCCCCGGCGGCAAGCTGACCGACGCCTCGGGGACGCGGCCCGCCTATGTCGCCAAGCTGATGGACTTCGTCGACGTCTCGGCGCTGAAGCCCATGACGGTGCTGGTGAACGCGGGCAACGGGGCGGCCGGCCCGACCTTCGACGCCATCGCCGAGGCGCTGGAGAAGGCCGGAGCCCCGCTGACCTTCATCCGCGTCGATCACGAGCCCGACGGCAGCTTCCCCAACGGCATCCCGAACCCGCTTCTCGACGAGAACCAGCCCAAGACCGCCGGCCCCGTGGTCGAGCATGGCGCCGATGTCGGCGTCGCATGGGACGGCGATTTCGACCGCTGCTTCTTCTTCGACCACGAGGGCGGCTTCGTGCCCGGAGAATATGTCGTGGGCCTTCTGGCCGAAGCCTTCCTCGCCAAGGAACCGGGCGAGAAGATCGTGCACGACCCCCGCATCATCTGGTCGACCCGCGAGGTCGTGGCCGCGATGGGCGGCGAGGCGATCCAGTCGAAATGCGGCCACAGCCACATCAAGCAGGTCATGCGCGACACCGGCGCCGTCTATGGCGGCGAGATGTCGGCGCATCACTATTTCCGGGACTTCATGGCCTGCGATTCGGGCATGATCCCGTGGCTGCTCATGGTCGAGCTGATCTGCCGCCGCGGCGAGAGCCTCAAGGACATCCTCGCCGAGCGGCGCGCGAACTACCCCTCCTCGGGCGAAGTGAATTTCCGCGTCGGCGACCAGAAGGCCGTGATCGACCGGATCGAGGCGGAATACGCCCCCAGGGCGCAAGGCCGCGACGAGACCGACGGGCTGTCCCTCGACTTCGGGGACTGGCGCTTCAACCTGCGCGCCTCCAACACCGAGCCGCTGCTGCGCCTGAACATCGAGGCGCGCGGCAAGCCCGACCTTGTGCGCGAGAAACTCGCCGAGATGCGGGCCCTGATCGAGGCCTGAGGCAGGCCACTGGACACCGCCACGGGGCTGGCCCATGGTCGGCCCCGCATGGTCTGGGATCTTGTCATAAGGGGCGGCCGCGTCGTCACGCCGGACACGGTGACGACGACCGACATCGCCGTGTCCGAAGGCCGGATCGCGGCGGTCGGGCGGGGCCTCGAGGCTGCAAGGACGATCGACGCGGACGGCCTGATCGTCACGCCCGGCGGCGTCGATCCGCACTGCCACATCGAACAGATGTCGGGCATGGGCCTGATGAACGCCGACACCTTCGAGACGGCGACGCGATCGGCCGCGATGGGCGGCACCACCAGCCTGATCTCCTTCGCCGCGCAATCCAAGGGCCAGCGTCTGTCGGAGGCCGCGGCCGACTATGCCGCGCGGGCCGCGCGCGGCGCGGCGGTCGATCACGCCTTCCACCTGATCCTCGCCGACCCCGGTGCGCCGGACTTCGAGGCGGATCTCGAAACGCTGATCGCGGCGGGCCACCGCTCGCTCAAGGTCTTCACGACCTACAACATCGGCCTCGACGACGCGGGGATCCTCCGCGCTCTCAAGATCGCCGGGCGCGCCGGCGCGCTCACCTGCATCCACGCCGAGAACGACGCGATCATCGCCGAGGCCCGCGCGCGCCTGCTGGCGGAGGGCCGCACCCGCCCCCTCGACCACGCGGCCTCGCGCCCGCGCGCCGCCGAGATCGAGGCCGTCGCCCGCATGTGCAGGCTCGCCGAAGCAGTCCGCGCGCCCGTGATGATCTTCCACGTCTCGACCGCCGAGGCCGCCGCCGAGATCCGCGCCGCCCGCGCCCGCGGCGCGCCGGTCTGGGCCGAGACCTGCCCCCATTACCTGTTCCAGACCGAGGAGGTCCTCGACCGTCCCGGCCTCGAGGGCGCCAAGTGGATGTGTTCGCCGCCGCAGCGCCTGGTGGCCGACCAGGAGGCCCTGTGGCAGGCTCTCGCGCTCGGCGATCTGCAGGTTGTGTCCTCCGATCACGCGCCCTACCGCCATGACGGGACGGGCAAGCTGTCGGCCGGACCCGACGCCGCCTTTCCCGCCATCGCCAACGGAATGCCTGGCCTCGAGGTCCGCCTTCCGCTGATGTTCGACGCCATGGTCAGCCGGGGCCGCCTCGGCCTCTCGCGCTTCGCGGAACTCACCTCTGCCGCGCCCGCCCGCCTCTACGGCCTCGCCACGAAGGGGCGCATCGCGCCGGGAATGGACGCCGACCTCGTCCTGTGGGACCCCGCGCGCGAGCACACCTACGGCGAGGACGACCTGCACGACAACGTGGGCTACAACCCCTGGGCCGGAACCACGGTCCGCGGCTGGCCGCAGCGGGTGATCCTGCGCGGTGAAACCGTCGTCGAGGAAGGATCCTACCTCGGCACGCCCGGAACCGGCCGCTGGCTTCCCCGCGCCAGCGTCGGCACCATCCCCGCAGACCTCACCGGGAGACCCCAATGACCCGTCCGGACGGCCCCAACGAGCTTGCCATCACCTTTCTCTACTACCGCGACCTGCCCGCCGCCGAGGCCTTCTACCGCGACGTCATGGGCTTCCCCCTCGCCATCGACCAGGGCGGCCTCGCCAAGATCATGAAGATCCGCGAAGGCGCTTACGTGGGTCTCGTGGACGAGGCGCATGGAATGCACAAATGGGCCGAGACGCGGCCCGTACAGCTCTGCATCCGCGTTCCGGACGTCGATGCATGGTATGCCTACGCGAGGGAACAGGGCCTCGCGAACCTCTCGCGGCTCTTCGTCAACGACACGATCGGCATCCGCGCCTTCGTCTTCGAGGACCCCGAGGGCTACCAGCTCGAGATCCAGCAGGCGACGCGCTGATCCATGGGCACCCTCTACGTCATCAATCCCAATTCGTCGCGGACGGTCACCGAGGGGATCGATGCGGCCATCGCCCCGCTGCGCGCACTCGGCACCGAAATCGAGTGCCTGACGCTCGCCGAAGGCCCGCCCGGCATCGAAAGCCAGGCCCAGGCCGACGCGGTGGTGCCGCCCCTCCTCGCGCTGGCCGAACGGCTCGAGCCCGCGGCGGCGGGCTTCGTCATCGCGTGTTTCGGCGATCCCGGCCTTCATGCCCTGCGCGACCGCACGGCGAAGCCCACGCTCGGCATACAGGAGTGTTCCGTCGTGACCGCCCTGACCCTCGGCCAGCGCTTCGGCGTCATCTCCATCCTGTCGGCCTCGATCCCGCGCCACATGCGCGCCTTCGGCGCGATGGGCGTGATGGACAGGCTCGCGGGTGACCGCGCCCTCGGCCTCGGCGTGGCCGAACTGGCCGACGCCACAACCACACGGTCGCGCATGGAAGCGGTCGGCGCGGATCTTCGCGACCGCGACGGCGCCGACGTGCTCGTGATGGGCTGCGCCGGGATGGCGCGCTATCGCGATCCGCTCGAGGCCGCCCTCGGCATTCCCGTGGTCGAACCCTGCCAGGCCGCCGTCGCCATGGCGCTCGGCCGCATCCCCCTCGGCCAGACCCACAGACCCGGAGACAGACATGCTCGATGAAACCGCCAGCGGCGTCTTCACCATCGCCGTGACCCCCTTCCTGCCCGACGGCGCGCTCGACGTCGAAAGCATCGACACCATGGTCGACTTCTACGAGGCGAAAGGGGCGACGGGCCTTACCATCCTCGGCATGATGGGCGAGGCAGGCAAGCTGTCGGCGGAGGAGTCCGTGACCGTGGTCGAACGGGTGATCGCGCGCGCCTCGGTGCCGGTGATCGTCGGCGTCTCCGCCCCCGGCCTCGCCGCTATCCGGGCGCTTGCTTTCACGGCGATGGACAACGGCGCGGCTGGCGTCATGGTCGCGCCGCCCGGAAGCCTGCGCACCGACGACCAGATCACCGGCTATTTCGCGAACGTGGCCGAGACCCTCGGCCAGATCCCCTGGGTGCTGCAGGACTTTCCCCTCGTCACCGGCGTTCAGATGTCGCCCGGCGTCTGCCTCAGGATCTTCAAGGACCACGACACCTGCGTGATGCTCAAGCACGAGGACTGGCCGGGCCTCGAGAAGATCTCGGCCCTGCGCCGCGCCGAACGATCCGGCGCGCGGCGCGTCTCGATCCTGTGCGGCAACGGCGGCCAGTTCCTGCTCGAGGAGATGAAGCGCGGCGCCGACGGCGCGATGACGGGTTTCGCCTTCCCCGAGATGATGGCGGACGTCGTCCGCCTCATGAACGCTGGCGACGAGACGCGCGCCCGCGATCTCTTCGACGCCTACCTGCCGCTCGTGCGCTACGAGGCGCAGCCGGGCCTCGGCCTCGCCATCCGCAAGCACACCCTCGCGAAGCGCGGCGCCATCGCCCACCCCACGGTGCGCAAGCCCGGCCCCTCCCTCGGCGCCGAGACGATCGCCGAGGTCGAAACCCTGGTTGCACGCCAGGAGGCGAAGCTGGCCGCGCTCGCCTGAGGGCCTCCTTCATCCTTGCGGAAAACTCCGGGGGTCGAGGGGGCAGAGCCCCCCGAGGCGCGGCCGAGCGGGTCCCGGCGCAGCCGGGGGCCCGAGGCCGCGCCTGCCCCTCACGACGCCATGCGCCGCTCGGGCGGCATGGCCCGGCGCACGATGCCGGCGTCGAACAGCGATGCGATCTCGCCGTCGGTAAGCCGCGCCACGTCCCCGAGGATCGCCTCGGTATGCTCCCCCAGAAGCGGCGCGCGCACGGCCGCCTCGCGCGGGTCGCCCGAAAAGACCATCGGAGCGCCGGGCACCCGGTAGGTCCCGATCCCCGGCTGCTCCACGCGCGAGAACATCGGGTTGGCCGGCGACAGGTCCGGGTCCTCGGCGACGGCGCGTCCGAAATCGCGGAACATCGACCACGTGACGCCCGCCGCGTCGAGCGCGCGCCCGAAGGCGTTCACCCGGCGCGCCGCGAACCAGGGCCGCAGCACCTCGGTGATCGCCGCGCGGTGGCGCCAGCGCGCGCCCTCGTCCGACAGGCTTTCGCCCACCCGCCCCTCCAGCGCGGCCATGGCCTCGCTCGTGCCGGTGACCTCGACCAGGCCGCGCCACTGCCGGTCCGTCAGCCCGATCACCATCACCCGCTCGCCGTCAGCGCAGACGAAGTCCTGCCCGTAGGCGCCATAAAGCGCGTTTCCCGACTTCTCGCGGACCGTCCCGTTCACCTCGACCTCGCCGATGATGCCGAGGTGCCCAAGCATCGCCGCCGCCACGTCCTTCAGGGCGATCTCCACGGCCGAGCCCCGCCCGTGGCGCAGGCGCTTGCGTTCGGCCGCCAGCAGCGCCGTGACCACGAGGTTTCCCGCGATGCAGTCCCACGCGGGCAGAACATGGGCGACCGGATCCGCCGAGCCCGCGGGCCCCGTCGCGTCCGGAAAACCCAGCGCGGGGTTCACGGTGTAGTCCACCGCCGGCCGGCCATGCCGGTCGCCCGACAGGGTGACCGTGCACAGGTCCGGGCGGCGGGCGGAAAGCGTCTCGTGATCCATCCATCCGCGCACGCGCAGGTTGGTGATGAACAGCCCCGCATCCTCGCCCGGCGCGGTGATGATCTCCGAAATGATCTCGCGGCCGCGCGGATGTCTCATGTCGATGGCGATCGACCGCTTGCCCTTGTTCAGGCCCGCCCAGAAAAGGCTCCGACCGTCCTTCGTGACCGGCCAGCGCCCGGCGTCGAGACCGCCCTCGAGCCGGTCGAAGCGGATCACGTCGGCCCCCATCTGCGCCAGCGTCATGCCCGCCAGCGGGACCGCCACGAAGGCCGAACCCTCCACGACCCTCATGCCCGAGAGAATGCCCATCAGGCCCACTCCGCCGTTGCCGTCATCCCCAGGTAGCCCTCCGGCGCGGCGGTGCCGAGGTCCATCGAAAGCCCGTCCGCCGCGCGGCGTCCCTGCAGGCGCAGGCCATGGTCGTGGAACATCGGATGCACGCCGCGGAAGCGGAAGCGCCGGGGCGGCGCGCCCGCGTGGCGCGTCGCGGCCTCCATCAGCATGATCGCCTGCATCGGCCCGTGCGTGACGAGGGCGGGGTATTTCTCGACACCCTGCGTGTAGGGCAGGTCGTAGTGGATGCGGTGCGCGTTGTAGGTCGCGGCCGAGAACCGGAAAAGCCGCGCCTCGTTGATCGCAACCGCCTCTTCGAAATCGGGTGCTGGCAGGTCGGGCATGCGTGCGGGGGCCGTGTAGCGGTCGGGGATGTGCAGGTAGACGATGTCCTGTTCCTCCTCGACGAAGGCGCCGGTCTCGCCCTCGATCCGATGCGCGACGGTCACGAAGACCATCTCGCCCGCGCCCCCAGTCTTCGGCGTCACCGCCCGGATCTCGGAGGTCCGCCGCAAGCCCTCGCCGATGCGCAGCCGGCCCTCGAACGACACCCGGCCCGCCGCCCACATCCGCCGCCCGAACCCGAGCGGCGGCAGGAAGCGGCCAAGCCTCGGGTGCCCGTCCTCGCCAAGCTCCGACAGGGGCACGAATTCGGGGAACGCGGCCCAGTGCCAGAGCTGCGGAAGACACGCGCCCGCGCCCGTATCGCGCTCGGCCGCGAGAGGGTGCGAGACGGCGGCGCCCAGCATTCCCGCAAGCTGCGGGGTCAGGCAGCCCGTGGCCACCTCGGTGCGGCCGATCCAGTCGGCGGCACGCGTCGTGTCGATCATTCTGAAATGCTCCGCCCGGCTCATGCCGCTTGCCTCGTGGCGAGGATCCGCGCCACCGTATCGCCCATCGATGACGGGTTCGGCGTAACCGCGATTCCCGCCTCCTGCAGGATCGCGACCTTTTCCTGCGCGCTTTCTCCGAAGGCCGAGATGATGGCCCCCGCGTGCCCCATCCTGCGCCCCTTCGGTGCGGACAGGCCGGCGACGTAGGCGGCCACGGGCTTGGTCATGCGGTCGCGCACATGGGCCGCGGCCTCGGCCTCCTGCGGGCCGCCGATCTCGCCGATCATGATGACGGCGTCGGTGTCGGGGTCGTTTTCGAACAGCTCGAGGATGTCGCGGAAGGACGAGCCGTTGATCGGGTCGCCGCCGATGCCCACCGACGAGGAAACGCCGATCCCCAGCGCCTGCATCTGCGACGCCGCCTCGTAGCCCAGCGTGCCCGAACGGCTTACGATTCCGACGCGGCCCGGCGTGTAGATGTGCGGCGGCATGATCCCCATGAAACCCCTTCCGGGGCTGATGATGCCCGCGCAGTTCGGTCCGATCAGGCGCATCTTCCGTTGTTTCGGGTAGCGGCGCAGGAAGCGTTTGACCTTCATCATGTCCTGCGCGGGCAGGCCGTCGGTCACGCACACGGCCAGCCTGATGCCCGCCTCGGCGGCTTCCATCATCGCGTCGGCGGCCATCGGCGGCGGCACGAACAGAAGCGAGGCGTCCGCGCCCGTGGCCTCCACCGCTTCGCGCACCGTGTCGAAGACCGGGCGCCCAAGGACGAAGCTTCCGCCGCGCCCCGGCGTGACGCCGCCCACGACGCGGGTGCCCGCCTCGATCATCTCCTGCGCGTGGAAGCGTCCGATGCGGCCGGTCATGCCCTGGACGATGACGCGGGTCTCTTCGGTGATCAGGATGGCCATGGAACGGGCTCCTTATTCGGCGGCGACGGGCCGCGAACGGGCGCGCACGGCGGCCTCCGCGGCTTCGGCAAGCGTGTCGGCGGAGATGAGCGGGAGGCCCGAGGCGCGGATGATCTCGCGACCCTCCTCCACGTTGGTGCCCGACAGGCGGACGACAACGGGCACGCCGGGGCCGACCTCGCGGAAGGCCTGCACGACGCCCCTCGCGATCCAGTCGCACCTGTTGATGCCCGCGAAGATGTTCACGAGGATCACTGACACCTCGGGGTCGCCAAGCACGGTGCGGAAGGCGGTCACCACGCGCTCGGGGCTTGCACCGCCGCCGATGTCGAGGAAGTTTGCGGGCTCTCCGCCGGCAAGGTGGATCATGTCCATCGTCGCCATGGCGAGGCCCGCGCCGTTGATGATGCAGCCGATGTCGCCGTCGAGGCCGACATAGGCGAGGCCGTTGTCGGCGGCCATCGCCTCGCGCGGGTCCTCCTGCCCGGGGTCGCGGCAGGCCGCGACCTGCGGGCGGCGGAACAGTGCGTTGGTGTCGAAGGACATCTTCGCGTCGAGCGCGACGAGGTCGCCCGCCCCCGTCACGGCGAGCGGGTTGATTTCCACCATCATCGCGTCGAGGTCGCGATAGGCGCGGTAGCAGGCCCTGAGCGTCGTCGTCATCCGGCCGATCTGTGCGCCCGTCAGCCCGAGCCGCAAGGCAAGGTCGCGCACCTCGAAGTCCAGGAGGCCCGCGGCAGGGTCAATCACCATGCGCAGCAGGCTGTCGGGATCCTCGCGTGCGAGATCCTCGATCTCCATGCCGCCTCTGGGCGAGGCCACGATCATGATGCGCTCGGATTTCCGGTCGAGGACGAAGCCGAGGTAAGTCTCCCGCGCGATGTCCGTGGCCTCCTCGACCCAGAGGCGCTCGACGAGCTTGCCCGCGGCCCCGGTCTGCCCGGTGACGAGGGTCCGGCCAAGAAGCCGCGCCGCGGTCTCGCGGACCTCGGCTTCGGTGCGGCAGAGCTTCACGCCGCCCGCCTCGCCGCGGCCGCCGGAATGGATCTGCGCCTTGACCACGCAGGGCAGGCCCAGCTCGCGCGCGCGGCTGGCCGCCTGTTCGGGCGAGAAGGCCAGGCCGCCCTTCGGAACCGGCACGCCGAAGCCCGCGAGGATTTCCTTGGCCTGATGTTCGTGGATGTCCATGTCGGGCTCCTCCTTCCCGGTGGCCGGCGTCGCGCCGGTCGCAGTCTTCGCCCGGGCCCTCCCCGGCCGGGACGCCGGTGCTTCAGGCCCGCGCCGCTATGGCGCCGGCCATGTCGATCACGTTGCGCGCCATCTTCTCCGAGGCCGCGTCGATCATCCTGCCGTCGAGACTGGCCGCGCCCCGTCCGTCGGCCTCGGCCTTCCTCAACTCCTCGATGATGCGCTCGGCGCGCGACACCTCGGCCTCGGGAGGGCTGAACACCGCGTTGGCCAGCGCGATCTGGCTGGGATGGATCGCCCATTTGCCCTCGCATCCGAGGGCGGCGGCGCGGCGCGCGGCGGCCTTGTAGCCTTCGGGGTCCGAAAAGTCGCCGAAGGGCCCGTCCACGGCGCGCAGGCCGTAGGCGCGGCAGGCGATGACCAAGCGCGTGATCGCGGCGTGCCACTGATCGCCCGGATAGTCCGGGTTGAGGCCGCCGATGTTGACCGTGCGCGCCCGCATCGAGGCCGCGTAGTCCGCCACGCCGAAATGCAGGCACTCCAGCCTGCCGCCGAACCGCGCGATCGCCTCGACGTTGGCCATGCCCAGCGCCGTCTCGATCAGCGCCTCGATGCCCACGCGGGTCCGCACGCCGGTGCCGTGTTCGATCTGGTTGACGAGGGCCTCGACCATGTAGAGATCTGCGGGCACGCCGACCTTCGGCACGAGCAGCGTATGCACCCGGTCGCCCGCCTGCTCCATGATGTCGACCACGTCGCGGTACATGTAATGCGTGTCGAGCCCGTTGATCCGGACGGACACGGTCTTGCCCTTCGCGGCCCAGTCGATGTCGTTCAAGGCCTGCACCGCGTTCCTGCGGGCCTGCTCCTTCTCGGGCGGGGCGACGGCGTCCTCGAGGTCGAGGAACACGACGTCTGCGGCGCTGTCGGCGGCCTTGTCGATCATGGCGGGGTTCAAGGCGGGAACGGCCAGTTCGGAACGATGGAGCCGCTGCCGCCGAAGCGGGTGAAGCGTGTGGGACATTGCGCGGGATCTCCTCGTGATGTGCGGGAGGTTATTCGGCGGCGACCCGCAGCGCGGGGTTCGCCACGGCGGAGCCGGTGAAATGCCGTTGGGCGGCCGCGACGCCCGCGCCGAACTGGATCCGGGCGCCCGCCCGCACCAGAGCCATCTCGGCGACGGAGAGCGCGGTCAGCGCCATCCCCTCGTTGAAGTCGCCGATGTGCCCGATGCGGAACACGCGGCCCTGAAGCCGCGCCAGCCCCGAACCGAAGCTCGTGTTCATCTCCTCGTAGGCGATGCGCAGGACGTCGCGGGCATCGACCTGCGCCGGCGTGCGGATCGCCGACACGGTGTCGGACCAGAGCGAGGGATGCTCGGCCACAAGGTCCAGCCCCCAGGCATGGACGCCGCGGCGGATGCCTTCGGCCAGCCGCGCGTGACGGGCCACGACCTCGTCCAGCCCCTCGCGGAAGATCCTGTCGAGCGCGGCCCGCAGTCCGCGCAGAAGCGGCGTGGGCGGCGTGTAGGGGAAGTAGCCGTCGGCGTTCATCTTCGCCATGTCCGCGAACTCGAAATAGGCGCGGCGCATGGTCGAGGCCTTCGCGGCCTCCAGCGCCTTCGGGCTTACGCCGAGAATGCCAAGGCCCGCGGGGCACATCAGGCCCTTCTGGCTGCCGGTGACCGCCAGATCGACGCCCCACTCGTCCATGCGGAAGTCGATCGAGGCGATGGAACTGACGCCGTCCACGAACAGGAGCGCGTCGTGGAAACATGCGTCGAGCGCGCGGCGCACGGCGGCGATGTCCGAGGTCACGCCGGTCGCGGTCTCGTTGTGGGTGACGAAGACGGCCTTGATCTCGTCGGCCTTGTCCGCGCCGAGGCGACGCTCGAACTCGGCCACGGGCACGCCCGCGCCCCAGGCCACGTCGATCACCTCGACGTCGAGGCCGAGACGCTCGGCCATCTCGACCCAGAGCGTCGAGAACTGGCCGAAACGGGCCATCAGGACCTTGTCGCCGGGGTTGAGCGTGTTGGTGATCGCGGCCTCCCACGCGGCGGTGCCCGAGCCGGGAAAGATGAAGACCTCGCCCGCGCGGGTGCGCATCACGCGCTTGAGGTCAGCAAAGAGGCCCAGCGCCAGCTCGCCGAAATCGGGCGCGCGCATATCCTCCAGGGGCACGTTCATGGCGCGCCGCACTTCGTCGGGGACGTTCGTCGGGCCTGGAATGAACAGGTGCGTATGGCCGGTCTTCATGGTCGCGTCTCCCTTCCTCGTCTCGGGGTCGCCCCAACCATGCGCAGGCGCGCCGGATTCGAGAAACGCTTCCGGGTCCTGCTGTGAATGCGAGAATTTACATGCTATAGAATCCGTGAATTTGTAAATTTTTCTGGATACAACCGTATGCTGAAAACGTTCATCGGACCCCGGCTGCGCCGCCTCAGGCTGGAACAGGGACAGACGCAGGCGCAGATGGGTCGCGCGCTCGGCATCTCCACCTCCTACGTCAACCTGCTCGAGAAGAACGAGCGCAGCGTCTCGGTGCCGGTGCTCCTGAAGCTGTTCGAGGTCTACGGCGTCGACTGGCGCGACATCGCCGAGGACGACGACACCGCGGTGCTCGCCGACCTGCGCGCGGCGCTTCAGGACGACCTTTTCGACGGCCATCGCCCCGACCTGCCACAGCTCCGCGCGGCCCAGATCCACAGCCCCGACCTCGTGGCCGCTTTCCTCAAGCTGCAGCGGGCGTGGCTGGCGGCGACGGACCAGCTGATGACGCTGGCTTCCAGCGGCGAGGGCGACGGCACCTTCCTGACCACCTCGCCCGAGGCGGCGGTGCACAACTTCTTCCGCCGCCACCACAACCATTTCGACGTGCTGGAGGCGGCGGCCGAGGCCTTCTGGGAGGGCCGCAGCGTCGCCCCCGACGACGTCTACGCCGAGGCCAAGGGGGTGCTTCGCGACCGGCTCGGCCTGCGCGTCAGGCTGGCTCAGGTGGACGAGATGGCCGGCACGCTGCGCGAGTACGACGAAGCGCGGCGCGAAGTGCTGCTTTCAGAGGCGCTCGATCATCCCAACCGCGTGTTCCAGCTGGTCCACGTCGCGGGCCTCGTGGAGCTGAGCGGCCTTCTCGACGAGCTTCTGGCGCAGTCGGGGATCACCGACGCACACGGCCTCGCCCGCTGCCGGGTGGAGCTTGCCAACTACTTCGCGGCTGCCGTGCTGATGCCCTACGGCCCCTACCTCGCCGAGGCGCTGGCCTCGAGATACGATTTCGACCACCTCGCCACCCGCTTCGGGGTCAGCTTCGAACAGGCCTGCCACCGCGCGACGACGCTGCAGCGCTCGGGCGCGCAGGGGGTGCCGTTCTTCTTCCTGCGCATCGACAAGGCCGGAAACGTCACCAAGCGTTTCAATGCGACCGACTTCCACCTCGCCGAATATGGCGGCGCCTGCCCGCGGCTGGACGTGCACACCTCGTTCCGGATGCCGGGGCGCATCGTGCCGCAATTCGTGGAAATGCCCGATGCCAGCCAGTTCTTCGTCTTTGCGCGCACGGTGGACCGCCCCAGCGTCACGCGCCACGCGCAGGACGTGCGGCTGGCGGTCGCCATGGGCTGTTCGGTCGAGCAGATCGGCCGCATCGCCTACGCGGGCGATCTCGGCGCGAGCCCCGCCCACCCCACGCCCATCGGCATCAACTGCCGCATCTGCCCGCGCGCCAACTGCGAGCAGCGCGCGCACAACGCGCTGGTGCTGTCGGAACCTCTGGACGAACGCCGCAGGGGCGCAACACGCTACGCGAGTTGACGCCCGCGGACGTCACGTCGCGGGGAAACGGCTTTTCTCGCCGGTCCTTTCGGCATACACCCCCGCCAAACCGAGACACCAGGGCCGGCGACGCCGGCCGTGCAGGCGATGGCGGCGATGACCAGCGGACAGACCGAACAGCGAGATGACGCGGCCCCGTCCGAGGCCGCCCCGCGTTTCGCGATCGTGATCCCCATGCTGAACGAGGGCGAGACGGCCGCCGAGCTTCTCGAGGCCTGCCGCAGCGCCGCCGCGCCGCTGGGGCCGTTCGAGATCTGCGTGACCGACGACGGTTCGACCGACAACACCGCCGCGGCGTTGCGCGGCTTCGCGGCCGCCCACCCCGACCTGCCGATGACGATCGTCACCCATGCCCGCCCCGCGGGACAGTCCGCCGCGGTTCACGACGCCGTCCGCGCGGCGCGCGCGCCGCTCGTCTGCACGCTGGACGGCGACGGCCAGAACCCTCCCGAGGACGTGCCGAACGTGCTTGCGCCGCTTCTGGCGCCCGGCAGCTCGGGGCGGCTGGGCCTCGTGGCGGGCCAGCGCAAGCGGCGCAACGACCCCGCCGCCAAGCGCATCGCCTCGCGCGCGGCCAACAAGCTTCGCGGCTGGATGCTGAACGACGGCACCCGCGACACCGGATGCGGGCTCAAGGCGTTCCGGCGCGACGCCTATCTCGCGCTTCCCTACTTCAACCACATGCACCGGTTCCTGCCCGCGCTGTTCCAGCGCGACGGCTGGGAGGTGGCCCATGTGGACGTCTCGCACCGCCCGCGCACGGCGGGCCAATCGAAATACACCAATCTCGGCCGGGCCATCGTGGGCTTCAGCGACCTTCTGGGGGTCGCCTGGCTGATCCGCCGGCGGCGCGCGCTCGGCCCCGGCGACATCACGATCGACGCCAGCGGCGGCGCGGAAAGGCAGCCATGACCGAAGCAATCTTCGCCTTCCTCCGGATCGAGAGCTGGGTCGAGTTCTGGTGGGTCGTCCTCGGGCTGACCGCGCAAGTGGCCTTCTCGATGCGCTTCATCATCCAGTGGATCGCCTCGGAACGCGCGGGCCGCTCCTATGTGCCGGTGGCGTTCTGGTATCTCTCCATCCTGGGCGGCGGAATGCTTCTGTCCTATGCGATCTACCGCGAGGACGTGGTCTTCATCCTCGGACAGTCGATGGGCCTGATCGTCTACACGCGCAATCTCGTGCTGATCCGCAAGTCCAGACATGCCGACCGCCTCGCCGCCGAGGCGGAGGCCGCGGAAGCCGACGCCGTGCACCGTCCGGGCCCCGCCGCGGAATAGCCGCCCCATGACCGAGGCCCCCTCCGCGTCCGGCCCCAAGCGGCGGAGCCTGGCCTCGCGCCTCGCGCCGCTCTGGGTCCTCGTGCTGGCGCTGGTCAGCTTCTCCGTCGGCCTGTCCGAGCTTCCTGTGCAGGACCGCGACGAGGCGCGTTACGCGCAGGCAAGCCGCCAGATGGCCGAGACGGGCGACTGGGTCGACATCCGCTTTCAGGATGCCGCCCGCCATGTGAAGCCAGTGGGCGTCTACTGGATGCAGGCGGCGGTGCTGGAGCTGACCGGCACGACGGGCACCGACCGGATCTGGGTGCACCGCCTGCCCTCCTACCTCATGGGCGCGCTGACAGCGCTTGCCCTGGTCTGGGCCGGAACGCCGCTCGTGGGGCGGCGCGCGGCCGTTCTGGCGGGCGTGATGCTGGCCACGGTCTACATGCTGTCGGCCGAGGCGCGCACGGCCAAGACGGACGCGACCCTGCTGCTGGCGATCGTGCTGGCGATGGGCGTGATGGCGCGCGCGTGGCTCGGACAGGTGAAGGGGCCGGGCGTTCCGGCGATCTTCTGGTCCGCACTCGCCGCGGGGCTTCTGGTGAAGGGGCCGGTCATCCTGCTGCCCGTCCTCACCGCCGCGGCGTGGGTTTCGATCAAGGCGCGGGGCGTGGGCTGGGCGGCGCGTCTGCGGCCCCTGCCCGGCCTCGCGTGGATGCTCTTGCTGACGCTGCCTTGGTTCGTTGCCATCATGCTGCGAACGGACGGCGCGTTCCTTACCGCCTCGATCGGCGGCGACATGGCCGAGAAGCTCGCCGCCACGGGCGAGCACAGCGGGATGCCCCCCGGCCTCTACCTCGCCTTCGTCTGGGTGACGTTCTGGCCCTGGACGCTCCTGCTTCCGCTTGCCGTCGTGACGGGCTGGCGCCTGCGCCGCAGCGACGAGGGGGCGTTCCTTCTGGGCTGGATCGTGCCCACGTGGATCGTGTTCGAGGCGGTGTGGACCAAGCTCATCCACTACACCCTTCCGGTCTATCCCGCGCTTCTGCTGCTGGCCGCCATCCCGCTGGCCGCGATGCTCGACGGAACGGCGCGGTTCCGCGGCTGGGCGGCGCATGTCGGCGCGGCGGGCTTCGCGCTGGGGACGGTCGCCTTCGCCGTCGTCGCCATCGGCGCGCCGATCGCCTTCGGCGACGGCCTTGCCGTCTGGCCGACGCTCGGCGGCGTCGCGCTGGCGGCGCTGGCGCTATACGGAACGGTGGCCTTCTACCGCGACGAGGCAGCGCGCGGCACTGCGGCGCTGGCCCTGGCGGGGATCGTCATGGCGTGGACCCTGACCGCCGCGAGCCTTCCCGCCGCGCGGGAATTCTGGGTGACGCCGCGCCTCGCGCAGGCGATGGAGCGGCTCTCGTGCCTGAGCCCGCCGCCCGCCATCGCAGGGTTCAGCGAACCGAGCCTCGTGTTCCGCTTCGGCACCGACACCCTGCTCACGACCGGCGCGGGCGCGCTGGCTTGGCTTGCCGAAGCGCCCGGCCGCGCGGCCTGGATCGCGCCCGGCGAGCTGCCCGAGGGCATGAGCGCGCCGGAGGGCGTGCCGGACCTGACCGAGATCAGCGGCACCAACTACACCAATGGCCGGTCCCTGACCCTGCGCCTTTTCGTGTCGCCGGGCGTCCCGGCCGCGGACACGCCCTGCGGCTGACGCCTCCCCCAATGAGGAACGGCCCGAGGTCACCCCCGCGCCGTCCGTCTTGCGGGTCCGGCCACCGCCGTGGAGCGGTCGGCCGGACGTCGTTTTGCATGACGCTCAGAACAGGTCGTTCTCCATGACCTTCGTCCAGGCCGACACGAAGTCCTTCACGAACTTCTCCGGCGCGTCGTCCTGGGCGTAGACCTCGGCGTAGGCACGCAGGATGGAGTTCGAGCCGAACACCAGGTCCACGCGGGTCGCCGTCCACTTGGTCTCGCCGGTCTTGCGGTCGACGATCTCGTAGAGGTTCGACGCCTTCGGCAGCCACTTGTAGGACATGTCCGTGAGGTTCACGAAGAAGTCCGTCGTCAGCGCGCCCTCGCGGTCGGTGAAGACGCCGTGCCGCGCCTCGCCGTAGTTGGCGCCCATCGCCCGCATCCCGCCAAGGAGCACGGTCATCTCGGGCGCCGTCAGGCCCAGAAGCTGCGCCCGGTCGAGCATCAGTTCCTCCGCGGCGACGGCGTAGTCCTTCTTCATCCAGTTGCGGAACCCGTCCGAGATCGGCTCGAGCGGCTCGAAGCTTTCGGCGTCCGTCTGCTCCTGCGTGGCGTCGCCACGGCCCGGCGTGAAGGGCACCTCGACCGCGAAGCCCGCAGCCTTCGCCGCCTGTTCGACACCGACATTGCCGGCCAGCACGATCACGTCGGCGACCGACGCGCCGTGTTTCGCGGCGATGGGTTCCAGCGCCGCCAGCACCCTGGCGAGGCGTTCGGGCTCGTTGCCCTCCCACTCGCGCTGCGGCAGGAGGCGGATGCGCGCCCCGTTGGCGCCGCCGCGCAGGTCGGACTGGCGGTAGGTCCGCGCCGCGTCCCACGCCGTCGAGACCATGTCCGAGACCGAAAGCCCGGCCCCCGCGATGTCCGCCTTGACCGCCGCCACGTCGTAGTCGGTCGAGCCTTCGGGGATCGGGTCCTGCCAGATCAGGTCCTCGGCAGGTGCGTCCGGACCGATGTAACGGGTCCGGGGCCCGAGGTCGCGGTGCGTGAGCTTGAACCATGCGCGGCCGAACGTGTCCGCGAAGTAGTCGGGATCGGCCATGAACTTCTCGCAGATTTTGCGGTAGCTCGGGTCCATCTTCATCGCCATGTCGGCGTCGGTCATCATCGGCATCACGCGCTTGGAGGGATCGACCGGATCGACCGGCATGTCCTCTTCCCGGATGTCGATCGGCCGCCACTGGTTGGCGCCCGCGGGTGATTTCGTCAGCTCCCACTCGTAGCCGAACAGAAGGTCGAAATAGCCCATGTCCCACTGGGTCGGGTTGGTCGTCCACGCGCCCTCGAGGCCCGAGGTCACGGCCTTCGAGGCGTCGCCCTGCATGTGCGGGTTCATCCAGCCGAAGCCCTGGTTCTCGATTTCCGAGGCCTCGGGCTCGGCGCCGAGCGCGGCCGCGTCGCCGTTGCCGTGCGCCTTGCCGACGGTGTGGCCGCCAGCCGTGAGCGCCGCGGTCTCCTCGTCGTTCATCGCCATCCGCGCGAAGGTCTCGCGCACCTGCGCGGCCGTCTTGATCGGATCGGGCTGGCCGTTCACGCCCTCGGGGTTGACGTAGATCAGGCCCATGTGGACCGCCGCCAGCGGGTTCTCCAGCGTGGAGGGGTCGGCCAGATCCTCGTAGCGGTTCTCGGACGGGGCGAGCCATTCCGTCTCGGCGCCCCAGTAGGTGTCCTTTTCGGGGGCCCAGATATCCTCGCGGCCGAAGGAGAAGCCGTAGGTCTTCAGGCCCATCGATTCATACGCCATGTTGCCCGCAAGCAGGATGAGGTCGGCCCAGGACAGCTTGTTGCCGTACTTCTTCTTGACCGGCCACAGCAGGCGGCGGGCCTTGTCGAGGTTGCCGTTGTCGGGCCAGGAGTTCAGGGGCGCGAAGCGGATGTTGCCATGCCCGCCGCCGCCACGGCCATCGGCCAGACGGTAGGAGCCGGCCGAGTGCCATGCTAGGCGGATCATCAGGCCGCCATAGTGGCCGTAATCCGCGGGCCACCAGTCCTGGCTTTCGGTCATCAGCGCCTTCACGTCGGCCTTCACCGCCTCGAAGTCGAGCTTCTTGACCTCCTCGCGGTAGTCGAACGCTTCGCCCAGCGGGTTAACCTTGGTGTCGTGCTGGTGCAGGATGTCGAGGTTCAGCGTCTTCGGCCACCACTCCGTCACGCTGTGTCCGGTCTCGGTGATCGCGCCGTGCAGCACCGGGCATTTGCCGCCGCTCGGCCTGTCGTCTCCGTCCATCATCTCGTCTCTCCGATTTTCGCTGGCTGTGAACTTGCGTTCGCCGGGGCTAGACGCGGGCCGGATGGCCGCCGACACGTCGATTCCCCGCTTCCTGCTTGATGGTTACCATTCCCAACCAATCAGTAAAAGTTGATTTATCTAATTGTCATGATAAGTATTCCTTATGCTGAACGTCACCCTCAAACAGATGCGCTATTTCGATGCGCTCGCCCGCCAGGGGCACTTCGGGCGCGCGGCGGATGCCTGCGCCATAACGCAGCCCGCGCTGTCCATGCAGATCCGCGACATGGAACGCGAGCTGGGAACGCCCCTGTTCGAGCGCGGCTCGCGCACCGTGACGCTGACGGGTTTCGGCGAGGAGGTTCTTCACCGCGTGCGCGACGTGCTGCGGACGGTGAACGAGGTCGAGGACATGGCGCGGGCCGCCCGCGACAGGCTTGCCGGGCGCATCCGCATCGGCGTGATCCCGACCGTCGCCCCCTACCTGCTGCCGCGCATCGTGGGTGAGCTGACCGCGCGGCATCCCGGCCTCGACCTGCAGCTGCGCGAGACGGTGACGCCGCGCCTTCTGTCCGAACTGGCCGACGGCAACCTCGACACCGCGATCGTCGCCCTGCCTGTCTCGGAGACCGCGTTCGAGGAGGTTGCGCTGTTCACCGAGGCGTTCGTGCTGGTCCGCCCCGGCGCGGACGCCGACCGGCCCGTGCCCGGGCCTGCGCGCCTGCGCGAGATGCGGCTTCTCCTGCTGGAAGAGGGGCATTGCTTCCGCGACCAGGCGCTGTCGTTCTGCAACATGACGGCCTCGGCCCCGCGCGAGATGATGGACGGCTCGTCGCTGTCCACGCTGGTGCAGATGGTGGGCGCGGGCCTTGGCGTGACGCTGATCCCCGAGATGGCGGTCGGCGTCGAGACCCGATCGGCCGACGTGTCCATCGCGCGCTTCGACGCGCCGGGGCCGCAGCGGACGATTGGGATGATCTGGCGGCGCTCCACGCCGCTGGGCGAGCAGCTTCGCGATATCAGCGGGATCGTGAAGGACGCGGCGGCGAGGACGGCGGGCCCCTTGCCGGTCAGCTGAGCGGCGCGCGCCTGAGGTCAGCTTGCGGCGAGGAAGCCGTCCACCTCGGCCTCGGCGACCCTGCGCCACGCCGACAGCGTAGCGGCCGTGTCCGGCCCCGACACGAGCGCGAGAAGGAATTGCCCCCTCAGACCCGCAAGCAGGATGTGGCAGCCGTTCTGCTGCGGCGCGAACGTCACGGCGCCCTTCGTCTCCAGCTCGGGGGCAAGGGGGAAGCCATCCGCGAGGAAGACGTCGAGCATTTCAACGGCCCAGTCCGCCAGCGCCTCGGCCTCGTCCTTGGAGCCGGCGACGACATGCGCCTCGTCCACGTCGATCAGGACGGCGGACCGCACGTCGACCTTCGCGTGATCGACCATCGCCTCGAGCCAGGGCGTCACGCCCGGTTGCGGGCGCGGCGTGGCGGGAACGCCGGCCGCGCGCCTGAGCGAGGACAGCGACACGCCGCCCCCCGCGAGGTCGGCGTCGTCGGCCGCCTTGCAGGCGATGCGCACCGACCCGGCCCGGCGGCACATGGCGGTGAGAAGACCGGCGAGCGCCTCGGCATCGCCGGTCTTCAGCGGGCCCGGGGAGAGAGACGGGCCGCCATCGCGCGCAACGGCAGGCAGCTCCACGTCGCAGAGCGTCAGGATCTGGCGTTCCGCCACTTCGAGCACGACGCGCGCGCCGCCGTCGAAGAGAAGTTCGAAGCGCCTTGGAAGGACGCAATCCTCCAGCTGGCGCAGGATCACGGACATGCCCTGCGTCGCCGAGGCGAAGGCCCGCGTCGCGGTCAGCGACGCGCCTTCCGCGCCGGCGCGGTAGAGGATGTCGCGCACAACGTTGCGGTCGGTGTTCCGGTTGCTCATTTCGACACCACTTCGCGGAAGTCGATGACGTTGGTGGACAGGTCCGGCGCCGCCTCGGCCAGCGCGCCGCGCATCTCGTGCATGACGTGGGCGAGGTCGGTCTTGGGGCCGCAGACGGCCGCGAGCGCCTCGTTGTCGTCGCTGTGGGCGCGCATGAAGACCCGCGTCGCCGTCGGTGTCTGGAAAACGGCCTCGTTCGTCAGGTCGTGCGAGGCGAGCCGTGGCGCCGACAGGAAGGCCTTGGCGCAGGTGCAGATCGTGTCGAGGTTTTCCTGCGGGTAGATCAGCCGCGAATCGGACGCCAGAACCGTGCCGGACGTTATGTCCGCGTAGAGAATCAGCTCACAATCGGCGAGCCGTTTACGCAGATGTCGTAGGGTTTCCGGAGTCATCTTGGCAGCTGATCCATCAAGTCACCCGTCGAACGGTAAGAACGAACTGTGGCGTTCATAAGGCAGAGCCGCCGCTTCCGGTCGTGCGGCGCGGGCGCCGTCCGGCGGTGATCCTGCGCGGGATGATCGACGACTTCGGGCGCAGGCCCGTGGGCGCGTGATCCTCCAGCCGCAGGACGGTCGCCGCCTCGCCCGCATTCTCGGACGGGGCCGCGTCGCCGGCCGCGTCGCCCTGCGCCGCCGCGCTCGCCTCCAGCAGGGCTGCGCGCACCGCCCGCATCCCCGAAGCCTCCGCGGTGTAGTCCTCGTCCTTGGCCGAGAGCAGGTCGACCGCAAGGACGTCTCGGAACAAGCCGCCCGTTTCGCGGCGCACGCGCTTCATCAGGCGCTCGCGGTCGCGCTCGGACAGGACCTTGTCGATGCGCGTCACCAGAAGGATGCTCCGCGCGCGCACGTCGGGATCGACGCCGTCCCAGATCGCGGCCTCCGTCTGGCGCCAGGCCTGTGTCGCGGGCGTGCACCAGATCACGGCGTCGGCCTGCGGCAGGAGCGTGTTCCAGATGTCGGCCGACATGTTGGGATCGGAACTGCCGGGCATGTCCAGCAGGTCGAAGCGCCGCAGGATCTCGGCCGGAAGCGGAACGCGGATGTATTCGGTGCCCGCGACCGGGACGGACGCGATCTCGTCGGGGTCGATCTCGGTCCGGCTGCCGTCAACGCCGACCACGATCGGGTCGGCGTCGCCTTCGCAATACCAGATCGGGGGCATCTGCGTCGCGGTCACGCGCACCGGCGAGGTGACGTGTCCCAGCAGGACGTTGACGAGGGTGCTTTTTCCCGAAGAGAACTCGCCGAGGACGGCGATCCTGGGTCTGCGGCGGGCGTCGTCGTCGGAGCGCATCGTGTCAGGCGTCATGGCGCTGGCGGTCCTTCTGCTCGTGTTGGCCCATCCCCGACAGGAGGTGCTGGGCGTGTGTCAGGCTCTTTTCCCGGGTCGCGGCATCCTTCGACATCCGGCCCCGCAGCTCTTCAAGCCGTTCCTCGGTCTGTCCCGCCATCGCCAGAAGCGACGTCCTCTGCGCCGCGAGGAAGCTGCGGAGTTCCTTGGCGGCGGCGGCCTTGAACACGTCTGCATGGTCGGTGCGCAGGGCCTCGATCATCGGCGCGATCTCGGCGTCGATCATCCCCGAGAACTCGTCGGCGAAGGCCTCGTAGCTGCGGCGGCGGCGCCACCAGCGGGTCCACCAGTTGCCCTTGATGTCGAGCGCGATGGTCTGGCCGAGCGTCACCGGCGGCGGCGCGTCGGGAACCGGAGGCGGCTCGAGCGCGAAGGCGTGGGCCGGCAGGTCGAATGTGCCCCGGAACAGTCCTTCGAGGGCGGTGGCCGCGTTCTGGTAGACCGAGCCGCTGACCTTGCCCGCCTTCGCGGTGAACACCTGGTAGCCCGAGCGCAGCAGCACCCGCAGGCCGGTGGGGTCGTAGGTCCAGACCTGCTGCTCGCCGCGCGCCTCGAGGTGGTTGATGAGCGAGCCGGTGGCGCGCTGCAGGAAGGTGCGGCGCGCGCCGTCGAGGCGGGCGTCCAGCGCCGCCAGAAGGTTGTCGAGCTCGCGGTCCAGCTCGGCCTCGGCATCGCGGGCGATGGCGTCGATCTCTTCGGCGAGGGCCTCCTTCGCGACGGTGCGGGTCTCGGCCCCGGTCACGCGTTCGGCCGCGAGGCTGCGCGAGGCCGCAAGGCCGCCCGCGATGTTGCGCGCGGCCCGTGCGAGGTGCTCGACCATGTCGCGCCCCTCGCCCTCGATGATCCGCTCGGAGATGGCGCGTCCCAGTGCGGGAAGGCCCGAGAGGGTCCAGATCGTCTCCTCGGCGCTTGCCTCCTTCAGGCCGCGCCGGACCTCGTGTTCGGCGAGGTTCAAAAGTGCCTCGGCGCTTCCCTTGCCCAGCTCGTGCAGCTCGCCCGCCAGCGCGTTGGTCGCCCAGAACGCGCTGCCGAACAGGATCTTGGCGTCGACCGGTCCGTTCTGCGCCTTCAGGGTGGCACGGATGCTTTCGCGGATCTCGGGGATCTCGCGGGCGGGGTCCGCCAGCTCGTCCACGCGGTTCACGAAGATAATGACGTCGCGCGACCGGATGTTGGCGATCATGCGGATCAGGGCCATGTCCACAGTCGACAGCGCCTGATGCGCCGACAGGACCACGACGCAGACCCGGCTCGAGCGGATGGCGTTCACGGTGATCTGCTCGCGAACGAGGAAGGTGTCGTTGACGCCGGGCGTGTCGCGCACGCAGAGCGGCCAGACCAGCCCGCGCTGGCTGAGATAGAGCTCGGCCGCCTTGGTGATGTCGGCGAAACGGCCCTGCCCGTGGTCGGGCTCGGTGCCGGGATCGACCTCGTCGCCGAGGCAGACGTAGCGCTCGACCAGTTCGGGATCGACGTAGCCGTAGTCGTGTTCCTGCCCCAGCAGCAGCTCGAAGCTGCGGCCCAGACGCTGGCGCGACTTCTCGCGCATCGCCTCGAGCTGGGCGCGCACCGTCTCCAGTTCGCTTTCGGCGCCCGCGCGCCGGGCGAGTTCCCCGATCCGGCCGCCGCGGCTGAGGAGGTTCTGCCATTCCTCGTCGCTGAAGAAGCGGAACTTGGCGTGTTGCGCGCTTTCGCGGATGCGCGGCGAGACGTGCAGCGAGGTGATCACCGAGGTCCACGGGTTGATGTCGGCCGGAAGCAGGTTCGGCCGCCCTACCATCGCGTTCACGAGAGAGGTCTTGCCCGCCTTGACCTGTCCGATCATCGTCACGCTGGGTTCGAAGGCCCGCAGCTGGCGGCGCAGGTCGCGGATCGCGGGCTCGGCCTCGGCGTCGCCCACCTTCAGAAGGTTCTCCAGGGCCTCGTCCACGATGCGAAGGTCGTGCACCAGGGGCGAAAGCCCGCGGTAGGCCGTGGCCATGAGCCGCTCGTTCGACGGCGGCGCGACGACCGCGGCGGCAAGGGTCCTGTCCTGTTTCATGTTCTTGTCCTCGATCTGGCTGGTCGCGATGTTCATGCAGCCATCGCCTGCTCGAAATCCGTTCTCAGTTGATACAGCACGCGCGCGGCGTCCTCGGCCTGGTCGGGGCCGGATTCCACCTGCAGAAGCACGACGGTGTCGCACGCGCGGTCGATCGCGTCGCGCAGGTGCGCGGCCAGCGGATCGTCGTCGGGCCATGCCGCGACGAGGTCGCGCAGCGCCTCGGCCGTCTCGCAGCAATGCGCGAGCACCTCGGCCGACCATTCCTCACCCTCCTCGCGCCATTCGAGGATCTCGGCCAGCGCGCGGGTCCGCCGCTTGAGATGGAGGATCGGGCCCGACACCAGCGCGCGCGCAGTGTCGAGGCTCGAGGGCGACCGCAGGGGCGTCTGGGCCTCGGCGGCGGCGGCCGGCGCCTCGGCGCGGGTCTCGGGCAGGGGATCGCGGCGCGGGGGCGGCGCGGGCTCGACGTCCCAGGCGGCGGGTTCCATGACGGGCCGCGACAGGGGCCGCGACAGGGGGCGTGATTGGGGGCTCGACAGGGGCCGCGACAGGGGCCGCGACACCGGGGGCATGGTGACGGGATCGCGCGCCTCGGGACCGGCTGCGTCCTCGGCGGGCGCGGCCTCGCCGGTCTTGCGGCGGAAGCGGTGCAGGAACAGCTCGGCCGCATCCACGTCCTCGCGCCGCGCGGCCGAGATGTCGGCGGCGAGGCGATGCGACAGCGCACCCAGCGGCGACGTCGCCTCGGAGGGTGCCGGGACATGGATGATCGCATCGAAGAGACCGCGCGCCCGCGCGGAGGCCGTGCCATGATCCTCGCGGCGGCCGGTGACGACGAGATAGCAATGGTTCTTCAGCCGGTCGGGCGCCGAGGACCAGATCGCGGCCTCGGCGTCCGAGAAGTCGTGGGCGCAGAAGATCGCGATCTCCGTCCGCTTGGCGGCCCATGACAGCGCGGGCGCCCAGGTGCCGGCGTCGGCGCCCAGTTCCACGGCGAGGAACGACATCGTCTCGAGCGCGGGGATCGGGGCCTCGATCTGCAGGAACAGGGGGCCGTAGCGCACGAGGTCGGGCGCGGGATAACCGTCCTGGCTGAGCGAGGATCCGTCCTCGAACGTCGCGCTGTGGCTGGGCTGGTCGCCGAGGTGGATCTCGATGGCCGGCCCGCCGGGGACGACCTGCGCGACGTCCTCGCCAAGAAGCGAGCGCAGGATGCCGGTCACGTCCGGCGCCGACTGCCCGAGGATGGCGACGCGCGCGGGACGGCGCAGCGCCTCGGCGAGGCCGGCGCAATTCGCCGCCTCCGCCTGCGTGAGGACGCCAGAGGCCCGCAGCGCATCGAGCCGCCGGAGGGTCGCGTTGGTGTCGAAGGGTGCATCGCGCATCGCCATCAACCTCTTGATTTCGCCGATGCTTCGGCGGGCATCGGGGGACGTCGAAAGGCCATGGCAAGGGCCGACCACGCCGATTGTTTCGCATCCTCGACGGGCTGCGCCCCTGGCGCGGGCGCGGCGTCGGGCGCTTCGACCTTGAGCACGACGACCGAGGTGTTGTCCTGCTCGGGCTGGCCGCAGGCGGTGACCGCGTCGATCAGCGCCACGGCGATCGCGCGGCTCTCGTCGCGGGCCCTTTCGCCGACGATCTCGGCGATGCGCGCGTCACTCAGGGTCTGCAGACCGTCGCTCGCGATCAGGAGGATGTCGCCGTCGCGCAGGTCGAACCGGCCGACCGGGCAATCCACCTCGGGGATGTCCTGCCCGGTCAGCGCCGAGGTCAGGAAGTTCCGCTGCGGATGGGTGCGGGCGGCCTCGGCGTCGATCATGCCGCGCGCGGCCATCAGGTCGATCTCGGGGGCCATCGAGTGGTCGTCGTTCAGCCGCTCGATCCGGCCCTCGCGCAGGAGGTAAAGCACCGAGTCGCCCACCGACACCCATTGCAACCCGCCATCGACCAGCGCGGTGGCGACAACGGTGCCGCCCATCCCGGCCTGCTCGGGGCAGGCGTCGATCTGCGCGCGGAGGCTGGCGTTGGCGGTGTGGACCGCGTCGTTCAGAAGCGCGGACAGTTCGGCCGCCTCGCCAAGGGGGCCGCGTCCGCGGAGGATCAGCTCCGCGAAGATCTCGGCCACGATGATGCGGCTCGCGAGGTCCCCGGCCGCGTGTCCGCCCATCCCGTCCGAGACCACGGCGAACCCGAAATCGGCGCCGTCGGGGCATGATACGGCCAGCGCGTCCTCCTGCCGCTCGCGGTCGCCCCGGCACTGCGCGGAGGCGACGTCGTAGCGGAGCGCGGCGGACGCCTGGACCGGAGGTGTGCGCAGCAGTTCAGTCATGCGCGTCCCCGTCCTCGCCCATGAGCGCGTCCATGTCCTCGCCCCAGGTGAAGTCGTCGCCGCACAGCGCCACGAAGCGCAGGCTGGTCTTGCCGATGCGGATCACGTCGCCGTGGTCGAGCTCTTCGGTGGCGAGCACCGGCTGGCCGTTGCGCCGCACGATGTTCGACTTGTTGCCGTGACCGAGGAAGAAGCGGTTCTGCTCGGCGTCGTAGGCGATGGCGGCATGGTTGTGCCGCGAAATGCTCGCGTCGCCGAAGTTCAGACTGATGGACTGGTCGGCGCCGCGGCCGATGGACGACACGCTCATCGTCACGGCGAAGTAGGCGCCGCGGCCCGGACCGTCCACGACGACGAGCCAGCCGGTCGGAAACCGGACCTGACCGGCGCTCTTGTGGGCCACGGCCGAGATCGGGTCCATCTCGACGTCGGGGGCATGGAAGCCGAGGACGCGGGTCTTGCCGCCGTCCTGCGCCTCCGCCGGCTCGTGGCGGCGCGAGATGCCGCGTTCGGCCATCCGGCGCTCGCCCGCCGCAAGCGCGCGGCGCGCGCGGCTGGCCATGTCCTCGGCCTCGGGGGCGGTGGAGCGGGGCGGGGCGTCATCGTGCGGGGCGTCGTGCGTGGCGCGCGCCGGGGCGTCGCGCATCGGCCGCGCGGGGACAGATCCGTCGTCGCCGTCCTCGAGGTCCCAGATCTGGCGCCGCGGCGTGGAGACGGGGGCCGACGGGCGTTCACCGGCGACAGGGCGCCTTGCGTGGGGGCGGTCCGCGTCGTGCCCGGCCCGGTCCTGCCCGAGATCCCGCGACGCGGGCGCGAAGGGCGCGCGCGCGGGCATCGAGCCTTCGCCGTGCGGATCGTCGGGACCACCGGCGCCGCCACCGGCGGACGAACCGGACGACATGGGGCGCATCCGGACGGCGACATCGCGAAGACGTTTCATGGCTTGGATCCTTTTACATCTGCGGCAAGCGCCCGCCGTCCTCCGAAGAGGGCGCGGCGCACGAAGCTGTAGCGTTCGGTCGGCGTCTGGCCGCCATTCGCGGCTTGCGGCGGGGTTTTGGCCGGGGCCTTGGATTTGGCCTTTGTCTGGGATGCGGCGCGCGGCGCAGACGCCGTATCGGCGGGCTGCGCACCGCCCGGCGTCGCATCGGGCGCGGCAGCCTGCACGCGGCGCGGAAGGACGGTCGGCATCGGCCCGCCCCCTGCCCCTGCCCCGGTCTCGGGGGCGGCATCGTCGGCGCCGGCGGTTTCGGCGGTGGATTTCGCGGCACGTTTCGCGATCACCTCCTGGAAACGGCGCGCTTCGGCTGCGTCCTCGGCGGCGCGGCGGGCGGCGCGCGCGGCGCGCTCGGCGGCGATGGCGGCCTGCACTTCTTCGGCCTCGCGCTGCGCGGCGGCGGCGGCCTCGGCGCGGGCGCGTTCCTCGGCCTCGGCCTGGGCGCGGGCCTCGGCCTCCGCGCGGGCGCGCTCTTCGTCCGTCATCTCCTGGACGGCCTCGCGCGCCTCGCGGGCCTTGCGCTCGCGCTCTTCCCACTCGCGCTCGAATTCGCGGACCAGTTCGGACACGCGCCGCTCGAGATCCTCGTCGCCCTCGGCCTCTTCCATCAGGCGCTTCTGGCGCCGCGCGTCGTCGATCAGGTCGCGCCACGCGGTCGCGCTTTGCAGGCGGTCCTTCGGGAACACGCTGAGGCAGCGGTTGATCGCCTCGATGAAATACTCGTCGTAGCCCTCGACCTCGCCCAGCGGCTCCAGCGGATCGCGGCGCTCGCGGGCGGTCGCGGCCAGGCGGGAATGGCTGGAGGGCGGCGCGGTGCGGCTCACGACATGGTAGAAGGTGGCCGCCAGCGCGTAGAGGTCGCTGGAATAGGCCTGGTCGGAGCCTGCGAGATAGAATTCCTGCGGCGAGTAGCCGTCCTTGACGGTCAGCACCTTCGACAGGACGCGGCTGACGCGCGTGGCGCTTTCGCGGGCCGCGCCGAAGTCGATCAGCACCGGAAGGTTGTCGGCATCGATCAGGATGTTGTCGGGCGAGATGTCGCGATGCAGGATGTCGTGGCCGTGCGTGTAGATCAGCGCCTCGAGGATGCGCATCAGCAGCGTCTTGACCTCGGCGGGCGACAGGCGATCCGGGTCGTTCTCGATGATGTCGAGAAGCGTCCGGCCGTCCACGAAATCCATCGCCATGTAGGCGGTGCCGTTGTCGCGGAAGAACTGGTGGACGCCCACGATGTAGGGATGCTGGAGCGCGGCGAGCGCGCGCGCCTCCTTCTCGAAGAGCTCGAGGATGGCGGCGAATTCCTCATCGTTGCTGCGCGAGCGCGGCTGAACGTTGTTGTCGATGCGGCAGCACATCGCCGAGGGGAAGCATTCCTTGATCACCACGCTCCGCCCGAGGCTGTCGCGCGCCATGTAGGTGACGCCGAACCCGCCCGAGTTCAGGTAGCTTTCGACCGTATACTGCCCGCTGCACAGCCGTGAGCCGGGGGGCAGTTCGTCGCCGTATGAACCTGTACTTTGCATGACCAAGGCGTGACTCGGATCCCACAGGAGACACGCGCCTCAAGCGCGCCAAAGCGATTTCTAAGCCATTGAATGGTCCATTTTCGCGCTCAGAACGTGACCAAAGCGTGGCGTCATCAAAGGGTCCGAAACGTGCCCCGGAAGGACCCTCGAACCGCCCGCCGGCGCAAGCGGACGGCAAACATGGGGTCTTTCGACGGCGCGAGCGCGACGGGGCGCGTCCAATTGCGCCACAATCCTTGGAAACAGTCCCCACGGCTGCCGTCTTGGCGCAACATTTGCGTCGCAATTGCACCTCTCGGCAGGCAAGCTGCGGCGCCGGGGATGGACAGGCGAGACCCGCCGCGCGAGACCGGAACACCACCGGCGGCGCGGCGGCTCGCCTCCGCCCGCCCTGCGAAAGGAGACGGTCCATGAACCCGAGCATGTCCGGCGGTCTGGCGGCGTTCGTCTGCGCGGGAACCTATCTCGTGGGCTTCGCGCTTCTGGTGACGATACTGGCGCCCACGGGCTACGGCACCGCCGACGTCGATGCGGCGGCGGTCGTGGCGCTCGCCGCCGGGCGTCCCGGCGTCCTGATCGCGTGGAACACGACGATCTACATCGTCAACGCGCTCGCGCTCGTGGTGCTCGTGGTCGCGCTTCACGCGCGGCTGGCCCGCTCTGCGCCGGGCTGGGCGGAGGCAGGGCGCGCCTTCGGGCTGGTCTGGGCGGCGCTGGTCCTCGGCGCGGGCATGGTTGCGAACGTCGCGGTGGAGCGCGCGACCCATCTGGCCGCGACCGACGCCGCCGCAGCCGCCGAGGCATGGTCGCTCCTGCACGCGGTCGAGCTGGGGCTGGGCGGCGGCAACGAAATCGCGGGCGGCGTCTGGATCCTGTGCGTCAGCGCGGGCGGCCTCGCGGGGGGTGCGCTCGGCCGGGGCCTCTGCGCCCTCGGCGCGGTGACGGGGCTTGCGGGGCTTGCGACGCTGATCCCCGCCCTCGGCGAGGGCGCGGGCGCCGTTTTCGGGCTGGGCGCGATCGCGTGGTTCCTCGGCGTCGGGGCGACGCTCGTGGCCGCGTCGCGGCGCGCGGCGCGGGCCTAGCAGTCCAGCGTCGTCTGCCGCTCCCACTCGGTCAGGTGGCGGGTGTAGTCGGTCCACTCGGCCTGCTTGTATTTCGCGAAGGCCGCCGTCGCGCTCGCCCCCACCGCCTCGCACAGCGCGGTGTCCGCCCGCAGCGCGCGCACCGCGTCGAGCAGGTTCAGCGGCAGCTTGGGCGCGTCGACGGTATGGCCGTCGACATACATGTCGATGTCGAGCCTCTTGCCCGGATCGGCCTTCGTGGCGATGCCGTCGAGACCGGCCGCGAGGATCGCCGCCGGCATCAGGTAGGGATTGGCCGCGCCGTCCGCCAGCCGCACCTCCAGCCGCCCGGCATCCGGGATGCGCACCATGTGCGTGCGGTTGTTGCCGCCGTAGCTGATGGTGTTGGGCGACCAGGTCGCGCCCGAGGTCGTCACGGGCGCGTTCAGCCGCTTGTAGGAATTCACGGTCGGGTTCAGGATCGCGGCCAGCGCGGGCGCGTGGCCGATCAGGCCGCCGAGGAAGGCATAGGCCGTATCCGACAGGCCAAGCTCGCCGTCGCCCTCGAACAGGTTGTCGCCCGCGCCATTCCACATCGAGACATGCGCATGGCAGCCGTTGCCGGTGAGGTGCGCGAAGGGCTTGGGCATGAAGGTGGCGCGCAGGCCGTGCTTCTCGGCGACGGCGCGGGCCATGAACTTGAAGAAGGCGTGGCGATCGGCGGTGACGAGGGCGTCGTCGAAGCCCCAGTTCATCTCGAACTGGCCGTTCGCGTCCTCGTGGTCGTTCTGGTAGGCGCCCCAGCCGAGGTCGACCATGTAGCCGCAGATTTCGGCGATCACGTCGAAGCGGCGCATCAGCGCGTCCTGATCGTAGCAGGGCTTGGTCTGGATGTCGGCGGCGTCCGAGATCGCCGTGCCGTCGGGCGTCGTGAGGAAGAACTCGCATTCGACCCCGTGCTTCAGGTGCATGTCCTGCGCCGCGGCGCGTTCGGCCACCTGCTTCAGCACGACGCGCGGCGCGTTGGCGAAGGGCTTGCCCTTGAAGTGGACGTCGGCGGCGAGCCAGCCGACCTCGGGGCGCCACGGCAGCTGGATCAGGCTGTCGGGGTCGGGGATGGCGAGGATGTCGGCGTCGGCGGGCGACATGTCGAGCCACGCGGCGAAGCCTGCGAAGCCCGCGCCGTTCCGGGCCATGTCGGCAATGGCCTGCGCGGGCGCGAGCTTGGCCCGCTGGACGCCCAGAAGGTCGGTAAAGGAGATCAGGAAGAACTTGATGCCCTTCTCTTTCGCGATGGCGGCCAGGTCGGTCATTTCGGTGTCCCCCGTTCTGTCGGTTCTCTGGCCCCGCCGCTCCGGCCGGGGCCGTTCTGTCAGCGCCCCGGTATCCAGTCCGTGCCGGCAAGCGGCACCCCCGCCATCGCCGCCGCCTCGACGCTCAGCGCCACGAGGTCCTCCGGCTCGAGGTTGAGGACGTGGCTCTTGCCGCAGGCGCGCGCGATGGTCTGCGCCTCCAGCGTCATCACGTTGAGGTAGTTGGCCAGACGCCGGCCCGCCGCGACCGGGTCGAGCCGGGCTGCAAGCGCGGGATCCTGCGTGGTGATGCCGGCGGGGTCGTTGCCCTCGTGCCAGTCGTCGTAGGCGCCCGCGGTGGTTCCGAGGCGCTGATACTCCTCCTCGAGGGCGGGGTCGTTGTCGCCCAGCGCCACCAGGGCCGCCGTCCCGATCGAGACCGCATCCGCGCCCAGCGCCAGCGCCTTGGCCACGTCCGCGCCGTTGCGGATGCCGCCCGACACGATCAGCTGCACCTCGCGGTGCATGTCGAGGTCCTTCAACGCCTGCACAGCCGGACGGATGGCTGCGAGGATCGGGATGCCCACATGCTCGATGAAGACCGCCTGCGTCGCCGCCGTGCCGCCCTGCATCCCGTCGAGGACAACCGCGTCCGCCCCTGCCTTCACGGCAAGCGCAACGTCGTAATAGGGCCGCGAGGCGCCGACCTTGATGTAGATCGGCACGCGCCAGCCGGTGATCTCGCGCAGTTCCTGGATCTTGATCTCGAGGTCGTCGGGCCCGGTCCAGTCGGGGTGGCGGCAGGCCGAGCGCTGGTCGATCCCCTCGGGCAGGGTGCGCATCCGCGCCACGCGCTCGCTGATCTTCTGGCCGAGCAGCATCCCGCCGCCGCCGGGCTTCGCGCCCTGCCCCACGACCACCTCGATGGCGTCCGCCTTTCGCAGGTCGTCGGGGTTCATGCCATAGCGCGACGGCAGAAGCTGGTAGACGAGGAGGTTGGAATGCTCGCGCTCCTCGGGCGTCATGCCGCCGTCGCCCGTCGTCGTTGAGGTGCCGGCCGCGTTCGCACCGCGCCCCAGCGCCTCCTTCGCCTGCGCCGAGAGCGAGCCGAAGGACATCCCCGCGATGGTGATGGGCGTCCTGAGGCGGATCGGGTTCTTCGCGTGGCGCGCGCCGATCACGACGTCGGTGCCGCAGGCCTCGCGGTAGCCCTCGAGCGGGTAGCGCGACATCGACGCGCCGAGGAACAGGAGATCGTCGAAATGCGGCACGGCGCGTTTCGCACCGCCGCCACGGATGTCGTAGAGGCCGGTGGCCGCCGCGCGCCGTATCTCCGACAACGTGTAGTCGTCGAAGGTCGCGGATTTCTGCGGCGTCGTGCGCGGGATGCGCGGGGCGTCGGACTGGTCGTTCATGGGATTTCCCTTGGCGGGCCGCGCTCTCAGTAGGAGGCGGCGTTGTCGACCTTGAAGTTGTAGAGCTTTCGGGCGGAGCCGTAGCGGCGGAACTCGGCGGGGTCGGCCTCCATCCCGGCGCGGCCGAGGATCCCTGCGAGCAAGGCGCGGTGCTCGTCCCGCATCTCCTTCTCGATGCAGTCCGTGCCGAGCCGCGCGACGCGCCCGCGCACGAACAGCCGCGCCTCGTAGATCGAATCGCCGAGATCGGCGCCCGCGTCGCCCAGCACCACGAGGTTTCCCGCCTGCGCCATGAAGGCCGACATGTGGCCGACGTTGCCGCCCACCACGATGTCCACACCCTTCATCGAGATGCCGCAGCGCGCCGAGGCGTTGCCCTCGATCACGACCAGCCCTCCATGGCCCGTGGCCCCCGCGGACTGGCTCGCGTCGCCGGTCACGCGCACGGTGCCGGACATGATGTTCTCGGCCAGTCCCGTCCCCGCGTTGCCGAGGATCGTGACATCGGCCGCCTTGTTCATCCCGGCGCAGTAGTAGCCCGCGTGCCCCTCGATCGTGACCGCGACGGGGTGCTGCAATCCGCACGCAAGCGCATGGCGCCCGCCGGGGTTGCGCAGGGTGAACGCCCCTTCGGTGGCGGACTGAAGCGTCTCGTTCGCCTCGCGCACGGACATGTCCGCAAGGTCAAGGACGCCCGCGTTCGTCATGGTCCCCGCCATCGTCATGCCGCAGCCCTCAGCCCTTCGCCGCCCCAGCTGTAGACGACGCCCGGCTCAGGCTCCCAGATCCGGGCGGCCTCGACGCCGGGAAGCTGCGCGATCGCGCGGAACTCGCTGGCCATGGCGACCCAGCGATCGGTCTCGGCCAGCACGGCAGGCTTGCAGGCGATCGGGTCGCGCAGCACGGCGAAGCCGTCGCGGGTGCCGATCGTCAGGGTGTAGAACCCGTCGAGCCGGGCAAGGGCCGCCTCCAGCGCCTGCTTCAGGCTGTCGCCCTCGCGCATCCGCCAAGCAAGATATGCCGCCGCCACCTCGCTGTCGTTCTCGGTCTGAAGCGTCTCGCCCCGCGCCTCGAGGAAACCGCGCAGCAGATGGTGGTTGGACAGCGATCCGTTGTGCACGAGGCAGGTGTCGGGTCCGGTGGAGAACGGATGCGAGCCCGAGATGGTGACGGCGCTTTCCGTGGCCATCCGGGTATGGGCGATGCCGTGGGTGCCCGACCGCCCCGCCAGCCCGAAGGTGCGCGCGACGGCCATCGGGTCGCCCACGCCCTTGAAGATCTCGATCGCCTCGCCCGAGGCCAGCACGTTGATCGCGGGGAAGGTGTCGATCAGGTGCCGCCGCGCGGCGCGAAGGTCGCCCGATACCCGCAGTAGCGCATGGTCGGCGATGCGCTCGACCTCGACCGAGGCGCCGGTCGCGGCGAGCGAGGCCGACGCCGCGTCCCAGTCGAAGCCTTCGGGCGCGAGACAGCTCAGCGTCGGACGCGCCGGGCCGTCGCGGTAGATGGCGAAGCCGGCGCTGTCGGGGCCGCGCTCGGTCATCTCGGCGAGCATCCGAGCCATCAGCGCGCCAAGCTCGGGCTGCAACGCCTCGTCCTTCAGGAACAGGCCGACGATTCCGCACATGGGCATCCCTCCGCGTGATGCCGGCAACATGCGGCGGCGGCGCGGGACTGTCAACAGGAGTGAAAAGTTTTTCCTAAGAGGAAACTACTCGCGCGGAGGCGTCACGATGATGGACAGGTATCGCGCCGGAAGTTCGGGCATTTCCTCGGGTCCGTGAGGGGCCAGCGCGTCGAAGAACAGCGCGTCGCCGGGACCGAGCGGATAGCGTCGGTCGCCGTGGCGATAGACGACCCTTCCAGACAGCATGTAGATGAACTCATGGCCCGGATGGCGGAACGTCGCATGGGGCTCGCCCCCCTCGTCGATGGTGATGAGGAAGGGCTCGATCCGCGTCGCCGAGCGCAGCGAATGACCCAGAAGCTCGTAGACATGCCCGGCCCTGGTGCCGCGGCGGTCGATGCGAACGCCCTGCCCCGCCGGCACGAAGCTGCAATCGCTGCGCTCCTCGAACTCCTGGAAGAACATCGAGATCGGCACGTTCAGCGCCTGCGCCAGAGCCTTGAGCGTGGTGAGCGAGGGCGAGGTCTGGCCGTTCTCGATCTTCGACAGCATCCCCACCGAAATCTCCGACGACCGTGCAAGATCCGACAAGGTCACGTCGAGGCCCTGCCGAAGCGCGCGCACCTTCCGCCCGATGGCCTGCTCGAGACTTTCCGCCGGCGCGGCGTCGGTCGGGTTCGACGGCTCGGTCGCACCTTGCATCACGGCCTCCTTCCATGCGGCGCCACGGCGCCGGGGTCCGGCCCAGTCTAAGGGCCGAACCGCACCCGATGAAAGAGGCTCCGCGGGCGGGCGCCGCTCAGGCGGCGGGGGCGACCTCGGGACGGGTGATGGTCATCGTGCCGGGCGCCCAGGACCGCACGTCGGTCTCGTGGACCGCCGCCCGCAGGCCCTTCATGCGGCCGCGCCGCTCTTCCTCGGGCATGGCCAGCGCGGCGAGGATCGCGCCGTCCATCGAACGGTTCGAGAACGGATTCGTCGTGACCGCGTCCCCCAGTTCGACCGCCGCGCCGGCGAATTCCGACAGCACGAGCACGCCGTCCCCATCCACGCGCGACGCCGCGAATTCCTTGCACACGAGGTTCATCCCGTCGGCGAGCGGAGTGATCCACGCCACGTCGGCGGCCATGTAGTAGGACACCAGCTCCACGAAGGGGATCGCCCGCGAGATCAGCGAGATCGGCTGCCATGCGAAGGTGCCGAACCGGCCGTTGATGCGGCCTGCGATCTGCTCGATCTCGTTCTGGACCGACTCGTAGGCCGCCATGTTGCGGTTGGCCGACACCGAGACGTGCATCAGGCGCACCTTGCCGAGAAGGTCGGGATTGGCCTCGAGCACGCGCTCGAAGCTTGTCAGCTGCTCGATCCCGCCCTTGGTATAGTCGGTTCGACCGACCGACAGGACGAGCTGCGTGTCGCCGAGATCCTCGCGAATTTCCTTGGCCTTCGCGATGGCGGTCTCCGAGCGCGCCTGCTCCTCGATGTAGGAGACGTCGACGCCCACGGGCGTCACGCTGATCGCCACCTCGCGGCCGTCGTAGCTCAGCCGCGAGGGGACCACCCGCTCGGTCAGGGCCGTGCCCTCGCCCAACCACTTGTCGGGAACCTGCAGCCGATCCACCGTGCCGACGTCGAACAGGCTGCGCGCGACCGAGACGAAGTTCGACGCGTAGCGCGGGATGTGGAAGCCGACATCGTCGCAGGCCAGCAGGCTCTCGACGATCTCCTTTCGCCACGGCAGGACGTTGAACATGTCCGCCGCCGGGAAGGGCGTGTGGTGGAAGAAGGCGATGCGCACGTCGGGGCGCAGCTTGCGCAGGTAGCCGGGCACGAGCCAGAGGTTGTAGTCATGCACCCAGACCAGCGCGCCCTTCGCAGCCTCGGCCGCCGCGGCCTCGGCGAAGGCCCAGTTCACCTCGCGGAAATTCGGCCAGTCCACCGGGTCGTAATTGTAGCGCTCCTTGAAGGAGTGCAGGATCGGCCAGAATGCCTCCTTGGAGGTGATGTGGTAGAATTCGCTCACCTGGCTCGCCGAAAGCGGCAGCCGCGAGACCGAATACTTGCCGTAGGCGTCCTCGATCTCGATCACGCGCTCGAAATCGGGATTCGAGGGATCCTCGGCCAGCTTCCAGGCGACCCATGCGCCGTGATCGACCGAGCCGAAGAAGCTCTTCAGCGTCGGCACGATCCCGTTGGGGCTCTTGTTCTCCTTGAGGACGACCTTCCCATCCTCCACGACTTCCTCGTAGGGCTGGCGGTGATAGACGATGACCAGATCGGACGGCATGGATCCTCCTTTCGGTTCAGGCTGCGCTGCGGCTGAAGACGTCGAGCGCGAGGATCGCCTCGGCGATGCCCGCCGCCCCCTCTCCGGAGGCGAAGTGCACGTGATCGTGCCCCTGAAGCGCCTCGACCAGCGCCGGCTCGGAGTTTCCGACCGCCACGGCGGGCAGGCCGAGCGACAGCATCGAGAGGTCGTTGAGCGTGTCGCCCGCAACCAGCGTGCGCTCGTTCTCGACGCCCAGATGCGCCAGCAGACGCAAGAGCGAGGGACCCTTCGACACGTCCTTGGGCAGTACGTCGAAAAAGCGGTTCGCGGACATCAGCGCGTCGAGGCCCAGCTCGGCCACGATATCGAGCGCGCGGTCGTCGAAGGTCTCGGGGTCCATGTCGTAGCTCACACGATACCGGAAGCCGCTCGACTGCAGCTTGAGCCCCGACACCGAATGCAGCGCCGCCTGCACGCGCCCGTTGGCCTCGTTCCAGGCGTCGGCGATCTCGGCCTCGAGTTCGGCGATGGGCGACAGCATGTGATCGACCCCCACCGAGGCGATGGTCGTGCCGACGTCGCCCACGACGTAGTCGGGACGCGGTACGCCCTCCTTGCGGGTCAGGTTGCGGATGAACCCCGGATCGCGCCCGGTGACGAAGATCAGGCCGACCTGCTCGCGGTTGTTCTCGATCCAGGAATAGAGCCGCTGCCGAGAGGCCTCGGACCCCCCAAGGAACGTTCCGTCAAGATCGGTGGCAAGGACCATCGCCTTGCCGGACATGTCGTTGCTGGTTTGAGCCTGATCGATCGTGGTCATGCGAACCTTTCTGCAAATTGTTGAACCGCGGCGTCGGACGCCGGGTGGTTGAAGGAAATGTCCATCGCCCGCGGCTCGGCCTCGATCGGCCGGGCCCAGAGCTGGGCGAAGGTGGCGCCAAGTTCGGCGCCGTCGTGAAGGATGGCGCGGACCGTCTCGCAGATCGGCATCGAGACGCCGAGACGGCGCGCGAGGTCGGTCACCGATTTCGCGTTCACCTCGCCTTCGACGACGACGGGCTGCCCGTCGAAGCACTCGGCGCGCGGAACGCGGCTGCCGAGCTGCATCCCCAGCGACATGTTGCGCGAGGTCGGGCTGGAACAGGTGAGCGTGAGGTCGCCGATGCCGGACAGGCCGGTGACGGTCTCGCGCCGCCCGCCAAGCGCCTCGGCCAGCGCCTTCATCTCGTCGAGGCCGCGGGTGATGATCGCGGCCCGCGTATTCTCGGCGAAGCCCGCGCCCGTCATCATTCCGCAGGCGATGGCGATCACGTTCTTGACCGCGCCGCCGATCTCCACGCCCACAAGGTCGTCCGAGACATAGGCCCGGAAGCTTTCGGTGGACAACGAGACGGCCATGCGCACGGCCGGGCTGTCGTGAGGCTTGAGCCGGTCGGCGTAGCTGAAGGGAAACGCGACCGTCGCGGCGGAGGGATGGCCAAGTGCCGTTTCCTTCGCGAAGGTCGGCCCCGAGATGCAGCCGATGGGACGCCCCGCCAGCTCCTCCTCGGCGACCTGCGTCATCAGAAGGCCGGTCTCGGCCTCGATGCCCTTCGCGCAGACCGCGACGGGCACGCCATCGGCGACATGCTCGGCCACCTGCCGCGACACCGAGCGCACGCTGCGCGAGGGCACGACGATCAGCACGGCGTCCGCGCCGTCGAGCGCCGCGCGCATTTCGTGGACGGCGAAAAGATTTTCCGGCAGCGGAACCCCCGGCAGATGGCGCGGGTTTTCCGAACGAGAATTGATCGCCTTGCACACATGCGGATCCCGACCCCACAGACGAGTGGACACGCCGGACCGGGCGAGCGTCGCGGCGAGCGCCGTGCCCCATGAGCCCGCACCGATGACGGCGACACGGGAAAACGGGCGGGCATGAAACGGACGTTGACCGTCCTTGGGGACGTCGTGGTGCATGATCGCTCTCTGCTGTTTGTCTCGCGCAGTGTGGCGGCGCTTGGGCCAACACTGCGCCGCGGCGGGCTGGGTGGTGAACGAGTATGGTCGCTTACAGGCCAGTCATGTCGCAAATGATGCATCTTGGGGTCGAAACGTCAATGCTGCACACGCAAGAAATTCCCCCGACTGCTGAAAAATCGGGTGATTTCGACCCAAACCGGCACACAACATGCCAGCTTTCTGGCCAATACAGCCGCATAATCTGGCACTTTGAAAACAAAAGCGACATTCAAGTGTCGTTTTTTGACTATTCCGCCCCAAGTCTGTAACCACGCTGCACGGCAGCAATCCTTAAGGAGGACATTTCGCATGACCGCATCGGTTCGCACCGCCATCTTTCCCGTGGCAGGCCTTGGCACCCGGTTCCTGCCGGCGACGAAGGCCACCCCGAAGGAGCTGCTGCCGGTCATCGACACGCCGTTGATCCAGTATGCCGTGGACGAGGCGCGCCACGCCGGGATCGAACGCATGGTCTTCGTCAGCCACCCCACCAAGTCCGCCATCGAGCGTCACGTCATGGACGACGAGGACCTCCGCGCCGAGCTACGCGCCCGCGGCAAGGCGGCGCTCGCCGACGAACTCGCCGAGACATCGCTCTGCCCGGTGGAGGACGACGTGATCTTCACCATGCAGGACCAGCCGCTCGGCCTCGGCCACGCCGTGCTTTGCGCGCGCGACCACGTCCTGCCGGGCCCGGTGGCCGTGGTGCTTCCCGACGACCTGATCCTCGGCGAGCCGGGCGCGCTGTCCGAGATGATCGCCGCCTACGCCGCAGGCCATGTCGGGCACCTCGTGGCGACCATGACGGTGCCGCGGAGCGAGACCGGCAAATACGGCATCCTGTCCGTGACGGGACGCGACGGGCAGCTTTTGCTGGCGGACGGCATGGTCGAGAAACCGGCGCCGGCCGATGCGCCCTCGACCGAGGCCGTGGTCGGACGCTACATCCTCGACGCCTCCATCTTCGATGCGCTCGAGACACAGGAACCCGGAGCCGGCGGCGAGATCCAGCTGACCGACGCCATCGCGCGCAGCGCGCGCGGCATCGGCATGGCGGGCTTCCGCTTCTCGGGCCAGCGCTTCGACTGCGGCTCGAAGCCGGGCATGCTGGCCGCGACCCTCCATCTCGCCGCCAAGGACCCCGAATACGCCGAGGTGCTGGCCCAGCACGGCGTGCAGGTGCCGCAGGTCCGCGCCGCCTGAACTTGCGGCCCCGGCCAGCGCAAGGGCGGCCGCGGGCCGCCCCGACATCATCAGCCGCAATGGCGTCGAACGTCACGCCCCCGATCGCGGCCGCGCGGGCCCCGGTCCACTGCGCCTCCCTCGCCTCCGCGACGTCGCCTCGGGGCCGGGGGGGATTGCCGGCGCCCCCCTCGCGTTTACCTTTTCGGCCAGGGCCGCTTTCCGCCGGCGCGGAGCATAGATCGAGGGCATGACAGAGTTTTCCTGTGTCAGCTGGAACATCCACCGCGGGCGCGGGAACGATGGTGTCGTCGATCCCGACCGCACACGAAAGGTGCTGGTCTCGGAGGTCCTCGGACCTGGCACCGACGCCCTGATCCTGCAGGAGGCCGACGAGGAGACGCCGCCGCACGGCGGCATCCTCGACATCTCCCGGATCGAGCGCGAGACGGGCCTGTGTTGCGTCCACACCGAGCCCACGCATCGCTGGGGCGAGGCGAGCCACGGCTTTCTCGGGGTCATCGTCTTCCTGCATCCCGCCCTCGAGGTCGAGGACGTGGCGCTGCTCGACCTGCCGGGCCAGTGCCACCGTGGCGCGGTCGTGGTCGACGCCGCGAAGGGCGGTCGGAAGCTGCGCCTGATCGCCACGCACCTGTCGCTGTCGCAGGCGCTGCGCGTGGCGCAGATGCGCACCATCGGCCAGCACGTCTTCCGGCGCGGCGCGCGTCCGGCGATCCTCTGCGGCGATCTCAACGAGTGGCGGCCATGGGGCGGCCTCGCCCTGTCGCCGCGCGTTCTGGGCGCTCACTTTCGGGGGCCCGCGCCCGCGACCTTCCCCATCCGCCGTCCGTTCCTGCCCCTCGACCGGGTGCTGGCGACGCCGCCCTTTCGCGTGACGGAGGCGCGGGTGCTGGACGGGCGCGGCATCCGCATGGCGTCCGACCATCGCCCCCTCGCGGCGCGCATCGCCATCACGGGAGGCTAGACGCCCCCCTCAGACGCCCCACTCAGACGCCCTTGTCAGACACCTCCGTCGCGGGCGCGGGTCCAGCGGTGAAGCCAGACCGAGGACGCCCCTCCGTCCCGGCGCAGCGAAAGGCGCAGGTCCGCGGCCGCGACGTCGCCTGGCGTCAGCAGGAACGTCACCCGCGCGCCGCGCGCGCCGGGCAGGTCGAAGACGCTCAACCCCGAGGTCGCGGCCCCGCCGCCCGACGAAACCACGGCCGCAAGCCCCGCCGCAGGGCCCGAGACATCGATGACGTAGCGCCGCGTGCCCGGCCGGTCGTGCTCGCGTCCGCTGCGGGTCTGCAGGACGCGCGGCGCGCGGCCCGCCTCGGGCGGCGACAGCGTCCATGTCAGCCGGTAGTCGAAGCGATGCTCGCTGCCCGCGCCAAGCGGCGTCTCGGGGCGCCAGAAGGCCACGATGTTGTCCATGAACTCGTCGCCCGTCGGGATCTCGACCAGAACAACCGCCCCGCGCCCCCAGCCGCCCTCCGGGCGCACCACGGCGTTCGGGCGCTCGTGGTAGCGCGCCTCGGTGTCCTCGTAGTCCTCGAAGCTCCGGGCGGTCTGGTGCAGGCCGAACGCGACGGGGCTCTCGTCCACGAAGGCGGAGGTCTGGAGCCGGGCGGGGTTCGAGATCGGCCGCCAAAGCCGCTCGCCCGCCCCGTTCTCGATGAACAGAAGATCGCTGTCGTGGACGCGAGGACGGAAGTCGTCGGAGACGGACGCGCGCAGCGGCCCCTTGAGATACATCGACGTCAGCGGCGCGATGCCGATGTCCGCGATCTCGCGTCTCGGCAGGATCGTGGCGGCGATCCGCATGACGGTCTCGGCGCCCGGCGCAAGCTCCATCTCGATGTGGCCGGCAAGCGAGGGGCCGTCGATCACCCCCTCGAGGCGGACGCGCCCGTCGCGGGGCTGGTGCAGGCGCAGCTGCGTGAAACGGGGAAACTCCTCGGGGGACGGGCCGCCGGTTCCAAGCGCCACGGCCCGCGCGGACAGACCGTAGACCATCGACCGGCCGATGGCGCGGAAGTAGCTCGCCCCCTGCGCCACCAGGACCTCGTCCATGGCGTCGGGCGCGTTGAGGGGATGGCGCAGGCGCAGCCCCGAGAACCCCGCGCCGGGGGCTTGGGGCGGCACCTCGCCGAAATAGCGGGGGTCGAAGCTGAAGAGGCCGGGCGAGAACGGAACCTCGCGCAGGCCCTCCGCGCCGGACAGCTCGATCCGCACCGGATCGGGAAAGAACAGGCCCGGCGGCAGGAGATCGACCGCGTAGTCCGGCCCGTGCGGAAGCAGCGCGGCGCGCCCGGGAAGCGGCCTGATGCCGCGATAGGCATCGTAGTCGAGACCCGCGAAAGGCGGCGGAAGCGGCGTCGAGGGAGCGCGGTAGGGTTGCGCGGCCAGCGCGCGCGCGGCCTCCAGCAGGGACAAGGGTCCCGTCTGCGCAGCCGCGCGGAAGGCGGGCGCGGCCAGAAGCGCCCCCGCCGAGCCGAGGAAGTGCCGGCGCCTCATGCGGCGCCGTGGTCGAGCGCCCGGACGATCGCCGGGGCCGCGACGAGCGGCAGGAGCACGGGGGCAAGCCAGAGCGGCGCGCCACCGCCCGCCGTCAGCGCGAGAGCGGCAAGGCCCAGCCCTGCCGCCATCTCGCCCGCCCCGCGCGGCAGCGACAGGCGCGACGGGCGGCCCGACTTCCAGCCGCAATCGCGACCCATGCAGACCGACAGGACCGATGCCGTCTGCCGCACCATGACGAGCGGTGCGATGATGGCCGAAACGCCAAGCTCGCCCAGCCACGCCCTGAGGGTCACGCCCCGCCTGCCGCGCGTCCGCGCCCGGCGCCACAGGACGGCCAGCGCGCAGAGCTTCGGCAAGGCGAGGACAAGCGCGACCGTGGCGAAGGGAAGCACCCCCGACACGGACACGGCGCCCGACGCCACGAGGCCCAGAAGCGCCAGCCAGATCGGGGCGGCGAGGTAGCTTATAACCCCCGCGACGAGGTGAAAGCGGCTGATCGGGTCCAGCCCCGGTTCCGCCAGAAGCCGCAGGTGCTGCAGGTTGCCCTGGCACCAGCGCCGGTCGCGGCGGTGGAAGTCCTCGACCGTCTGCGGCGCGCCCTCGGCACTGCCGGCCATCGCGGGGTCGAGTTGCACGGCCCATCCGGCGCGGCGGATCCACGCCGCCTCGATGAAGTCGTGGCTCAGAAGCGGGCCGCCGAAGGGCGCGGGGCCCGAGAGGCGCGGCAGGTCGGCCGCCGCGCGGAACGCCGCGACGCGCATGACCGCGTTGTGGCCCCAGTAGTTTCCGCTGTCTCCCGTCCATGCCGCGAAGCCGCGCCCGAAGTTGGGCGAAAGAAGCCGCGCCGACACGCGCTGATGGCGTCCGAAGCGGCTGTCGCCCGGCACCAGCGCGATGCCCGACTGCAGAAGGCCGAGGCGCGGGCGCGTCTCGATGCGGTGGATCATCGACCGGACGCGGCCGGGGCTGAGGCGGCTGTCGGCGTCGAGGACCATCATGTAGGCAAATGCCTCACCATGTTGGGCGAGCCAGTCGGCGACGTTGCCGGGCTTCTTGCCGGTGTTCTCGCGGCGGCGGCGGTAGGTCACGCGGCCCGAGGCCACGAGGTCGCGCAATGCGCTCTCCTCGGCCGCGATCGAGGCCGCGCCCGAGGTGTCGGACAGCACGAAAATGCGTGTCGATGCGCAAAGCCCGACCCGCCGCAGGCCGCGGTCAAGCTCGGCCAGGTGGCGCGCCAGCGGGGCCGCATCCTCGCCGCAGAGCATCACGAGGATCGCCGTCTGCCCCTCGGGCATCCATGCCGCCGGCACTTCCGCGACGCGTCCCGCGGGCGTGGCGAGACCCACGATAGCGGTCGCCGCGCCCCCCGCGATCCAGAGCCCGGAGATCGCCACCAGTGCCAGCGCGAGGAACGCGAGCCCGTCCCATGCCTCGACGGACAGGGCGAAGGCGGCGACCGTGCAGGCCGCCAGTGCCGTGCAGAGGCAGAAGAAGGCCGCGCGAGCGCCCGGACGCGCGGCCAGGAGGCGCTGCGACGGGCGAGCGGAGCGGACGACGCTTTCGACGAGTGACATTACGGATCCGGCCCCTTGCGGGCTCCTTCAGGCGCCCGGCGCGGGCAAACGATGCCGCAGACCTATCGCCGCCGCGTCGTTGGGCAAGTCCCTCAGCGCCGGTGCGGCGCAACTGGCGGCCACATGCGCGAAAAGACGCCGTCCCGGCGAAGAATGGCGTGTTGCAGGGCCGCGCCCACATGCAGCGCCACCACCGCGGCGAGGGCGAGCGCCCCGTAGAAATGCACGGCCTTGGCCGCCGCCGCCAGCGCGTCCGAACGCGGCACGAGCGAAGGCAGGCCGATGGCGTCCAGCGTCTCGATCGGGAAGCCGCCGGCCTTGACGCGGACATATCCCGCGACCGGCATCACGAAGAGCAGGCCGTAAAGCGCGCCATGCGTCGCGCCCGCCACGCGGACCTGCCAGCCCGGCATCCCGGCCGGAAGGGGCGGCGCGGGGCGCCTCAGGCGATGGACCCCGCGCGCCACGATCAGAATGAGCAGCAGGACGCCGACGTTCTTGTGGAAAATGAAGAGCGCGTTCTGAAGCGAGCGGTCGAGCCCCTCCTGCACCATCAAGAAGCCCGCGGGTATGGTCGCGAGCACCAGAACCGCCATCGACCAGTGGAAAAGCCGTGCCGTGGTCCCGTAGCCGACGGGTGTCGTGGTCATGCGCGCCTCCCGGATCTGACCTTGCTTGAGCTAAATTGCGCTCAGGGGCCTTCAAGTGCTGCCCGTGGACCTTGACTGAAGCATTGCCGTGCTAATGTCACGCAAATGACATTGACCAATTTCGACCGGACCCGCGCGGCGCATCGCCGCTTGCCGCTGCTGCCCGCGCAGGGACCGGCGGGCGACTTCGCGCGCGCCGCGCTTGCGGGCGCGGTCGCTACGCTCGTCCTGGCGGCGGCGCTGACCGGCTGGGACGGCGCGTTCGGGGCGGGCCTTGCGGCGGGCATGGCGGTCTACGCGGCGGCGGCCTTCGCGGCCGCGCTGGAAATGCATCGCCGCTATCCGCACCCGGTCGTGGGCCTGTGCAACCTCGTGACGCTGCTGCGCCTCGTGCTGGCGGCCTCGCTCGTGCCCGCGCTGGTAGCCGGGACCGGGCCGGGCTGGGGCCTCTTCGCGGTGGCCGTTGTCGCGCTGTCGCTCGACGGGGCGGACGGCTGGCTCGCGCGGCGGCAGGGGCTCGTCTCGCACTTCGGCGCGCGGTTCGACATGGAGGTGGATTCGCTTCTCGGGCTGATCCTCGCGACGATGGCATGGACCAGCGGAAACGCCCCCGCCGCCGTGATCCTGCTGGGCCTTCCGCGCTATGTCTTCGGGGCGGCCGGCCTTGTGCTGCCGTGGCTTCGGCGCGACCTGCCGGAACGCTTCAGCCGCAAGGCGGTTTGCGTCGTGCAGCTTGCGACGCTGATCGTGCTGCAGCTTCCGATCGTGCCGCAGGGCCTGTCCGCAGGCCTCGTGACCCTTGCGGCAGGCGCGCTGGCGTGGTCCTTCGCGCGCGACGTCATCTGGCTTCGGCAGGCGCGGGCGTGACGGCGGCAAAGGCCGGCGGGACGCCGCCGAACCGGGCGGGACAGATCCTGCGCCTGATCCTCGCCGCCGCCGTGCTTCACCTGGTGCTGGTGCAGCCGAACCACCCCGCCGCGATGACCTGGGGCGCACTTTTCGTGTTTCCGCTCGAGCTTCCGGTGATCCTTGCGGCGCTGGTCGCCTTCGGGCCGGGGTGGCCCGCTCGCGCGCTGCGCGTGGCGCTTGTCGCGGCGCTCGTGCTCATCGCGGTCCTGAAGGTCGCGGACTTCGCGATGTTCACCGCGCTGGGGCGCGGCTTCAACCCGGTGGCCGACCTGCCCCTCGTCGAGGCGGGCCTGCGCCTGCTTCACGGATCGGCGGGCGCGGCGCTGACGGTCTCGGCCGTCGCCGGGGCGCTCGCCGCCACGGGGGCCGCCGCGTGGCTTCTGTGGTGGGCGACGGGGGTCTGGGCGGGCATCGGCCGCGGGCGCGGCGTGGCCCGCTCCTCGGCCGTCGCGGCGTTCGTCTTCGCCGGGGTCGCCACCGCCGAGGTCGGAGAGGCGATGGGCCGCTGGTCGCTTCCCGTCACGCCGCCGGGCGCGGCCTTCACCGCGCGCGTCGGCGTCGAACGGATCGGGATGGCGCAGGCCACGCTCGACCGGCTCCGCGCGTTTTCGGTGGCGGCCGCGCGCGACCCCTTCGCCGGGGCCGAGGGTCTTCTGGACGTCATCGACCGCGATGTGCTGATCGTCTTCGTCGAAAGCTACGGGCGCACCAGCATCGACACGCCGCTGTTCGCCGCGACCCACCGCGAGACGCTGACGCGGGCCGAGGCGCGGCTCGGGGAACTGGGCGTTTCGATGCGCTCGGGCTTCCTGCGGGCGCCGACGCGCGGCGGGCAGAGCTGGCTGTCGCACGGCACCTTCGCCAACGGCCTCTGGATCGACAACCAGACGAGCTATGGCGCGGCCCTCGCCTCGGGGCGCGAGACGCTGTTCCACGTCGCGGCGCGGTCGGGCTTTCACACCGCAGCAGTGATGCCGCAGATCACGCTCGACTGGCCCGAGGCCGCCTTCATGGGCTTCGACACCGTGCTCGCCGCCGCGGATCTCGGATACGAGGGCCTGCCGTTCAACTGGGTGACGATGCCCGACCAGTTCACGCTCTCGGCGCTGGACCGGCTGCTGCGCGACCGGCCGCGCGACGAACCGCTCTTCGTGCAGATCGCGCTGGGATCGTCGCACGCGCCGTGGGTGCCGGTGCCCGACCTCATCGACTGGGACGAGGTCGGAGACGGCACGGCGTTCAATGAAATGGCCCTGTCGGGCGACCCGCCGGACGTGGTATGGCGCGACCGTGACAGAGTGCGCGACCAGTATCGTCAGGCGGTGGATTATGCGCTCAGGACCGTATTCGACTATGCCGCGCGTCACGCGGACGACCCGCCGCTGATGATCGTGGTCGGCGATCACCAGGCCGCGGGCTTCGTCGCGCTCGACGAGCGGCCGGACGTGCCGGTGCATGTCATCGGGCCCGAACGCCTCGTGGCGCCAGCCGCGGAGTTCGGGTGGCGGCGCGGCCTCGTCCCCGCGGCGGACGGAGAGGTGCGCGGCATGGACCGGATGCGCGACATGATCCTCGAGGCATGGACCAGCGGCGCGCCACGAAGGAGCGGCAGTTGACGCTGTTCGGTATGCAGATCCCCCGATGGGCGCTGCGCGTGGCGCAGCTTGCCATGGCCGCGGCGCTGCTGGCCTTCCTGTGGCGTGCGGCGGACGGGCCCGCGGCGGCGCGCAGCCTCGCCTCGGCCGAATGGCCGTGGCTTGCGGCCGCATTCCTCGCCCTGACGCTGCAGACCCTGCTTTCCGCGCTCCGCTGGCGCCTGACTGCGGCGCAGCTGGGCATCTCGCTGGGGCGGGGCCACGCGGTGCGGGAATACTACCTCGCGCAGGTCGTGAACCAGTCGCTTCCGGGCGGCATGATCGGCGACGCGGGGCGGGCCTTGCGCGCGCGCGGTCAGGCGGGCCTTCTCGCCTCGGGCCTCGCCGTCGCGTTCGAGAGGCTGGCGGGCCAGGTCGCCATGTTCCTCGCCATGACCGCGGCCTTCATCGCCACGATCGCCATGCCCGGCGGGCTCGAATGGCCGCGCTGGCTGGCGGTGCCGGTCGCGCTTCTGATCTTGGGCGGCGCGGCCTCCCCGATCGTGCTTCTCGGCGCCGCGCGCCTGCCCGGCGCCGTCGGCCGAAGCGCCGCGAGCTTCTGGCGCAAGCTTCACCTCGCGCTTGCCGCGCGCGGGGTCCTGTCGCGGCAGGTCGCCCTCAGCGTCGGGACGACCGTCTGCATTTTGGGGGCCTTCGCCTTCTGCGCCGAGGCGGTGGGCGTCCGTCTGGAGCTGTCGGAGGTGCTGGGGCTGGTGCCGATCATCCTGTTCACCATGCTGATCCCGCTGACCGTCAGCGGCTGGGGCCTGCGCGAGGGGGCGGCGGCGGCGCTGTTCCCGCTGGCGGGCGCAAGCGCGAGCGCAGGCCTCGCGGCCAGTGTCGCCTTCGGCCTCGTCTTCATCGTGACCGTTCTTCCCGGCCTGCTCTTCCTATCGCGAAAACCGGTGGCCGACGTGGTGAAACCGTGGTGAAACCGCAGGCATGACGCCACGCCGACCCCGGCAGGCCGGTTTGCCGCGCTTCAGGACTTGCCTTGGCGGCAGGGATCGGCGTCGCCCTCGCTGCCGCATCGTCATGCCGCGACGGGCGCTCCGCCCCGCTTAGGTCCGGAATCCGACACGGAATTCCCATGATCCGGTGTTTTTCATCGGAGCATCGGCAAATCGGTTGAGCGTATGGCAGACGACGAACGATTGCGCGAAGCCCTTCTCGAACTGCAGGTCCTGCGAGACAGGGAAGCGCGCATTCACGACGATACCCGGACGCTTCTGGAGTGTCTGGAAGCCTATTCGACGGCAGCGAGCCCGGGTGCGGCGCTCGCCACGCTGTTCGCCTGCCTGCGGGCCAGAACCGGCGCCGACCTCTGCCTGGTGGCCGCACCCGGCGCGGACGGCGCCTGCGAGGTCGCGGCCTCCAACCGCCCCGACAGGATCGGCAGGTCCTTCCACCCGCCCGGCGACCTTCTGGCGAAGGCGCGCAACGTGGCCGAGCCCGCGCTGACCGGACCATGGACAGAGGCGCTCGGCGTCGCGGACCCGGGCGGCCTGATCGTGGCGCCGGCGAAGGACGGTCACGTCCTTATGATCCTCCGCGAGGCCCCCGGCCGTTTCGCGGAGACCGCCTTCGACCTCGCGCTTCGCCTCGCCGACATCGCCGCGCAGGCCCTCCGGAACAGCCGGATGGCCGCCGAGATGGATCTTCTGGCCGCCACCGTCTCGGGGTCGTCCTCGGCGGTGGCGATCGCGGACGCCACGCGGGACGACGCCCCGCTGATCTACGTGAACCGCGCCTTCGAGGCCCTGTCGGGCTACCGCTCGGCCGAGATCCTCGGGCGCAACTGCCGGTTCCTCAACGCCGAGGAGCACGACGCGCCCGAGCGCGCTCGGCTGCGCGCTGCGGTCGCCTCGCGCAGCGGGGGCACCTTCCTTCTGCGCAACCGGCGCAAGACGGGCGAGGTGTTCTGGAACGAGCTGACGCTATTCCCGGTGCACGACGCCGCGGGGCGTTTGCGCAACCTCGTGTCCACATGCGTCGACGTGACCGAGCGCGTCGAGGCCGCCAACGACCGCGACCGGTTGCGCGCCCGGATGGAACACGCGCTCGCCGTGACCGAGGATGCCTTTCTCATCGTGGAGGCGGACGGGCGCGTGGCCTTCGCCAATGCCGCGGTTCCGCGCATCTTCCCGGCCCCGGCCACCGGCTGGACCCCGGGCACGACCTTCGCCGAGAACTGGGAGGGCTACTTGTCGCGCGCGACGGACATGCCTGGGCGCGTGACGCGCCTTCTGCGCGAGGCGGACCTCGCCGAGCTGGCGGCCCTGCCCGGTGGCGGGCGCGAGGTCGATCTGCCGGACGCGCGCACGGTCCTGCTGCGCGCCGGCCGGCTCGGGGACGGGGGCCTCGTCGTCTCGGCCACGGACGTGACGGCGATGAAGACGGCGGAGCGGCTTCTGTCGCAGCGGCTGGCGGCGATCGAGGCGGCCAGCGACGGCATCGCCGTGACCGACGACGAAGGGCGGCTGACCTACCGCAATGCCGCCGCAGCAAGCCTTCTGGGCTTCGGGGGGTCGGACGGCGGCTTCGGCAGAACCTGGCACGAGGCCTACCCGGACGCGGGGCGCACACGCGCAGACGACCCCTTCCATGCCATTCTGGAGCGCCACGAGGACGGCAGACGCCTCACGCACGAGGTCACGCGCTCCCCGCTGGAGTCGGGCGGGTCCGTCATCGTGATCCGGGACCTGACCGAGGCGCTCGCCCGAAAGGAGCGCGAACAGGAGATGGTGCGCGAACTGATCCGCCTGCAGCGGCAGGAAGCGGTCGCGCAGCTGACGGCGGGCGTGGCGCATGATTTCAACAACCTTCTGTCCGCGATCAACGGCTCGGCCACGCTCATCTCCATGGCGGGCGGACTGCCCGAGGTCGCGCGGCCGCATCTCGATCGCATCGCGGCGGCCGGCGCGCAGGCCGCGCGGCTGACCAACCGCCTGCTCGACATCGGAACCGCCTCCGAGACGGAGGGCGCCTTCGACCTCGGCTCGACGCTGTCGGACCTGCCCGCGCTCGTGCGGCCCAGCCTGCCGCGCCGGATCGACCTCGATCTCAGGACGCCCGCGCGGCCGATGACGCTGCGCGGACATCCAGGGATGCTGAGCCAGATCGTCGTGAACCTCGTGCTGAACGCGCGCGACGCCATCGGCGCGCAGGAGGGGCGGATCGCGATCCGCTTCGCCCGCCGGCGCGGCGCGCAGGTGTCGGGCGTCGTGTCCGGACCCCTCGACCCCGAGGCGATCTATGCCTGCATCGAGGTCAGCGATACCGGCGCGGGCATGGACGCCGAAACCAGCGCCCGCGCCTTCGAGCCCTACTTCACCACGCGGGGCCGGGCGGGCAGCGGCCTGGGGCTTGCCACGGTCGCGGTTCAGCTGGGCAGCCTCGGCGGAGCCGTCGCGCTTCGCTCCGCGCCCGGAGACGGCTCCACCGTGTCGGTCTTCTGGCCGATGGCGCCGCTGGCCCCCGCCCCGGCCGCGCCCGAGGCCGAACCGCCCGCCGATCTTGCCGGCACGACGCTGATCATCGTCGACGACGACGAGGACGTGAGCGCGGTGATGGCCAGCTACCTCGAAGCCTGCGGCGCCGAGGTCGCGATCTGCGGCACCCCCGAGGATGCCATCGAAGCAGTCACCGAGGACCCGGACGCCTGGTCCGCGGTGATCACGGATTACGACATGCCGGTGATGAACGGCGGCGCGCTTGCGGAACGGCTGCATCGGGCCTCGCCCGATCTTCCGGTCCTTGTCGTCACGGCGCTGGCGCGGCGGCTGACCGACCCGCGCCTCGTGCACGGGCAGGTCGCGGCGATCCTTTCCAAACCCGTGGATCTGGAGCAGTTTGGCCGGGCCGTCGCCAAGGCGGCCCTCAAGGGACGGAGAGCGATCGATGCGACTGCTGCTGGCTGACGACCATGCGCTCGTGCGGGAGACACTCGGCGCCTTCCTGACGGCGCAGGGCGATTTCGAGGTGGATACCTGCGCCTCGCTGGACGACGCGTGCAGCCTGATCGAGACCGGCGGCGGCTACGACCTCGTCTTGCTCGACTACTCGATGCCGGGAATGAACGGCCTCGACGGTCTGGGCCGGGCGATCGCGCTGTCGGGCGGCGGCCCGGTCGCCATCATGTCGGGCACGGCGCCGCGCAACGTGGCGCAGGCCGCCATCGACGCGGGCGCGGTCGGTTTCCTGCCCAAGACCATGCCCGCCCGTTCGCTGGCCAACGCCGTGAAGTTCATGGCGATGGGCGAGACCTACGTTCCGCACGACTTCCTCAACGCCGACGAGACCGAGGCCGCGACGCCGCTGGCCCGGGTCCTGTCGCAGCGCGAGATGCAGGTCCTCGAAGGTCTGTGCCGGGGCCTCTCCAACAAGGAGATCGCCCGCGAGCTTGACCTGCAGGAGGTCACGATCAAGCTTCACGCGAAGACGCTGTGCCGCAAGCTCGACGCCAAGAACCGCACCCATGCCGCCATCATCGGCAAGGAGGCCGGGATCTGCTGACGCCGGCGCCGGTCAAGGCGCCCGTTCCAGCACCCGTTCTATCGGTCGTCGCGAAGTTCCCACAGAAGGCGCAGGTGCGTCACCGTCTCGCGCGGAAAGCCGAGGTATTCCGCGATCTCGGCATCGTTCAGCCCGTATGCCACCAGCGCGGCGAGCGAGTCGCGCGGGCTTGGGCCGAGGCTGTCCGAAACCTGGGCTGACAGCGAAAAATAGAGATTCTTCGCGCCGGTCGCGCGCTCCACACGGATGTGTCCCATGGCATTCCCCCCCCTTGGTGACGAGTCGGCAGCGTGACTGCGCCAAGCGTCTCACCGTCCCGGAACAGCGGCCTTAACCGGTGTTAAATATTGCATGTGAAAGGAACGGTGCGCGCAAGTTCGCGCAACAGTGCGAACGGAGAGCCGGGCACGACCGCCCACCGCAAGAACGGGCGTTCGCCCAGAGCCGCCGAAACCGCGAAGGCGCGCGCCCGTCAGGCGAGGAGTGTCAGGCGATGATCTCGGCGCGGAGGGCCTCGATGTCCACCTCGGCGATCGCCGCGAATTCGTCGACGTCGTGGATGATGATGTCCATGTGGTCGCTGATCGTCACGAGATCGTGCTGCTTGAAGCGGCAGAAGGTGCGGCTGACATGGACCGACGACAGGCCGACGTAGTCGCCCAGCGCCTGTTGCGTCAGCGGAAGGTGGAACTTCTGCCCGTTGAGCGGCCCCGTGTCGTGCGCGCGCAGGCACAGCTCGCAGATCGCGTAGGCGATGCGGGTCTCGGCATTGGCCTTGCCGAGGCGCAACATCCGCTCGGCCATGCCCGAGCAGCGCGCCGCGACGTGGCGGTTCACGAGGGTCTGGAACTCGGGGCTCCGCTCCAGAAGCCGGGACCAGTCGCGACGACGCATGATCGCAAGCTCGGCCCGCGTATGCGCGCAGATGTCCGTCGCGGTCTGCGTGATCCGCGCCGAGCCGGGATCGCAGAACTGGCCGGGCAGGATGAAGTCCACGATGTGCCGCTGCCCGTCCGACGTCGACTTGGAACTGACGAGCCAGCCCGAAATGACGAAGTAGACATAGGCCGTAGGTTCGCCGGCGACCTCCAGAACCTTGCCCGCGGAAACGTTCTGGATCGACGCGTCGGTCAACCTGACCAGCGCCTCGGCCGCGCTTGCGCCCCTGAGGTTCCAGAAGGGCAACGGCAGAGTGCTACGTTCGGTTGAAACTGTCCGATCCACGACGACCTCCAATCCCGCTGGCGAAAACCATTGCAGCCGCAAAGGCCTCGGGGTTCTCGTGAAGCAACCGATCAGTTCACGAGATGGTTCCACGAGAACTTCGCGCATGGATTGAAAACGATCCGCGGACCTTCAGCCTTGACGAAGATCAATGTGCCGCCCGAAGCGCGCTTTTGCAGTGGCGAAGGCCGCGTATCCGGCCGGAACGTCCTCGGCCGCGCCCCGCGGTCCGGGGCGTCGTCCCGCCTTGCGCGCCATGTCGCGGACCACCGGGCCGGCGCTTCCGGCGCGGGCGCGGCGGGGTGGCCGTGACGCGCCGGGCGACGACGCGGAACTCCGTGCTGTCGCGCCTGACGGTGAAGGCCACCATCGTCGGCGCCGCTGCCATCCGCGCCTCGAATTCCTCGGGCGAGGAGATCGACTGCTTGTTGATGTGCGTGATGACGTCGCCAAGCTGGAGATCGCCCAGCGCCAGCTCGCAATCCGGCAGCAGCGACATGATGACGACGCCCTCGAGATCGCCGTGACCCTCGCCCAGCGGCCCGACCGCGATCTGCGCGCCGCCCGCACGGGCGAGAAGCCCAAGCGCCAGCACGGCGAACGCAAGACACTTGAAGACCCTCATCGTCGCCGCCTCCTGCTCAGGCGCCAGAGGCCGTCCCGCGTTGCGGTCCAGGCCCCTGCGCGCGTCCCTGGCCGCCCTTCGGTCCCGCGCCCTTTGCGGCCCTGCCCGGCCCGACCGGATTCGGGGACGCCAGACACCTGCTTCGGGGCGCGAAAGGCCCCGCGCATTAGCGCAGGTTAAGACGGAAAGGCCCTCGCAGGCCCCTGCGCGGCTTGCCGCCGAACGCCGGCAAGGACCGCCCGACCCCGGCGCGGCATGATCACGGTCAAGGCCGGGCGTCGCCCTGCGCGTCATAAGGGGCTGGCGAACGTGTGCCGGAACCCGGCCCGTGCGCCCGGGGTTGACCCTTCGGGCGCGGGCGCCGTCCGGCAGCTTTCAAGGGCGCAGGGGGCGCCGAAAGGGAGGGGGCACATGCTTACGAAACGGTTCGAGCTCTTCACGTTGCTTGGCTTCCGGGTCAGCCTCGACCTGTCGTGGTTCATCATCGCCGTGCTCGTGACGTGGTCGCTTGCAACGGGATATTTCCCCGAAATCGTCGCGGGGCTCGAGCCCGCGACGGCATGGTGGCTTGGCACGGCCGGCGCGCTGGGGCTTTTCGCCTCGATCATCCTGCACGAATTCGCCCACGCCATCGTCGCGCGCCGCTTCGACATCCCGATGCGGGGCATCACGCTGTTCATCTTCGGCGGCGTGGCCGAAATGGAGAACGAACCGCCGAGCGCGAGATCCGAGTTCTTCATGGCCATCGCGGGCCCGATCATGAGCTTCGCGCTCTCGGGCGTGTTCTACGCGGTGTCGCTGCTTTCGCCCGGACAGCTGTCCGAGGCGCTTTTCGGGTATCTCGCGCTGATCAACCTGATCCTCGCGGTGTTCAACCTCGTGCCGGCCTTTCCCCTGGACGGCGGGCGCGTCTTTCGGGCGGCGGTCTGGGGCTGGACCGGGGACTACGCGAAGGCCACGCGGATCGGGGCGGGCCTCGGCCGGTTCTTCGGGGTCCTGCTGATCATGCTCGGCGTGGCGAACCTGATCGGCGGAAGTTCGGTCGCCGGGATCTGGCAGGCGCTGATCGGCTTGTTCATCATCAGCGCGGCAGGATCGTCCGAGGCGCAAATGACGCTTCGCACCGGGCTCGAGAACCGCACCGTGGGCCAGCTCATGGTGCGCGATCCGATCAGCATCGACGCCGGCACGCCGCTCACCTCGGTGATCGAGGATTACTTCTACCGCCACCACCACACGATGTTCCCCGTCACGCGCAACGGCAGGCTGGCGGGCTGCCTGCGGATCGAGGACGTCGGCGGAATTCCGGCGGCGGACCGCGCGGAACTGAGGGCGGGCGACATCCTGCCCGAGGGCGGCGGGCGCGTGCCCGTGGTCGCGCCCGGCATGGCGGCGGAGGATGCGCTGGGTGTCATGCAGTCCAACCGCACAAGCCGCCTTCTGGTCGCCGAGAACGGCGTGCTGGCAGGCATCCTGACGCTGCGCGACGTCATGGCATTTCTCACGATCCGCCAGGAGCTTGCCCGGCGGGAGGCCGCGCCCCGCGCCCGCAGCGAACGCGCGGCCTGAGAGCGGCGGACATTCGCCTCACGTCCCGAAGGGATACGCCTCACGTCCCGAAGGGATAGGTGTCGGGCATCCCCGCAAGGCGCCCCGTCTCGATCGGACGGACCGCCTCCGTCTGGTCGATCCAGATGTATTCGTTGAACTGGCGGGGCAGCTCGGCCTCGAAATAGTGGCTCTGAAGCTCCGTATCGGGGCGGTAGATCACGCCGATGGCGCGCTCCAGCCGGGGGTGGGACAGCGCAGTCGCCACGTCCAGTTCGCTGCCCGCACGCATCGGCAGGATCAGGCCCGGCAGCCCCGCGAGGTGGAACTGCCGCTCGTAGCTGTTCTCGTGCGCCGGGCGGACATGCATGACCTCCATCGGAGTGTCCCAGTCGGTCGCCGCGGCCACGGTGCCGCGGTCGGTGCCGAAGCCTATGCGATAGCTGTCCCGCCCGAAGCCGCGCGCGCAAAGCTCGCCGATGTTGCGTTCGCCGCGGCGGCCCATCTCGGTCGCGCGCGCGTCTCCGACATGCGAATTGTGCGCCCAGACCACCGCCCGCGCAGCCGGACCGTGGTGTGCGAGGATCGTCTCCAGCGTCTCGAACATGTGGTCGTCGCGCAGGTTCCACGACGCCCGCGAGCCGTAATACATGACCTTGTAGTAGCGCTCGGCGTTGGCCACGAGCGCGGCGTTCCGCGCGGCGTCGAAGAAGCGCGCGCCGTCCCGCGCGACGTAGTCCGAGCGCCGCCGCATCAGGTCTGCCAGCATCGCCACCACCTCGTTCCGGCAGTCCCTGTAGCTGCCCGTCAGCGCCGCGCGCCCGTAGGCCGCCGGGTCGGTCGCCCATGGCGTCAGGCAGCCGTAGCGGTCCCGCGCCACGCGGGCGAGGTCGGGATCGACGTCGGCAAGGTAGTCGATGGTCGCCTGCGCGGAGGTGAACAGGCTGTAGAGGTCGAGACCGTAGAACCCCGTCCGCGCCTCCTCGGGCCGTTTGGCGTTCCAGTCGTGCAGCCAGTCCGCGAAGGCGCGCACCTCCTCGTTGCGCCACATCCATGTGGGGAAGCGCGCAAAAGCCTCCCAGTCCGAGGGGGGCGCCTCGCGATGGCGAACGTAATGGTCGATGCGCGCGGCGTCGGGCCAGTCGGCTTCGGCGGCGACGATGTCAAAGCCCTTCTGCTCGATCAGGCGGCGGGTGATGCGTGCGCGAAGCGCGTAGAACTCGCGCGTGCCGTGGCTCGCCTCCCCGATGAGGACGACGCGCGCATCGCGGATGCGCTCGATCAGTCCGTCGAGGGGAGCATCCTCGATCGTGTCGAACGGTTCGCCATGGGCGCGGATCAGCGCGGGCAGATCGCGCTCCGCGCGGGGCCGGTGCGCCGGCGCCTCGCGCGGGGGCGGCTCGCCTTCGATGTGCTGGTCCCCCAGCGGCGGGACGAAGCGCACGTCGGCGATGTCCTCCTGCACGAAGCGGCCGTTGGAGTGGCGCGTCACGCGCACCAGTTCCTGCGAGCGCGCGTCGGGCCCCACGGCGGCGACCATACGGCCGCCGGGCGCAAGCCTCGACTTCAGCGTTTCGGGAACCTCGGGCACGGCCCCCGAGACAAGGATCGCGTCGAACGGCGCCTCTTCGTCCCAGCCATGCGTTCCCTCGTCGTGGAGGACGCGCACGTTTGAGCAGCCCGCATCCTGCAGCGCGGCGGCCGCCTTGGCGGCAAGCTCGCCATGGCGTTCGATGAGGAAGACCTCGGCCGCCAGGTGCGACAGGAGCGCCGCCGGATATCCGGTGCCCGCGCCGATCTCCAGCACCTTCTCCCCGCCGCGAAGATCCAGCGCCTCGATCATCTCGGCCACGACGCCCGGCGGCGGCGCGACATGGCCCATCGCGATCTCGAGGGGGGCGTCGGACGAGGCGGCGTGGGCGAGGTGGGCGGGCAGGAATGTCTCGCGCGGGACCGCCTCCACGGCGGCGATCAGGGCCTCGCCGCGCACGCCTCGCGCCTCGAGGTGTCGGCGCAGCATCCCGCCGTTGCGCGTGCCGAGGTCGGTCATGCCGCGTCCCCCCCCCCGCCGGTGCGCCACCCGCTTCCGCCCGGAAGACCTTGCGGCATCCCTCCCGCGTGGGGACCAGTCCTGTCGCTCATCGCCTGACATCCTTCCGTCCGGGACCGGGCGTCCCCGCGTTCTGCACGCGGCCAGCGGGGGGGCGCGGCCGCCGGGACCCCGGGTAGCAAGACCACGCCGCATCCGCATTGACGCGGGTTATCGATGCATGGGACGCCGGCCACAGTCCCGGCGGACGGGCAAAAAAAGGGCGGGGTATCCGAAGATGCCCCGCCCCTGTCGTTTCCATGTGGCTCCGCCGTCACGCGGCGAGGTCCAGCCTGAACACGTCATGCGTCCCCACGCCGGGGTCGGCATCGCCCTCGGTCATGGCGCTGCGCATCAGTTTCAGCCCCACGATGACCGGGTTGTTGCGCGACGCCCAGACCGACGCCTCGCGCGGGGTGAAGCGGACCAGCCGCACCGAAGGGTCCTCGCGGCCCTTCTCGAACCACGCGGCGGCCGCGAAACTCCAAAGCTCGTCGAGCTTTTTTTCGTCCTGCGACGGGTCGAGGCGCCCCGACAGGCTTGCGATATAGCCGTTGCCGTCGGCCTGCAGCGTCAGCTCCGCCTCCGCGCCCGGCCCGATGGCCCGGAACAGGTCGGTGTCGGCGGAGGTGATGAACCAGACGGTCCCGCCATCGGCATCCGCGAAGACCGTCATCGGCTGCGGATGCTGGTCGCTTCCCTTGACGCGCAGCATGGCCACCCGCTCATCGGAAAGGTGCTTCCACAGCGCCTCGCGGGCGGCCTTGCCGTCTTGCGGTGAATGATCCTTCATCGTTCACACCTTCGACAGGATGTCGTCCACGGCGCTGCGCGCCTCGTCCTTCGTCTTGCCCAGCTTCTGCTGCATCAGGCCTTCGAGCTGCTCGCGGTCACCCTTGGCGGCCTCGACCTCGTCGTCCGTCAGCTCGCCATAGCTCTCCCGCAGGCGACCCTTGATTTCGGTCCATTTGCCTTCGATCAAGTCGCGGTCCATGTGTCTTCTCCTTGTTGGTCATGATGCGCCCGGCCACGCCGGACGCCTTGTGCAGATCCATTCAATCGCCCGCTGTCGGCCCGCCCGTGGCGGCCCGCGAAACGGGCATCGATGAAGGAACGGTCAGGACGCCCTAGGGCGAGCGTCCGCGCACCGCGCGCGCGACCAGTGCGATCACGAACAGTGCGATGAAGATGAAGAACAGGATCTGGGCGATCCCGGCCGATGCCGTCGCGATGCCGCCAAATCCGAACAGCGCCGCGATCAGCGCGATGATGAGGAATGCGATTGCCCATCCAAGCATGGTGTTTGCTCCTTTCAGTCGGTTCCGGGGTGACAACGGGAGCCGGGCGATCGGGGTTCCTGCCAATCGAAGACGCGTGCGGTTTTAACGTTCCTCAGGACGCCCTGGGCCCGAACAGAAGCCAGACAAGAAAACCGATCAGCGGCAGGACGACCACCAGCAGGCACCACAGCACCTTTGCCCCGGTGCCCGCCTTCGAGCCGAGGATCGACACGATCGCCCAGAGGTCGAGCACCAGCAGGATGAGGCCGCCAAGCCCGCCGATTTCCAGCATTTTCCACCACTCCAGTTCCGTTGGGTCACGCGCATGGCCGCATGGGACGGCGCAAGGCACGCCGCGGCGCGATCATTGCGTGGTGGTGTCCGTCCCGGTGGCTCCGTCCTGCGCCGCCCCGGTTCCGGGCTCGATCGTCTCGGTTGGCGCGCCGTCGGGCGCGGCCTGCTCCTCCAGGGGGAAACCGCCCCAAAGGATGGCCGCTATCGCGATCAGCGCCACAAGCACGAGCCCCACGGTGATCCCCATGATGGGGCCGCGGTGCCACTTGGCCTGCGTCTCGATATTGGTCTTCGGTGACGACATGAATGCTCTCCTCGGTTCGGGTGATGGAAACGCGCGCGGCGGGGGGCGGGTTCCGGCGTCAGGCGCCGTCCTCCACCTCGGCGCGCACCTGTCCCCACGCCAGAAGCGCGAAGACGGCCGTGCCCCCGGCGACGTTGCCGGCCAGCACGGGAAGGAAGAATTTCAGGACGGCGGGTCCCGGCGCCAGCCCGCCGGTGAACAGCAGGAACCACATCTCGACGCTGCCCGCGATGATGTGCGTGAAATCGCCCGCCCCGATCAGCCATGTGAACAGCAAGATCACGAGCACCTCGTTGCCCTGCTGGGCCGGCATCATCCAGACGATGGCCGCCACGAGGATGCCCGCGGGGATCGCCTTGAGGAACGCAGTGCCGGGCGGGAAGCCCGTCGCATGTATCGACAGCTCGCCGATCGTGTGCAGGATCGCCTCGGAGAAGGCGCCGGACCACGCGAAGAAGGCCGCCGCCGCGGCCGCCCCGATCACGTTGGCCGCCAGCACCAGGAGCCACAGCCGCAGCACCAGCATGAGGCATTCGCGGTCGCGCCGCGCGACGAGCGGCAGGACCGTCGTGATCGTGTTCTCGGTGAACAACTGCATCCGGCCCAGGATCACCAGCAGGAATCCGAAGCTGTAGCCGAGGTTCTCGATCAGGTAGCGCCAGCTCGTCTCGGGCATGTGGCTGCGCAGGATCGCCTCGCCGAGGACCGAGAACGAGATCAGGACGCCCGCGGCCGTTCCCGACCAGATCAGCGAGGCGTTCGGCCGGTGCAGTTCTTCCTCGCCGTCGCGGCGGATGACCTCGTAGATCATCCTCGAGGACAGCCTGCCGGCGTCCCGGATCGCGTCTTCTTCGCTTTTCACGGAATTCTCCCCGGGCTCCACGGCCCCGAACGACGAAGGACGCGGCCGGAAGCTCCGGCCGCGGATCCGAATGAATGCAAGGCGCGGCCTCAGCCGGCCTGCAGAAGGCCCTCGGTCGAGGCGAAGAACATCGCCTGGCTCACGGCGGCGCGCACCTGCTCCTCGGAATAGGGCTTGGTGATCAGGAACGCGGGCTCGGGGCGTTCGCCGGTCAGAAGCCGCTCGGGGAAGGCGGTGATGAAGATCACCGGCACGTCGCCGAGCGTCCGCAACAGGTCGTTCACGGCGTCGATCCCCGAGGATTTGTCGGCCAGCTGGATGTCGGCGAGGATCAGGTCGGGCCGCGTCGCCTCACCGAGACGCACGGCGCCGTCACGGGTGCGCGCGATGTCGGTGACGTTGTGGCCCATGCTCTCGACGATGGCGTGGAGGTCCATCGCGATGATCGCCTCGTCCTCGATGATCAGCACGTCGCCCTTGACCATGCGACCCATCTCCTCGCGGGCCCGGTCGATCAGCTCCTCCGCCTCGGAATTCGAGATCGACAAGATCTGCGCCACCCCCGGCACCGCGAAGCCCTCGATCGCGTTGAGCAACAGCGCCTCGCGGGAATTGGCGCTCAGGCCGGCGAGGCGCCACTGCGCGCGCTGCTCCAGAAGCCTTTCGGAGAACTCCGGGTCCTCCACGAGCGCGCCCGAGCTGGTCCAGATCTCGTGGAAGCAGCGGAACAGCTCGATCTTGGTGGACCGCCCCCTGTCCACGATCTTCGGGTCTGCCACGATCGCCTCGAGCGTGGCGGCCGCGTAGCGGTCCCCACCCTCCTGCGATCCGGTCAAAGCGCGCGCATAGCGTCGCAGATAAGGAATTTCGGTGGCCAGAGCATCGCTCAGGCCAGCATTTCCTGTTGATTTGTCCATGCCGTCACTCCACGCAATTTTTTATGGAACCAATCGGCGCGCCGAAGGTTCCAGTGTGGATTGCATTTTTTCCGATCGGACCGACGACCTGACGTAATGGCAAAAGACCAGAGCAAGTCCCCCGTGAACCAGCAGATCGATGAAAACCTGCGCCGCGTCTACAACGAGGCGCTGAACGACAAGGTGCCGGACAGGTTCGCCGACCTGATCCGCCAACTGAAGGAATCGGAAGCGCAGCCCGCAGTAGAAGCGCAGCCCGCAGTAAAGGATCAGGATGGCCAGTGATCCCAGAGAGGAAATCGTCGATCACCTGCCCGCCCTCCGCGCTTTCGCAATGTCCCTTTCGCGCAACAGCGCGACGGCCGACGACATTGTGCAGGACACGATCGTCAAGGCGTGGTCGAACATCGACAAGTTCCAGCCCGGCACCAACCTGAGGGCGTGGCTGTTCACGATCCTGCGCAACACCTACTACTCGCTGCACCGCAAGCGTGGCCGCGAGGTCGCCGATGGCGATGGCGAATACGCCGCGCAGCTCTCGGAGAAGCCCGAGCATGACGGGCGCCTCGCGATGAAGGATTTTCGGGTCGCCTTCGCCAAGCTGCCCGACGAGCAGCGCGAGGCGTTGATCCTTGTCGGTGCGTCCGGCTTCTCCTACGAAGAGGCGGCGGACATGTGCAACTGCGCGGTCGGCACCATCAAGAGCCGGGCCAATCGCGGCCGCAAACGCCTTGCCGAACTGATGGGGCTCGAGGACGGCGAGAGCATGGAACTGACGGACGCGGCGACGCTTGGCGTCGTGAACGCGCCGCCGTCGGGCTAAGGACGCAAGGCGCCGGGATGAGCGGCGGGACCCCGGACCAGAGGCAGTGGGCCCGAAACCATGAGAGGCAGGATACCGGTCGGCAAGTTTTGGTTCAGCTCGCTCAGGACGCGGCTGATCGTGTTCCTGTCGATCGCGCTTTTGCCGATCGGCAGCATCGCGGTCTATCAGACCGTGCGCGTGGTCAACGAGGCAGAACGCCTTGCCGAACGCGACGTGCTGGCGCGGACCGTGCGGGCGGCGGCCGAACTGCAAAGCATCCTCCAGCGCGCCTTCGGGGCGGGCGAGGGCCTCGGCGCCGCAGCCTACCAGGAGGGCTCGAACACCCGGGACTGCATCGCCACTATGGCGCATTTCGTGGACGCGAGCCTCGACTACACCTTCGCGGGCTTCATCGAGCTTGACGGACGGATGAGGTGCACAAGCTCGGGCGAAACGATCGACTACACCGATACCGTCGCGTGGCGGAGCTTCGTCGAGGATCCGCGCCCCACAGCCTTCGTGACCCAGCGGGGCGACGTGTCCGCGCAGCCTGTCCTCGTGGCCTTCGTGCCGATCCTCGATCCCGATACCGGCGCGCTTCTGGGCGGTCAGGCGGTGTCTACGCCCGAATGGCTGACCGAGGCCCTCCTTGAGTCCGCGATGCAGGATGTCGCCCTCGCGCTCGTGTCGCCCGATGGCGGCATCCTCGCCTCGAACACCGGAACCACCTCGACCGGGGCTTTCGGACGGATCGATCTTCGCCCCGAGAACCTTCAGGTGCCGGCCGACGGCCGGCTGGTCGAGCTTCCCGACTCCGAGGGCGAGCTCTGGCCGGTCGCGCTCGTGCCGCTGATCGAGGACTGGATCTTCGTCGCGGGCATCTGGGGGGAAGCGACCCGTCCCGCCTCGGTGTCTTTCTTCGGCAGCCACGTCGCGCCGGGATTTCCGATCCTGATGTGGCTGGCGACCACCGTGGTCGCCTATCTCGCCGTGAACTCGCTCGTCCTGCAGAACCTCAGGCGCCTCTCGTGGCGGATGCGGCGGTTCCGGTCGGACCACAACGCAATGCATTTCGTCATGCGCGCCGATGCCCCGCGCGAGTTCCAGACGATCGCGGAAAGCTACAACGCCATGGTCGACCGCATCACCGAGGACCGCAACACCCTGCAGGAGAACGTGCGCGAGAAGGAGCTGCTTCTGCGCGAGGTCCATCACCGCGTGAAGAACAACCTGCAGCTGATCGCGTCGATCCTGAACATGCAGATCCGCAACATCGCCTCGCCGGACGCCAAGCGGATCCTCGCCCGCGTGCAGGACCGGGTGATGAGCCTGTCGACCATCCACAAGGCGCTCTATTCGGGGTCGCGCCTCGACTGCGTGCGCGCCGACAGGCTGCTCGCGGAGATCATAGACGGCGTGATGAACGTGGGCCTGCCGAGTTCGGCGGATGTCGAGGTCGTCGTGGACCTCGACCCGCTGAACCTCGACCCCGATCAGGCCGTGCCGCTGTCGCTGCTGGCGACCGAGGCGGTCACGAACGCCACCAAGCATCTCGGCGCGCCGTCCGGCGATCGCCCGCGCATCGCCGTGAGCCTGGTCTGCAGCGACGAGGACAAGGTGGTCTTCACGGTGACGAACACCCGCGGCAAGGAGCCCCGGCACGAGACGGCGATCGACGGATCGAGCCTGGGCGCACGGCTGATCGAGGCCTTCGCCTCGCAGCTTGCCGGCAGGCTCAGGGTCGATGCGAACGATCGGGAATATAGCCTCGTGCTGGAATTCAGGGCGCACACGGGCCACGCCGCCTGACCCCCTCTCCCGATAGCCGCCAAAGCCATGACCGCGCGGACGCGAGGGCGCCGCCACGAAAAATGGCCGAGAGCATGAGCTCTCGGCCACAGGGGGAGTAACGTCACACGACCAGTCTTGAAATCCACGACCGACCGCGGTGTCGATGCTGAGGGACAAGAAGCATCGACACTGGCGTAACCGGCGATGCCCCCGCCGGTTCCCCTGCAAATGAAAGTTTCCGAAATTTTTTCGCGGCGCGCCAACATGGCGCCAACACGGGGCGAAGTGGCACCGGCGTGACGCGTCAGGAACCGCCTTCCGCACGGCCGGGTTGAACCGGTGCACCCCAGCCGGAGGCCGCGATGCCCGTCGACACCCACGATCCCACCGCCGCGCTCTCGCAGCTGACGACCGAGATCACGGACGCGATCCGGCGCTACCGGGCGGCGGAGGGGCGGAGCGACCACGCCCTGCGCGAGCTGATCGGCGCCACCATCGCCGTCCACGAGAGCCACGCGGCCGCCCTTCTGACCGAGATCGAGGCGATGGGCGGCCGCCCTGAACAGGTCGGCGCGATGATGGCGGCCGTCAGGACGGCGGTGCGCGCGGCCGAAGATGCTCCGCCAGGCCCGCCCGACCACCCGCCTGAAAGCGAGCTCGAAGAAGGGCGGCCCGGACATTCGCTGATCGTGCACGGAGAACGGCGGCTGGTCGCGGCCTACGGCGAGGCGATCGAAGCCGCCGCCGGGCATCGAGGCCTGCGCGAGATCCTGCAGAGCCAGCGCGAGGTGCTGGAACGGCGGATCGCCGCGCTTGGCGGAGATCGCGATTGAGGGAACAAAGCCCAGTCGCCGCCGTTTCATCCCCGACGGAAAGACACCTCACCGAAACGCATCGACACACGAGCGGCCAGCCGGCCGCACTGCCCCGAAGGAGACGCATGATGGCTAAACCGGACCAATCCGCGACGATGGCCGACATCAACCGCACGCCGCCGGAAACCGACACCTCGGACCACGACAGCCGCGAAAGCCGCGGCGAGGGCTCCACGACATCGGGCGGGGGCAAGTCCATGCTCGATACCGCGAAGGAGCGCGTGGCCGAAGAGGCGCAGAACGCCCGCGACGCGGCCTCCGAAACGGCCCGCGAGAAGGCCGACCGCCTGCGCGAGGCGGGCGAAGCGTTCGAGGAAGACAGCTTCGCGCGGCACGCGGCAGACCAGTTCGCCGAACAGCTCGGCGCGGCGGCGCGCACCGTGCGCGACGCGGACCTCGCCCATGTGGCCGACGACGTGACCGATTTCGCTCGCCGCCAGCCGCTGGTGTTCTTCGGCGGCGCGGCCGTCCTCGGGTTCCTCGCGGCCCGCATGCTGAAGGCGTCCGAACGCTCCGACGGCGGTCACGGCACAGAAGACTCCGGTCCGGCGGATTATGGCACGCATTACGGCAGCGACCCCTGGGAAACGGTTTGATGCCCACCCATCACGCCACGAATGCGTTCCTCCGGGGGCGCAGGCCGGACCCGACGATGCGAGGCCGTCATGGATGACGCAAGGAAAGACCCCGACGAGATCGAGCGCGACATCGAGCGCACGCGGGCCGAGCTGCGCGAGAGCCTCGAAGCGCTCGACCGGCGGCTCTCGCCCGAACGGATCGTGGACTATGCCGCCGACCTGGTGGAGCGCGAGGGCGGCAGGGCCGCCGAGGCCGCAATCGAGACGGCACGGCACAACCCGGTTGCCATGGGCCTCATCGGCAGCGGCCTCGCGCTTCTCGTCACGGGGATCGCGAAACCCGGCGGCACGGGCCGCCGGCGCGGCGGGGGCCACACCGAACCCGGCACGGACGCCGGACCCGGGCCCTCGCACGCAGACTATGACCCGAGGATCCGGCGGACCGCGCCGGGCCTCTCCGATCCCGAGCCGCGCATGGCCGGGTTCGACGAACGCATGGCCGCGACCGAGCGCGCGGCCGCCCGCAAGCAAGCCATAGGAGAGAGCGAGATGCACGACCCAGCCATCCACCCGCACGAAGGCCACTCGCACCAGGGAACCGGCGCCAGCGCACGGGCGCGCAGGATGCGCGAACGGATGCGCCACTCGGCCGAGTCGCTCCGGGCGAACCTGCGCAGCGGCCTCGGCGATCTACCCGAGGAGGCGCGCCACCGCGTCGTGAAGGCCCGCCTCGCCGCCATCGAGGCCCAGCACGAGGTGGAGCGGCGGATGCGCCACGGCGCCGAATACGCCCAGCGCAACGCGCGCGAACATCCCCTGATGCTCGGCGTGATCGCCTTCGGGCTCGGTGCCGCGCTTGGCGCGTCGCTGCCCCGGACCGAGACCGAGAACCATTCCATAGGCCGCTACCGCGACCGCATGATGGACGAGGCGGACCGTATCTTCCGCGAGGAGGTCGAGAAGGTCCGCCGCGTGGCGGAGGCCGCCGTGGCGGAAGGAAAGTCCGCGGTGAAGGACACCCTCGAAAGCGGCCCGCCGTCCGAGGACGACCCCGCGCGCCGCGTCTCCGAGGCCGCCAAGTCCGAGGCGAAGCGGCAGAAGGTTGGCAGCGTCAGCTGATCAGTCCCCTTTCGGCTGATGTTGCCACTCGCCCCCGGCCTGTCCCCTCGGCCGGGGGCGCTTTGCATGCGGGGGCGCGGCGTCCATCCCACGCGTCGGAACCGCGCTCCTGCGCCATGCGTTTTCACGCCAACCGCAGACGGCACGAGGACCAGACCTTGAGCGAAACCGCGACCACGGACGACACCCGCGGCCCCGAACGGCGAGGCCCCGAACGGCGAGGTCAGGCCGCGCGATCCCCCGCCGCGATGACGTGGCGCGGCTATCTGGAGGCCGGCAGGCGCGTTTTCGCGCGGCTTGGCCCCGACCGCGTGGGCCTCGTGGCGGCGGGGATCGCCTTCTTCGGCCTTCTCGCACTCTTTCCCGGCATCGCGGCGCTGTTCGCGATCGCGGGCCTCGTCATCGAGCCCGACACCGTCGCCGCGCAGCTCGAGGCCTCGGTGACCGCCCTGCCCGCCTCCGCGCGCTCGATCCTGATCGGCCAGGTGAACTCGGTCGCCGGTGCGGAGGAAAGCGGCCTGAGCCTTGCCGCACTCGGCGCGCTGGGGCTTGCCGTCTTCTCGGCGAGCCGGGGGATCGCCAACCTCGTCGCCGGTCTGAACCTCGTCTACGGCGAGACGGAAGAGCGCGGCATCCTGCACCTCACGGCGCTGCACGTCGCGCTGACGGTCTTCATGATGATCGCGCTGACGCTGGCCCTGATCGTGGTGGCCGTGATCCCCGTGGCGCTTTCGCTGCTCGGCAACGCCGAGGGCCTCCAGAACCTGTCTGAGCTTCTGCGCTGGCCGGTCCTGATCGCGATCGCTGCGGCCACCTTCACCGTTCTCTACCGCTACGGCCCGTCGCGCCGCAACGCGCGGTGGCGCTGGCTCGCGCCCGGCGGCGTCGTCGCCTGCCTCCTGTGGGTCGGCCTGACCGCCGCTTTCGGCTGGTATGTCGAGACGCTCGGCTCCTACAACGAGACCTTCGGCGCGCTCGGCGGCGTGATCGTGCTTTTGCTGTGGCTGTGGATCTCGTCCTTCGTGGTGCTTCTGGGCGGCCTGATGGACGCCGAACTGGAGGCGCAGACAGGCATCGACAGCACGGTCGGCCCCGACCTGCCGCGTGGCGAGCGCGGCGCGGTCAAGGCCGACGCCTGCGCCCCCTGCGACGACGACCCCGCGCCCTGAGCCTCAGGTGCCCGCGCCCGGCGCGGCCCTGCGTCCGCCCGCCGGCCCGGCCCCGTCGCGGGCGTCCCGGTCGAGATGCCCCAGGACATAGAGCGACCAGACCAGCACCGGGATCGCCACGACGCCCCCGACCGGCCCCCAGAGCCAGAGCCACACCACGAGCGACACGAAGACCAGAAGCGGGTTCACGTGCATGTTCCGCCCAACCAGCGACGGCGTGACGAACTGCCCCTCGGTCATGTTGAGCGCCAGGTAGGCCAATGCCGGAACGAAGCTCATCGGGCCGTCGAACGTCAGGATCCCCGCGGCGGCAAGGGCCACGGCCAGCACGGCGGGCCCGAGGTAGAGCACGAAGTTGATCAGGAACGCGGCCATGCCCCAGAGCATCGGCTGCGGCAGGCCGATCAGCGTCATCACCCCGCCGATCAGGACGCCGAAGGTCGCGTTGATCAGGGTGATCGTCAGGAAATAGCGCGACACGCGGCGCTCGGCGCGGAACAGCATCCCCGAGCTGATCCATGTCGGCCCGCGATCCGTGCGCTCGTAGATGTCCCGGCGGCCGACGAGGAAGAAATAGAACGTCCCCGCGAAGATCAGCAGCTGCGCCGCGAAGGACGGCGCCAGCGCCAGCGCGTCCATGAGGCCGGGAACCTGCACGGGACTGTCCTGCGGCCCGCCCGACGCGCCGTCCTGCGCGCCGCCAAGGGCGCCCTCCACCGTCTGCTGCAGCTCCTCCACACCCGCCAGCGTCGCGCGGAATGCCTCGAGCATGTCCGTGACCTCGCGCCAGATCGACGGGGCGTTGCGGATCGCGCGCGTCACCGTGGGTTCGATCAGCACGAAAAGCGTCGAGGCAAAGACCGCGAAGCCGCCCAGCACCAGAAGCGCCGATACCGTCCGCGGCAGGCCGATACGCTCGATGGCGTCCGTCGGCGGCGCGCAGACGACGCCGAGGACGAGCGCCGCGACCACCGGCGCGAACAGCCCCTGCCCCACGCGCAGGGCCGCGAAGACGGCGATCAACGCAAGAAGCCCCAGGAAGAGCGTCTGTGCGGCGCGGTGGTTCATGAGATGGGTCTCCGGTTGCGTGTCCATCAGGCGAAACCCGCCGGGACGGCGCATTGTTCCGGCCCACTGGGTCCCGCCTCCGGCCTCGCCCCTGCTGCCCCCGCTCGCCCCTGCCCCCCCCGCACGCGCGCGCGCCATGCCCCGAGCCCCGCGCCCCGTGCCCCCGCGTCAGACGGAACCCTGCCCCCGATCGCGCCGTTGGGATGCCGTAACCAGCTCCCCTGAAAGGAGACCGAGAGATGAAACTTCTGACCACCACCGCCGCCGCCCTCCTCATCGCGGCCCCCGCCGCCTTCGCGCAGGAGGCCACCGTCGATGACGGCATGACGAACGACACGATGCAGTGGGACAGCGCCGAGCTGATCCGCTCGCGCGACATCACGGGCGGCAACGTCTACACGACCAACGCGGCCGACGACGAAGGCTGGGACGCGGGCAACCTGTGGAACGAGGTCGGCGCCGACTGGAACCAGATCGGCGAGATCGAGGACCTGGTGCTGGACCGTAGCGGCCAGATCGTCGGCATCGTGGCCGAGGTCGGCGGCTTCCTCGACATCGGCGACAAGCACGTCGTGATCGAGGTGGGCGACCTGAACCTCGTTGCCGTGGACGACGCGACCTACGCCTACGTCACGCGCCTCAACGAGGAAGAGCTCGAGAACATGCAGGACGTCGACGAGGGTTTCTGGGACTGACCCCCCGAGCCCATGTGCAGAACGACGAAAGGGGCCGCGCGCGCGGCCCCTTTTTTCTTGTCCGGGTGGCGGATCGCGTTCCGCTCAGCCGCCGGTCCTCAGGGCTTCGGTCAGGATGACCTCCACCTCGTCGATGGGATGGTTCGTCAGGACCTTGGGCACCTCGAGGATGATCTTTTCGGCCACCTCGGGATGCAGCTCCTTGCGCAGCGTGCTGAGGACCGTCCTGCTCGCCATGACGACGAGGTGGCGGAACCGTCCGGCATGTGCGTCGGCATAGAGCTTCTTCGCAAGGTCCGCGCCGAACCTCTCCTTTTCCAGTTCGTGCCAGTCGGTTTCCTGCACGGCCGAGCGCTGGACTGCGGGGCCGTCGTTGAAACGGCCCGGCCGGTCGGTCGCCCATTCGGAGGCCTTGGGGTTCTCGTGCTCTTCGTGGCGATGGACCACGAGGTTCATGTCCATGTCGTCGCCCCAGTTCACGAGGAACAGGGCCTTGTTCCCGTTCGCCACGACGACCCACGCGCCCTGCGGCAGGCCGGATCTGCGCGCCGTCCTATCCATCGCCGTCCTCCTCGTCCGACTTGTGGACGCGGGTGACGCCGGCAGGACGTTCCACCGCGCGCTTCTCCTCGTCCTCGGTGCCGATCTTGCGCGGCAGGCGGCCGCCCGTGCGGCCCGACTGGGACACTCCGCCCGGCTCCCCCGGCAGCTTCTCGCTGTCGCGGGATCCGTCCTTGGAACGGTGTCTCTCTGCCATGTGCTCTCCTCCTTGCTGGCCGTTGCTGGCGGTGCGGCGGGCCTTGCGCCGCCGCGTGGTTCGAAGTCGAGGATCGGGAAGGCCCAAGGCCCGGGCCAAAGGCCGCCCTGCGCGCGCCCGGCCCTCCGAAGGCCGAAGCCACGTTCACCGATCCTGCCGCCCTCCAGCCCAGGGGCGCGGGCGCGCCCCGTAGGCTCGTCTCGGGAACAGGATTTCAACCATGGGCGAAGCCCCTCGATACCCTGTGGGCATTTCTCGCCAGATCAACGCGATCAGCACGCGGGGGTTCCTGTCTTCGCCCCGAAGCCCGGACCGGCCCGCAGGGAACCGGATGCCCGGACGCGCGTTCAGCACGCATGTGCGGCAAGTCCCCCAGCACGCGGCCGTCGACATCGACGGGCCGCCCCTCGTCATGCGTGTGAAACGGGCGGCGGCCATACGCGAGGGGTCCGAGGCGATCGCGCAGCCCGCGCGCCTGTCCGTCATCGCCCTGACGCTGGCCAAGCACGCGCCGATCTTCACCGTGCTCTGCCTGCCGCCCGCGCTCTGGGCCGCGCTGGAGCGGGAATGGCCGCTGGCCGCCGCGCTGGCGCTGCCGGCCGTGCTGGCGGCGGCGATCTACGTCGCGACCTCGGCGCGCCCCCTGCCCCAGGACCTGCGCGGCGTCGAGGCGATGCTGGGCGTGACAATCGTCTTCGGCCTCAGCGTCCTCCTGTTGGTGCCGGCCTTCATGACGCTGGGGATGCCCCCGGCCGACGCGCTTTTCGAAGCCATGAGCGCGGCCACCACCACGGGCCTGTCCGTCGCGGCGGACCCCGGCGCGTGGCCGGTCGCGGGGCATGTCCTGCGGGCCTGGACGCAATGGTGCGGCGGGCTGGTGATCGCGACGGCGGTGCTGGCCCTCCTGCTGCCCTCGGGCCTTCCCGCGCGCAAGCTGGGACAGGCGGGCATCGACCAGGGCGACCGCATCGCGTCCACGCGGCGGCAGGCGCAGCAGTTGCTGGGCGTCTACGTCGGCCTCACGGTCGTCATGGGCGGGCTGAACGCATGGGCCCTGCCCGGCTGGCGCGAGGGCGTGCTTCTGACGCTCACCGCGGTCTCCACCGGGGGCTTCGCGCCGCGCGCCGACAGCATTGCCTCCTACCACCCTTTCGCGCAGGGGCTGGTGATCCTGACCTGCACGCTTGGGGCGGTTTCGCTTCTGACCTTCGTGCTGGTCCTGCAGGGCAAGTGGCGCGACGCGTGGCACCTCGGGTCGCTCCGGCGGGTCCTCGTGGCCGTCGCGCTCTTTTCGGCGGCCTATGCCGCGCTTCTGGCCCTGAACGGCGTGACGGCGCCGGACGAGATATACCGCGGCCTCCTTAATCTCGTCTCAGGGCTGACCACGACGGGCTTCGCGGCCGGGCCGATACCGTCGCCGGGGCCGCTCCTGCTGCTGATCGTGGTGGCGATGGCGGTGGGCGGCGATGTCGGCTCGACCGCGGGCGGCCTCAAGCTCGCGCGGATCGGGTTGCTGGCCGACGCGTTTCGCGACGCCATCCGGCGCCCGCGCCTGCCCTCCCGCGCGGTGGCGCCCCTGCGCAATGACGGCGAGACGGTCGACGACAGGACACTCGCGGGCCTGCTTGCGCTTCTGTTCGTCTTCCTCTGCGTGATGCTGCTGGTCTGGATGCAGCTTCTGGCCCATGGCCACCCGGCGCTGCCCGCCCTGTTCGAGACGGTGTCGGCCCTGTCCACGGTCGGCATGTCCACGGGGATCGTGGGGCCGGACATGGCGGTCGACCTGAAACTCTCGCTCACCTTCGCGATGTGGCTGGGGCGGCTGGAATTCGTCGCCGTCCTGCTCCTGTTCACGCCCCGCACCTGGATCAACAGATGACCTGAAAGGAGGTCCGACATGCGGATCGTCATCCTGGGCGCCTCGCGCTTCGGCGAGGCCATTGCCCGCAGCCTGATCGAGGACGGCCACGAGGTGGTCGTCATCGACAAGTCGCGCGAGCGGCTGGAAGAGCTGGCGGAACGCGTCGATTGCGGGATGCTGGAGGGCGACGGCACGCTGCCCACGACCCTGCGCGAGGCGTTCCGGGATGAGGACGACGTCTTCGTCGCCGTGACGAACGCCTCCGAAGACAACATCCTCGCCGCTCTGGTCGCGCGCTCGATCGGCTTCGGAAGGGTGATCCCGCAGATCGTCTCGTCGGAACTCATGAAGGTCTGCACGGAGCTGGAGCTGCACGACGTCATCAACCCCCACGCCACGGTGGCGCAGGAATTCGCCGAAGCCTTGCAGGACCGGGCCGAGCTCGACCACGAGACCACGCTGACGCGGGACCTCGCGCTCAAGCGGGTGCACGTCCCGCCGCGCATGGCCGGGCAGAGGTTCGGCGACCTCGAGCTGCCCGAGGGAACCCACGGCATCGCCCACGTCCGCGACGACACGGAGCAACTGATGTCCGACGACATCGAACTGAAGGAGGGCGACCACGTCCTGTTCGTGCTGAAGCGCGACAGCCTCGAGAAGCTGAGCGACTGCTTCCGCGAGGACTGACGCCGCGGGCCGCGCCCGGTCTGGAACCACGCGAGCCTCCCGCGAATTGACGTGGCAGACACCGGAACCCGAACAAGGAGGGATACATGCCCACGAACTTTGCCCAGGGCCTCAACCAGGATACCCGCCAGGAGGTCGTCGACCTGCTGAACGCCAACCTGGTCAACACGATCAGCCTGACGCTGGCGGTCAAGCAGGCGCACTGGAACCTCAAGGGGCGCGGCTTCATCGGCGTGCACGAACTGCTCGACGACGTGGCCGAGCGCCTCCGCGAAAGCGCCGACACCATCGCCGAGCGCGCCGTCATTCTGGGCGGTCACGCGAAGGGCACGGCCGAGATCGTGGCGGAGAAGTCGACGCTCGAGGCCTATCCGCTGGAGATGACGGACATCGGTGAGCATGTCGAACACCTCAAGACCCGCTTCATGGAGGTGGGCCACGCGATGCGCGAGGCCATCGAGGTGGCGGAGAAGGCCGGAGACGAAGACACCGCCGACCTCTTCACCGAGATCAGCAGGGCGGTCGACAAGGACGCGTGGTTCATCGGCGCGAACGCCGAGGCCGCCCTGAGCCGGGCCTGAACCGGACCCTTCGCCCGCGGACCTTGCGCGAGGCATCCGGGCCGTCCTTCGGGGCGGCCCGTTTCCGTTCACGCCTCCCGGCCTCCCTCCGCCGGGGCGGATCAGCTGTCGACCTCGAGGTCCTTCACCTCGACCGTCAGGAAGAGGTAGCCACCCTCGCGGAAGATACGCACCAGCATGGGCTCGTCCGACCCCGCCGCCTTCGCCACCGCCGCGCGCAGATCCTCGATGCCGGTCACCCCCGCGCCGCCCGCGTCGGTAATCACGTCGCCGCCGCGGATGCCCGCCTCGTCCGCGGGGCCGCCGGGTTCGACGTCGCGCACCAGGACGCCCATGACGGTCTCGGGGATGCCGAATTGCGCCCGCGTCTCGGCGTCGAGCGGCGCGGCGGCCACGCCGATGCGCGGCCCCTCGGGCGCGGCGTCGGCGTCGGGGCCTTCGGGCATGGCGCTTGCCGTCTCCAGATCCGGTCGCAGGCCGATCGTGATGTCCGTCTCCTCGCGCGCGCCGGCCCTGAGGTAGCCGACGGTCACGGTCTCGCCCTGCGACAGTTCGGCGACCGCGATCGACAGGTCGCGCGGCGCGTCGAAGGAACGGCCCGCGATCTCCAGGATCACGTCGCCCGGCTGCAGGCCGGCCTCCGCCGCCGGGCCGCCCTCGGTGACGTCGGACACGAGCACGCCCTGTGGCGCGTCGAGGCCCAGCGCCGCCGCGAGCGGCGCGTCGACGGCCTGGATCTGCACGCCGAGCCAGCCGCGCTCGACCGTGCCGTCGTCCCGAAGTTCCTCGACGATGGTCTGCGCCACGCGGGACGGCACCGCGAAGCCGATGCCCACGTTCCCGCCACTGGGCGAGAAGATCGCGGTGTTCACCCCCACGACGTTGCCGCTGGCGTCGAACAGCGGTCCGCCCGAGTTGCCCCGGTTGATCGCCGCGTCGGTCTGGATGAACTCGTCGTAGGGCCCCGAGTTGATGTCGCGGGACCGCGCCGAGACGATGCCCGCCGTGACCGTGCCGCCCAGCCCGAACGGGTTGCCGATGGCCACGACCCAGTCGCCGATCTGCAGATCCTCGGACGAGCCCCACTCGACGCTCGGCAGGTCCTCGCCCTCGATCCTGAGCAGCGCGATGTCGGTGGCGGGGTCGGTGCCCACGACCTCCGCCTCGAAGCGGCGCTCGTCGTCGAGCACGACCTCGACCGCGTCGGCGCCCGCGATGACGTGGTTGTTGGTGACGACAAGCCCGTCGCCCGAGATGATGAAGCCCGAGCCCTGGCTGCGCATCGGTCCCGGCGGCTGCGGCCGGGGCATCCCGAAGAACTCCTCCAGCCCCGGAGGGAGCTGCGGCATCGGACCAGGCATCGGGCCGGGTCCCATGCCGGGCATGGCCGCCGCCGCCGGCCCCGTCGAGAGGATGCCGACGACGGCGGGAAGCCGCGCGGCGACCATGTCGGAGAAGTCGGCGGGAGTGTCGAACGCAGCGGTCTGCGCGACGGCCGGGAGGGGCGCGGAGAGCGCCAACGCGGCGGCCGTCAGGGCGGCCGCGCCTGCGGTCTTCGGAAATGCGGGGAACGGTCGGGGGGCACGGATCATGGCACGCATGGGGCGTCTCCGGGGTTCAGTGGTCCTATCGGGTCGGAACGCTCCAGCGCCGTGCGCGGTTCCGGCGCGGGCCCGTCAAGGAACATGCGCCCGCCCGCACGACTTGACCCCATGAAGCAACGACCGGAAGGAGCGACCGACATGGAAAGGAAAGGCGCCAAACGTGCCGCCGGCAAGGAAGGCACGGCCTCGACGAACCATCCCAAGGGGCGCGAGGACCTGATCCACGCGCACCGCGAGCGGCGCGAGACCGAACCCGCCGCCGCGCCCCAAGTGACGGACGAGGAAACCGGCGACCCCTCCGCCCCCGAGATGGAGGCAGTGCGGGATCGCGACCGCAAGGAAGGACCGGTGCCGCGCAAGGAACCCGTGCGGACCTTCGGCGTGAACACCGGCGAGGCCGCGCGCGA
>NZ_JARRSA010000060.1 GCF_029624655.1 Roseicyclus salinarum
AGCGGCTCGGCGGCCGAGGGCGGCGCCGGCGCGACGCTCGCGCCCGGAGGCGCGGCCGAGACCTGCCTGACATCGTCGTCGAGCACGATGGGGATCAGCAGGTACTGTCCCTCGCGCACGGCGAGGTCGGGGCCGAGCCCGTTCCATTCCGCCAGCGCGCGCACCGAAACGCCGTAGAGGCGCGCGATGGAATAGGCCGTCTCGCCACGGCCGACGCGGTGGCGCACCGGCTCCACGCCGGGCTGGGTGGCGGTGCCCGCCACGGGTCCGCGGACCGCCTCGGCCTCGTCGATCGCGCCGCGCGCGATCGAGGCGATGTCGGTTGCCTGCCCTCCGGGGCCGCTCACCATGCGCGGCAGGGCCAGCACCTCGCCCCCGCGCAGCGCGTCGCCCGCGCTCCGGCCGTTGTAGCTGGCCAGTTCCTGCGGCGTCAGGCCGATCCGGTTCGCCACGTCCGCCACGCTGTCGCCCTGCCGGGCGACGACGACCTGGTAGCTCTCATAGGTGATCAGGCCGCGGGCGTCGGGTTCGGGCCGCGGCGCCGTCTCGGTCCGGGCGCCCGAAATCGGGTTGTTGCGGAAATCGAAGTCGAGGCCGGGCGGCGCGCCGACGCAACCCGCCAG
>NZ_JARRSA010000061.1 GCF_029624655.1 Roseicyclus salinarum
CGGCGTTTGCGGATCTCGGCAGCGAACGTCGGCCCGAACCGATGCCACCAGAACCGCACCGTCTCGTGGCTGATCTCGACGCCGCGCTCGTGCAGAAGGTCTTCGACGTTGCGCAACGACAGCGGGAACCGGACGTACATCATCACCGCCAGGCGAATGATCTCGGGGCTCGTCTTGAACCACTTGAAGGGGCTGGGTCGGGTCATGCGCCGACGCTACCGAGCCCCCTGCCCCGCCTCAAGCCAAGTTCCTCTGACAGAGCCTCCCTGCCGTGTTCGGCCTGCTCCGGTTGCCCGAGCTTCTCGGCGGCCCCATGATCATCCCGCCGAACCCGCGCGCGGTGATCGATCCCTTGCCGATCGCCCTGCACATCCTTGGCAGTTCGATCTTCTGCCTCGTAGGCGCCGTGCAGTTCCTGCCGAGCCTGCGGCGCGAACGTCCGGCTCTGCACCGGGCCCTCGGGCGGGTCGTGGCAGCGGCAGGATGTGTCAGCGCGCTCACCGGGTTCTGGATGACGGTGTTCTACACCTTTCCTGATGCCTTGCAGGGACCGTTGCTATACTGGGCCCGTGTCACGCTCAGCCTCGCGATGGTTGTCTTCATCGTGTGGGCC
>NZ_JARRSA010000062.1 GCF_029624655.1 Roseicyclus salinarum
GACCACGCGACACCGGCCCGGACATGACGGTGCCCGGACAGAGGCCGGTCTCGGTCGTTGTCGCGAGCAGCCCGCAGCGACGCTGGACGCTTGCACTGGCCTTTGCCTTGCTTGCCTTTACCGCGATCGTGGCCGCGAGGCTGGGCGTCTCGCCAATCCTCTCGGCCTTGCTCGAACAGGCATCGACGTCGCGCGTCTCGGGCTGGGCGCTGCTGTTGCTCTACGCGGTGCTGCTCGCCATCCCCTTCGTTCCCGGAGCCGAAATCGGCCTCGCCTTGCTGCTCGTGTTCGGCGCGTCCATGGCGTGGCCCGTCTATGTCGCGACGGTCCTCGCCCTTTCGATCGCCTATTGGGTCGGGCGGTTTGCGTCCCGATCCCGGCTCCCGGCCCCTTTTCGCAGGGGACCACCCTCGCCCGCGATTTCGGCGGTCGAGGACGGACTGCGGCATCACCCGTGGCTCAAAGGATTGATGCGTTTTCGTTGGCTTGCCCTTGCCTTGCTGATCAACATGCCGGGCAACACCGCCATCGGTGGCGGAGGCGGCATCGCCATGGCGGT
>NZ_JARRSA010000063.1 GCF_029624655.1 Roseicyclus salinarum
ACGGCGGGTCCCTTCGTCGGCCTCTGGGCCCTGGCGTGGTGGAGCGTCGACGTCAGCTATGCGCTCGCCACCTTCATCGCCATCCTGAACGCCACGTTCCTCGTGCGGCTCTTCATGATCCAGCACGATTGCGGGCACGCCGCCTTCTTCCGCAGCCGGTCGCTCAGCGACTGGATCGGCCGTGGGATCGGGGTGCTGACGCTGACCCCCTACGACGTCTGGCGCAGATTGCACGCCGCGCATCACGCAGGCACCGGCAACCTGGAGAAGCGAGGGATGGGCGACGTCCTGACGCTGACGGTCGCGGAGTATCGCGCCCTGTCGTGGCGCGGGCGCCTTGGATACCGCATCTATCGTCA
>NZ_JARRSA010000064.1 GCF_029624655.1 Roseicyclus salinarum
TGACGATAGATGCGGTATCCAAGGCGCCCGCGCCACGACAGGGCGCGATACTCCGCGACCGTCAGCGTCAGGACGTCGCCCATCCCTCGCTTCTCGAGGTTTCCGGTGCCCGCGTGATGCGCAGCGTGAAGGCGGCGCCAGACGTCGTAGGGGGTCAGCGTCAGCACCCCGATGGCACGGCCGATCCAGTCGCTGAGCGTCCGGCTGCGAAAGAAGGCCGCGTGCCCGCAATCGTGCTGGATCATGAAGAGCCGGACAAGGAAAGTGGCGTTCAGGATGGCGATGAAGGTGGCGAGCGCATAGCTGACGTCGACGCTCCACCACGCCAGGGCCCAGAGGCCGACGAAGGGACCCGCCGT
>NZ_JARRSA010000065.1 GCF_029624655.1 Roseicyclus salinarum
GATGGTAAGTGGTGGTTTGCGCTGGTCGGCACAAGTCCGACGTCGTGCGATCCTGCTGTCCTGTCCTAACGACGCCCTCAGGCCGTACGTGCAGCCGTGAAGGAGACCAGCCTTCGGGTCTTCTCGTCCCACAGGTGCCGGCGAACGCAGCCGAGGCTTTGCCGAAGCGTCAGACGCTGCGCCTCGGCGAGGTGGGGGTGGTCGCGCAAGATTTCGGGCAGGCGGTAGAACGGCACGCGGGCCTGGAGGTGGTGGACGTGGTGTATCCCGATGTTGGCGGTGAGCCAGCGCAGCGGGCCCGGCAGGACGTAGTGCGAACTGCCGTGCAACGCCGCCTCATGGAGCTGCCAGTCGT
>NZ_JARRSA010000066.1 GCF_029624655.1 Roseicyclus salinarum
GTGTATCCCGATGTTGGCGGTGAGCCAGCGCAGCGGGCCCGGCAGGACGTAGTGCGAACTGCCGTGCAACGCCGCCTCATGGAGCTGCCAGTCGTTCTCATGGTCCCAGCTCGTCTCGTCGAACTGGTGCTGGACGTAGAACAGCCAGACCCCGATCGAGGCCGCGACGAGCATCGTGGGCAGGAACACGAAGAGAAGCACGTCGATGCCGCCAAGATAGCCGATCCCGGCCAGAAGCGCCGCGATCGCCGCGTTGGTGCCCATCGCGCTGACCCAGTACTTCGCGCCAGCCTGCATGAGACCATGCGGCAGCCGGTTGCGCAGGAAGAACAGGTAGAACGGACC
>NZ_JARRSA010000067.1 GCF_029624655.1 Roseicyclus salinarum
GTGTATCCCGATGTTGGCGGTGAGCCAGCGCAGCGGGCCCGGCAGGACGTAGTGCGAACTGCCGTGCAACGCCGCCTCATGGAGCTGCCAGTCGTCCTCATGGTCCCAGCTCGTCTCGTCGAACTGGTGCTGGACGTAGAACAGCCAGACCCCGATCGAGGCTGCGACGAGCATCGTCGGCAGGAACACGAAGAAAAGCAAGTCGATGCCGCCAAGATAGCCGATCCCGGCCAGAAGCGCCGCGATCGCTGCGTTGGTGCCCATCGCGCTGACCCAGTACTTCGCGCCAGCCTGCATGAGACCATGCGGCAGCCGGTTGCGCAGGAAGAACAGGTAGAACGGACC
>NZ_JARRSA010000068.1 GCF_029624655.1 Roseicyclus salinarum
CTGATGGCCGGCATCCTCGTACAGGTGCCGATCGGCATGGTGCTCTTTTCGCAAGTGCTTGAACGAACGTGGCTGCGACGCGCGACCTTCCTTGCAGTCCCGATCACCGCTGCAGGGATGATGCTCGCGCTGCCGACAGACAAAGATGACGTGCTTCATCTGGTCATCGAACTGCTTGCGATGCTCGTGATCCTGTGGGTCGTGTGGCGGTGGCCCGACGACCACGCGACACCGGCCCGGACATGACGGTGCCCGGACAGAGGCCGGTCTCGGTCGTTGTCGCGAGCAGCCCGCAGCGACGCTGGACGCTTGCA
>NZ_JARRSA010000069.1 GCF_029624655.1 Roseicyclus salinarum
CTGATGGCCGGCATCCTCGTACAGGTGCCGATCGGCATGGTGCTCTTTTCGCAAGTGCTTGAACGAACGTGGCTGCGACGCGCGACCTTCCTTGCGGTCCCGATCACCGCCGCAGGAATGATGCTCGCTCCTCCGACGGACATGGATGACGTGCTCCATCTGGTCATCGAACTGTTTGCCATGCTCGTGATCCTCGTGATCGCTTGGCGGTGGCCCGCAGACCACGCGACACCGGCCCGGACATGACGGTGCCCGGACAGAGGCCGGTCTCGGTCGTTGTCGCGAGCAGCCCGCAGCGACGCTGGACGCTTGCA
>NZ_JARRSA010000006.1 GCF_029624655.1 Roseicyclus salinarum
AGCGCGGCGGCTGATGCGCGCGGGGCGGCGCAGGACGCGGAGCGGCCCGTCGCGCCTGCACCCGCGCCCGGACCCGGGCCAGAGACGGCTGACGCGGCACCCCCCCGCAAGCCGCGCCACACCCCGGCCGTCAAGGCCTGGACCGGCAAGGGCGCCCGTCCGGGCAAGCCGCGAGCCGACGACAGGCCGCGCGGGGAGGGCAAGCCGCGCCGGGAGGAAAAGCCGCGTGGGGATGGCAAGCCGGGTGGACGCCGGCAGGACGACAAGGGCGCGCCCCGGCGCGCGACAGGCGGCAAGCCGCCCTCCGCCGGAGCGCCCGGCCCCCGGCGCGACGCGGGCAAGGCCGCTCCGCCTCGGGCCAATGCCTCCGACACCTCGAAGCGGTTCGTGCCGCCGGGCAAGGCCGACAGGACCGGCGCGGGAAAACCCGACGCGCGCGCCGGCAGGAGCGGCAAGCCCGACGCGCGGTCCGGACAGGGTGGGAAGCCCGGTCCACGCCCCGCAAGCGGCGGAAAGCCGTCGGCGCGTCCGGGCAAGGGCGGCAACGCGCCGCCGCGGCGCGGGAAGCCCTAGCGCACCCGCCCGCCCGCCGCGGATCGGGCCCGCCCGGGCGTGGCAAGCCAGATCGTGTGCCGCGCGCCGCGCTTCGTGCGGCCCGCGCGCACTGTCTCGCACCGCACGGTGAAGCCGCAGCGTTCCAGCCGCCGGGTGAAGCCCGCGTCGGGCGCCGCCGACCAGACGGCAAGCACGCCGCCGGGCGCAAGCGCGCGGCGCACCCGCTCCAGCCCCGCCTCGGAATAGAGCGCCTCGTTGCCGGGCCGGGTCAGGCCGTCGGGCCCGTTGTCCACGTCGAGGAGGATGGCGTCGAAGGAGGCCTTCGCCTCGCGGATCATCGCGCCGACGTCACCGGTCCGAAGCTCCACCCGCGGATCGTCCAGGCTGCCTGCAAAGACCTCGGCCATCTCGCCGCGCGCCCATCGGACGACCTCGGGCACGATCTCGGCCACCGTCAGGCGCGCGCCCGGTCCGGTCGCGTCCAGCGCGGCGCGCAGGGTGAAGCCCATGCCAAGGCCGCCTATCAGCAGTCGCGGCGCGGCGCGGTCGCGCAAATGGTCGAGGGCAAGCGTCGCCAGCGCCTCCTCGGACCCGCCGAGGCGGCTGTTCATCAGCTCGTTGCCGCCCTCCAGACGGATCGAGAACTCGTCGCCGCGCCGCATCAGGCGCAGCGTGTCGCCGTCCGGCGCCATCGCCGTTCCGAGGTGAACCCATGGCAGCATCGCATCCTGTCCCGGCCGTTTCGTCCCGACACCCCTCCTGCACCGGGGCGGCGCGGGCGTCCACCGTGCCGGACGCAGCGCCGGGTGAAAAACCTCCCGACCGGGTGCCGCGATCGCGCAAGCCGCGCGGCGCACATGAGGCTCGTGCGCGGCGCGCTTTCGTGCAAGACATGCTCGACCGCGAGCCCCAGGCCTTTTCCGTCGACCCCGGCGTTCCGGCCATCTCGCAGCATCACCCCGGCCGCTTCCGGCGCCGGGCGTCAGCAGGAGCCGGGCCTTGCCCAACGCCACAGGTCCCCTCGTCCGTCCCGCCGGGCGCCGCGCCCCGGGGGCTGTCGCGCGCCTCGCCGCACAAGATGCGGACACCGGGGGAGGGATTGGTCCTCGCCGCGGGACGAAGGCCGCCGGAGACCGCGCGCCGCTTCCGCGAAAGGCGCCCGCGTTCGTTTCCAACCAGACCCGATCCGAGACGGAGAGCCAGCGATGACGGACACGATCCCCTTCTTCGACGGACACAACGATTTCCTGCTGCGCCTGATGAAGACGCCAGCCCCGCGCGAGGAGACGTGGCCGGGCACGGCTGGCCGGGGGCATCTCGACCTCGCGCGGATGAAGGCCGCGGGGTTCGCGGGCGGGCTTTTCGCGATCTTCGTGCCGCCGGTGTCCAGCGGGCCGCCCCCGGACTTCCGGGCGCTGATGGCCGTCCCGCCCTACGATCTGCCCATGCCGCCACCGATGACCCATGTCCAGGCGCAGCCCGAAGCCCTCGCCATGGCGGGGCTGCTGCACTGGATGGAACGCGCCGCGCCCGGCGACTTCCGGGTCTGCCGGTCGGTCGCCGAGATCCGCGCGGCGATGACGTCCGGCGTCATCGCGGGCGTCATGCACATGGAGGGCGCCGAGGCGATCGGCCCCGACCTCGACGCGCTTCACCTCTTTTACCAGATGGGCCTGCGGTCGCTCGGGCCGGTCTGGAGCCGCCCGACGATCTTCGGGCATGGCATCCCGATGGCCTTTCCGGGCACGCCGGACATCGGGCCGGGCCTGACGGAGAAGGGCCGCGACCTCGTGCGGCTGTGCGACGAGCTGGGCATCCTGATCGACCTGTCGCACCTGAACGAGAAGGGGTTCGACGACGTGGCGAAGGTGTCTTCCGCGCCGCTTGTCGCCACCCATTCCAACGCGCACGCGCTCTGCGCCGCGCCGCGCAACCTCACGGACAGGCAGTTGCACATGATCCGCGAGCGGGGCGGCATGGTGGGCCTCAACTTCGCGACCTTCTACCTCAATGCCGACGGCAGGGCGGCGCCGGACCTCGGCTGGGAGGTGATGCTGCGCCAGCTCGATCACCTGATCGGCGAGCTGGGCGAGGATCATGTCGGGCTCGGGTCAGACTTCGACGGCTGCGTGCTGCCCGACCTGATCGGCGACGTGACCGGGGTGCCCGCGCTGTTCGGGGCGATGGCCGCGCATGGCTACGACACGGGGCTGATCGCCAAGCTCGCGCGCGAGAACTGGCTTGCCTGCCTCGGGCGCGTTCTCGGCTGACCTCGCGCCCCTGCGCCTGACCCGCGCGCTGGTGGAGCGGTTGCCGGCGCGCCGGACCCGGCCGCTTGCGGCACGAACCCGCCCGCCTAGCGCTGCAGGCTGAAGGCCGACTGGACCGCCTCGCGAGTCGTCTCGGACTTGGCCGCCGAGAATACGACGGCGCCGCGGCTGAGGACGTAGAAGCGGTCGGCGAGGCCGAAGGCGAAGTCGAAATACTGCTCGACCAGCACGATCGCCATCTCGCCCTCGGCGCGAAGCTGCTCGATCACCCGGCCGATGAGCTGGATGATGTTCGGCTGGATGCCCTCGGTCGGCTCGTCCATCAAAAGAAGCTTCGGGCGCGTCACCAGCGCGCGGCCGATGGCGAGCTGCTGCTGCTGACCGCCCGAAAGGTCGCCGCCGCGCCTGCCCTGCATGTCCTTCAGGACGGGAAACATCTCCCATATGCGGTCGGGCACGCGCCGCTCGGACTTGGGCAGGCAGGCAAGCCCGATCTCGAGGTTCTCGCGCACGCTCAGCAGCGGAAAGATCATCCGGCCCTGCGGGACATAGCCCACCCCCATCTGCGCCAGCTTGTGCGACGGCAGCCGGGGCAGGGTCCGTCCCTCGAAGACGATCTCGCCGCCCGAGCGCTGGTGCGTGCCCGAGATCGCCTTCATCAGGGACGTCTTGCCGACGCCGTTCGTGCCCATCACGCAGGTCACTTCGCCGCGCTTCGCCTCGAGCGTGATGCCGTTGAGGATCCGGCTTCCGCCGTAGTGCAGGGTCAGGTCGCGGGTTTCCAGCATCTCTCAGCGCCCCAGGTAGACTTCGATGACGCGCTCGTCGTCCATGACATGGTCGAGCGAGCCCTCGGCGATGACCGATCCCTCGTGCAGGACCGTCACCCGGCAGTCGAGGCGGCGGACGAATTCCATGTCGTGCTCGACCACCACGACCGCATGGGTCTGCGCCAGCCGCTTCAGAAGCGCGGTCGTGTGCTCCCGTTCCTCGGACGTCATGCCGGCGGCGGGCTCGTCCACGAGCAGAAGCCTCGGGTCCTGCGCCAGCAGCATGCCGATTTCCAGCCACTGCTTCTGCCCGTGGCTGAGGATGCCGGCCTGCCGGTCGAGATGCGCCGACAGCCCGATCTCGGCGGCGATCGCGTCGATGCGCTCGCGGTCGGCCTCGGTCAGCCGGTCGAACAGCGCGGCGAGCGGCCCGCGCGGCTTCTTCAGCGAGAGGCGCAGGTTGTCCCGCACGCTCTGGTCCTCGAACACCGTCGGGCGCTGGAACTTGCGGCCGACGCCCGCCTGCGCGATCTGCGCCTCGGACATGGACAGGAGGGAATGGCCCATCTCGCCCCAGCGCACCGTGCCGGTGTCGGGCCGGGTCTTGCCGGTGACGATGTCCATGAAGGTCGTCTTGCCCGCCCCGTTTGGCCCGATCACCGCCCGCATCTCGGGCTGGCCGATGGTGAAGCTGAGGTTGTTGATCGCGCGGAACCCGTCGAACGTGACCGAAATGCCCTGCACCTCCAGAAGCGTGCTCATGTCCGGTCCTTCCTGACGATGTAGTCCACCAGCCCGCCAAGGCCCTTGGGCGCGAAGAGCGTGACGAGGACGAAGCCGAGGCCCAGCAGCACGGGCCACCAGTCCACCCACTCGATCCTGTAGAAGCCAAGGTCCACGTCCGGGGCGCGGCCGCCGGTGAAGTAGGTCGACAGAAGCGACACGACGGCGGCCCCTATGACCGCGCCATAGAGGCGGCCGCGCCCGCCGATGGCGACCCACACGGCAAGGTAGATCGAGGCGATCGGCGCAATTTCGTCCGGGTTGATGATGCCCGCCTGCGGATAGTAGAGCGCGCCCGCGACGCCGCAGAGGATTGCGGTCAGGGTGAAGACGAACAGCTTGTATCCCTCGACCCTGTAGCCGAGGAAGCGCACGCGCTGCTCGTCGTCGCGCACGCCGCGCACGATGTTGCCGAACTTGCCCGACACCAGCCAGGCCGCGCCGACATAGGCGAGCCCGAGCGCCAGCGCCGAGCCCCAGAAGAACCAGACCGAAAGGCGGGCCTGCCCGACGCCCTCGAGGCCGGGAATGTTCTGCAGGCCCGACAGGCCGTTGTTGCCACGCAGGCCGCTGTCGTTCTGGAACAGGTAGAGCGACAGCGCCAGCGTCATGGCCTGCGTCAGGATCGACAGGTAGACGCCCGTGACCCTGCTGCGGAAGGCGAGCCAGCCGAACACGAGGGCGAGCGCGCCGGGCACCAGCACCACAAGCAAGAGGCTGAGCGCGAGGCTGTCCGAGACGGCCCACATCCACGGCCAGTCCTCGGCCCCGACGACCGAGAATATCTGGAGCGCCGTGGCCTGGCTGATCTCGGCCTCGGTCGGCGGGATGACGCCCTCGGCGAGGTTCGCGCGCACCACGGCCTCGGTCCGGGCGGTCATCAGCCACATGCCGATCATGTAGCCTCCGAGCCCGAAGAAGGCGAAATGCCCCAGCGAGAGGATGCCGCAATAGCCCCAGACGAGATCCATCGCCAGCGCCGCGAGGCACAGGCACAGCGTCATGCCCAGCACCTTGGTGAAGCTGACCGACATCGCGCCGGTGCCGTAGGCCTCGGACATCACCGTGACGCCGAGCGCCAGAAGCGTGAGCGCCGCGATGAAGATCGGGACCGAACGGTTCCGCGTGAAGATCGAGCCCTCCATCGCCTCAGTCCCCCGCCGCGCGTCCGCGCAGGGCGATGATGCCCCTCGGCCGGAACTGGATGAAGAGGATCACGAAGAGGATCATGTAGGTCTGCGCCGCGAGTGTGTTGGACGGGTTGAGCCATTCGACGAACTTCTGGAAGCCGCCGATCATTCCGGCGCCGATCAGCGTGCCGAAGATGTTGCCCACGCCCCCCACGACCACGGTCATAAAGCTCTGGACGATGTAGTTGGCGCCGAGGTCCGGGACGACCTGCGCGAAGAGGCCGATGGCGACGCCCGCGATCCCCGCGATCCCGGATCCGAGGCCGAAGGTCAGCATGTTGATGCGGTCGGGATTGACGCCCATCGACGCCGCCATGCGCGGGTTCTGCGTGACCGCCCGCACCTCGAGCCCCAGCCTGGTGCGGTTCAGCACCAGCCACAGCAGCACGAAGAAGACCGCGCCGAGGATGAAGATCGCGATGCGGATCGAGCTGATCGAGACCACGTCGTTCAGCGCGACCGACCCCGCGAGCCAGTCGGGCGGCGTCAGCGGCTGGGTGAGCGCCCCGAACACGAGGCGGACGATCTGCTGCAGCGCGATGGAGATGCCGAAGGTCGCGAGCAGCGTTTCGAGTGGGCGGTGGTAGAGCCACCTGATCACCGAGCGCTCCATCGCGACGCCCGCGGCGAAGGTCACGAGGAAGGCGAGCGGGATGGCCAGCGCGATCGAGAGGGTCTCGTTGGGCACCACGGTCTGCACCACGTAGCCCGTGTAGGCGCCCAGCATGATGAATTCGCCATGCGCCATGTTGATCACGCCCATGACGCCGAAGGTGATGGCGAGGCCGATCGCCGCGAGGAAGTAGATCGAGGCGAGCGACAGTCCGTCGAGCGACAGGTCGAGAAACCGGTAGAACGCCACGCGGGTCTCGATCCCGTCCAGCGTCTCGCGGGCGGCGGTCGTGACCGCGGCGCTGTCCTCGAGGTAGACCTCGTAGAAGGCGAAGGCGCGCAGCGCGTCGGCGACCTCGGCCTCGGTCGGCACGGGCGCGGCGAGGCCTTCGGCGACGAGGGCGGCATAGGCGCGGTCGCGCGCCTCCTCGGTGTCGAGCGCGCTGACGGGCACGCCCCCGACCGCGCCGTCCGCGATGTTGGCCGCAAGCACGTCCACGCGCGCGTCGCGCGGGATCAGCGCCGGGGCGAGGCCCGCCTCCACGAGCATCTCGTAAGCTTCCGCCGCGCCCAGATCCGCGGTGCCCGGCCGCAGCTCGCGCGCGACGTTCGCGTCCTGTGGCAGCGCCTCGGCCACCTCGGTGCGGGTGACCAGAAGCGGGTTCAGCGTCGCGCGCGCGGTCAGGCTCACGTTGCCCTCGAGGCTCCGGATCGCCTCGATGCGGGGCGCGTCGTCGTCGGCGAAGGCGATGACGAGCGCGGGCAGAAGCGCCTCGACCCGGCTGCGCACGTCGGGATCCGCCTCGGTTTCGGCCAGCCCTGCAAGGAGGGCGAGGTGGCTTTCGTCGGGATCGTTCTCGATCGACTCGAGCGCGGCCAGGCGGTCCAGCGGGTCCTCGGAGGTGAGGCGGTACTGAACGAGGGTGGCCGCGATCACGCCCTGCACGCCGCGGTTCGGCCGCAGCTGCGACACCTCGCGGCTGCCCGCCGTGCCGACGACCTCGCCGGTCGATATGTCCAGCAGCGTCAGCGGATCGGCGTCCGGATCCTCGACGTAGACGAAAAGCCCGTCGCTGTCGCGCTGGTAGAGCTCGCGCGCCTGCCACGTCGCGAGGAAGTCCGGGACCTCGGGAAGCTCGCTCGCCACGAGGATGTCGAGCACCTCCTGCACCGTCCCGCGCGAGGCGTCGGCCACGAGTTCGGCGTTTTCCCGGAGGATCGACTGGAGCGCGCCGTCCGCCGGCTGGGCCGGGGCCTGCGACGGCGAGAACAGCGAAAGGACGCCCGCGAGGGCGACGAATGCGTAACGGATCATCTTGGTGACTGCCCGGGTTGGGCGGCGGGCGGAATACCTCCGCCCGCCGCCGCTGGAAGCGAGATCAGTAGTTGGACTCGAGCTGGACGCAGGTCTGCGTCTCGGTGTTGTACATCCCGCATCCGAGGCCGGGCCAGTCGGAGATGAGAACCGCGGATTCCGCGAGGAAATCCGTCCATGCGTCGCCGGGCACGGGGTCGGTCTGGCTGATGATGTCGAACTGGCCGTCCGCCGTGATCTCGCCGATCAGGACGGGCTTCGTCAGGTGGTGGTTCGGCAGCATCTCGGCCATCCCGCCGGTGAGGTTCGGGACCTGAAGGCCGTACATCGCATCGCGCACCGCGTCGACGTCGGTGGTGCCCGCAGCCTCGACGGCCTGAACCCACATGTTGAAGCCGATGTAGTGGGCCTCCATCGGGTCGTTCGTCACGCGCGTGTCGTCGCCCGTGAATTCGTGCCACGCGGCGATGAACGCCTCGTTCGCCTCGGTGTCGGCGGACTGGAAGTAGTTCCAGGCGGCGAGGTGTCCCTCGAGCGGGCCGGTGTCGAGGCCCGAAAGCTCCTCCTCGCCGACCGAGAAGGCGACGACGGGGATGTCGTCGGCCGTCACGCCCTGCGCGGCAAGCTCATTGTAGAAGCCGACATTGGCGTCGCCGTTGATCGTCGAGATCACGCCGACCTGCTGCCCGCCCTCGCCGAGCGCCACCACGTCGCCCACGATCGAGGACCAGTCGGAGTGGCCGAAGGGCGTGTAGTTGACGAAGATGTTCTCCGCCGGGATGCCGGCGTCGAGCAGGTATTGCTCGAGGATGCGGTTCGTCGTGCGCGGATAGACGTAGTCGGTGCCCAGGAGCGCGAAGGTCTCCACGCCCAGCTCCTCGAGGAAGTAGTCGACGGCGGGGATCGCCTGCTGGTTCGGGGCGGCGCCGGTGTAGAACACGTTGCGCGAGCTTTCCTCGCCCTCGTACTGCACGGGGTAGAACACGAGGCCGTTCAGTTCCTCGACGACCGGCAGGATCGCCTTGCGGCTGGTCGAGGTCCAGCAGCAGAAGATGACGTCCACGTCCTCGACGGTCAGAAGCTCGCGCGTGCGCTCGGCGTAGGTCGGCCAGTCCGACGCGCCGTCGACGACCACGGGCACCAGCTCCTGTCCCAGAAGACCGCCGGCCGCGTTCTGCTGCTCGATCATCATCAGCATCACGTCACGCAGCGTGGTCTCCGAAATCGCCATCGTGCCGGTCGTCGAATGCAGGACCCCGACTCGGATCTCCGCACCTGCGGCATGGGCCGTCACCGCCGACAAGGCGCTGGCAAGAAGTAGTTTTTTCATGAATTCGTCCCCAGTTCTCGAGCAGTCGTTTTGCTGCCGCAGCATAGGGAACCCGCATTGACCCTGTGTTGTCTGCCGCTAAATTGGCGGCATGGTGGTGCAATTAATGCACCGCGGGCGCGGGGGACGGATGCGGCATCTGAGGATCTACCGGGCGATCCGCCTGATCCAGAGGACGGGTTCGATCCGCAAGGCCGCTGAAATCCTTGCGATTTCGCCCTCGGCGCTCAACAGGTCGGTGCAGGGCTTCGAGGACGAGCTGGGCCTGCCGGTGTTCGACAGGGTTCCGGGCGGTGTGCGGCTGACCACTGCGGGCGAGCTGCTGCTGGACATGCTCGACCGGCACCTGACCGAATTCGACGATTTCCGCACGCAGCTTGCGAACCTGCGCGAGGGGTTGAGCGGCGAGTTGCGCCTCGCCTTCGGATCGGACCTCGGGGCGGGACTGGTGCTGGCGTCGGTCCGCGAGTTCGAGGACGCCTTTCCGGGCGTGTCGGTCAGCATCGCCACCGCCGAGAGCGCCGCGCCCCTGCACCGCCGCGAGGCGGACCTCGCCCTTCTGAGCAATCCCGAAACCGACGATGCGACGCAGGTTCTGCACGCCCAGCGGCTGCCCCTCGCCGCGTGGGAGGGCACCGCGTCCCCGGCGGAGACCAAGGGGCTGTGGGACCTGGTTTCGCGGCGGCTTCTGCTGCCGCTCGACGGGTCGGGCTCGCGTGTGGCGGTCAGCCACCTGATGCGCCGGCACCGGCTGTCGGTGCGGACCGTCTCGGCGCTGCCCGCCGCGCAGGTGGCCCAGCAGCTTGCGGGAACGTCGCGCGTGGCGATCTTTCCCGATACCCTGTTCGAGGCCGCGCCCGCGCCGGGGATCCGCCGCCTGTCCCTGCCGCTGGGCGAGGTTCAGCTTTGCGTCCTGCGCGCCGCGCGCGTGCCGATGATACGGCCCGCGCAGGCGTTCCTGACGCTCCTGCAACGTCGCCTCGACGAGGCCCGCGGTCCCGGCGAGGCGCGAACCTGAGCGCGCCCTCAGCCTAGTCGAACATGTCCGGCTGATCCTCGGAGAGCTGGTTCCAGACGGTCTGGAAATGCAGCCAGCCGATGTATTCGCTGCCGACATGCTCGCGGCTGTAGCGGGCGCGCTCCTCGGGGATGCGGATCGGCTCGATGCCGGACGCCGCGATGTCCAGCTGCTGCCGGCAGCAGCGCTCCAGCGCCATGAACCAGAACGCGGCGCTGTCGATCGAGTGGCGGCTCGCGGTCAGAAGCCCGTGGTTCTGGTGCAGCGCGGCCTTCACGCCCTTGAAGGCCTTCGCGACGTCCGAACCGGCATGGTTCTCGACTGCCACGGCGCCGCCCTGTTCGCCGATCACGACGTGATCCTCGAAGAAGGCGCAGGCGTCCTGCGTGATCGGGTCGATCGGCCGGCCCGTCGCGCACCACGCGGTTCCGTGGACGGTGTGCGCGTGGCACATGGCGATGATGTCCGGATGCGCCTCGTGCACGTTCGCGTGCAGCACGAAGCCCGCGCGGTTCACCGCGTGGCGGCCCTCGATCACCGTGCCCTCGTGATCGACGAGGATCAGGTTCGACATCTTCACCTTGTCGAAATGGACGCACATCGGGTTCGTCCAGTAGAGCTCGGGGCGTTCGGGGTCGCGCACCGTGAGGTGGCCTGCGAACCCGTAGTCGAAGCCCTGCTGCGCGAAGAAGCGGCAGGCGGCGACGAGGCGTTCCTTGCGATGCCTGCGCTCGTCCTCGACCGAGGCGAAGTCGGGCAGTTCGGGAAAGATCAGGCCGTCCTGTTCCGGCTGATAGATCGAGACGCGGTTGCCGAGATCGAGCATGTTCGTGGTCCTCCCTCCATACGGGCCAAGCGGCGGGGCCGGCCCTGATGCGCGATATTGAAAACGCGGGCGGATCGGATCAATGCTGTGATGGCAATAACAGTTATTGCCATTTCTCGGGCTGGGAGGCGGTGCGGATGAGGGATGACCGGCTGATCGAGATGCGCGTCTTCCGCGCGGTCGTGGAAAGCGGCGGCTTCACCGCGGCGGCCCATCGCCTCGGCGCGAGCCAGCCCTTCGTCAGCCAGACCGTGCAGCGGCTCGAGGCGCGGCTGGGCGCGACGCTGCTGCACCGCACCACGCGCGGCCACCGCCTGACACCCGAAGGCGAGCGCTTTCTCGACGCCGCCTGCCGGGTGATCGGCGCGCTCGAGGCGGCCGAGGCCGACTGGCAGCGCGAGGAGGCGCGCATCGACGGACGTCTCAGGGTCTCGGCCCCGATCGCCTTCGGGCTTGACCGGATCACGCCGCTGATCCCCGCCTTCCTCGCGCGCCATCCCAACCTGTCGCTCGACCTGCGCCTGACCGACGACCACGAGAACCTGATCGAGGGCGGCATCGACGTCGCGATCCGGATGGGAACGCTGTCGGATTCGGGCCTCATGCATCGCCGGATCTGCGGGCTGAGGCGCGTGGTCGTGGCGGCCCCCGATCTCGTCGCGCGGCACGGCGCGCCGGCGACCGTCGAGGACCTGTCCCGGATGCCCTGCATCGCGTGGGACGGAAGCCGCGAGCACCTGAACCGCTGGACCTTCGTGAAGGACGGCCGGACGACGACCTTCCGCGCGCGCGGACGCTTCCGGGGCAACCAGGGCATGTCCCTTTTCGAGATGTGCCTCGCGGGTTTCGGGGTGATGCGCGTGGCCGAGCATCTCGCGCGGCCGGCCATCGAGGGCGGACGGCTCGTGCGCCTGCTGCCCGATCATGCGCCCGGCGACGCCACGGCCATCAACGCGGTGTTCCTGCCCGACCGGCACCTTGTCCCGCGCATCCGCAACTTCATCGATTTCGTGGCCGAAGCGTTCCGCGCGCCCGACTGGGAGGCGGAGGGCGCATGACCGGCCCCGCGCGCCACGACCGCCCCGGCACGCCGGAGGCCGCGGCGCGATGAGGCGCCTGCGCGCCCTCGCCCTCGGCCAGTTGCCCCTGCGCGAGGCATTCTGGACCTGGGCCGTCACCGTGGGGCTCGTCGTCAACGTCCTGACGAGCGTCGCCTTCCTCGCGCTCGTGTCGCTGGGGCTTCCGTGGCTCGCCTTCGCCGCCGGTTACGGGATCTCGCTGCCCTACAACCTTCTCGCCACCGTCGCGGTCTTCCGATCCGCCGCGCATTACGATGGCACGCCCGTGATCGCGGACGCGGCGCGGGTCGTCACGCTCGCCCTCATGGCGGTGTTGTCGCTCACCTGAAGGGGGATCGCTCGCAGGGTGCGGGGCCTGTCGCAGGAACCTTCGCGCGAACAGGGGGTTTGAGAGGAGACGCCACCTCGAAGGACAAGGGGCATGACACGGCTCACGCCACGCGGCCGCGCCATCCGCCACGCCGGTCCCAGTCCCGGCGCGTCAGGGGAAAGCGTCGTCAAGCGCGCATCCCTCGCCCCACGCATGGCGCCACCGCGAAAGCGCGCGCCCGGCGCGGCATCTGACCGCCGCCGCGCCGCATGACGGACGCGGCGGACGGCAGGGGCATGGCCGCGGAAGCCTACCGCGAAACCGCAAGCAGGACGCTCGAGGCGCAGGGCGTCGATCCCGCCCGTGGCCTTTCCGCCCAAGAGGCGCGCAAGCGGCTCCGCAAGCATGGCCACAACCGGCTGGAAACGGCGCGGCACCGCTCCGCGTGGCGCATTCTCGCCGATCAGTTCAAGAGCCTGATCTTCGCCATCCTGTTCGGCGCCGCCGCCCTGTCCTTCGCGTTCTCCGAGATCGTGCAGGGGGCCGCCATCCTCGTGGCGGTCGCGATCAACGCCGGCGTGGGGTTCTTCACCGAACTTCACGCCACCCGGTCGATGGAAGCCCTGCGCGAGATGGAGCGCATCTCGGCGCGCGTGCGCCGCGGCGGCCGCGAGCGCGACATCGACGCGGCCAACCTCGTGCCGGGCGACATGGTGCTTCTGAAGGCGGGCGACATCGTACCGGCCGACCTGAGGCTGGTGGAGGCGGGAAACCTGCGCGTGAACCAGTCCACGCTGACCGGCGAGCCGGTGCCGCAGGGCAAGACGACGGACACCCTGGAGGGCGACGTGGAGCTCGCCGCGCGCAGCAACATGGCCTACAAGGGCACCTCGGTCGGCAACGGAAGCGCCCTTGGCGTCGTGGTCGCCACGGGCATGGAGACCGAGCTCGGCCGCATCTCGCATCTCGCCGAGGAGGCCGCCAGCGAGCAGACGCCGCTGGAACGGCGCCTCGACCGGCTGGCGCGCAGGCTGCTTCTGGTCATCGTCGTCGTCGCCGCCGTGACCTCGGTCATCGGCATCGTGGCTGGGCGCGACCTCTTCGTGATGGTCGAGACCGGCGTCGCGCTGGTCGTGGCCGCCGTGCCCGAAGGCCTGCCGATCGTCGCGAGCGTGGCGCTGGCCCGCGGCATGTGGCGGCTGGCGCGGCGCAATGCGCTGATCGAGCGGCTGTCGGCGGTCGAGACGCTCGGCGCGACGAACGTGATCTGCTCGGACAAGACCGGAACGCTGACCGAGAACCGCATGACGCTCGCCCGGATCGCGCTGCCCGGGGGCGACGTCGAGGTGCCCGGCGAGGACGGCGCGGCCTTCCGGCGCGAGGGCCGCGAGGTGGACCCATCGGCGCGCGGCCCGGTGCGGCGGGCGCTGGAGGTTGGGGTGCTGTGCAACGCCGCCCGGCTTGGCGCCGATGCGGGCGCCGAGGGTGACGGAAAGGACCCGCCCGCGCGCGCTTCGGGCGACCCGATGGAGGTCGCGCTGCTCGAGGGCGGCCTCCGCGCGGGTCTCTCGCGCGAGGAGCTTACGGGGACATGGCCCGAGCTGCGGCGCGAGGACTTCGATCCCGCCGTCAAGATGATGGCCACCTTCCACGAGGCCGGGGACGAGGTCCGCGTCACCGTGAAGGGTGCGCCCGAGGCGGTGATCGAGGCGTCGAGCCACGTCCTCGACGGCGACGCGCGCCGACCGCTCGACGATGCCGGCCGCAAGGCGTGGCTGACGCGCAACGAGGAGACCGCGGCCGAGGGCCTGCGCGCCCTCGCGCTGGCCGAGAAGACCGTCCCGGGCCCAGACGGAGATCCCTATGACGGGCTGACGCTCGTGGGCCTCGTGGGTCTTCTCGATCCGCCGCGCGCCGAGGTGCGCAAGGCCGTCGAGGAATGCCGGGAGGCCGGCATCCACGCCGTCATGGTCACCGGCGACCAGCCCAGCACGGCCCGCGCCATCGCCCATGCCGTGGGCCTCGTCGACGACGGCGACAAGGCGGACGTCATGCCCGGCAGCGACATGAAGCCAGCCGGCGCGCTGTCCGAAAGCGACCGGCGGCGCATACTCGAGACGGCGATCTTCGCCCGCTTCGATCCCGGCCAGAAGCTCGACCTGATCCAGGTCTACCAGGATGCGGGCCGGGTGGTGGCGATGACCGGCGACGGCGTCAATGACGCGCCCGCGCTCAAGAAGGCCGACATCGGCGTCGCCATGGGCCGCCGCGGCACCGAGGTCGCGCGCGAGGCCGCCGACATGGTCCTGCGCGACGACAGTTTCGCCAGCATCGTCGAGGCGATCCGGCAGGGCCGCACGATCTTCGGCAACATCCGCAAGTTCGTGATCTACATGCTCTCGGGCAATACCGGCGAGATCTTCGCCGTCTCGCTCGTGGCGCTCCTGAACGCGCCCCTGCCGCTCCTGCCCCTGCAGATCCTCTACATCAACATCATCTCCGACGTGTTCCCCGCCCTCGCGCTGGGCGTCGGCGGCGACAGGACGGACGTCATGAGCCGGCCGCCCCGCGATCCCCGCGAGCCGATCCTCACCCGCGCCCACTGGGGCGTCATCGGCGGCTACGGGGCGGTGATCGGCCTTTCGGCGCTGGCGGTCTTCTGGATGGCCTTCCGGCTCGGCCTCGGCGCGTCGGAGGCGGTGACGATCTCGTTTCTCACCTTCGCCTTCGCGCGGCTATGGCACGTCTTCAACATGCGCGACGCCCGCTCGCCCGTGTTGCGCAACGAGGTCACGACCAACGTCTTCGTCTGGATCGCGCTGACCATCGGCACGGCGCTGACGCTCGCCGCGGCCTGGCTGCCCGGCCTGGGCGCGGTGCTGGGCACGGTGCCGCCAAGCGCCGAGGGCTGGGCCCTCATCGCGGCGGGCAGCCTCGCGCCTCTCGTCGTGGGGCAACTCGCCAAGCTCGCGCCGTTCCGCCGGTTCCGTCCCGCCCCGGAGGACGGCTGAGACCCCGCCCGGCGTCATGTCGTGGCGCCGTTCCCGGCTTCATCCTTGCAGGAAAACTCCGGGGGTGAGGCCGAAGGCCGAGGGGGCAGCGCCCCCTGCCGCGTCAGCCCGGCCGTCACGCCCGGCGCTCGTCGTCCTTGCCGGCGCCCATGCGCTTCTGCGCGCGCTCGCGGTCCTCTCGGTCGGGCTTGATCTCGGGGATCAGGCGGAAGGTGAAGGACTGGCCCGGGCTCATGTCGCGGCTCTGCCCGCGGTAGGAGATCGTCACCGGGTGGGCGGTCATCGGCCTGCTCGTCACCGTCAGCCGGTCCTGCGTGATCTCGAAATCGAGGATCTGGCGGCGGAAGCGCACGGTCGAGCGCAGCCGCTCCACCTCCTCGGGCAGGCGCGGGTTGAAGACCAGCGTGCCGGTGCGGAACTCGATCCCGGTATAGCAGCGCTGCATCAGGTCCACCGTTCCCGCCATCGCGCCAAGGTGGATGCCTTCCTTCGTGGTGCCGCCCTGGATGTCGGCGCTGTCGGCGTCCAGCGCCTTGCGCGCAAGCTCCCACGAGCGCTGCCGGTCGGCGCGCGCGAGCACCCAGGCATGGGCCACCCAGCTCAGCGTCGAGCCGTGCGAGGTGCGCTGCATGTAGTACTGGATGTTGCGCAGGATCATGTCCGGCGTGAATTCGTAGCCGAGCCGCGCGAAGATGTGGCCGATCTCCTCGGCGCTGAAGAGGTAGAAGATCATCAGCACGTCGGCCTGCTTGGACACCTTGTAGTCGTTTGGCTCCTTGCCCTCCGCCTCGAGGATGCGGTCCAGCCTCTGGAGATCGCCGTAGCGCGCGCGGTAGCCGTCCCAGTCGAAGTCGAGAAGCGCCTCGTAGCCCTCGAACTGACTGAGGATGCCGTCGTCGTGGAAGGGCAGGAACAGCCGGCGGCTGACCTCCTCCCACCGCGCGAGCTCGTCCCGCCCGAGGCCGAGCCGCTCGCAGAGCCAGCGCCGTTCGTCGAGCGGGATGAGTTCGAGGATGTCCTCGGCCCGCGACAGGATAAATGCGGTCATGAAGTTCGTGTAGGCATTGTTGTCGAGCCCGCCGCTGGTCCGTGCGTCGACGCCCGGATAGGCGGTGTGGAACTCGTCAGGCCCCATCACGCCGCGGATGCCGAAACGCCCGTCGGGACGCTCTTCCGCGAGACTGGCGAAGAAGCGCGCGATCTCGCAGAACAACTCCGCCCCGTAGTCGCGCAGGAAGGCGCGGTCGTCCGTGGCCTGAACGTATTCCCAGACGTTGAAGGCGACGGCGGCGCCGACGTGCCGCTGGCGCCAGGTGTTGTCGGGGACCCAGCGTCCCGAGCGCGGATTGAGGTGGATGCGCTGGCTTTCCTCGCGGCCGTTCGATCCGCTCTGCCAGGGGAACATCGCGCCCTTCACCCCCGCCTCGCGGGCCGCGCGCCGCGCCTCGTCGAGCCGCCGGAAGCGGTATTGCAGAAGCGCGCGCGTCAAGACCGGCATGCGCAGCGTGAGGAACGGGAAGATGAACAGCTCGTCCCACATGATGTGGCCGCGATAGGCCTCGCCGTGCCAGCCCCGCGGCGGAATGCCCACGTCCATCTCGACGGAATGGGCGGAGGCCGTCTGCAGCAGGTGCATGATGTGCAGCCGGAGCTTCAGCTGCGCGCCGCTGTCGGCGTCCTCGAGCCGGATGTCGAACTGCTCCCACAGATGCTTCCACGCAAGGACGTGCTCCTCGCAGAGCGCGCGGAAATCGTGCGCGTGGCGCACATGGTCCAGCGCCTCGCTCAGCGGTTCGGTCATCGCGGTGTCGCGGCTGTCGAAGTAGGCCGCGATCTTTTCGACGCGGATCGCGCGGCCCTCCTGCGCGTCGAGGTCGAACTCCTCCTGCACGAGGTCGGGCAGGATCTCGGACCGGGCGGCGGAGATGTGGCCGCCGTCGACCGTCACCGTCGTGCGCGCGGCGAGCGCGACCTCGCGGCGCGCCTGCACGAAGCGCGAGCGCAGCGCGAGGATGCCCCCGTCCTCGCGCGAGGTGTCGAGCGTCTCGAGGTGACGGCCGTCCAGGTCGCGATACCGCGCGACGCCCCAATTGGTCACACTGCCGTCGAGGCCGGCCCTGACATGCATCGCGCCCGACCAGTTCTCGGGCGTGATCGTGACGGCGAGGGCGCACAGGTGGGGATCGCGCATCGACGCGATGCGCCGCTCGTCCCACCGCGTCACCCGGCCGTCTTCGTCGCGGAACCTCAGGCTGCGCGTCAGCACGCAGCCCATCAGGTCCAGGTCCTGCCGGTAGTCGAGGTATTGCACGGCGTCGGGCCGCAGCCACGGCCCGTCCCCGATGCGCATCGCCAGCGGCAGCCAGTTGGGCAGGTTCACGAGATCCTCGTTCTCGATCGACTGCCCGCCGACCTCCGAGACGAGCCGGTCGTAGCCGCCGGCAAGGTAGGTGCCGGGATAGTGCACGTCGTCGGCCACCGCGTCGGCGGCGGCGGCGCGCGTGACGATGTAGCCGTTGCCGAGCGCGCAAAGCGTCTCGCGCCGGCCCTCGGTCCTGGGGTCGTAGCCGGAAAAGCGCGTGCACCATACGTCGCTCATGCCGCCGCGCCCTCCCGGTCCGCCAGCCAGTCCACGAACCTGCGGACGTCGTCGGGATCGGCCAGCGCGTAGTTGGCCAGCGTCGGCCGGCCGCCGCCGCGCACCGCGATCAGCAGGCCGTCGTCGGCCAGCGCGGCGAAGGCGTCCTCGTCCGTGAGGTCGTCGCCGACATAGACGGGCAGGGCGCCGTCCTGTCCCATCGGGGTATGCGCGAGAAGCCATGCGACGGCGCGGCCCTTGTCCCAGTCCGCGCGCGGCTGCAGCTCGATCACCTTCTTGCCGCGCCCCTTGCGAAGCCTGTCGTGCCGCGCCGCGACCCGGTCGACGGCCGCCTCGATGCGGGGCAGGTCGCGCTCCTGCGCCTCGCGGTAGTGGACGGCGATGGCGAAGGTCTTGCGCTCGATCCTGGCGCCCTCGATGCCCGACAGGGCCTCGCGCAGGGCGGTGTCGGCCTCGGCGATCGCCTCGCGGAAGCCCTCGGCCTCCTCGGGACGCTCGGCCATGCCGCCGGGCCCGGCGATGTCGAAGCCGTGGCTGCCGGCATAGATGACGTCGCCAACCCCGACGCGCTGCCGAAGGTCGGCAAGGTCCCTGCCGCTGATGATCGCGACCGCGCCGCGGGCCGCGAGCGCGCCGACGGCGGCGCGGGTCGCCTTGGGCATCGCCGCGTCGCGGTAGTCGGGCACGATCGGCGAGAGCGTGCCGTCGAAGTCGAGGAAGACCGTGGCCGCGCGCGCCCCGAGCCTTTCGGTGATCGCGTCGAGGCCCTCCCAGACGGATGGCAGCGTGTCGAGCGTCTTGAGGCCCGCGCCGCCCGGCAGCAAGAGGCGGCGCAGATCCCGCGTGACGAGGTCGGCGCCGTGGACGCGCAGCGCGTGGCCGTGGGCGCCGTCCCCGCCCTGGCGGTCGATGCCGACGACGAGCGCGAAGCGGCCGGCGGCCGCGGCCTCGACGCCGGCCTCGGCGTCCTCGATCACGAGCGTCGTCTCGGGGCTGCCGCCGATCTGGCGCGCGGCGCGCAGAAGCTGGTCGGGGGCGGGTTTCGGGGCGAGGCCGAGGTCGGCGGCGTCCGCCCCGTCGAGCACCGTATCGAACGCATCGGCAAGGCCCGCGCTCTGCAGGACGCGACGCGCGTTCCGGCTGGCGGAAAACACGCCCAGCTTCATGCCGGTGGCCTTCAGGGTCTCGATGAGGGCGCGCGCGTCGTCGAAGACGGGCACGCGCTCGCGGTCGAGCCAATCGTGGAAGCGGTGGTTCTTTAGGTTCCCGATGCCGCGCTGGCTGCCGATCCCGTCGTCGTCGTCCCGGCCCTCGGGCAGGTCGATGCCGCGCGCGGCGAGGAAGCGCCGGATGCCCTCGTGGCGTGGAAGGCCGTCCACATGCGCGAGATAATCCTCGCGGCTGAAGGGCGGCTCGGCGCCTCGCGCCTTCAGGAGGTCGTCGAACACCCCCTTCCAGGCGGCGAAATGCGCCTCGGCGGTGTCGGTCACGACGCCGTCCATGTCCATGATCACGGCCGTGATCGTATCCTCGGCCTGTTCCCTGGGGTCCTTCATCTCGCCTCGCAGCCGCGCGTCCCGGATCTCCATGCCGGATCTTTACGGGGGGCTGCCCCCGCGCGTCCCGGCCCGGTGTCCAACGCCAATGCGCGTCCTTTGGTTGCATTCGGGCGGCGTGAACTCATCGGTGCAGTGCCGCGTTGGCACGGGGACGAGCGGCAAGAGGGGGGCGTCGTCCGATGCCGAGACTGATCGTGCTGCGACACGGCGAAAGCGTCTGGAACCGGGACAACCGCTTCACCGGTTGGACGGATGTGGACCTGTCCCCCCGCGGCGTCGACGAGGCGCGGCGGGCGGCCCGCCTGATCTCGGAGGCGGGGATCGGCGTCGACCTGTGCTTCACCTCGGTCCAGAAGCGCGCGATCCGCACGCTCTGGACCGTGCTCGACGACATGGACCTGCTGTGGCTGCCGGTCGAGCGGCACTGGCGGCTGAACGAGCGGCACTACGGCGCGCTTCAGGGACGCGACAAGGACGAGGTGCGCCGCGAGGCCGGCGAGGCGCAGGTGCACCTCTGGCGGCGGAGCCTCGCCACGCGTCCGCCGCCGCTCGACGAGGGGGACGACCGTTTTCCCGGACGCGACCCGCGATATGCCAGACTGCCCGACGCCGAGATCCCGCGCGCCGAGAGCCTGCAGGACTGCATCGCGCGCACGATGCCCTACTGGCGCGTGCGGGTCGAACCGGCCCTGATGCGGGGCAGGACGCCCCTCGTCGTCGCGCATGGCAACAGCATGCGGGGCATCCTCAAGCATCTTCTGGGAATTTCCGACGAGGACATCCCCGGCCTCGAGATCCCCACAGGCGTGCCCATGATCTGCGAGTTCGACGGCGCGCTGAGGCTGACGGGGCACGGCTATCTTGGGCGATGAAGGCGGCGCGACGGCGGAGCGGCGTCCACGGTGCGTGGAACCCGAGGCGGTCCGGGGTCGTTTCACCTGTGACGATTTCGTTGGCTTCTCAGGGATTTCCGTCGCGACAAGGGAGAGACGACATGGACATCATCTGGTCATTGCTTCTCATGACAATGCTGCTTTCCGCACTGCCTGCCATGCGCTGCGCGCGCCACGGGCCGGTGCTGGTGAAGGCGACGTCTGCCCGCGTGACGGCCACGGGCCCGGCGCTGCGACCCTGCCGGCGTTCCGGGGCGGGCTGACCGGCGCGCGCCCGTGCCGGAGGCGGGCCTTGGCGCCCGCCGTCATTCAACGCGAAGGGAGCGGTTTCATGGACCGACATGCCCGTATCGACCTGCGGAGGGGCGGCACGATGCCCGTCCTCGGCCTCGGCACGTGGAAGCTGACCGACGAAACCGCGCGCTGCGTGGCCGAGGCGCTGGAGGTGGGATACCGCATGATCGACACGGCGGTGGACTACGGCAGCCAGCCCGGGATCGGCGCGGCGATCGCCGGCTGCGGCCTCGACCGCGGCGAGATCTTCGTGGTCACCAAGATCGAGGAGGACGACGACCCGCGCGGCGGCGTGGAGCGCGACCTGTCGGAACTGGGCCTGGACTACGCGGACCTGACGCTGATCCACCGCCCGCCGCCGGACGGGCCGGGCGAGGAGCTGTGGCGCGGCCTCCTCCGCGCGCGCGAGGAGGGCCTCGTGCGCGAGGTCGGCGTCAGCAACTACGCCGCCGAGCAGGTCGACGACCTGATCGCCCGGACCGATGTCGTACCGGCGGTCAACCAGCTGGAATGGTCGCCCTTCGGCCATTCCTGGAACCTGCTCGAGCATCACCGCGAAAGGGGTATCGTCGTGCAGGCCTACAGCCCCCTGACCCGCGCCGAGCGGCTGGACGACCCCGAGCTGACCCGCATCGCCCGAGAGCATGGCAAGACGCCGGCGCAGGTTCTCCTGCGCTGGAACCTGCAGATCGGCACGGTGCCGCTGCCCAAGGCGAACCGGCCCGGGCATTTCCGCGAGAACCTCGACATCTTCGATTTCGAGATCCCGGAGGCGCACATGATGCGGCTCGAGACGCTCGAGGCGCATTACTCGGCGCTCGGCGGGCTGCCCTACGCCTGAGGTCCACACGGAAGTCCCATCCCGAGGCGACGCAGCCGGGGCGTGTCCCGGCGGCCTCCGCCCCGTCATGACGGGCCTGCGTCCCCGCGGCCTGTCGCCTCGCCTGCGACGTGGATGCAGAACGACTCGTAGGGCCGCAGCGACAGGGTTGCCCCCGTCAGGTCGGGCGCGCCGTGGCTTGCGATCAGCGTCTCGCCATCGTGCGGCAGCCAGTCCGGCATGTCCTCGGCGAAGGCGCGGGGCGACAGGTTCGCGACCACCACCAGGCGCTCGCCGTCCTGCGCGCGGCTGTAGGCGAAGATCGCCGGATGCGCCTCGAGGTGCGGCCGGTAGCGTCCGTGACGGACGATGGCCATGTCGCGGCGAAGGGCGATCAGCCTCCGGTAGTGGTGGAATATCCCGTCCGGGTCGGCCTTGTCGGCCTCCACATTGATCTTGGCGTGGTTGGGGTTCGCCTCGATCCACGGCGTCCCGGCGGTGAACCCCGCGTTCGGCCCGCCGGTCCATTGCATCGGCGTGCGCGCATTGTCCCGGCTGAAGGCGCGCGCGCCGGCGAGGAACGCCTCGGGCGGCACGCCGGCGGCGATCTGCCCGGCGTAGTGGCGCAGCGTCTCGAGGTCGCGATACTGGTCGATGCGCGTGAACCCGGCGTTGGTCATGCCGATCTCCTCGCCCTGGTAGACGAAGGGCGTGCCCTTCATCAGGTGCATGACGGTCGCCAGCGCCTTGGCCGACGCGACGCGGTGTTTCCCGTCCGAGCCGTAGCGCGAAACCTGCCGCGGCAGGTCGTGGTTCGACAGGAAGAGCGCGTTCCAACCATCCTCCGCCAGCGCCTCCTGCCACGCGTTCATGACGCGCTTGAACGCTGGCACGTCGAAGGGGCGGGCCGCCCACTTGCCCCTCACCGGGTCCCAGCCCTCGGTGACGTGGGCGAACTGGAACACCATGTCCAGCTCGCCCCGCGCGCGCCCGGAGTACAGCGGCGCGGTCGCCGTCGAGACACCCCATGTCTCGCCGATGCTGACGAGATCGCGTCCCGCGAGGACCTCCCGGTGCATCTCCTGCAGGTGGGCGTGAAGCGTCGGGCCTTCCTCGTAGATGCGCGCGTCGACGTCCTTGCCGATCAGGCTGATGACGTCCATTCGGAACCCACGGACGCCCCGGTCGAGCCACCAGCGCATCATGTCCCAGATGCGGGCCCTGAGCGCGGGGTTGTCCCAGTTCAGGTCGGGTTGCTCGGCGCTGAAATGGCCGTAGTGGTAACGCCTGACCTCCTCGACCCAGTGCCATGCCGGCCCGCCGAAGACCGCCTGCTGGTCGTCGGGCGGCCCGCCGTCCGGGCCGGGCTCGCGCCAGATGTAGAAGGCGTGTTCCTCGGCGCCGGGGTCGTTCCGGGCCGCGCGGAACCATGTGTGGTCCGACGAGGTGTGGTTCACCACGAGGTCCATCACGATGCCGATGCCGCGCGCCTCCGCCTCGGCCACCAGCCGGTCGAAGTCCGAAAGCGTGCCGAAGTCCGGCGCGATGGCGCGGTAGTCCGAGATGTCGTAGCCGTTGTCGGCCATGGGCGAGGCGAAGACCGGCGACAGCCAGATGAAGCCGATCCCCAGCTCGGCGAGGTGATCGAGCTTCGAGACGATGCCGGGAAGGTCGCCCACCCCGTCGCCGTCGCTGTCGCAGAAGCTGCGCGGATAGACCTGATAGCCGGTGGCGGCCTGCCACCAGCGTTCGTCGTCGTTCATCGCGGCCTCCGGGCCGGTGTGTCGGGCGCAGTCTCGGCCGGCCGCCCGGCTCGGGTCAAGGAGCCCGGCGGCCGGGCCCGGCCCTCAGGGCGGGAAATGCGGGCGGTCGGTGTTGTAGTGCTCGGCCAGGTAGTCGAGGATCGCCTCGCGGTCCGCGTCGGGGATCGGCTGCATCCCCTGTTTCTCGACCATCCACCGCAGAAGGTCGTCCCAGCCCTCGCGGGTCTGGCCCTGCTGCGCCACCAGCATGGTCGAGTGGCACGACGCGCAGTAGTCGTAGGTGATCCGCGCCCCCTCGGCGGGATAGAGCGCGCCCACGTCGCCGATGTCCTCCGCGCCGTCGCTGCCGCTTTCCTGTGCGAAGGCGCCCGCCGCGAAGGTGGCGGCGATGGCCGCCGCCGTGAGGGTCCGCGCCGCCACTCCCGTCACCTTTCGCCGGCCTGCACGGCCACCTTGTGGAACGAGTTGTTGAGGTAGCCCTTGGGGTTCCACCGGATCGCGTGGGGCTGCATCACTCCCTCGCTGTCGGTCGCGCGCGCCCAGACTTCGTAATACCCCGGCTGCGGCACGGACGCGGTGGCGCGCCAGTTCTGCCACGCGCCGTCGTTCACGGGATCGTCCAGTTCGGCCTCCTGCCAGCTTTCGCCGTAGTCGGTCGAGACCTCCATCCGTGCGATGGTGCGGTCCCCGGCCCAGGCATGGCCGCGCACCTCGAACTCGGTGCCCACGTCCGCGCCGTCCTGGGGATGCGTGATCAGCGACTTCAACGGCATCTCTTTGATGATGCGGAAATCCTCGAGCGGCACGTCCGTGCCCGGCGCGACGGGGTAGGCGGGCACCTGGTAGGACGGCGCCTCCATCTTCGTGCCGTCGTGGACGTGGTCCAGAACCTCGATGCGCGTCAGCCATTTCTGCGAGCACGATCCCGGCCAGCCCGGCACGACAAGCCGCAGCGGCGCGCCGTTCATCGGATGCAGCGGCTCGCCGTTCATCTCGAAGGCGATCAGGACGTTGTCGGTCCGCGCCTTCTCGATCGGGATGCCGCGCGACAGCGGCTCGAGGTCGGGGTCGCCCGACAGGTGCTGGTCGGCGCCGTGATGGCCGGTGTAGATCGCGCCGTCCTGCACGCCCGCCGCCTCGAGCACGTCCCTCAGGCGCACGCCGGTCCATTCCGAGCAGGCGACCGCGCCGTAAGTCCACTGGTTGCCCGAGGCCGGGGGGTCGAAGAACGCGCGGCCGTTGCCGCCGCATTCCAGCAAGAGCGCCATGGTGACGACCTCGAAGTTCCCCCTGAGATCGTCGATCGTCATCTCCATGGGCGTGTCCACCAGCCCGTCGACGGCAAGGGTCCAGCCTTCTGCCGCGGTGTCGGTCGGAACGAGGCCGTTGTTGCGGATGAAGTGGCGGTTGTTGGGGGTGATCGCATCGTCCAGCAGATGCGCCGGCGTCTGGGCGTTCACGGGACGGTCGTTCAGGAGCTCGAGCCCGTCCTTGCCCTCGAGGGCGCCGGCCTGCGCGAGCGCCCGCGTGAAGGTCATCTGGAGCGGAATGCCGACGCCGAGGATGCCCCCCGCAAGACCCAGCGCCGAGACGCCCAGAAAACCGCGCCGTCCGCCGTCCTCCACCCGCGCCTCGAAGTCGTCGTCGCGATGTTCCATCGAAAGATCCTCCCACCGTTGCCGTGAGGCAAACGCGCCGGAGGAAGGATCGTTCCTGATGACTTCGCGGCGGCGGGCCGGTTACGCGCCGTCCAGAAGATCGCGGACCGCCCCGCGCAGGACGGCCTCGTCCTCGGGGTTCTGCGCGGGATTGCCGGCCCGGTGCCCCCAGATCGACTCGATCGGGCGGTATTCCGCGTTCGGCATCATCGCGGTCTCCAGCGCGCTGTCCTCGGGCGTGAAATAGAGGTCGGTCCGGGAGGGCATGACGATCGACCGGGCCGTGATCGCGCCGAGCGCGCGGGCGAGGTCGCCCCCGTGGATCGGGTTGTCCGAGATGTCGGAGGCCATCCATGTCTCGAGGCTCGCCAGAAGGTCGTGGGCGTCGCGCCTGAGGAAATTTCCCTCCCACGCGCGGACGATGAAATCCTCGAGCGAGGCATATCCGGCCCTCTCGTAGAGCCGCTCGCGGTAGAAGGCCTGCGACATCGCCCATCCCGCGTAGACGCGGCCCATCGCCCTGAGCCCGCGCACCGGATGCTCGGCGAAGTGATCGCCGCGCCAGGCCGGATCGCCGGTGAGCGTCGCGCGAACGCCCTGCAGGAAGACCTTGTTGTGAACCGAGGTCCGCGCCGAGCCGCAGACGGCGCAGATCCTTGCGACCCGGTCGGGAAAGATCGCCCCCCAGTGCAACGCCTGCTGCGCGCCCATCGACCAGCCGTAGATCAGCGCGAGGCGTTCGACCCCGAAGACCTCCTGCAGGAGCCGCCGCTGCGCGTGGACGTTGTCCCAGTGGGTGAAGACCGGCGCGCGGTCCCGTTCGAAGGGCGCCCCGATGTTGGAGGGCGACGTGGACAGGCCGTTGCCGAACATGTTGGGGATCACGATGAACCAGCGGTCAGGGTCCAGCACGCGCCCCGGCCCGATCAGCCACTCCGTGTCGCCGTGCTGGGCGCCGTAGGACGTGGGATAGAGGATCACGTTCGACCTGTCGTCGGCGAGCCTGCCGTAGGTCTTGTAGGCGATGGCGGCCCTCGGCAGCGTGATGCCGCGCTGGAGCCTGAAATTCTCGATCTCGAAGACCTGGTGATCGGACATGGCCGACGCGCCCCTCGCTGTTCGCCCGCCGCGATGCGGTCTCGCGGCGCGGATCAGTCGTAGCAGACCCGCAGGAAAACAGAAGGCCGCCCGGACGTGGCCCCGGAAGCGGCGCCGGCCGCACGCGTCGCAAGGCGGTTTAACCTGTGTCGTTTCCCCGCCCACCGTCAGCCAGCAGACTGGACGACGGGAGGAGGCCGAAATGACCGACGACGACGAGGCGGCGGCGCAGGCGGGCTTCGCGGCCGGCACGGCCGGCCTCCGGCCTTCGGGCGGCACCGCGTCCGGCGATGCCTGGGCCGAGGCCCGGACGCTGATCGAGGGCTGGAAGGGCGGCGTCAACATCGCCCACGAGGCGCTCGACCGGCACGTCGCGGCCGGCCATGGCGGCCAGATCGCGCTGCGCTGGATGGGCCGGGACGGCACCACGCGCGACCTGAGCTACGACGCCATGACCGAGATGGCGGCGCGCTTCGCCGGGGTGCTGACAGCGCAAGGCCTTGGGCGGGGCGACAGCGTCTTCGCGCTGATGGGCCGGGTGCCCGAACTCTATGGCGCGGCGCTGGGCACGCTGAAGGCGGGCCTCGTCTTCACGCCGCTCTTCTCGGCCTTCGGCCCCGAGCCGATCCGCACCCGGATGGAGATCGGGAAGGCCCGCGTGCTGGTCACGACGGCGTCGATCTACAAGCGCAAGGTGGCGGCGTGGCGGGACGAGATCCCGACCTTGCGGCTGGTGCTGATCGTGGGCGACGAGGCCCCCGAGGGATGCGTCGCGCTGGGCCCCGCGATGGCGGCGGCCGCGCCCCGCTTCGAGACGGTCGCGACCGCGCCCGACGATCCCGCGCTGATCCACTTCACCTCGGGCACGACCGGGCGCCCCAAAGGCGCGGTCCATGTCCATGACGCCGTCGTCTACCACGCCTTCTCGGGGCGCCGCGCGCTCGGCCTCGAGGCGGGCGCGGTCTACTGGTGCACGGCCGATCCCGGCTGGGTCACGGGAACTTCCTACGGCATCATTTCGCCGCTGGTGAACAGGGTGACGATGTTGGTCGACGAGGCGGAATTCGACCTCGAGCGGTGGTATGCCACCATCGGCCGCGAGAAGGTCGAGGTGTGGTATTCCGCCCCGACCGCGATCCGCATGATGATGCGCGCGGGCAGGGAGGCGGCCGCGGGATACGACTTCTCGTCGCTTCGCTTCCTCGCCAGCGTGGGCGAGCCGCTCAACCCCGAGGCCGTGATCTGGAGCGGGGAGGTCTTCGGCCGGCCTTTCCATGACAACTGGTGGCAGACCGAGACCGGCGGCATCATGATCGCGAACGCTCCGGGGATGGAGGTGCGGCCGGGCTCGATGGGCAAGCCCCTGCCGGGGATCGAGGCGGGGATCGTCGCGAAGACCGAAAGCGGCCTTGCCGAGCTTGCCGACGGCGAGATCGGCGAACTGGCGCTGCGGCCCGGCTGGCCGTCGATGATGCGCGCCTACCTCGACGAGCCCGCGCGCTACGACAAGTGTTTCCGGGACGGATGGTATCTGTCGGGCGACCTGGCGATGCGCGATTCGGACGGGTATTTCTGGTTCGTCGGCCGGGCGGACGACCTGATCAAGTCCTCGGGCCACCTCATCGGCCCCTTCGAGGTCGAGAGCGCCCTGATCGAGCACGAGGCGGTCGCGGAGGCCGGCGTGATCGGCGTTCCCGACGAGGCGGCGGGCGAGGTGGTGAAGGCCTTCCTCACGCTGAACCCCGGATACGAGCCCTCCGACGCGCTCGAGCAGGACATTCGCGGACATGCCCGCAAGCGGCTGGGCCCCGCCGTCGCGCCGCGCATCATCGCCTTCCGCAACACCCTTCCCAAGACGCGTTCGGGCAAGATCATGCGCCGCCTGCTCAAGGCGCGCGAGCTCGGCCTGCCGGAAGGCGACATTTCCACCCTGGAGACCGACGAGACATGAGCGTGACCGTCAAGCCGCGCCTGAGCCGGGACCATGTCCTCGAGCTTCTGGGCCACATGATCCGCGTGCGCCGGTTCGAGAACAAGTGCGCCGAGCTTTATACCCAGCAGAAGATCCGCGGGTTCCTGCACCTCTACGACGGCGAGGAGGCCATCGCGGCGGGCGTGATCCCCGTCCTCGGGGCCTCGGACCGGATCGTGGCGACCTACCGCGAGCATGGCCATGCGCTGGTGCGCGGCGTGCCGATGACGAAGGTGATGGCCGAGATGTTCGGCAAGGCCGAGGGCTGTTCTGGCGGACGCGGCGGGTCGATGCACCTGTTCGACGCCGGGTCGGAATTCTACGGCGGCAACGCCATCGTGGGGGGCGGCCTGCCGCTGGCCGGCGGTCTCGCGCTGGCCGACAGGATGCGGGGCGAGGACCGGGTCACGGCCTGTTTCTTCGGCGAGGGCGCGGTGGCCGAAGGCGAGTTCCACGAGACGCTGAACCTGGCCGAATTGTGGGACCTGCCGCTGCTTTTCGTGTGCGAGAACAATGGCTACGCGATGGGCACGGCGCTGGCGCGGTCCGAGACGCAGACCGACATACGCGCCAAGGCCGCCGCCTACAACATCGCCGCCGAGGCGGTCGACGGCATGGACGTGGTCGCCGTCGAGGCCGCCGCGCGCGGCGCCGTCGCCAAGATCCGCGAGACCGGGCGTCCGCTGTTCCTCGAATGCCGGACCTACCGCTTCCGGGCGCACTCGATGTTCGATGCCCAGCTCTACCGCGAGAAGGAGGAGGTCGAGGAATGGCGCGGCAAGGGCCCCATCGTCCGCTTCAAGGGCTGGCTGCTGGAGAACGGGCTGATCCACGAAAGCGACGTCGCCGGGATCGAGGCCCGCGTCGATGCCGAGATCGCCGAGGCCGTCGCCTTCGCGGAGGCCGGGACGTGGGAGCCGGTGGAGGATCTGACGAAGCATGTTCTGGGCCCCCCGCCGCCCCCCGCGACCCCGGCCGCACCCTCGGGCGAGACGATCGAGACCACCTACCGCGAGGCCGTCAAGCAGGCGATCCGCGACGCCATGCACCGCGACGAGCGCGTGTTCCTGATGGGCGAGGACGTGGGCGCCTACGGTGGCTGCTACGCCGTGTCGAAGGGGCTTCTGGCCGAGTTCGGCGAGAACCGCATCCGCGACACGCCCCTGTCTGAGTCGGGCTTCACCGGCGCCGCGGTCGGCGCGGCGGCGGCCGGTCTGCGGCCCATCGTCGAGCTGATGACGGTGAACTTCTCGCTCCTCGCGCTCGACCAGATCATGAACACCGCCGCCACGATCCGCCACATGTCCGGCGGCCAGTTCGGCGTCCCGCTGGTCATCCGCATGGCGACCGGCGCGGGCAAGCAGCTTGCCGCGCAGCATTCGCACAGCCTCGAGGGGTGGTATGCCCATATCCCCGGCCTGAAGGTGCTGGCGCCCGCCACGCTGGAGGACGCGCGCGGCATGTTGTGGTCCGCGCTGCAGGACCCCGACCCGGTCCTGATCTTCGAGAACGTGATGCTCTACAACAACAGCGGCACGATCGCCGTCAACGCGGGCCCCGTGGACATCGCGGGGGCTGCCGTCCGGCGCGAGGGCGCCGACATCAGCCTGATCACCTATGGCGGATCGCTGTTCAAGACGCTCGAGGCGGCCGAGACGCTGGCGGGCGAGGGGATCGACGCCGAGGTTCTTGACCTGCGAAGCCTGCGCCCGCTCGACGACGCCGCGATCATGGCCTCGGTCGGCAAGACCCGCCGCGCCCTGATCGTGGACGAGGGCTGGCGCAGCGGGTCGCTGGCGGCCGAGGTCTCGGCCCGGATCATGGAACAGGGGTTCTGGACGCTCGACGGTCCCGTCGGGCGGGTCTGCTCGGCCGAGGTGCCGATCCCCTATCCCAAGCATCTGGAAGACGCCGCGATCCCGCAGCCGCCCGCGATCGTCGCGGCCGCCCGGGCGCAGTTGGGGCGCTGACATGGGCGTGTTCGCGATGCCGTCGCTCGGGGCCGACATGGAGGCGGGCAAGCTGGTCGAATGGTCGGTCAAGCCCGGCGACACGGTGAAACGCGGCGACATCGTCGCCGTAGTCGAAACCCAGAAGGGCGCGATCGAAATCGAGACCTTCGAGGAGGGCGTCGTGGCCGAGTTGACGGCCGAGCTTGGCCAGCAGCTTCCGGTGGGCGCGCCGATGGCGGTGATCCTCAAGCCCGGAGAGCAAGCGCCCAAGCGCCCCGCAAAAGCGGAAGCGGCCGGGGAAAAGCCGCCGGCGCATGTGGTTCCACCCGAGGAGGCTGCAGAGCGTGACGAGCCGGCGGAGGCGACTGCGACGCCTGTTGCCGAAAGAGCCGTGCGCGAGACGGAGCCGCCGCCCGAGACTGCACCGCCGCCCGCACCGCCCCCTGCCGCACTGCCCGCGGCTGGCGGTGCCGCCGTCGCCTCGCCCGCCGCGCGCGTCCGGGCCCGCGAACTCGGGCTGGACCTTTCGACCCTGAAGGGGAGCGGTCCGGGCGGCGTGATCGTCCTGTCCGACGTGGAGGGTCCCGCGCCCCCCGATCCGGCCCCTTCACCGATGCCGCCGCCCGGGCGCGCCGCTGCGGCGCTCCCGGAAATGCGCCGCGCCATCGCGGCAGCCATGGCGCGGTCCAAGCGGACGATCCCGCATTTCTACCTGTCCCAGACGATCGACGTGGAGCCCGCGATGCGCTTCCTCGAACGGCGCAACGCCGACGTGGCCCCCGCCGAGCGGATGCTTCTGGGGGCGGTGTTCGTGCGTGCGGCGACCCTCGCCGCGGCGAAGGTGCCGGTGATGAACGGCCACTACTCCGACGAGGACGGGTTCCAGCCCTCGCGGACGGTGAACCCCGGCGTCGCGGTGGCCCTGCGCGGCGGCGGCCTCGTCGCGCCCGCGCTGATGGACGCGGCCTCCATGACGCTGGAGGAGACGATGGCGGGACTGCGCGACCTCGTCGCGCGCGCACGCGCCGGGAGGCTCCGCAGCTCGGAGATGACGATGGGGACGATCACGGTCTCGAGCCTCGGCGAGACGGGCGCAGAGGAGATGACCGGCGTGATCTTTCCGCCGCAGGTCGCGCTGGTGGGCCTCGGCGCGCCGCATCTCAGGCCGTGGGTCGTCGAGGGCGCCATCGTGCCGCGCCATGTCGTGACCCTGACGGTGTCGGCCGATCACAGGGTCAGCGACGGCCGGCAGGCCGCCCGGTTCGTCGCCGCGTTCGAGCAAGCCGTCCAGACCCCGGAGGAGCCATGAGCAAGCCTGACTACCGCGCCGTCTTCATCGAGGAACTGACCCGCGTGGCCCCCGACATCGAGGCGGCGGACATCGGGGACGACGACCACATCCAGGACGACCTCGAGCTCGACTCGATGGACGTGCTGAACCTTGTCGCGGCGCTCCACGAGCGGCTGGGCGTGGACATTCCCGAGAAGGATTATCCACGGATCTCGACCCCCGCGCGGGCCGCCGCCTACCTCTCGGCGGCGCTGTAGGACGAGGCCGTGCGACCCGGCCGGGAGCGCGAGGCGCGGGCGCGCCTCGGTCATCTGCGGGAAACCCGAGGCGGGGGCGTGCATTGAATACGCCTGAGGCGGCGGTCCGCGCCGTCCCACGCAGACTGCAGGAGGCGACGCGAGATGTCAGGCGAGGCGAAGAAGGTTCTGGTGCTGGAGGACGAGGTCCTCGTGGCGCTCGACATCGTTGGGATGATCGAGGATCGGGGTTTTCGCGCCATGGGCCCCTACCACCGCGCGGAGAACGCTCTTGCGGCCCTCGAGACGGAAACCCCGGACTTCGCGATCCTGGACGTCAACCTCGGTCCGCGCGCGACGAGCGAGCCTGTCGCGCGCAGGCTTGACGAGCTTGGCGTGCCCTTCGCCTTCGCCACCGGATACGCTTCGACCAACACCTTGATGCCGGGGCTGTTTTCCAAGGCCACGAAGATCGCCAAGCCGCTTGCCGAGCACGATCTCGCGACGCTCCTTGATCGTGAGATGCCGCCCGCGCGGCACTGACGGGCCGCCGCGCCACGCCTGGAACGCGGCTTCAAACTGACAAGCTTTGATCCACAGTCTGCCGCAATTGGCACGCATGAACCTGCCAGGGACAACTATCGCGGCACGTCATGCACGACAATTTCGGCATTCTCGAGGGTGCGTTGCGCTCGGCGTTGGACCGCTCGGGATTCCGCGAGGTTCCGGCGGTCGTCGCCGAGGTCTCGGCGCGTCATCTCGTGCGGGTGCAGTCGCTGGTGGCAAGCCTGCGCGCGGCCGGCATCGACGAGGATCGCATCAGGCACGGCGCGCGGGAACTTCTGAAGAGCTACGAGGAAGAGCTGGTCGCGGCGCTTCTAGTTTATCGGGACGAGGGTGAGGTCTGAAGACATGCGGGATGCGATTACCAATGACGAGTTCGGCCGGCAGCGCGCGCTCGAGGCGTTCGACGTGCTCGACACGCCGCGCGAGCCCGAGTTCGAGCGCATCACCTCGCTTGTGAAGTCCATCCTCGACGCGCCCGTCGCCGCGGTCACGCTCGTCGACCGGCGCAGGCAGTGGTTCAAGTCCGTGCAGGGGCTCGACATTTCGGAAACGCCGCGGGAACATGCGTTCTGCGACCATACGATCCGGCAGGCGCGCTGCCTGAAGGTCGAGGACGCGCGGATGGATCCACGCTTTGCCGACAATCCGCTCGTGACGGGCGAGCCCGGCATCCGGTCCTATCTCGGGGCGCCTCTGCGGACCGAGGACGGCTACCTTCTGGGCGCGCTTTGCGTGATCGGGTTCGAGCCGCGGACGTTCACTCCCGAACAGGAGGCGATCCTGACCAGTTTCGCCGAGATCGTGATGAGCGAGCTGGAACTGCGGCGCTCGGCCTCGATCGACGATCTGACCCGGCTGGGCAACCGCCGCGTCTTCCGCGACAGCCTCGGCGACGCCGTGAAGGAGGCCGACGCGGCCTGTCCCCCTGCGCTGGTGCTGCTCGACCTCGATCACTTCAAGTCGATCAACGACGGCTTCGGGCATGATTGCGGGGACATCGTCCTGCGGCGCACGGCCGACGTCCTGCGCGCACGCGCAGCCGGGCACGCGATCCCCTGCCGGATCGGGGGCGAGGAGTTCGCGATCGTCCTGTCGGGCCTGCCCGGCCCGGCCTGCCGCGAGCTTGCGGAAGGCCTGCGCGCGGATCTCGCGGCGCTCGAGGTCGCCGAAATCGCGCCGCGAAGGATCACGGCAAGCTTTGGCGTCGCCGTCTTCCGTCCGGGCGAAAGCATCGCGCAATGGCGCGAACGGGCGGACGCGGCGCTATATGCGGCCAAGGCCGCCGGGCGCGACCGCACGATCTGCGACTGGGACATGGACGAGGGGTCTCTGCGATGCGCGTGACGCCGCGTCCCCCGCAGTCCGCCATTCCGCGCCGGGTGCGCCATCACGCCGGCCGCGCCCACGACGCGCCCCCGCGCGAGGCAGGCAAGCCGCGCGGCGCAACCAACGGGTCATGCCGATGAACAAGCACGTCGCCGAACCGGTCACTGGCGCCGCGAGCCTCGAGCGCGAGCCGTCTTTCCCCGCCGCCGAGCGTCCCGCGTCCGATCCGACGGCTTCTGACCGGGTCCAGCGCCTGCTCAGCCGGACCGGGGCGGTCGCAGGCATCGGCGGCTGGGAAGTCGACCTTGTGGCGAACGAGGTGATCTGGACGAGCGAGACGCGCCGCATCCACGGCGTGGACGAAGATTACCGCCCCACCATCGAGGACGGCATTTCCTTCTACGCGCCCGAGGCCCGCGAGCCGATCGCCCGCGCGGTCGAAGATGCGATCAGGGACGGCACGCCGTGGGACCTGGAGCTGCCGTTCATCCGCAAGGACGGCGAGCGGATCTGGGTGCGCGCCGTGGGCGAGGCCGAATTCGAGGGCGGCACGGCCCGGCGGCTGTTCGGCGCGTTTCAGGACATCACCGATCGCGTGCGCCGCAACGACGAGTTGCGCGCGGCGAAGCAATGGATGCAGATGGCCGCGCGCAGCGGCCGCGTCGGGTTGTGGAGCTTCGACGCCGAGGGCGGACGGGTGACGTGGGACGACCAGATGGCGGAGAACTTCGGCGTCTCGGCTGCCGGGCGGCCCACGACGCTGGCCGAATGGCAGGAGCTGATGCCGGCCAGCGCGGCGCGCGCCGTGCCCGAGGCCATCCAGCGCGTCCTTCAGAACGGCGAGCGGCTGGAGATCGAGATCGACTTCACCGGTGCGGACGGCGGGCTTCGCGCGCTCAAGCTGACCGGGGAGGCGCATCGCGACAGCGCGGGCGAGCTCGTCCGCGTGCAGGGCGCATGCCTGGATCTGACGGCCGAGCGGCGCCTGATGCTCGAACTGCAGGAACAGACCTCCAAGATGCAGGTGACGCTGTCCTCGATCGGTGACGGCGTGATCACCGCCGACACCGCGGGCCGGGTGACGTGGATCAACGAGGAGGCCGCCCGCCTGACCGGCTGGTCGCTGAGGCAGGCGATCGGCAGGCCCTCGCCCGAGGTCTTCGCGGTCTTCCATGACGAGACCGGAGAGCCCGCGGCCGATCCCATCGCCGCGTGCATGAACGAGGGGCGGATGGTGTCTCTGGCGCCCGAATCGGTCCTGAGACGCCCGGACGGAAGCAGCATCGCGGTCGAGGATTCCGCGGCGCCGATCCTCGACGACGGGCGCAACACGATCGGGGCCGTGCTGGTGTTCCGCGACGTGACGCGGCAGCGCGAGCACGCGCGCGACACCGAGTATCGCGCGACGCACGACATCCTGACGGGCCTCCTGAACCGGATGGAGTTTGAGAGCCGTCTCGCCGAGCGGCTGGCCGACGGTGGGTCCCTCGCCTCGCACTACCTGTTCTTCGTCGATCTCGACCATTTCAAGCGCATCAACGATGCCTCCGGCCACGAGACCGGCGACGCGCTGCTGCAGGAAGTCGGCGCCGTCCTGCGCAGGACGGCGGGCGATGGCGCGCTTGTCGGGCGCCGCGGCGGCGACGAGTTTCTCGTGGTGGTGCAGGCCGCCAGCGCCGACGAGGCCCGCGACCTCGCGGATGCGATCTGCGACGAGATCACCCACGCGACGAAGGCCCTCCAGATCCGGTCCCTGCCGTCGGGCATCGGCGCGAGCATCGGCGCCGTGGACCTCGGGCTGGTGAAGGGGGAGTGCGGCACTTGCCTGCGCTACGCCGAGGTGGCGACCTATGCCGCGAAGAAGGCCGGGCGCGGACAGTGCCATTTCTGGGCGGACGGCGACATGTCCCTGCAAGGCGCGGCGCGGCAGATGACGCTCGTGGACAGGATCGAACGCGTGACCGCCGAGGATGCCTGGGTGATCCACGAGCAGGTCATCCAGCCGCTCGACCGGCCGCAGGGCAGCGGCGGGATGCGCGAGCTGCTGATCCGCTTTCCCGTCGATGAAGGCTGCACCGCCGGCGCCGCCGAAATCGTCGGCACGGCCGAACGCTACGGGCTGATGCCCGCCATCGACATGTGGATGTGCCGCAAGGCGCTGGAGCTGATCTCGGGCAACATCGAGGCGGGCCGCGAGGCGGTCTACTTCGTCAACCTGTCCGCGTCCTCGGTCGCCGCCCAGGGGTTCCGGCACCGCCTGCTGGAACTTCTGCAGGCGACGCCGCGCGAGGTGCTGGCGCGGATGTGCCTGGAGATCACCGAGACGGCCATGGTCGAGAATTTCGACGCCGCCTCCACGTTCCTCGCCGCGATCCGCGAGCTGGGCCTGCGCGTCGCGATAGACGATTTCGGGGCCGGAAGCTCGTCGTTCCGATACTTCCAGGAACTGCCGGCGGATTACCTGAAGCTCGACGGCAGCTTCATCCGCAACATCCACGATCCGATCGCGCTCGCCAGCGTCGAATGCTTCATCCGCATGGCGAAGGCGGCGGGCCTCGAGACGATCGCCGAGCATGTGGAGTGTCCCGACCTGCTTTCGTTCCTTGCGGGCCTCGGCGTCGACCACGTTCAGGGCTTCGCGATCGGACGGCCGATGGCCCTCGCGTCCTGAAGGACGGCCGCGCGGTCGCACCCCCGGCGGCGCCTCAGTCCGCTTCGCCCTCCATGCGCGCGCGGAATGCCGAAAGGATGGCGGCGCGCACGTGATCCGGCTGGCCGTCCACCGCGGCGGCGAGGCAGGCGAGGTCGCGGCGGGTCTGGTGGAGGCGGTCGATCAGGTTCAGCACGACCGGCAGCGCATCGCTGGGCAGGGCCATGTCCTTCCTGAGATCGCAGACCAGCCTGACGCGGGCGAAGTCCACCTCGTCGAAGACCGGGCCGCGTTCGCCCGTTGCGGGACGGATCCAGCCCTCGCGCACCCAGTGCCTCAGGTCGCGCAGGCTCAGGCGTTCCTCGCGGGCGACCACCATTCGTTCGTCGAGGCTCATGTCTTCCTCCGCAATTCGCGCCGCGGATCGAAATCCGACCGCTCGCGCAAGCTTCGTGCCAGGTCCTCCAGTTCGGGCGTGACGCGGTCGGGCAGCACGATCCTCAGCCGCACGAACTGGTCGCCCGGCGGCCCCTTTCGCGTCGCGATACCCTTGCCCTTCAGGCGCAGGCGCCGCCCCGAGGACGAGCCTGCGGGAACCGTCACCGTGACCGCGCCCGCGATCGTCGGGACCTCCACCTTCGCGCCGAGGACGGCCTCGTCGAAGGTGATCGGCAAGTCCACCGTGATGTCGTCGCCCTCGCGGCCGAAGACGGGATGCGGGCGGACGTTCACCGTCACGAAGGCGTCGCCCGGTGGCCCGTCGCCGATGCCCTTGCCGCCCTTGCCCCGAAGCCTGAGCGTCTGGCCCGCCTGCAGCCCCGCCGGGATCGAAAGGTCGAGCCGCGCTCCGTCGGGCATCGTGACCTCGCGCCGGGTGCCGCGCGCCGCGTCGAGGAAATCGACCTCCAGCTGATAGCGCAGGTCAGGGCCGCGGGCATGGAATTCGCGCCTGAACCCGCCCTGCCGCGCGCCCGCGCCGCGCCCGAGGATGTCCGCGAAGAAGTCGGACATGTCCGCGTCGCCGCCGCCCCCGAACCCGCCCCCGAAGTCCGGGCCGTAGCGCTGTCCCGCGTCGGGCCCGCCGGCGTACTGGTGATAGTAGCGCCGCTCGGGCCGTTCCTGTCCGCTCGCGTCGATCTCGCCGGCATCGAAGCGGCGGCGCCTTTCGGGGTCGCGCAGAAGATCGTGGGCCGCCGAGACGGCCTGGAACTCGGATTGCTTCGCGGCGTCGCCGGGATGCAGGTCCGGGTGCAGCTTCTTGGCGAGCTTGCGATAGGCCTTCTTGATCTCGTCCTGCGTGGCGGTGTGCGAGACGCCGAGAACCTCGTAGGGATCGTCGCTCATCGTGCCGCTCCGTCCGATGCGGGCGCGGACCGCGCCGCGCTGCCGCGCCGCGCCTCGGCCGTTTGTCGCGCGGGTTCCATCGCCGTGACCTCCTTCCGGTCTTCTCGCGGCGGTGCCTGGGGCGAAACGGACGCCCTCGGCCGCCGCGACGGATCTCGGGGACCATTCCGACCGCAGAACCATGCGCGCGCCTTGATCGCGGTCAATGAAACCCGCGACCGTCCGGATAATCGTCAATCCTGGCCGGGCTGTCCTCGGCGCGCATCGTTCACGCGCACCACACCGGCGGGGCGGAGTATGCGCCGCGCGTGCGGTCCGTCCTTCCGCTGGCCCGGCCTGACGGCGGCGTGGCGGCGGACGCGCCGCTCCACCACCTCGCGCCCGGCAGGTTGATGGCCGCGCTCGCGTCGGAATACCTCTTTGCCGAGGTCGCGGACGCGCTGATGGACAGCCTCGCCAGCGAGAACGCGGCGCGCCTCAGGACCATGGACGCCGCCTCCCGGAACATCGACGAAAAGCTCGAGCGCCTGCACCGCGACGAGCATGTCGCCCGGCAGGAGGAGATGACGGCCGACATGCTGGACGTCGTGACCGGCGCCGAGGCGATCTTCAACGGATGAGCGCGCTCAGCCGAGCACCCGTTCCCAAGCCGCGCCGATCCCGCCGGCGCCGAGGATGCGGGCCTCGCCCTTGAACAGGAAGGCGCTCGGCCGCACGCACCAAACGACCCGGCCGGGCGCGCGCACGATGGCGAGACGCCCGAAATCCGAGGCATGAGCGACGGCGAATGACGTGTAGCGCCCCGGTTCGCGGCCTCCATCATGCCGGGGCCGCCGCCCGTGACCACGACGAGGCGGTTGCCGAAAGGCCCCTCGGCCCGCCCGACGATGCGCCCGAATTCGCGGGCGACCTCGTAGTAGCGGCTTTTCTCCAGAACGCGGCGGGCGACGCGCAGGCGGTCGGCCAGCTCCGCGTCGCCGGGGTCGTCCGCGACCTGCCGCGCGAGGTCGTCCATGCAGCGGCGCGCCGCGGCGGGTTCGGGCACGCGGGTGCTGCCGAGGACGACGATGGAATATGCGACGCCGTGCTCCTGCAGAAGCTTCTCGGCCTTGGATTAGTCGAGCTGGAGCCTCAGGCCGCGATTGTCGTCGCGGTTTAGGAACGCGACGTCCCGGTCGGCGGGCGTGTAATTCGCCGATTGCATGATGGCCCCCGTGCCCCTCCATTGAACCCCGCGCCGGGCCTTGCGCCATTGACGCAGGTCAAGACCGGCGCCTGGTATCGAAGGTTTCGCGCGGCCGGTTGTCTCTGGCAGCGCGTTGCGCGGCGGGCCGTCCATCCCGCGCCTTACCTGGGTCAAGGCGTGGGCGTCGCAATGGGCGCTATCATGGCGATCTCGAAACACCGACCGGGAGAGACCCCATGCCGACCGACGCCTATATCCAGCACCTCGAAGACCGGCTTGCGACCGTCGATGCCCAGCTTGCCCGCGCGAGGACGGCGATCGACGAGGGCCTTTCGGAGGACCGGTCGAAGGCGCTGGAGACGTGGACCCACCTCAAGCAGCGCCACGAGGACCTCGCCGGCCGGATCGCCGCCGCCAGGAAGGACGGGGCGTCCGACTGGTCGGCGCTTCACACCAGCTTCCGGGAGGAAGCCGACGCGCTGTCGGACACGCTGGAAAGCTGGCTGACCCGGCTGACCTGAGCCGATCCGGTCCGCCGGGGCGCGGCGTCTAGCGCAGCCAGCCCTTCTTCCAGATGTACCAGATCAGCCCGGCGGCCGACGCGCACATCAGCAGAATCGAGAACGGGTAGCCCAGGTACCAGCCGAGTTCGGGCATGTTCCACGGCGAGGCGCTGCGGTCGAAGTTCATGCCGTAGACGCTGGCGATGAAGCTCAGCGGCATGAACACGGTCGCCACGATGGTCAGGACCTTCATCACCTCGTTGATCTTGACGCTGACGCTGGAGATGTGGACGTCCACCAGTTCCGAGGCGATCTCGCGGTAGGTCTCGACGATGTCGATCAGTTGTATCGTGTGGTCGTAGCAGTCGCGCAGGAACGGCCGTGTCGTGGCGGCGATCAGGGGATGCTCGTCGCGGATAAGCGTGTTGAACACCTCGCGGTGCGGCCAGATCGCGCGGCGCATCACCAGAAGCTGACGCTTCAACCCGTGAATGTCCGACACGTCGCGGTTGTCGGAAGTGGCGAGGACACGGTCTTCCAGCGCGCCTAGCGCCTCGCCGATCTGCTCGAGCACGGGAAAATATCCGTCCACGATCGCGTCGAGCAGCGCATAGCAAAGGTAGTCCGACCCCGCGTCCCGAATGTGGCCCTTGGCCCGCCGCAGGCGGTCGCGCACCGCGTCGAAGCAGTTCGCGGGCTGTTCCCTGACCGTGACGAGGTAGCCGTCGCCGACGAAGAAGGCGACCTGCCGGGTCCGCAGCGGGCCGTAGCCGTGCGGCGTCAGGGCCACGATGAAGAGGTGGTCCTCGTATTCCTCGACCTTGGGGCGCTGATCGGCGTCGACGGCATCCTCCAGCGCCAGTTCGTGCAGTCCGAACTGCGCACCGATCGCGGACAGGAAGCCCGCATCGACGGACCTGACGATGTCGATCCAGATGACGCGGGATTGCGCCCGCATCCGGGCAATGGCGGCGAGATCGGCGTCAGACGTCTCGAGCAGGTCGTCGGCGCCATAGGCCATCACGGTGACGCTGGGCCGGCCGGCAGGGGCGGCGGTGTCCGCATCCTCGGGTGACGCGCTTTCGGCGGCGGACCGCTGCGTCCATTTCGGCCCCGGTTCGAGCTTCAACAGAGCTCCTCCACCTCGTGAGAACCTGCGCGGGGCATAGTAGGCGTCGAGGCGCGCTCCGCCTACTCGAAAATTGCCTCCCGTTTCACAGGCCGCACAAGGAGCGCGGGCCAGAGAGGCGGCAACGAAAGAAATTGACATCAGTTTCATTTTTTGATCAGCCTGGATGGCGGGGCGCTGGACGACGGGGGTGCCCCGCGCCATCGGAGGACACGGTCGTGCGGCGAGGGGATGCGATGGGCGACAACGGACCAGTCTCGAGCGTCGTGCCGCGGTGCCGGCGGGGCATCCCCGTCGCGCACATGGTTTCCGCAAGCCGCGACACGGCGGGCGTCTGGGGAACGTGGGGGGCGCAGCCATGGGTGCGATGACCATGCCGCCAACGTCGAAAGGTGGGGCGACCGGGACGAGCACAGGCTTCCTCGACTGGCTGGCCGAGGGTCGCGCGGCGCTGCGAAAGGGCGAGCGCACGCGCAACGACCTCGTGGTGAGTTGCGCCCGCCTTCTGGCCGACGCGCCGTTCGAGCAGCTTACCGTTTCGACCCTCTGCAAGGCGGCCGGCGTGGCGCACGGCACGTTCTACATCTACTTCGCGAACCTCAACGCGGTCTCGGCCGAAGTTCTCGGGCAGTTCGTCGATCACGTGCAGCTCGAGATGCGCGCCGCTACCCGGCGCGGCGGCGATCCGACGCGCAACGCGACCGGGGCCTACATGCGCCTTTTCGAGGAGAACGCGGGGCTCATGAAATGCCTCGTCACCGGGATGGACGCCTTTCCCGAGGCGCGGGCGGCCTTCCAGCGGCTGAACCACGAATGGGCCAGAACGGTCGTCCGGGCCGCGCGCAGGGGCGGCGGCGACGCGCGGTCCGAGGCGGAGATGATGCGCCGCGCCTATGCGCTTGGGGGCATGGTGGACCAGTACCTGTCGGCGCTTTTCGTGACGGGCGACCCCTGGGTCCGCGCCCTGTCGGAGGACCGCGAGGAGGTCCTCGATCTGTTCACCGACCTTTGGAAAAGGGGCATGGCGCCATGAGCCTTCTTGCCGACGGCCACCGCATTCCGCTGGCGCAGCTTGCGGCGCACCGGCAGGCCGCGTGGGCGCGGCAGGCCGATTACGTCGCGGCCAACTCGCCCTTCTTCCAGCGGCTCTGGGACGGCAAGGCGCCGCCCGCGCGGCTGGAGGACCTGCCCGAGCTTCCGTTTTCCGACAAGGCGGGCCTGCGCCTGTCTCAACCGGCGCATCCGCCCTTCGGCGACTACCTCGCCGCGCCCCGCGAGGCGGTGTCGCGGCTTCACCGGACCTCCGGCACGACCGGCCAGGCGATGAACCTCGCGATGAGCGCGCGCGACTGCGCGATCACGGAGGCCGTCGGAGGACGCGCGCAGTCGCTCGCGGGGCTGCGGCCGGGCATGACTGTCGTGCATTGCCTGAACTACCAGATGTGGATGGGCGGCCTGACCGACCACCTGACGCTCGAGCGCACGGGCGCGACGGTGGTGCCCTTCGGCGTCGGCTCGACCGAGCTTCTGGTACGCACGATCCTGGACATCGGGATCGACGCGATCTCGTGCACGCCGTCCTATCCCGCCGTCCTCGAGCGCGTCCTGGCCGAGAAGTTTCCGCATCTCGCGCCAGCCGACCTCGGCCTGAGGCTCGGGCTGTTCGGTGGCGAGCCGGGGCTTGACGATCCGGCCTTTCGCCAGCGCATCCGCGACACATGGGGGATGGAGCCGCGCAACGCGAATTACGGCGTCTCGGACGTGTTCTGCAATTTCGCGGCCCAGTGCGCGCACGAGACCGACCTGCATTTCGTCGCTCACGACGTGCTGCATGTCGAGCTGATCGACCCCGACAGCGGCACGCCGAAGCCCCTCGAAGGCGGGGCGGAGGGCGAGCTGGTGCTGACCCATCTCGACCGTGAATGCCAGCCGCTCGTGCGGTTCCGCACCGGCGACATCGTCGCCGTTCGCGGCACGGAGCCCTGCGCCTGCGGCTGCACCGGTTTCCGCTTTCGCGTCGTGGGGCGTTCGGACGACATGGTGGTGGTCCGCGGTCTCAACATGTTCCCGACCATGGTGGCCGCGGTCGTCGGCGGCTTCGCCGAGCTATCGGGCGACTACCGGATCGTGCTCGACGCGCCGCCGCCCCACGACGTGCTTCCGGTGCAGGCCGAGCTGGCCCGGGGACAGGCCGACGACGGCACGCTCGTGCCGCGCCTCGAGGCCGAACTGAAGCGCAGGCTGGGGGCGAGCGCGAAGGCCACGATCGTGCCCGCAGGCACATTCCCGGCAACCGAAGGCAAGACCCGCCGCGTCATCAGGACCTACGCATGAGCGATTTCACCTACGACACGATTCTGTCCACGATGACCGGAGAGGGCGTGCGCACGATCTCGCTCAACCGGCCGGACGCGCTGAACGCCATGAACCGAAGGCTGATCGACGAGGTCGCCATCGCCTTCGACGACGCCAACCGGGACACTGGGACGCTCGCCATCGTCTTCACGGGCGAGGGGCGGGCGTTCTGTGCGGGCGACGACCGGCGCGAACACGTCCACCCCGAAACTGAGGCGCAGGCCCGCGACGTCGTCGATGCGATCCAGCGCGCGACCGAGGCCATCGTCTTCGGCGCCAAGCCCGTGGTGGGCGCGATCAACGGCTGGGCCGTGGGCGGGGGCCTGGAGTGGGCGATGAACTGCGACTTCCCGATCTGGGCCGAAAGCGCGCGGGGCTTCTTTCCCGAGGTGTCGCTGAACCTGTTCGTGACGGGCGCGGTGACGGCGCTTCTTCCGGCCATCGTGGGTCCGCTGAAGGCGCGCGAGATGCTGTTCCTCGGCGAGCGCTACACGGCGCAGGACTTCGCGGCCTGTGGCGTGGCGTGGAAGGTCGTCCCCGATGCCGCCCTGCTGGACGAGGCGGGGCGGACCGCCGCGCGCCTCGCCGCGCTGCCGACCCTGTCGGCGCGGGCCATGAAGCGCGTGCTCAACCAGGTCTCCGCCGGGGCGGTGCGCAGGGCCATGAGCCTCGAGACGGAGGCGACCGTCGCGGGGTTCCTCGACCCCGAAACGACACGGCGGCTTGCGTCGTTCTAGCCGTTTGGCGGCGGGCCCGGGAACCGGGGTCAGTAGACGATGCGGTAGAACCTCGGCGCGGCCCAGTCCGGCAGGCCTTCGATGCCGCAGAAGCCGACCTCGCCGCCCGCTGTCGCCTCGACATGCTGGTCGCTGATCACCGACACGCCGTCGATGCCGCCGACGTCCGCCGTGAAGCTGACCGCCCCGCCGGCCACCACGCGGGAGCCGTACATCTTGAAGCCCGACGGGACCCGAAGGCCGCCGAGGGTGAAGAACTGCGCCCCGCCGCCCGGCGCGCAATTGTCATCGACCCCCATGCGGATGCCGGCCGCCCCGGTGATCGAGTCGACCGACGTGCTGGTGGTGACGACGGTCACGTCCTCAACGGCGGTTCCGGATCCGAATGCGATCTCGCAATTCGTGATCAGGACGCCCTCGCGCAGCACGGTGTCGTTGGTCACGCGGACACGCTGGTTGCCGTTGGCGCAGGAAACCTGGTGGATCCGGCCCGTCTGCCACACCGTGGCGTCGATCGGGTCCTGCCAGTTCAGGGTCACGACGTCCGTGGAGGTCAGGAATTCGGGATAGGCCGGCGATCCCGGGCTGGCCAGCGTCTGCAGCATCGCGCCCACGCGGCCGGCCGCGTCGATCTCGTAGTAGCCGTCGCGCAGCGCGTCCTCGATGCCGATGTTGGACGCCCAACCGCCATTGGGCAGCACCACGTCGCGCCGGTCGGGCATCGAGACGATGGCGCCTCTTTCGTAGACGTTGTTGTTGTTCAGCGAGGCGTATCCATTGGAATGGATGCAGAAGCCCGACGTGTAGGTGTTGCCGCTCGTCACGGCGACATACTCGTCTCCGACGAAGCCCTCGAGCATGCAGGTCGGGAAGTAGGTGTTGGCGATGGACCTGCGGACCACGTCGAAGCTGTCGACGCCGACGAACGACAAAAGGAAGGTGCGCACGCCGTTGCCCCGTGCCGCCATCCGCGCGGTATCGACCATCACCGCGTCCGTGGCGCCGAGGGAGGGCGTGAACGCCCGCGTCGCCTGATCCCAGATCCCGAACACGATGTCCTCGGGCAGAAGCACGCTGCCGTGCAGGTCGGACGGAAGGGCGTCGTGCACCATCCGCAGCGCGGCGTCGATCGCCTCGGCCTCGCCTTGCGTCTGGCGCGCGACGAGCGCCGCATGCGCCGCGCTGTCGGCCGCGATCTGGAGATGCGTCCTGAGCCGGATCGAGTTCGAGACGTCGAGGGCGATCCCGCCAAGCGCGCAGGACACGACGAACATGATCAGGCCGAAGGCCGTCATCGCCCCGTCCTCGCGCGCCAGAAGCGACGCGGATTTCCGGACCAGACCTTGCATGAGCATTTTCATCATAGCCACTCCAGCCTGTGACTTCCCGTGAACACCACGGCGCTCGAGGACGAGTTCCCGAGCATTCCCATGAGGTGCAGCGCGGTCCACGGGATGCGGACGATGGTGTTGACGGTGTTTCCGTTGATCGCGACGATGGCGTCCGCTTCCGGGTAAAGGGACTGAAGCTGCGCTTCTATGTAGGCCTCGGTTTCGGTCGGTGTCTTGAAGCGGCCGATCGACATCTGCCGGTTCCCGTCCTGGATGCTCTGCGTCACCGTCGAGTAGCTCTGGAAGGTGTTGGTGGCATCGACGATCAGGCCGGTCAGCACCGTCATGAGGACGAACCAGAACAGGACCTCGACGGTGGCTGTTCCCGACTCGGACCTCGCGAAGGCTGTCATCTTGGATGTCAGCGGCATGTCACGCCTCCAGGTCTTCCTTGAACCTGCTGGTCCAGATCGTGATGGATGCATCGTTCGAAAGCGCCGCGATCAGTCCGAAGATGTCGATGCCCGAGATCGGCACGGTGACCCGCGTGTGCACGATGCCGTCCTGCACGAAGCTGTCCACCGTGCCGAAGGTCGTGCCGTCGGCGGTCCTGAGCTGGGCCTGGATCAGCTGTTCGGTCTGCAGGTTTGTGGTGAACACTCCGACCGACCGCAGCCTGGTGCCGTCCTCGATCACGCGCACGATGTTGGAGCGGTTGAACAGGATGTAGGTGGCGTCGGTCACGATCATGAAGAACGTCATGACGAACGGCAGCCAAAGGACGAAGGATATCGTCTCGACGCCGCCGCGTTCGCCCTTCAGGAAGGCTGCAAGTCTGGAAATAGCGATGTGAGGCACGTCCGTTCTGCATCCTAAAGTTGTCAACGTATAATAATCGGCGACCATTGCGGCGACACCTAGGCCAAACATTGACTTGAATGCGAGGGATGTCCCCGGCGCGCCTCGACCGGAGGTCCGACGCGGCCGGGGCTTGGGAGGGCAGGGCGCGGCTCAGGGCGCGCGGCGGTCGCCCCAGTTCAGCCAGGCGACATCGTCCGGCGGAAGCATCCCGCCGATGCGCGCGGCGTAGTCGTCCATCTCGGCCGCCGTCAGCCGTCCCTCCCACTTTCCGGAACTGCCGGAATTGTAGAAATCGGCGAGATCGTGGAACGGCCCGTCCTCCTGGAAGCGCCGTTCGCTGGTCTCCACGGCCTTGCGCATGGTGGCGAAGGTGGTGGCCCCGGCGATCTCGTCGCGGAGCGCGTCTGGCAGGTCGATCCCCAGAAGGCCGGCCAGCCGCGCGATCTGCGCGGGCAGGTCGCGGCTGAGGTCGGCGTAGTGGAAGAAATGCACGTTGCCCCGCGCTTCGCGGGCGCGCGCCTCGCGGTAGTGGTGCACCATCGAGGCGACGGTCAGGTCGTCGGTGCCGCCATCGGTCGGCGGCGCGTCGAGGAAACGGCGGAAGCCCGCGTGCTCGTCCTCGGGGAACATGAAGTCGAGCCAGTCGTGCTTCATGTTCCCGGCATGCGTGCGGAGCGAGAAGTGCACGTCGACGGGGTGGCGGTAGACCACGATGTAGGTCGGCTCGGCGGCGTAGGAGATGCCGTCCATCGGGGTATGCGTCTTGATGCAGCGCCGGCGGTCGAGCCCGTCGAGGAACGCCGTGGTCTCGCGCCGGTCGCGGAACGCGGCGTCGAGCCACGGCGCGTGCTGCGAGCCTCCGGCATCGGGAACCGCGCGCCCGTGGATCAGCATCATCACGATGTTGAGCATCCATGTGGTGCCGCATTTCGGCGGCGTGACGACGAAGACGTCGTCGGGCCGCAGCGTGAACCAGCTCCAGACATCGGTGTCCGTGACCACGCCCCTGTAGTCGCGCAGGCGCTCTGTGCCCGGTGTCGTCATTGGTGTCCCCCCCAAAGCGCGGCCTCCGGGCCCGTGATTGCGCCCTTGCGGCGCGCCGCGCTTCAGTGTCGGCCCAAGTCGCCCGCCGATCAAGCGTTTCGCGCGCCCGTCAGCGGCCCCGCGAATGCCGCTCCAGCGCCGCCGCGGCCTCGATCGGGCGGCCGAAAAGCGCGCCCTGCTCGAAATCCGGCCGTTTTTTTCATGACGCCCAAGTCCTGCCGCCGGTCGCGCTTCGTGGCGACGGGACAGGCGGCCGTCCCGCTGTCACGAGGTTGCAGGCACGCGGTGGGCCAATCACGGCCCTGATCCGACTGAGGCGCATCCCAACTGACAGCGCCGAGGCCGGTTTCGACCGGCCCGGCAGCTGGGCTTGACGAGGCCGGCGCGCCGGCGTGTGCTGCCGTCGAATTCGTGGCGCGAGTCTCCGCGCCGCTTGCCGACGTCCGGAAAGGAAATCTCGTGACAGCGTCCGTTCCAGCCGCGAGCGTGCAAGCTCCGGCGGCCTTCGCCACGCGCCTGTCGTTCTTCGCGGCCGGCTTCGTCATGGCGGCCTGGGCGTCGCTCATCCCTTTCGCCAAGGCACAGGTCGGCGCGAACGACGCGCAACTCGGCGTCCTTCTTCTGTGCCTCGGCATAGGGTCGATCGTGGCCATGCCGGTCACGGGCTATGTCAGCGCCCGGCGGGGCGCGCGCGGCATGGTGCTTCTTGGCGGCTTCGGGCTGGTGGCGCTCCTGCCCGTGCTCCTGCTTGCGCCGTCGGCCCTGACCCTCGGTATCGCGCTCTTTCTCTTCGGGGGGGCGCTCGGGACCATAGACGTCTCCATGAACGTCCACGCCTCCGAGGTCGAGCGCCTGGCGGACCGGCCGCTCATGTCCGGCTTTCACGCGATGTGGAGCGTGGGCGGGATCGCCGGCGCGGGCGGGATGGCCGGTCTTCTGACGCTTGGCCTGCCGCCGCTTGCCGCGGCGTTCGCGGCGGCCTCGCTGGCTGCTCTCGCCATGACGCTTGCGACGCCGAGGCTCTTGCGCGCGCGGGCCGACGAGGTGCCGACCTTCGCGCCTCCGCGCGGCATCGTGCTCCTGCTCGCCGGGCTCACGGCCGCGGTCTTCCTGATCGAAGGGGCGATCCTCGACTGGGGCGCTCTCCTGTCGGTCGAGCGCGGGCTTCTCGAGACGGCGCGGGCGGGGCTCGGCTTCATGCTGTTCTCGGTCGCGATGGCGGCAGGGCGGCTGCTGGGGGATCGGATCGTCGCCCTGATCGGGCCCTTCGCCACCCTGTTCGGCGGCGGGATCGTCGTCGCCTTCGGGATCGCGCTCATGCTCCTGTCGGCTGCGGCCGCGCCGGCGCTCGCGGGGTTCTTCCTCGTCGGCCTCGGGGCGGCGAACCTCGTGCCGGTGCTGTTCAGCGCGGCGGGGCGGCAGAAGGTCATGGCGCCAGGCCTGGCAATCGCCGCCGTTACCAGCACGGGCTACGCCGGCATCCTGCTCGGCCCCGCCCTCATCGGCTTCGCGTCCCAGGTCACGAGCCTTTCGGCGGCGTTCTGGGGCCTCGCGGCGCTGGTCCTCGTGTTCCCGGCCACCGCGCGCGTCGTGGCGCGCACCTGAGCTTGAGATCGGGACGCTCGTCCTCGCGGTGGGCGCAGATCAGGGCCGGTCTCGGCACGGCGCGGCGCGGCAGCGGGACGCTCCACGATGTGGACACCCGAAACGGGACAGGCAACGTCCGCTCGGACGAGGATGGGTATCGCGAAGGTTGTCTAGGCTGCGGTAGCTTCAGTCACGACTGCGGGAATTGGCACGTCCCATTCAGGTCCCGGCCCGTGCTTTTCCAAAACCCTTGACACAACTGCCGCTCGTATCGCTGCCGCATGTGCTGGGGGTTGAGGCCGCAACAGCGCACCGCCTCTGGCCGTGCCTTCCAGGAAGTAATCGAAGGGCGCGCCGGGGTCGCTGACGTGCCACTTGGATGCGACCGTGCGTTGTCGGCAATCCTTGAATCCCGCCTTCTCAAGCGCGGGCAAGGCTGTCGCCGGGTCGGCATAGTCATTCGCTCCGGGTCCCGGGGGCAAGGCAATGTCTGGAGACCCGTGTTGGCCAATGGCGTCAAATACATAGCCAAGGGCGGTGTCTACTTCTGGCCCGCACCAAACTGAAAACGCCAAACGGCCACCGGGACGCAGAACTCGGCGGACCTCTTCCAAGACCCTTGGAGGGTCCGGCACATGAGGCATCCCGAACCCGATCGTCACAACGTCAAAGGCGCCGTCCTCGAAGCTGAGGGACATGGCGTCGCCTTCGACGAATTGGGCCTCCGGCACGGCTGTCCGAGCCAACTTGAGCATGGCCGGCGAGAAATCCAGCCCCGTCACCCACGCGCCTGCCTTGCATAGGCCTGCCGCCACGTTACCCTGACCGCAGCATAGGTCGAGCGCTGCAATGCCTGGTCGCGCCCCGACCGCCGAGACCAAGGAGGGGACAACCATGTCCGCGGCCTTGGCAAATACCTTCGCGTAGGATTGGGCCACTTCAGATTTCGCCCATTCCCGTTTCTCGAGTGCGGCGAACGTATCCGGCTCGCGAAACTCTGACATCCTCGCACCCCCCGGTCTGCGTCTCTAAGTGAACGTTCGGCCAGGCTGTCTTGTCAATGAGAGCGCCCCTGGGAGGACCAACGCCATCCGAGTTTCCGTCACGCGATGTCCCGCAGCGCGTTGGGTAAGGGGCGGGCCTTCAGTATCCGGAACGCAAAGGCCGACAGGATGACCAGCAAAAACAGTCCCGCCCCGAACAGCATGGCGGTATCCGGTGTCCCGGTGCGATCCACCAACCAGCCGGCGACCGTCGGACTGACCGCCACCACCGCGTGGTAGAGCGTGAAGAACACGCCCATTCCGAAGGCGCGCCGCTCCGGTGCGACGGCTTGGCCGCTCAGCGCCATGATCACGCCTGCCGGCGCCATTCCGATGATCCCGAACAGGAGGCTGGCACCCAGTCCCGCGCCGGGCACCTGAAGCAGCAAGAAGGCTGCTGCGCCGACCAGCATGCCCGCGACAAGCACGGTGTCGCGCCGTCCGAACCGGTCGACGATCTGGCCGCAGGCCGCACCGGAGAAGATCATGACCCAGCTTGCCACGCTGATGATCGACGCCGCCGCCAGCAATGTCATGCCACGCGCCTCGAGCACCGCGGGGCCGAAACTGAGCCACATGATGTAGCCCGCGTTGAACACGCCCCAGGCTATCCCTGCGCAGCAGATCAAGGCCCATTCGCGTGGCATCAGCCGCAGATTGCGTCCGGTGACCGGCGGAAGATCGTGCGGCGGGCGATACAGCGCGCAGACGCCGATCGCCGCCAGCGCGCACCAGGCCGAGGCCACGAGGAACGGCAGCCGCCAATCGTACAACGTCACCAGCCAGGTGTGCCCGACCTGTCCGATCGCGATACCGAAGGGCCAGCTCATCACGAGCAGCGACATCGCCGTGGCGATCTCTCGGCCGCCAAACCAATCCGCGACCATCTTGGTGAAGTACAGCGTGACGACAAGGAAACCGGCGCCTGCCACGATGCGACCGAAGCCGAGCGCTTCGGGACCCGTTGCGAAGGCTGACACCAGTCCGCCGATCGCCAAAGCGGAGAGGCCCGCAGCCGACAGCACCCGGTCCGACGCGAAGCGCGCAAACGCGCCCGCGGGTAGCGCGAGGAACAGCCCCGGCGCCATGAACAGCCCGATCATCAGCCCGAGTTGCGCATTGTCCAACGCGAAGACATCGGCAATCTCTTTGCCGGCGGATCCCACCGTCTGGAATTGCGCGCCAAGGCTCGCGCGTGCGAGGACAAGCAGGGCGAGAATGCGCCAGCGAAGCGCGATCCGGGCTTGTGTCGTCTCCGGCCGGGCGCTCATGTCTCGTACTCCATGTAGACGAACCACGGATCGACCTCGATCGGGTCGGCGACGTCGGTCACGGCGGTCATGCGAAAGCCTGCGTCGATGGCGCGGGGTGAAAGCCCCGCCGCGCCGTCGATCGAAGCCGAGGGCATCATGCCCAGCCCAGTTGGCGCACAGCGTGCACGTCGTTCCAGATCTTGGTCATGTGCCGGATGCGGCCCCCCTCGAATGTCATGACATAGGCATAGTCCGACGCGACCGTCTTGCCCGTCGGCGCGACCGGGCCGCCTGCGCCGGTCTGGGTGCCGTGGAACACCGCGGCGGCGACGACCGTCCCGCGTCCCTCGTCCGCGGCGAACGCCGTCAGGTCGTAACGCCCGTCGGGGATCGGCGTCAGCAGGCCCTTCATCCATTCGGTATAGCCCTGCAGCGTCGTCACGTCGGCCAGCGCGTCGGCCTGGCAGGCGAAGCCGGCATCGGCGTGGCAGAACCCCTCGCAAGCGGTCCAGCCGCCCCCTGTCTCGCAGGCCTCGAAAAAGTCGCGTGCCGTCTGTTCCATGCTCATCGGTTTGTCCCTTTCTGTGGATCCGAACAGCATGACAGCAGGCGGCTCTGCGCGGCATCGGCCGGATGCAGTATTTCGCGCGGGCAGCTTGCAGTAATTTTATACTGCATCTGCGGGATTGCCCTGCGCGGCGGCACGCGGAAGGATCGAGATGTCATAGGGAACCGCCACGCCATGCCGCAAGACCTGCTCAGCCCGCGCGAGATCGAGATCGCCACAGCCTACGCGCAAGGTGACACCTACGCAAAGATCGCGAACCGGCTGGGTATCGCGCCCACCACGGTGCGGACGCATCTGGCCACGATCTATCGCAAGCTTGGGGTATCCTCGAAGCTGGACCTGCATTCCCTCCTGGTTGGCGACGCCAGGCCCCAGCAGGAAAGCACGGATTTCGCGGCCGTCATCTCGGAACTCGCCCTCAGCCTCGAGGAGGCGCTGAGCCGTGAGCGCGCGATGGCCGAGGTGCTGCGCATCATCAGCCGGTCACAGGGCGATAACGACGCGGTCGTGTCGTCGATCCTCGGCCACGCGCTTGAGCTGTGCGAGGCGGAGTTCGGCATCCTGTTCGACTACCACGGGGGCAACAGGTTCGAGGCCACGCATGACCGCGGCATACCGGACGCGTTCCGCGACTGGCTGAAGGCGCAGGGTGTGTTCGCGGTGGGGCCACGCACCGGCCTGGGGCGTGTGGCGTCGGGGCAAACTCCGGCGAACATTTTCGATGTGCGGGCCGAAGAGATCTTTCGCAGCGACGACCCGCTGCGATGGGCGACAGCTCATCTGGGCGGCGCGCGGTCGTTCGTGGCGATCCCCATGATGTCGGGCAAAGGTCTGGCCGGGGCCTTCACCATTTACAGGCAGACGGTCAGACCGTTTTCGGAAACCGCCGTGGCGCTGGCGCAGAGTTTTGCCGACCAGAGCGTCATTGCCCTTGAAAACGCGCGCCTGTTCGCAGCGTTGAAGGATAGGGTGGCGCCGCAGTGACCGGCATCGAGCCCTCGGTCGGCAGTGTTGGCGTCAGCTCTGACACCGCCCTTGCGGAAACGATCGACGACTGTTCAAGCCCGGGGTCATCCACCGCCGGCCCGGCCTCGACGCCGTGGAATGCGCCGCACTCGCACGAGGGCCTGCCATAACGTGCGCCTCTCGCCTCGCGCAGGCGCCCGGTCATGGCTGCCTGTCGCACTTGCTGCGGACAGGCATCGGGGGCGCTCCGTGCTGCGCGTACGAGGGGCTTTACGACGAGGGTGACAAAGCGGCCATTGATGTAGCTTGGCGTAAAGTTTCCGGTATTGGCACAAACAGACATGGTTCATGCCTTGACCGATCATGGCGTTTCCGGGATGACGAATGGAAACCATCCGGTCTCGCCAACGATCACGAGACCGCCGGAACGTCCATTCTGCATCACGAGTTGGCAGTTTTCGATCTCCGTCTGCTGCCAGATCCACCGGTCGCACAGGCGGCCATCGACCACGACGCTCTCGCCCTCCCGAGCGCGGGGAAGTGGGCCGAAGACGCCGCTCTGAAACAAGATGCCGCCGGCGGTGCGAACTTGGCTCCAGTCATCCAGGGCGATCCATGTCCGTCGTCCGACGATCCGTCGATCAAACAGGCGATCCTGGATTTCCTGGCCGGATAGCGGCGTGGGGCGCCCAAGGTCGTCATGCGTGCCTGGCTCCCCGGAGGCCCTGAGGATGCCATCGCGAAGGCGCGCGTCGATCTCGGCATCCGCGTAGCGTACAAGCGCCGCCGCCTCCGCCGCAGTCGGTCGACGCCACGTGGCCGCCCGCGGGTTCGAATAGCCGATGTCGCCGATACGCCAGGCACCGAACGGACGGCTTTCCTGAGCCTGGACAAGCTCCTCGAACGCGGCGCGCGCGGCGGCCTCCTCGCCTTCGAGGCCGAGGATTGCCGCCCTGAGCGCGAGCAGCTGCAATGGAGGGGCCCGCGCCGTCTGGACAGCGATCTCGACGGCCTCCCTCGCGGCGGTCAGGTCGCCCTCGGCGAAAGCTGAAAGCGCGAGCGCGAGGTATCCGTCCTGCGGCGCCGCCGGCGACAGCATCACCACCCTGGCAGCGAGACGCCGCGCGGCGTCGGTCTCGCCCGTGAGCGCAAGGCTTCGCGACAGGACCGCAAGCGCTCCGACATGCCCGGTGTCGAGTTCGAGCGCACGTCGTGCGAGGCTCTGCGCAGCAAGATGGTCGAGACGGCGGAGCGCGAGCCGTGCGCGGGCGGCCAGGATGTCGGGATGTTCCCCATCGGCGGACGCCAGAGCCCGCTTGAGCATCAGGTAGCCCTCCAGCCAGTGAAGCGCCGCGGCCTGCGCGTAGTTGTCCGCCTCGAAGGCCACCCTCTCGAGGGCGACGACAAGGCCCGCGACGGGCTCGATTGCGCCCGGATGCCGCTCGACCAGTTGGCTGAACCGCTCGAGAGCCTCGGCGTTGCCCTCGGGCGATCCGGAATGCAGCCGGCTGAGCGCACCGAGATAGGCGGGCACCGCCGCCTCCGGAAGCGTCGGCCGCGGGGGATCCGGCAACCCTGCGAGCTCCACGCCAATCCCGTCCGTTATCCGCTCCAGGATCTCGTCGCGCACGTCCCGAGGCGCGCTGGCCGAACCGGAGAACCGGCCGGCCCAGACCTCACGGCCGCCGGCGGCTTCGGTGATCCAGACGTTCAGCACCCACAGCTCGCCCTCGCCCCGGATCCGACCGCGCAGGACGTGGCTGGCGCCGTGCACGGCTTCGTTGCCCGCAGCGACGATGCGCCCGCTTTCCCGCGACAGGACGTCGACTGCGGCGCGGCGCACGAGCTCGGTGGACAGGTCGTCCGAGAACCCTCGCGCAAGCTCGGGGGCTATGCCATCCCCGGCCTCAAAGGGACGGACAAGCAGGCGGGCGACATCGGACCCCGGCGCGGGATCGCGCGCCAGCGTTGCCCAGAGAAGCGCGGCGGCAGCGACGAAAGCGGCCGCGGCTGCGGCGAACGCAGGTTTCCGACGCGGACGTGAAAGCGCCGTGGCGACCGGCCCTGACGGCTTCGGATCGAAACTGCCCGCCCGGATGCGCCCGGCAAGATCGGCGAGCGCGTCGGACGGCGCGATGCCGAGGTCGGAGGACAGCGTCGCCGCGAATGAACCCGCCGCCTCGATGGCCGCGGCCGGTCGCCCTGCGCGCGCCAGGACCGACATCCGGACCCGCATGGCCGGATCGTTGTAAGGATCCACCGACAAGAGCCGGTCGACAATCGCCATCTCGGCCTCTTCCGGCACGCGCTCCCAGCTCTCCATCAGCTGCGTGCCCGCTTCGACCACGAGACCCTCGAGCCGCGCGCGCTCCGCTGCGAGCCATTCCGAAAAGCCTTCCTCGGTATCGATGGAGAGGTCGTCGAGGAATGGACCCGAGTAGAGCTCGAGGCAGTGCCTGCGGCCCGCATCACCGTCTTGCCTGCAGGATGCGTCCAGCTCCCAAGCGTCGACCTTGATCCGGTCCGCACGGATCGCCACCGTCTCGGTGCGTGCGTCGATCAGATCTGGCGCCCACTCATCCAGCGCGCGCCGGAGGCTGTAGAGCGCCTGGCTGAGCGAGGCGAGCGACTGTCGTGTCGTGGTTCGGGACCAGAGTAGCCCGCCAAGCCGTTCGCGTCGGACCGGCTCCCCCTTTGCCACGAGGAGCACGGCGAGAAGCGCGCGCGCCTTCTTCGTCTCGATGCGGACGGGATGTCCATCGCCGGCGGCAAGTTGGAATGGGCCAAGGAGGGATGCCTGAAGCCGCGTCATCCTTCGAGCATCCGGCCTGCGACTGCCTCGGGTCAAGCTTTGAGCCTGCCAGCGCTCGGCGCATTGGAAGGTGCATGGTGCATTTTTGAGAGCGGCTTGAGACAGAGTTGGCTCGAATCTGAGAGGGCATCGGCATGCCGGACTCATCGCAACTCAGCGCATGGGAGCCTTCACATGAACGTCCTGACGAGCAGCCTGATCGCCCTGACCCTTGCCACACCGGTGGGTGCCGATCCCCTCGTCGAGGGGCACGTCTCACCCTACGAGCCACGAATGATCCTCGACACGATGGAAGAACTGAACCTCTGGATTGACGCCTATACCGACCTGCCGCGATCGGACGTGCCGCTGGCCCGCGTCGAGTTGGTCGAGCCGGGTGTCATCATCCACTACGAAGGGCAGACGATGCAGATCGACGAGACCGTGCGGGGCGTCTACGACGCGGATACCGCCACGATCTTCCTCGTGCGGCAATGGTACGGCGAAACCGCCTTCGACCGCAGCGTGCTGCTGCACGAGATGGTGCATCACCGCCAGGTGAGCGCGCAGCACTGGTACTGCCCGCAGGCGATGGAATGGGATGCCTACCTGATCCAGGAGGACTACCTGAACGCCCACGGCGAGACGGGAGACTTCAACTGGGCGTGGGTGCTGCTCGCGTCGAGCTGCGCGGTCCGCGACCACCACCCCGACTGAGCTAGAGGCCGAGCCCCCGCCGCCACGCGGCGAAACGCTCGGTCAATTCCGGCCCGTGCTCGACCCAGAAGTCGGGATCGAGCACCAGCGCCCCCTCTATGCGGTCCTCGCGCGAGGGAATGTGCGGCAGGACGGGCGCACCCGTATGAAACCACGGCTCGCCCGCCGCGATGATGTCGAGCGCCGATTTCCGCATCGGGCCGTAGGGTATCCACCGCGCTTGCGCCGCCTGCTGCTCGGGCTCGGCCACGTGGCGCAGGAAGTCGAGCGCCGCCGCCTCGTTGGGCGCGCCTGCGACGATCACGAACCATTCCTCGTCGAGGATCTGCCCCGCATAGATCGTACCGATCCGGTCCTCCCCCGCAAGCTCGGCAGCTGCCACCCGGCCGCTATAGGCAGTCGCCATCGCCACCTCACCCGAGCGCAGAAGGTCGACAGGTTCCTCGCCTGACGACCAGAGCCTCAGATCGGCCGCGATGCGGTTGAGCACCCCGAACGCCCGGTCCCGTCCCTCATCTGTAGCGAGCAGTTCGTACACCTCGCTGGCGGCCACCCCATCGGCCATGAGCGCCATCTCGAGGTTGGCCTGCGGAAAGGCGGCAATTGCCCGTCGCCCGGGAAACGCCTCGGTGTCGAAAAAGTCGGCGAGCGTTTCAGGCGCCTCGTTCGGAAACGCGTTGTTGTCGTAGGCCGTGACCCACGACCAGATGATGTTGGGCCCGACGCATTCGTTCGGCCGCGGGATGACGAGATCGTCTTGCATCCCGGTGGGAAAGAAGTCGTCCGGCAAACGCAGGAACAGGCCTTCCTCGCAGCCCGCGCGCGCGTCATGAGCGAGCACGTCCACCACGTCCCAGGCGATCGCGCCGCTCGCGACCTGCTCGCGGATTTCTTCGAGACCGCCACGGTACTCGATCCATTCGATCCCCGGAGTGAAACCGGGAGAATAGGCGTTTTCCTGGCTTTCCTGATAGATCCCGCCCCAAGTGACCACGGTCAGATCGTCCGCGGAGACCGATACGGGAGCCAGTATGGCGCACAAGATCGCGCATTCACGGCGCAACTTTGACCTGTTCCAGATCATCCCTCGAGCGTAAGCGCCGCGAGGTGTTTTGATCAACCGACAAGTAGCTCTCACAATGGGTTTATGTCTTCTCTGCGCCGATCGGGTAGAAACGGGGCTCGCCGCGCATGCACACTCCCAATCGCGTACCGAGTCCGCTTCGGGCCGGGATTGAAGCCGAGCCTCCGAAAACACGCGTATGCCGCTTGCAGCGCCGCCACATGGCCGCTTGTCTTTCCTTCCGTCGAGGGCCCGCAGCGATTTCGCGCGCGCAGATGGACGCGCGCGCCGCGATCGGCCCACACCTGCCGTCAGGAGTCTCGGGCTTGCTGCAACGCGGATTCACCGAAGCGGAAGTTCGTTCGTCCCGCCGCGATCTCCGCCGGTCAACGTGGCCGGAGCGCACAGTGAGGACCTTGACTTCAGAGACTCTTTTCCGGCCCGCGAGATTACCAGTAGGGTGCAGCTGCGGGCAATTGTGCGCCGCAGTGACATTTGCGTTCGGCATCCGGACTACGAGTCATTTTCCCGCACGCATCGCAGCGAACCATGTAGGGATTGATGCGCTCCTTGACCCAAACCGACGTATATCCGTGCTGCGCGAGGGTTCCGTCGTACATCTTCTTCTGGATCTCGGAATGGGTGCCCGTCCGCATAAGCTGCCGCGGCGAGTCTGTGTCTTCCCATGCAGAGATGGTTACCATCCTGTTCCCGATCGTTGCCGTCGTCGCCCCGATGAATCCGTCGATTCCAAGCATTTCAATGAGAGTGGCGCGCGATCCTTCCCGCACAGCCTGCTTGCCGTCATCGTCCCGAGCTTCAAGATAGGTGATCGAAAACGCGCCCGGTTCTTGGGTCTTGCCGCTCTGCACCATGGTCGAGGTGCCGAACCGGAACGGCCCGATCTGCGATGGCTGGACGACAATGTCGAGGCCAAGCTGACGCGGGACCACGCCAGGATCGAAATAGCCGGTGACCGAAGTAATCAGGCCCTCTTCGTCGAAAGTGAAGAAATCCGCGCCGTCGAGTTCGATCTGCTTTCCTGTCGGCGGCAATCCGTTGAACGAGCCCAGGTTCGTGCCCCGCATGATCCACTGAGCTGAGGCGCCGTCGTCGGAATGCGAGGCGATCTCGAAACTCAGGTCGGGAAAGACGCTCCACAGGCCGGTTACGTAGCCCCGGAGCGCCTCGCCCGAAATCGGCCCTCCGGTTGAGGGGTCCTCGTAGGTCCCATCGCGGGCGAGCTTCGCGAGGATCGCGTTGAAGTCTCGGGAAATCCACGCGTTGAAATAGGCCTCGGCGCTGGCTTTCTGTGTCATTATCCCCTCCGGGTTTGCCACGGTCATGAATGCTCGATGATTCCCACGGACCCGGCGTATGTTGAAAACTCGCATAAGAGGGGCCGGGTCCAAAGCACTTTCCCGCCGGTCCTCGAGCGCTTCGTCAAGACTTCTGAACAAGTCCCGGTTGGCGGACTTTGCCTCAGGAAGGCCGGCTACCAGATCACGGTCGAGAAGGTCGAGGGCGGCAAGCCGACCCGCTACCGGATTTTTGCAGAACCGCCGCCCGCCGAAGGTGACGCCGCGTCCAGCAGATGATCGACCTTGCCTTCCTCGCGCCGGACATCATTCGGGACGTGCTGGATGGAAAGCAGCCGGCGGGCTTCACCTCGGACTGGTGTGTCCGGCATGAGATTCCCTCCGACTGGGCCGAGCAGCGGTCGCTAATCGCGTCTCTCTGATCCCTGCACACCCACACCTCGTATCGCGGAAATGCCCTGCGCAGACTTCGGGCTGTTGAGGGCGCAAAACTGGGCGACTTCCATGTCTGCCCATATCCTGCACGACGGCAAACCGCGGAAACCAAGGCACTATCTGCACAGTACCGAGTACCGTCTCGATTTGCGGAAGTGACTGGCTGGGGTGGTAAGATTTTCTACTAATGGCTTGATATATAAAGAGTTTATTTCAAACCGAAGGATATGGTGTCAAGCAAAATCGGAGGGAAGAAAGTCATGTGTGCCACTGAGGCTCAGAGGCCCGGCGTCGCTCCGCCATCGACCGTCAACGCAATCCCCTGGATATGGCGAGTCTTGGGAGAGCAGAGAAAGGCGACGGTCTCGGATACGTCCGACGGGCGGCCGATGCGGCGCAGACCCGCCTCCAGGCTCTTTCTCGCACGAACCTCTTCCAAAGGTATTCCCTCTGCTTCCGCTTCCTGCTCGATAAGCTGTTCCATCCGGTCGGTCTCGGTCATTCCCGGATGGACGATATTGACGTTCACGTCGTCCTTCACGCCCTGTTTTGAAAGCGCCTTGGTGAAGTGCGCCAGCGCTGCGTTCACGGCGCCACCCACCATGAAGCCAGGCGCTGGCGTATGAGCCGCCGCCCCGCCGATATTGATCACCGTCCCCTTCGCCGCGACGAGCGCTGGCCAAAGGCAACGCGTCAGCCGCACGGCACCGTGAAACTTGAGCGCGAAGCCCTCGATCCAATCCTGGTCGGGCTGGTCCGGAAAGACGCCTGCCCGGGTCGCGCCCGCGACGTTCACGAGGATGTCGAGGCCGCCAAGCTTCTCCAAGGCCCGAGATGCGGCGGCCTCGCATCCTGCAAATGTCGAGAGGTCCGCCGCGATGACGTGAACTTTGCCACCCGCGCGGGCAACTTCGTCCGCTACCCTTTCGAGGTCTTTCTCAGATCGCGCGACAAGCGCAACCTCGGCCCCATCTGCGGCCAGACGCATCGCGATGGCCCTGCCGATTCCCTTGCTGGCTCCGGTCACGAGGGCTTTCCGCCCCGACAGTTCAGGCTTTGCCATGCGACTTGCTCCGTGCCTTCGTTGTGCTCGTGGCGTCCGATGCCACCTCCTCGGTGCGAAAGCCGAATTGCTCCGACAGCTCGGCGGCGATGGAGCGTGTTATCGAAGTGTATTCGGCCATGTCGGTCAGCGACATGCGCCAGACGGGGCCCGAGAAGCCGATCGCGCCCACCACCTTGCCAGAGAAATCGCGCACCGTCGCCGCCATGCAGCGGACCTCGGCGTTGAACTCGCAATCGTCGAACGCGATGCCGTCGCGCCGCGCCTTCTCGACCTGCAGCCGAAGCTCCTGCGCGTCCTTCAGCGTGCTCGGCGTGTAGGGCGCGAAATCGACGTCGCGGGTGTATTCGTCATAGGCGTCCGGCTCGAGCCCCGAAAGCAGCGCCTTGCCGATGGCGGTGCAGTAGACGGGTCTGAGCGTGCCTGCGCGTTCGTTTATCTGCAGCGCGTTGGGCCCTGCGTGCCGGACGAGAATGAGGGCCTTGCGGCGCTCCCAAATGGCGTAATGGCTGGCCTCGCCCGTCGCCTCGGCGAGTTTCTCCAGATAGGGGGTCGCCGTCGCGCAGATCTCGGCCTCGTCGAGGCAGGCCGAGGCCAGCTGAAAGATGCCGCGCCCTATCCGGTAGCGCTTGTCGTCCGGCCCCGTGCGCAGATAGCCGAGCGATACGAGCGTGCGCGTCACGTGGTAGAGGGTGCTGGTATGCAGGCCCAGTTCGCGGCTGAGCTCCGAAAGTGTGATTCCGCTCCGGTGGCGCGCGACCTCCTCGAGAACCGAAAAGGCCCGTTCGAGCGATTGTATGCGGCCATCGCGGCGGTCTTCGCTGGCTTCGTCGGTCACGGCGTCTCCTTTTCTCTCTGGGAAATTTGTAATCTGCTCAGCGAGAAAATCAACTCTCTCTTCAGGTCTCGATCGTTCGCCGCGAGGGAGGGGAGTCGGCATCTGCCGAGTTTTGACTTGGGAATCGGCCTATCAATTTCGTTTTTTCTCTACAGAAGAGAATAGAGACGGGACTATGGGAAAGATGTTGACAGCCGTTCCGGCGTCGCCATAGCTTCCATTCAGCGGCAGGAGGAACCGCACCGACAAGGGAGGAAGACATGATTTCCAAGACAGGAATGCGCGCCGGATTCGCAGCCATGCTGATGGCCTCTGGTGCCCTGGTGGCAGGCCCGGCCGCTGCGCAGGACTGGCCCGAGCGGCCCGTCACGCTGATCGTGCCATGGGGCGCGGGTGGTGGCACTGACACCGTCGCGCGGACGCTCGCCGCCGCGATGGAGGAGCCGCTTGGCCAGCCCGTGAACGTGGTAAACCGCACGGGCGGCTCGGGAATCGTCGGTCACACGGCGATGGCTTCGGCGGATCCCGACGGCTACACGATCGGCACGATCAACGTCGATCTCAGCCAGCTCGTCTGCCAGGGCCTCACGGATCTCACGGCCGAGCGCTTCACCCATATCGCGCTGATCAACACCGAGCCGGCCGCCGTTTCGGTCAGCGCCGAGTCCGAGTTCGAAACGCTTGAGGAGGCGCTCGACGCCATTCGCGAGAACCCCGCCGGGACGTTCACCGCGTCGGGCTCCGGCACGGGCTCGATCTATCATCTCGCGTGGGCGGGCCTGATGGTCGCGGCCGGTATCGATCCGAACAAGGTAACGTGGGTGCCCTCCGAGGGCGGCGGCCCGTCGCTTCAGGACGCGGCCTCGGGCGCCATCGACTTCGTGACGCCGCCGCTTTCCACGGCAGCGCCGCTGGTCGAGGCGGGGCGGATCAAGCCGCTGGCCACCATGGGCGCCGAGCGCTTCGCGGGGCTGCCGGACGTGCCGACGGTCGAGGAGGCGATCGGCGTCGACTGGACGTCTCAGACCTGGCGCATGATCGGCGCGCCCGAGGGCCTGCCCGACGACATCCGCGACGAGCTGACCTCGGCCGTCCGCACCGCCTTCGACAGCGAGATGTTCACGAATTTCATGAACGAGCGCGGCTTCGCCATGACGTGGATGGACCCCGCCGAGGCGCATGCGTTCCATGCCTCCGAGGACCAGGCGATCTGCGAAGTCATGGAAGCGGCAGGGATGCTCTGAGGATATCCTCTCCCGACTGGCCGGGCGCCTCGGCGCCCGGCTTTTTCGACGCCGGCGGATGCCCTGCTTCATCCGTCTCGACCCGCCACCCGGAGCCCATGCCATGAAGTTCAACGACGCCATTCCCGGCGCGCTGTTTCTCGCCATCGCTATCTTCGCCTTCATCCACGCGGGCAGTTTCATGCGCTTTCCCGGCGTGCCCTACGGACCCGATCTCTTTCCGCGGATCATCGCGGTGATGATGGGCGGCGGCGGCCTCATCCTGATCGTTCAGGGCCTGCGCAGCGCAAACCGCGCGCCGTGGCTCGAACTGGCCGGATGGGCGAGGGCGTGGCGCAGCTACGGCATCTTCTTCGCGGTCGTGGCGGCGGTCCTTTTCTACGTCTTCCTGTCCGGCACGCTCGGCTTCCTGCTGACTGGTTTTCTCATGTTGACGGGCCTCTTTCTCGTCACGCGGGGGCTTTCGACGATCCTGTCGAGCGTCGCGCTCGCGCTCGGGGTCACCGTGCTCATTCATTTCGTCTTCGCCGAGGCGTTGCGGGTACCGCTGCCCTTCGGACTGATCGAACGCTGGCTGGTCTAAGCTGATGGAGACGCTTCTCGCCGCATTCGACCTCGTCTTCCGGCCCGAGATCCTTCTGGTGATCCTTGGTGCGACCGTCTTCGGCATCTTCGCGGGCGCCATGCCAGGTATCTCGGCAACCGTCGCCGTGGCGCTCTTGGTGCCCATCACCTTCTTCATGGAGCCGGTCGCCGCGCTCGCGGCCATCGCCACCGCCGTCGCCATGGCGATCTTCGCGGGCGACCTGCCCGGCGCGCTCCTCCGCATCCCCGGAATGCCCGCCTCGGCCGCCTACGCCGAGGAAGCGCACGAGATGACGCTCAAGGGGCAGGGCGGCACCGTGCTGTTCGTGGCGCTGATCTGCTCGGTCCTCGGCGGACTCGTCGGCACGGCGGCGCTCGCCTTCTCGGCCCCGCTGCTCGCAGATTTCGCACTGGAGTTCCAGTATTACGAATACTTCTGGCTCGCGGTTATCGGCCTGTCGACGGCGGCGCTCGTCGCCGCGTCGAATCCGATCAAGGGGATGGTCTCTCTCTCCATCGGTCTTCTGCTCGCGACCGTCGGCCTCGACCTTATCTCGGGCCAGCCGCGCTTCACCTTCGGGACGCTCACGTTGATGGAGGGGATCCACTTCATCCCCGTAATGATCGGCATCTTTGCCGTGGCCGAGGTGTTCCGCGCGCTCATTCATCCGCCGCGCCCCGATGCGCGGCAGGCGCGAGTGCAGAAGATCGACTTCCGCGAGGCGTTCCGGACCATCTGGCGCTACAAGGCCAATCTTTGGCGCGGCTCGCTCTTCGGAACGCTGATCGGCGCCCTGCCCGGCGCGGGATCGGACATCGCGGCCTGGGTCTCCTACGGCTATGCGCGCAAGCGGTCCAAGACGCCAGAGAAGTTCGGCACAGGTCATCCCGAGGGCATCGTCGCGGCCTCGGCCTCGAACAACGCGGCGACCTCCTCGACCTGGGTGCCCTCGCTCGTCTTCGGCATCCCCGGCGACAGCGTGACGGCGATCGTGATCGGCGTCCTGTTCCTGAAGGGGCTGGAGCCCGGGCCCAACGTCTTCATCGAGAACGCGCCGCTCGTCTACTCGATCTTCGTCTCGTTCTTCATCGCGAACCTCTTCCTGATCCCGGTGGGCTACGTCGCGATCCGGGCGGCGAGCCAGCTTCTGAAGGTGTCGAACCAGGTTCTGATGCCGATCATCCTGATCTTCACGATGGTCGGCGCCTACGCGATCAACAACTCCATGCTGGGCGTCGTCGTGGCGCTGTTCGCGGGGATCGGCTCGTTTCTCATGCAGGAGAACGACTATCCCGTCGCGCCCCTGATCCTCGGCATGGTGATCGGAACGCTTCTGGAAAAGAACTTCATGCAGGCGATGATCGCCAAACAGGGCGACATGACGGCCTTCTTCGGCCGGCCCATCGCGGCGACGCTCGGCGTCATCGCGATCCTGATCTGGGTTGCGCCCGCCATTTCGGCGATCCGCGCGCGGCGCAAAGCGCGCCGTGCGGCCATCGACACCACGAATTCCAAGACGACTGGGGAGGCGGTCGAATGACCAAGCAGAAGGGCGGGGATCTCATCGCCGATCACCTGATCCGGGCGGGAATGCCCTACGTGTTCGGCATCTGCGGGCATGGCAACGTGGGCATGCTGGACGCGCTCTACGACCGGAAGGACGAGATCAAGCTGGTCTCTCCCCGCCACGAGCAGACCGCGGGCCACATGGCGGACGCGTATTTCCGCGTCTCGCACCAGCCGGTGGCGACGCTCACTTCGACCGGGCCGGGATCGGCGAACATCCCCATGTCGCTGGCCTGCGCGCAGGCCGACAGTTCCGCCTTCCTCGCCATCACCGCGAACGTGCCGACCTCGCAGTTCAACCGCGGCCCGTTCCAGGAAACCTACATGCACGGGCAGGCGAACTTCCCCGACGCGGTGAAGCCCTTCGTCAAGCGGTCGTTCCAGCCGAGCCGGGTCGAGATGCTGCCCCTGGCGCTTCGGCAGGCGACGAACCTCCTGACGTCGGGGCGGCCGGGACCGGTGAACCTCGACGTGCCCTACAACCTCTTCCAGGAAGAGGCCGAGGTCTCGCTCGACCCGATGGAGCGCCTCGGGGTCCAGAACCGCCCCGGCGCCTCGGAGGAGGCGGTGTCGGCGGTCGTCGACCTCCTTCTGTCGGCGAAATCGCCGCTGATCTTCGTGGGCCACGGAATAACCCTGTCCGAGGCGGGAGCCGAGCTGACCGAGCTTCAGCACCGGCTGCAAATCCCGCAGGTCGCCTCGCCGAACGGCATGGGGTCGCTCGACATGACCGACAAGCTGTCCTTGGGCTTCATCGGCCGGAACGGGACCTATCCCGCGAACCAGGCGGGGCGGAGGGCAGACGTGCTCCTGACCATCGGGGCCCGGTTCGACGACCGCTCGGCCTCGTCCTGGCTTCAGGGGTATTCGTGGAACATCCCGCCGACGAAGCTGATCCATGTCGACATCGATCCCACCGAGATCGGCCGCAACTACGAGCCCTTCCTCGGCATTCAGGCCGACGCGCGCACCTTCGTCCGGCAGCTTCTGGCGGAACTCGACCGGCGGGGTGTGACGCGGCACGACGGCACGAAGGCATGGCTTGCGGAGATCGCGGGCTGGCAGGCGGAATGGGACGCCTTCATCGCGCCGAACTTCGAGATCGACACGAACCCGATGCGCCCTGAGCGCGTGGTGAGGGACATCAGGCAGGTGGCCCCCGACGACACGATCCTCGTGCCCGACAGCGGCGCGCATCACAACTGGTTCATGCAGTTCTGGGAATGCCGACGCCCGCAATCCATGCTGAACACCTGGGGTTACTCGGCCATGGGCTTCGGCGTGTCGGGCGTGCTCGGCGCGAAGCTTGCCGCGCCCGACCGGCCCTGCATCGCGGTCTGCGGCGACGGCGGCTTCACCATGACGCCGCATGTCCTGTGCACGGCCGTCGAATACGACATCCCCGCGATCTGGGTCGTCTGGAACAACTACGCCTGGGGCGCGATCCGCGACCTGCAGCACGGCCAGTTCGGCGGGCGCGAGATCGGGACGAGCTTCACCCAAGGCCCGAACGGCACGCCCTACAACCCCGATTTCGCGGCGCTCGCGCGGGCCCACGGAGTGGACGCGGCCAAGGTCAGCCGATCGGACGATTTCCGCGACGTGCTGGGGCAGGCGGTGGCCTCCGGCAAGCCGTGGCTGATCGATCTGGAGGTCGATCCGGCGGTAAAGCCGCCCTCGACGGGCTCGTGGCAACTCCCGCCGCTGCGCGCGCCGGAGCCCGCCTTCGGCGAAGCCTGGCGGCCCGAATGACAAGGAGGCAGAGATGGACCTGACGCACTACATCGGCGGCGAGGCCGTTCCCGGCGGCGACCGGTTCGACAGCGTGGATCCCTATCGCGGCGACGTGGTCTGCACCGCTCCGACGGCGAGCGCCGAGGATGTTGACGCGGCCGTGGAGTCAGCCCGCCGCGCTGCGCCCGAGGTGGCCGCGATGCCCGCCTACGAACGGGCGGCGATCCTGCGCCGTGTGGCCGATCTCGTCGTGGAGAACGCGGGCGCGATCGGAGAGATCATGGCCCGCGAAACCGGCAAGGCGCTGGGCGACGCGGAGGGCGAGGTGAAGCGGTCGATGGACACGCTTACCCTCTCGGCCGAGGAGGCGATCCGCATCGAGGGTGCGCACGTGCCGCTCGACGGCAGCGCGATGGGCCACGGCAAGATGGCCTTCCTCATGCGCTTCCCGGTGGGCGTCGTGGGGGCGATCACACCCTTCAATGCGCCCTTCAACCTCGCCTGCCACAAGCTCGCGCCTGCTTTCGCCGCCGGAAATGCCAGCATCATCAAGCCACCGCAGCAATGCCCGATGGTCGTGCAGCGGCTGGTGGAGCTGTTCTACGAGGCCGGGCTTCCGCGGAATTTCATCCAGGTGATCCACGGCGGCGCGGCCACGGGGCAGGCGCTCGTGGCGCACAAGGGCGTCGACATGCTGACCTTCACCGGGTCGTCGCGGGCGGGAGAGCATATCCGCGCGAACGCCGGCCTCAGGCCGGTGACGCTGGAACTGGGCGGGGCGGGGCCGACCATCGTCTGCGAGGATGCCGACCTCGACGCCATCGCGCCGGTTCTGGCGCGCAACGCCTCCCGCCTCGCGGGGCAGAGCTGCATCTCGGTCCAGACGATCCACGCGCCGCGCGCCTTGGCCGCCGAGCTGGGCGCGAAGGTCGCCGCCGTGATGGAGAAGCTCCGCATCGGCGATCCGCTCGCCCAGGGGACCGATGTGGGCACGCTCATCGACGAGGACGCCGCCCGCCGCGTGGAGGCCTGGGTGGAGGAGGCAGTGTCGCAAGGCGCGCGCATTCTCACCGGCGGCAACCGCCACGGCGCGGCCTACGAGCCCACGCTCCTTGCGGACGTAAAGCCCGATATGAAGGTCGTCTGCGACGAGGTCTTCGGCCCCGTGGCCAGCATCCTCGCCTACGACGATCTGGCGGAACCCGTGGCCAATGTCACGGCAAGCCCTTTCGGCCTGCAATGCGGGGTCTACACCGACAGCACGGAACGCGCGCTCTGGCTCGCCAAGAGGCTCAGGACGGGCGGCGTCATCATCAACGGAACCTCGACATGGCGGACGGATCAGCTCGCCTATGGCGGGGTCAAGGACAGCGGGATCGGCCGCGAGGGACCGCGCTACGCGATCCGCGACATGACCGAGGAACGGCTGATCCTGTTCAACTACTGACGGAGCGGGGAACGTGGCGAAGATACTGGTGACGGGCGCGGGCGGCTTTCTTGGCGGAGCCGTCGCGCGGGCGCTCGTGGCGCGCGGGGACGGGGTGATCGGCCTCGATTGCGGGCCGAATGCAGGCGCTCTCGATGCAATGGCAGTAACGGAGCCGGCGTTCGTGTCGATCGTGGCCGACATCTGTGACGCGGATGCCGTGGACGCGGTTTTCGCCGGTGAGCGCCCCGACGCCGTGATCCACTGTGCGGCCGTCGTCGGTGTGTTGGCCTCGCTCGCCTCGCCAGTGCGGCTTTTCCGTGTGAACGTGGAAGGCAGCGTCAACATTCTCGAGGCGATGGTGCGCCATCGCTGCGGGCGGATGATCCATATCAGCTCCGAGGAGATCTACGGCGACTTCCTCGGCCCCCGCATCGACGAGACGCACCGCGAGGCACCTCTCCACGCATACGGGATCAGCAAGTGCGCGGTGGAGCATCTGGGCCGCAGCTACCGGGCGACGCGGGGCATCGAGGTGGTGAACATACGCACCTCCTGGGTCTACGGCCCCGGCTTCTTGCGCGACCGCGTGCCGCTCAACATGATACGGGCGGCGGCGGAGGGGCGTGCGCTTCACGTTCCGGGCGGCGCGGAGGAGCGGATCGACCACACCTATCTCGACGACGCGGTCGCCGGCGTCATCGGCGCACTCGACTGCGCCGATCACCCGTTCGACGCCTATCACGTCGCCTCGGACAGCGCGCCGTCGCTGGCCGAGATCGCCGAGGTCGTGCGCGACCTGGTGCCGGACGCCGAGATCACGGTCGGCGATGGCCCCTACCGCCACGGCGGGGACATCGCGATGCCCAGGAAGGGCGCGCTGGACTGCACCCGCGCGCGGGAGGCGTTCGGCTACCGCCCGCAATTCGACATCCGCGCAGGCCTCGCCGCCACGCTCGAGGCGCATCGCGCGGCGCTCGCGACACAGGACTGAGGAGAGAAACGCATGGGCAAGCTGCTCGTCACCGGGGGCATGGGGCATGTGGGCTACGAAACCGTGCGGCAGGCGGCCGCCTCGGGCATCGAGGTCGTGGCGCAATACATGTCGACGTTCCGGGAGGGGGACGCCGAGGCCGCGGGCCCGAACGTGACCTGGGCGCAATGCGACCTGTCGGACGCGTACGAACTGACAATGCTCGCCGCCGCGCATGACATCGAGGGCGTGATCCACACCGCCGCGGTCCCGAACGACAAGCTCGGGATCCCGCAACCCCTGCGCACCTTCCAGAGCAATGTCGTGGCGACCGAACTGCTGCTGGAGACTGCCCGCAGGCTCGGCTGGCGGCGATTTCTCTTCGTATCCACGGGCTCGGTGTTCCAGTCGCTGCCCGACGCGGTGACGCCGGTGGCCGAGGACACGAACCCGACGCCCAGATCGCTTTATGCCGCGACCAAGCGGTCGGGCGAGCTGATGACGTCGGTCTATGCAGACACCTATGGCGTCTCGGCGGCGACGGTGCGGATCTCGTGGATCTTCGGCCCGCCCCTCGTGCCGCGCGAGTTCGACGGGCCGCGCGGGCCCATCCCCGAGTTCCTGCGGCGGGCGCTGAAAGGTGAGGACATTTCCGAACCGTCCGGCGGCGACTTCGCGGCGAGCTTCACCTTCGTGCCGGACTGCGCCGCGGGGCTTCTCGCGCTTTATGGGGCCGAGACGTTGAACCATCGGGAATACCACCTCGGATCGGGCCGAAACCATAGCGCCCGCGACGTCGCCGAGGCGGTGCGGAAGGCCGTGCCCGGCGCCCGGATCGAGGTCGGGTCGGGCACTGCGCCCTGGACCGACACGACCGTGATGCGCGGTCCGCTCGACTGCACGCGCATGTCCGAGGAACTGGGCTTCCGCCCGGGCCATTCGCTGGAAGAGGCCGTCGCCGCCTTCGCCGACTGGATGCGCGCGAACCCCGCCCGCTGGGGAGGCCCGGCATGAAGGACACGCGCTTCGATGTCGTCGTGGTGGGGGCGGGCGCGGCCGGAATGACGGCCGCCGCGACCGCCGCCGCGCATGGGCTCGACGTGATCGTGGTCGAGAAGACGGGTTTGGTCGGCGGCAACACCTCGTATTCCGGCGGCATGGTCTACGTGCCCTGCAACGACAAGATGGCCGAGGCGGGGCATCCGGATGATTTCGACCGGATGATGGCCTATCTCGACGCCGCCGTGCCCACCGACGACGGCCGCGCGGCGCGGGAGCGTTTCGTGAGGCGCGGCCCCGAAGCGGTGCGTTTTCTCGAGGCAAATACCGCGGTCCGGTTGAAGCCGGTGCCGTTCTACCCCGATTACTACCCCGAGTTCGAGGGCGCGGCCGAGGGGATGCGCGTGCTGGAGCCGCTGGCGTTCGATGCGGCGACCCTGGGCGACTGGTTCCGCAAGCTGCGCCCGCCGCTGCCCGAGTTCACCATCCTCGGCGGCATGATGATCGCCCGCGAGGACATCCCGCACTTCCGCAAGATGTGGCGCTCGCCCCGGTCGTTCGCGCGGGCGACGCGGCTGGTGCTGGAATATCTCCTGCAACGCACGCGTCATCACCGGGGCTCGCGGCTGGTGCTCGGCAACGCGCTTGCCGGGCGGCTTCTGAAGTCGCTTCTCGATCTCGGCGTCGAGATCCGCACCGATTGCGCCGTGGAGGAGGTCGTGACGCGGGACGTCCGCGCGACGGGTCTTCGCGTCCGGCAGGGCGACGTGACATACACGCTCCACGCGGAGAAGGGCGTGATCCTGTCCACGGGTGGTTTCTCCAACAGCGCGGAGAAGCGGCGCGACTGGCTTCCCGATCTGGTTAGCCCCGACAGCCCCTTCGCGCCCGGCTCGACCGGCGACGGGCTCGACCTGGGCGTGGCGGCGGGCGGCAAGGTCGGCACCGACAACACCAACAACGCCTACTGGTCGCCCGCCTCGGTCTACACCCGCAAGGACGGGCGAAAGGTCGTCTACCCGCATACGGTGACCGACCGGGGCAAGCCGGGCTCCGTGGTCGTGAACGCGGCGGGGCGACGGTTCACCAACGAGGCGGTGTCCTATCACCGCTTCGGCGAGGCGCTTCTGCAAGGCAACGCCGAGACCGGGAACCTGCCTGCGTGGATCATTTGCGACGCGGATTTCATCTGGAAATACGGGCTTGGCGCGATCATCCCCTTCACGCGGAACCTCAAACCTTATCATGAAGCCGGATACCTCAGGACCGCCGAGAGTTTGCCCGCGCTGGCGAGGAAGCTCGGGATCGACGAGGCGGGTTTCGCTGCCACGATGGAGCGCTTCAACGCCGACGCCGAGCGCGGGCAGGACACCGAGTTCCACCGGGGCGAGGACGTCTATTCCCGGTATCTCGGCGATGCCGACCACCGGCCCAACCCGTGCCTCGCGCCGCTCCGCAAGCCGCCGTTCCACGCCATCGAATTGACGCTGAGCGATCTCGGCACGGTCGCCGGACTCCGGACCACCGAGGACTGCGAGGTCATCGGTGCGGACGGGCGGCCCATCGGTGGACTTTACGCCGTGGGCAACGACATGCAGTCGATCATGCGCGGGCGCTATCCGGGGCCGGGGATCACGCTCGGGCCCGCGCTCACCTTCGGCTACCTCGCGGGGCTCCATGTTGCAGGCAAGGAGGCGGGGTCATGAGCCGCGTCGTCGTCACCGGCGCCTCTGGCCTTCTCGGCGGCTACGTTGCGCGGGCGGTGGGAGCGGAGGCCGAGGTCACGGGCCTCGACGCGCGCCCCCCCTCCGGCGACGTGGACTGGCACCATGTCACGGCGTCGATCCTTGACGAGGAGGCGCTTGTCGCCGCCTTCACGGGCGCCGACGCGGTGCTCCACATCGCCGCCGCCGCGAATATCGGCAGCGCCACACCGTCCCGCATCATCGATCTCAACACCAAGGGCAGCTGGACGGTGATGGAGGCGGCGCGGCGCGCGTGCGTCCCCCGTGTCGTACTCTGTTCGACCGACAGCGTGATGGGCAACACCGTCTGGAAAGAGCATTTCTGGTGCCCCGAGGCCCTGCCCGTGGACGAGGCGCATCCCGTGCGCCCCGCGGACCCCTACGGGCTGTCGAAACTCATGGCGGAGGAAGCCGGTCGCAGCTTCGCACGGCGCGGACTGGAGGTGATCGCGCTTCGGCCGGTCTTCATCCTCTTCCGGTCCATGATGGGGGAGGTGCGGGCGCGCCATTCCGATCCCGTGGGCTACTCCGGCCCCAGCGCCGGCGGCCACGCACCGGCGGGCGGCGGCCTCTGCTGGCACCATGTCGACCCGCGAGACGTGGCCGAGGCATTCCGTCTGTCGCTTCACCTGGAGTGGCAGGGCTTCGAGGCGTTCTACCTCGCCGCGCCCTCGACCCTGCATCCGCGGCCCACGCTGGAGCGGTTGGAACAGGCCTTCGGCCGCCTCCCCGACCGGATCGACCGGGAAATCTACGAAGCCAATCCCTTCGCGCCGATGTTCGACACCCGTGCCGCTGCTCGCCGCCTCGGCTGGCGCGGGCTGCACGACCTGCGCGCCGAGGTCATGGCGCCCGAAAGGAGCACCGCATGAGCGAAACGCATCCGAGCCGCGCGGGCCACATCCACGCCGGGAGCTTCGACTGGCAGGAGATGGGCGACGGCACGCAGCGCAAGATCATGGGCTACGCGCCCGAGATGCTGATGATGCGCAATCGCTTCGAGGCTGGCGTAAAGGGCCCACTGCACAGCCACCCGCATGTCCAGTCGAGCTACGTGGTGAGCGGTCTCTTCGAGATCACCATTGGCGATGCGACCGAACGAATGGGGCCGGGCGACGGCTTTCTCGTCGAGGGCGGAGTGGAGCACGGCGCGCATTGCCTCGAAGCGGGCGAGATCGTCGAGGTCTTCACGCCGATCCGTGACGAGTTTCTTTGAGAACTGGGACGGCACGCGATGGGCAGTTTCCTCGCGGCCGTGGTCCTTCTCACCGCGACGCCCGGACCTGGCGTCCTGTCGGTGGCTGGCGTGGGCGCGGCCTATGGCAGGCGCGCGGGTTTGCGCTTCGTCCTCGGCGTATTCATCGGGACGAATGCCGTCGCGATCCTTGCGGCCTCCGGCCTCGCGGCCGTCGTGATGGCCGAGCCACGCCTCAGGCTCGCGCTCACCGTCGTGTCGGTGGGCTATCTTGGCTGGCTCGCGCTGAGGATTGCGATGCAGGGCGACCGGATCGCGCTTGCGACGCATGCGCGGCCGCCGGGCGTGGCGGGCGGCATCGTCCTGCAACTGGCAAATCCCAAATGCCACGCCGTGAACCTGTCGCTCTTCTCGGGGTTTCCGATCTCGGGGTTTGGGGTGGGCGCGGAGATCGCGGTGAAGTTCGCTGTCATCAACGCGGTCTGGGTGCCCGTTCATTTTGCGTGGTTGGCTGGCGGCAACGCCCTTTCCCGCGTCGATATGACACCCGGTTCGCGGCGAGCGCTCAACCTTGCCATGGCTATGGCGATGCTTGCAGCCGTCGCTCTTGCGCTGGCGGCGGGCTGACAGGTGCCGAGGCAGCGCTCAGGGGCGGGTGATCGCCGTGACCAGCGTCTGGATCAGCGCCATCGCCCCGGAGACGGGTTGCAGACGGCTCTCCGCGCCCGTGTCGAGAAACAGCGCGACTTCTGCGTGGGCGGCAAGCGGGCTGTGGGGACCGTCCGTCAGCGAGACGATGCGGCGGCCCGAAACATGGGCGTCCATCACCGCGTCCACGACAGGCTGGGAATAGGGCGGGAAGGCGATCGCGAAGAGCACGTCGTCCGGCCCGATCGTCGCGATCTGAGGGCCCGCCATTCCGCCGGCGAAATCCAGCAGCGAGGAGGCGCGCTCCCCGCGGATCAGACCATAATGGAAGTAGTCCGCCATTGGCCGGGAGCGCCTGAGCCCCGCGACATAGATGTGACGGGCCGGCCGCAGAAGCTGGATCGCGCGGGCCACCGCCTCGCAATCACAATCCTCCGACAGACGTTGCAGCGATTCCCGCTGTGCCGCGATGCAGGCTTCGAGCGTGGCACGCGCGTCCGGTGGCGGCATCGCCTCGTCCCTTTCGAGAACGCGGTCGCGGACATTGGCCTGCCCCTCGATCAGTCGCTGGCGGAAGATCTTCTGAAGCTCGGAGAACCCGCTGTAACCGAACTCCTTGGCGAAGCGGATGAGCGTCGAGGGCTGGATTCCGAGTTCGCCCGCGATGACAGGTGTCGTCTTTACCGCGAAGCCGTTTGGCTCCTCCAGGGAGGCGCGGGCGATCCTCTGAAGATGAGGGCTCAGCGACGGAAAACGGTCCCGGATTCTCTGCCTCAGGGCATCGAAGGTTTCCGGTGGATCGGCGGGCACGGGCGCGAATTTTTCGTTCATGAGCAGTTTATAGCATGCTTTCAATTCCGTTGAAAAAATTTTCGTTGACGTGGATAGAAAATTTTTTCAATCATATGAACAGGGTTTTCGATCGGCTCGGAGGAGGGGCCCTGAAAACCGGTTTCGCCCGCACCCGTTCGGGCTCGCTCAAGGGAGGATCACCATGTCCAACTCGAAGATCACGCGCCGTGAGCTCATGGGCTCGGCGGCAGCTGCGGGCGGCGTCGCCGCCTTCTACGGCCCCTGGAAACACAATCGCGTCCACGCACAGAATGCGCCGATCCGCATCGGCATCACGTCGGACGCCTCGGGGCAATACGCCAACTCGGGCGCGTCGGATCGGCGTGGCATGCTCATGGCAATCCATGAGGCCAACGAACGTGGCGGCGTGCTCGGCCGGCAGATCGAGCACATGCATCTCGACACGGAGACGACGCCCGCCACAGGAAGCCGTGTCGCCGAGCGTCTCATCAACCGCGAAGATTGCGGCTTCCTCGTGGGTGCCGTGAGTTCGGGCGTCGCGAACGCCATCAGCCAGGTCGCGCAGCGCTACGGGGTGATCTACCTGAACACCAACTCGTCCTCGCCCACGGAGTCGGGCGAGAACTGCCACCGCGTGAAATTCGTCTGGGACGGCAACGGCGCGAACTTCTCCAAGGCCGCGGTCCGCAACTCGATCGACGCCTACGGCGGGCGGATCATGTTGCTGACCAACGACTACGTCTGGGGCCACGACACGGCGCGGGCGACGCGCGCGCTCATCGACCAGTATGGCGGCGAGGTCATTGACGAGATCCTGATCCCGCAGGGCACGCGCGACTTCTCGGCCGCGCTCCTGTCTATCCAGCAGGCGAACCCCGACGTGGTTGCCGCAGCCGTGGGCGGCGACGACCAGATCGCGCTGCGCCAGCAGGTCGCCCAGCTTGGCATGGGCGAGAACACCGCCTGGATCAACAACCAGCAGGACTGGCCCGACGTCTACGGCCTGCCGCTCGACAACCTCTTCGGCGTCTTCGGCACCACCTGGTACTACAACCTCGACCTGCCCGGTGTGCAGGAGTTCGTGGGCCGCTACCAGGAGATGTATCCAGACACTTCAATGCGGGTGCCGGGCAACGTCTTCTACAACGGGTACATGGCGACGAAGGAGCTTCTGGCCGCGATCGAGCGGACCGAGAGCACCAACAACCACGACATCATCCGCGCCCTCGAGGGCCACGTGATGCCGGCGGCCGAGCGGATGCAGCACCATGACGCGGTGATCGACCCGAACACCCACCAGGTGCAGCAGACGATCTACCTCGCCACCGCCAATCCCGACCCGGCCGACGAGAACGACATGTTCCGCATCCTCACGCAATCCTCGCCCGGTGAGGTCCGCGACGAGAACGCGCCGGAGATGTGCAACCTCGAAAGCTTCGAGGAGACGCCGAGCTTCGACGCCTGAGGCGCCGAAGAAACGCGCGGCCGGGGTTCCCTCCCAGGCCCCGGCCGCGTTCGCCGCCGCACCGGCGGTCATCGAGGACAGGACATGATCGAGCTCATACCGCACATCATCAACGGCCTGACGCTTGGCCTTCTATTCGCGCTTATCGCGCTGGGCTTCACGCTGATCGTGGGCGTGATGGAGGTCATCAATCTCGCCCACGGCGCCATGTTCGCGCTCGGCGCCTATTTCGCGATGACGACGATCGGCGGCGGCTGGTTCGCGGGCACGGAATTCGGTGCGTGGTGGCTCGGACTGCCCATCGGCATGCGCTACGCGGTCGGCATCGTCGTGGGCCCGCTCCTGGCGGCGGGGGCGGGGATGATCCTGGAGCTTTGCCTGCGGCCCACCTACGGGAAGGCGCCGCTTTACGGGCTTCTCCTGACCTTCGGGGCGGCGCTGGTGATCGAGGAGATCATCCGCCTCACCTGGGGCACGGGCGAGCAGAGCCTGACTGTCCCTCAGGCGATCAACGGCGCGTTCCTCATGGGCGGGCTGATCTTCTCGAAATACAAGTTCTTCGCGGCGGGCTTCGCCATCCTCGCCATCTTCACCGTCTGGCTGTTCCTGGAAAAGACGCCCTACGGCGCGATCATCAAGGCGGGCGCCCATGACAGCGAGATGGTCCGCGCGCTGGGCTACGACCTGTCGAAGCTGCGCCTTCTGGTCTTCGGCTTCGGCGCGGCGCTGGCTGCGCTGGCGGGGACCGTCATGGCGCCGATCTGGGGCCTGCGCCCGCATATCGGGATCGACGTGATCATCCCCGCTTTCCTCATAATCGTGATCGGCGGGGTTGGCAGCTTCTGGGGCGCCGTGATCGCCGCCGTCCTCGTGGGCCTCTCGGTGGGCATCACCGGGGCCTACGCGCCCGCATGGTCGATGCTGTCGATGTACCTGCTCCTGATCGCCATCGTGGGCTTCCGCGCCCGCGGGCTTCTGGGGCGCAAGTCCGCTCTGGAGAACTGACGCCATGTCCATGATCACCCTCAGCGACATTCCCGCGCGCGGCGGCTCGCCCTTCACGCCGGCCATGGGCATCTTCCTCGCCGCCGTCGCGACCGCGCCCTTCTGGCTGCCCGCGGTGGGCCTCTATCAGTATCTCGGCATCGAGGTCGCGATCTGGCTGATCTTCGCCTTCGGCTTCAACCTGCTCTTCGGCTACATCGGCCTGCATTCCTTCGGCCACGGCGCATATCTGGGGATCGGAGCCTACGCCTTCGGCCTGTTCCAGCAGGAGGTGGCCGTCAGCCTCTGGGGCGGGCTTCTGGCCGCCGTGCTCGCCGCGACGGTCGCGGGCGGCATCGTCGCGGCCTTCATCTCGCACCGGCGGGGCATCTACTACGCGCTGATGACCATCGCCTTCGGCCAGATCTTCTGGTTCTGCGCGATCAAGCTGCACGGGATCACCGGCGGCGAGGACGGGCTTCTTGGAATCCCGCGCCCCGACTTCGTGCTCGGACCCATCCGCTTCGGCCTGCAGGACAACGCGAGCCTCTACTGGCTGGTCGCCGCGTTCCTCGCGCTGACCGTGGTCGTGCTCTGGCGGCTGGTGAACGCGCCGTTCGGACGGGTGCTCCAGGCGATCCGCCAGAACGAGACGCGGGCGCGCTTCGTGGGCTACGACGTCTGGCGGATCAAGTGGCTGACCTTCACGCTGTCGGCCGCTTTCGCGGGGCTGGCTGGCGGGCTTTTCTCCATGGCGCAGGAGAGCGCCTACCCGGACGTCATGAGCCTTCACCAGTCGGGCCTCATCGTGATGATGATCCTCGTCGGTGGCGGCCTCGTCAGCTTCTGGGGGCCGGTCCTTGGCGTCATCCTCTACTTCGTCGCCCGCGACATCATCGGCGGCATCACGGAGACCTGGCTTCTGTGGTTCGGCCTGATGTTCGTCATCATGGTGATGGTCCGCCCCGAGGGGATTGCCGGTCTTCTCCACGTCGCGCGGACGCGCCTCGGCCATGCGCCGGCGGCCCGGCCCGCGGCCAAGCCGACGGAGGTGTGAGGATGGCGTTGTTCGAGGCGAAGAACCTCCGCAAGCGGTTCGGGGCGCGCGTGGTGCTCGAAAACGTCTCGCTCTCGGTCGAGGAGGGCAGCGTGCACGGCATCATGGGGCCGAACGGTGCGGGCAAGACGACGTGCTTTCACGTCCTGACGGGGCACTACGCGCCCGATGGCGGAAGCATCACCTTCGAGGGTCGCGACATTACCGGGCTCAAGCCGCACCGGATCGCGCGCATGGGGATATCCCGGTCGTTCCAGATCATGAACCTTTTCGACGACACGGTGGTGATCGAGAACGTGATGCTGGCGCTGCCTGAATTCCGCCAGCGGGGCATGAACCCTGTCCGCGACGTCTTCGGCGACAGCGCGCTGATCGACCGCGCGCTTGCCGTCCTCGACCAGGTGGGCCTTGCTCACCGCGCGTGGGAAAAGGCGAAATCGCTGCCCTATGGCGAGCGCCGGGCGCTCGAGATCGCGGTCGCGCTGGCGCCCGAGCCCCGCATCGTCTTCCTCGACGAGCCGACATCCGGTCTCGGGACCGAGGCCACACGTGCGCTGGCCGAGCTGATCGGCAAGCTTCGCCATCGCTACACCATCGTCCTGATCGAGCATGACATGCATTTCCTCTTCGACCTCGCCGACCGGATCTCGGTCATCCACTGGGGCCAGGTGATCGACGAGAACACGCCCGCCGCGCTCAGGGCCAACAAGTGGGTTGCGCGCTCGGCCCTGGGGGAGGTCGCCTGATGCTGGAAGTCGATCACATCGAGACGTTCTACGGCGAGACGCAGGCGCTTTTCGGCGCGTCGCTTACCGTGGGGCAGGGAGAGGTCGTGGCGCTTCTCGGCCCGAACGGGGCGGGCAAGACGACCACGATCCGCTCAATCCTCGGCCTTTCGCCGCCCAAGGGGGGGCGCGTGCGCTTCGAGGGGCAGGAGATCACGCACCTGCCCACGCATCGCATTTCACGCATGGGGATCGGCTGGGTGCCGGACGACCGGCGGGTATTCCCGTCCCTCTCGGGGCGCCGGAACCTCGCGCTCGGCACCCGGCGGACGAAATACCACCGCTGGAGCGAGGCGGAGATGGTCGAGATCTTCCCCGCGCTCGAACACCTCATGACCCGCGATTGCGAGAACATGTCGGGCGGCGAGTTGCAGATGGTCGCCATCTCGCGCGCGCTTCTGGGCTCGCCCGGCCTCGTCCTCTTCGACGAGCCGAGCCAGGGTCTCGCGCCCAAGATCGTGCAGGACGTGATGAAGACGATCCGGCGGCTGAAGACCGAGGGGATTTCCTGCCTGATCGTGGAGCAGCACGCGTTCGCGGCACTCGAGGTCTCGGACCGCGTCTACGTCATGGACAAGGGCCGGATCGTGCACGAGGGGCGGGCGGCCGAGCTTCTGGACAACCCGGCGCTGCGCCGGCGGCTGGTGGGGATGTGACGATGACGATGCTCGATGTCAGGCAACTCGAGAAGGTCTATACCAGGGGTCGGTTCGACCGGACGCCGACCTTCCACCTCGCCGCGAACTTCACCATCGAACGCCCCGGCATCGTCGGCATGATGGGGCCGAACGGATCGGGCAAGACGACGCTCTTCGAGCTCATCACCGGGTCGAACGCGCCGACGCGGGGCGAGGTGCTGGTCGCGGGGCGCGACATCCACAAGGTCCGCACCGATCAGCGCGACCGCCTTGCGATCCACTATCACCAGTCCTACCAGGTCCGGCATTTCCGGTCCTTCAGGCCGAACGCGCTGATGCAGCCCGCCGGTTCGGATTACCCGATGCTGCATCTTTTCGACGAGCCGCAGTTCAACACGCAGGACGGCTATATCGGCTTCATGCTCGACTTCTTCCGGCGCCTTCGGGACGAGGGGCGGCTGGTATTCCTCTGCGTCCATCCCAACGAGCGCTTCCACCTCGAGATCGTCGAGGAGATCTGCGAGAGCTTCATCTTCGTGAACAAGGGCACGGTCGCGCCGCTTGCCTCCTACGAGGCCGTCCTCGCGCACGAGCCCGCCCGCGCCTACCTCGGCGACCTGCTGACGGAGCGGGCGGCATGAGCGCGGTTTTCCGCAAGGCCGCCTATGCCACGCCCGTCTCGCGCACGTTGGTGGCGGCGGATTTTCCGGCCTTCAGCTTCGGCGTCTTCAACGATCCGCCGGGACAGGTGTGGGCGGATTTCACGCACGACACCGACGAGTTCGTCGTCGTGGCGGAGGGCGATATGGAGATCGAGGTGGCCGGCGAGACCGCGCGTTGCGGGCCGGGCGATCTCGTCCTGATCCCCGCGCGGGCGCCGCATACGCTCAGAACGTCGCGAAACGCCGGCTCCATGTGGTTCTACGGCTACGGCCATTTCGAGGGCAACGATGGCTGAGCCCCTGCGCATCGCTCTTGTCGGCTGCGGTCTCATCAGCCTCTACCACCTGCGCGCGTGGCAGGCGGCGGGGGCCGAGATCGTGGCGCTGTGCGACACCGACCGCGCGAAGGCCGAGGCGCGGGGCGCGGAGTTCGGCGTGTCGCGCATTCACGACGACGCGGGCGAGATGTTCGCCGAGGGCGGCTTCGACGCGGTCGACATCGCCGCCTCGGTCGGCGCGCATGCCCCGGTCGCGCGCATGGCGGCCGATCACGGCGTCCACATCATGTGCCAGAAGCCGCTGACGGAAACCGTGGCCGAGGCCGAGGCGCTGATCGTCGACGTGGGCGAGCGCGTGCGCTTCATGGTGCACGAGAACTACCGCTTCCGGCCGCACTACATGACCGTTCGCCGGTGGATCGACGAGGGACGCATCGGGGCGGTGCGTCACGCGCAAATCTCCTGTCGTGGCTCCGGCCTATGCCCGCGTGAGGGCGACGTGCCCTTCCTGATCGAGCGGCAGCCCTACCTCACCGGCTTCCGTCGCAATCTCGTCTTCGAGACGATGATCCACCATCTCGACGTGCTCCGCTGCCTCTGCGGCCCGCTCGAGGTCGTGGCCGCGCGCCTCAACCGGCTGGCCGAGGGGCTGCCGGGCGAGGATACGGCGGCGATCCTGATGACGGGCGCGGGCGGCCTTCTTGCCACCGCCGACGGTTGTCTGGTGGCGCCCGGCTACCCGCCGCTTCACGGCGACCGGCTGGAGGTGATCGGCGAGACTGGCACCATCGTGATGGAACTCAACCGTGTCTTTGTCGTGGGGGCGGAGGAGGAGGCCGTCGAGGTCGACCTCCTCGGCCGCTACCAGGAATGTTTCGACACCGTCATGGCGGGCTTCGTGCAGGGCCTCCGTGATGGCACCCCGTTCGAGACCGACCGTCTCGACAATCTGGAGACCCTGCGCCTGATGGAAAGCGTCTATCGGGCCGCGGGGGTGGAGGTATAGGCGATGAACCGGCAGAACACGCTGACCCCCGAGATCGACCCCGACCGCATCGATCGCATGTTCGATGTCACGGGATTGCGCGTCTTCCTGCCTGGCGGCTACGGCGCGATCGGCGAGGCCATCTCGCTTGCGCTCGGGCAGCGCGGTGCACAGGTCGTCGTCGCGGGTCCCTCGGCGCAGAAGGCCGAGGTGTTGGCCGCGCGGATCGCGGCGGCCGGCGGCAAGGCGCACGGCATCGCGCTTGACGCACGCAGCGTCGCGGACATCACGCGGGCGACGGCGCAGGCGGTGGCGCTGACGGGCGGAATAGACGTTCTGGTGAACTGTGTCGGCATCCAGCGCGAGCAGGCGCTGATGGACGTGACCGAGGACACGTTCGACGAGGTCTACGAGACCAACCTCAAGTCGGCCATGTTCCTCGCCCAGGCCGTCGCGCGGGACCAGATCGCGAGGGGCAAGGGCGGGCGGCAGATCCATCTTCTGTCGGTGCGCTCGCAGCTTGCGCTGAGGGGCCGGGGCTACTCGGCCTATTGCGCGACGAAGGGGGGCCTCGTCATGCTGGTGAAGCAGCACGCGATGGAACTGGCGCCGCATGGCATCACCGTGAACGGGGTCGCGCCCACCTTCATCCAATCCGACCGCATCCGGCCCCATCTCGAGAAGCCCGAGTTCCGCGACTTCATCCTCGAGCGCAATCCGCTCGGCCGGATCGGCGACCCGCTGGAGGTGGCGGGGCAGGTCATCGCCTTCGCGGCGCCGGCGGGCAGCTACATGACGGGGCAGGTCGTCTATATCGACGGCGGTGTGACGGCTTCCCAATGACGCGAAAGCTGCGCTCGGCCCGCTGGTTCGACCCCGACGATTTGCGCGGCTTCGGCCACCGCTCGCGGCTCATGCAGATGGGCTACGCGCCCGAGGACTGGGCCGGGCGGCCCGTCATCGCGATCGTCAACACCTGGTCGGACATCAACCCCTGCCACGCCCATTTCCGCCAGCGCGTCGACGACGTGAAGCGCGGTGTCCTGCAGGCGGGCGGCTTCCCCATCGAACTTCCGGCGCTGTCGCTCAGCGAGAATTTCGTGAAGCCGACGACGATGCTCTACCGCAACCTTCTGGCGATGGAGACGGAGGAGCTTCTGCGCTCGCATCCCGTGGACGGGGCGGTGCTGATGGGCGGCTGCGACAAGACCGGGCCGGGTCTCCTTCTCGGCGCGATCAGCATGGACCTGCCGTGCATCTTCCTGCCCGCCGGACCCATGCTGCGCGGCAACCTGCGCGGCGAGGTGCTGGGGTCGGGGTCGGATACGTGGAAATACTGGGACGAGCGGCGCGCGGGGAAGATCGGCCTGACGGAATGGCAGGAGGTGGAGGCCGGCATCGCGCGGAGCTACGGGCACTGCATGACGATGGGCACGGCCGCCACGATGACCGCCATCGCGGACGCGATGGGCATGTGCCTGACCGGCGCCTCCTCGATCCCGGCGGCGGACGCGAACCACATCCGGATGGCGGCGGCCTGCGGGCGGCGCGCGGTCGAGCTCGTGCACGAGGACCTGCGCCCCTCGCGCATCCTGACGCGCGCCTCCTTCGACAACGCGCTCGCGGTCGCTATGGCCATGGGGTGTTCGACCAACGCGATCATCCACCTCATCGCGCTGTCGCGGCGCGCGAGCCACCCGCTGACGCTTGACGACTTCCACGAGGCCGGAAAACGCGTGCCTGTGCTGGCCAACATCCGTCCCTCAGGTGCGAAGTACCTGATGGAGGATTTCTTCTACGCCGGCGGATTGCGCGCGCTGATGGCGCGGATGGAGCGCCATCTCGACGGCACCGCCGCGACGGTCACTGGGCGCACCCTTGGCGAGGAGATCGCGGGCGCGGAGACGTGGTTGCCGGACGTGATCCGGGGCCTCAACGATCCGGTGTCGGCCGAGCCCGCCATGGCCGTCCTGCGCGGAAACCTCGCGCCCTACGGCGCGGTGATGAAGCCGTCCGCTGCCGATCCACGGCTTCTGAAACACCGTGGCCCGGCGCTTGTCTTCGACAGCTATGCCGAGATGAAGGCGCGGATCGACGACCCGGCGCTCAACGCCACGGCCGACACCGTGCTGGTTATGCGCGGTGCGGGGCCGCAGGGCGGGCCGGGGATGCCCGAATGGGGCATGTTGCCGATCCCGAAATACCTTCTGGAGCAGGGGGTGCGCGACATGCTTCGGATTTCCGACGCGCGGATGAGCGGGACGAGCTACGGCGCCTGCATCCTCCACGTCGCACCCGAGGCGCATGTGGGCGGTCCGCTCTCGCTGGTGCGGACGGGCGACACGATTGCGGTCGATGCCCATGCCGGGACGCTCGACATGGATGTGGACATCCGCGAATTCGCCGCCCGCAGCGAGGCTTGGGTCCCGCCCGAGCCAAAGTTCGGCCGCGGTTATGGTTGGGCTTATGCCCGCCACGTCATGCAGGCCGACCAGGGTTGCGATTTCGATTTCCTCGAAACCGGTTTCGGCGCCGCTGCGGGCGAGCCTGAGATCCTGTAGAAGAATGGGTAGAGACATGACAGAGACGCAGCCGAAACTCCTCATCGGGGGCGAGTTCCGGAGAAAGGGAAACGGGGCACCGATCCCGGTTGTGAACCCCTGCACGGGCGAGACGCTCTGGGAACAGCCCGCCTGCGACGCGGACGACGTTGCGGAGGCCTTGGCGCATGCACGCGCCGCGCAAAAGAAGTGGTCGACCGTTCACGGCTGGGACCGCGGCCGCATCCTGCGCGCCGTCGCGGCCGAGATGCGCGCGCGCACGGACGCCATCGCCCGCGCCCTGTCGCTCGAGATCGGGCGGCCCATCGCGCAGGCGGCAGGCGAGGTCGGTGCGGCCATCGAGCAGTTCGAATGGTTCGCGGGCGAGGCCGAACGACTGTTCGGCGACACGATCCCCTCCCGGCAGGGCGGGCGTCTGCTGACCGAGCCCGAGCCCGTGGGCATCTGCGCAGCCTTCACGGCGTGGAATTTCCCCGTCAACCTCCCCGTGCGCAAGATCGCGCCCGCGCTCGCGGCCGGCTGCGCGATCCTCGTGCGGCCCTCTGAACAGGTGCCGCTGACCTCGACGCTGATCGCCGAGGCCTGCGTCGCGGGCGGGGTGCCTGCCGGGGTTGTCCAACTCCTTCTTGGCCGGGCGGAGGACATCTCGCCCGCGATCATGGCCGCGGACGAGGTGCGGAAGATCTCGCTGACTGGGTCCACCCGCGTTGGGCAGATGCTGATGGCCGAGGCCGCGAAGACCATGAAGCGCTGCTCGATGGAGCTTGGCGGCCATTCGCCCGTGGTCGTCTGCGCCGACGCCGATGTGGAGGCCGCCGCGACCCAGTGCGCCGCCTTCAAGTTCCGCAACGCGGGCCAGGTCTGCATCGCGCCCAATCGGTTTTACGTGGAGGAGAGTGTCGCCGACCGCTTCCTCGCGAAGATGAAGGCGGAGGCCGAGGCGCTCGTCCTCGGCGACAGCCAGGTTGCGGGCACGACCATGGGCCCCCTGACGCTCGCCTCGGGCCGCGACAAGGTGGAACGCCTGATTGCCGACGCGCAGGACCGTGGCGCAAGGCTCGTCACGGGCGGCCGGAGGCCCGAGGGGCGCAACGCGGGCTTCTTCCTTGAGCCAACGGTACTTGCCGACGTGCCCGACGAGGCAGCAATCATGGCCGAGGAACCCTTCGGTCCCGTCGCTCCCGTCGCCACGTTCCGGGACATGGACGACGCAATCGTGCGCGCCAATTCCACGCCCTATGGCCTCGCCGCTTACGGCTTCACCGGAAGCCACGCGAAGGCCGAGGCGCTGTCGCGCGGCCTTCACGCCGGGATGGTCGGGGTCAACACCTTCATGGTCGCCCACGCGGAGGCACCGTTCGGCGGCGTCGATCACTCGGGCACGGGGCGCGAGGGCGGCCGTGAAGCGATCCGCGACTACCAGAATACCAAGCTCACCCACATGATGGCGGTTTGAAACATGGCTCTGTCGGTCAACCCGCTGAACGACCTGTGGAGCAAGGGTCGCTGCGCCCTCAATGGTTGGATTGCGTCGCCCGGGCCCATTACGGCGGAAGCCATGGCAGGAGCCGGCTGGGACGTGCTGACGGTGGATCTTCAACACGGATGCGTCGATTATTCCGATCTCCAAACCCTATTCCCGATCATCGAGAAATCAGGGGCTGTTCCATTCGCCCGTGTCCCTTGGCTCGACGAGGGGCAGATCATGCGGGTTCTGGACGCAGGCGCGATGGGCGTCATCGTGCCCATGATCGAAACCGCCGAACAGGCCCGTCGCCTCGTCAAGGCCTGCCGCTATCCGCCACATGGAGGTCGAAGCTTTGGGCCCATCCGAGCGCGCTATAGTTGGCCCGGCGAGTATTCTGTCGAGGCAGCAAACGCATCCGTCGTCGCACTTGCAATGATCGAGACTCGCTCAGGCGTTGAGGCCCTCGACGAAATTCTTTCCGTGCCGGGGCTGTCTGGCATCTACATCGGGCCGAGCGATCTCGCTTTGAGCTACGGCTACCCTGCTCGTTTTGATCCCGAGGTACCCGAACTGGTCGATCTCTTGGCATTGGTAAGAAAGAAGACAGCTGACTTTTCCCTACGGTGTGGGCTTCATTGCGGGACCGTGGACTACGCCATACGTGCCGCTGGATGGAAAATGGACCTCGTTACCGTCGGCTCAGACACGCGGTTCGTGGAGGCTTCGGCAAAAGAAGTCGTCCAGAGCTACCGCGGCGCTTGGTGACAACACACCGTCGTTCGCTTCAAGTTGTGTCGACAAAAGCTTAGGGCCGATTACGTCGATGCCGTCGCCATGCCGGAATGGCGAGAAGCCGGCCTTCGCTGCATCGCGCTTCGAATGTCCGCCCCGCCGTCTTGCAGCTGCAATGAGGCCGTCCGGATCGGACGGGGCAGCGCAACGGAATGGCCGGGCAGCGGGGCGCCGCCCGGCGTCGGTTGGGTTCAGTTCGTCTCGGGCCCACCAGCCTCATCGCCGGGAGTCCGCGCTTCGAGCGCATCGATTGAAACGACGTGCACGCGCCTGTCCGCGTCGAAGGACACGCTCCAGGCATTCGGCAGCGCCACCGCTTGGGCGACGCGCGCCGGCTGGCCGAGGTTTCCCCCGAAATCCCGCTGCGACAGGAGCAGGTCGCGCGTCACCATCGGCTCTGCGAAGATAAGCGCGCCGTCCCAGGCACCGTAGATCATCACGGCTTCAAAGGGCCGGCCCGAGAAAACGGGATCGGTCGCGTCGAGCCAGTGCTCCCCCATGGCAGGGATCGGATCGAGTTCCGGCGGCGGCACGTAGTTCGGCGGCATCAGGTCGGCCGTGGGGCGGTTTGCAGCCTTTTCCATGAAAAGCGGGGCGGCCGGATCGATGGCGAGCCGCTCGGCCTCCGTCAGGAGGTAGAAGTGCACGTCGAAATGAGGGGCGCCGAAAAGGTCGCCGGGCGCATGTCCGTGCGGCATCCAGTCGAGCGAGACGTGGTCGTAGCCGGCCTCGGTCGCCGCATCGGGCAGCGGCACGGTCAGGAAGACCATGTCGGGGCCGAGGGTTGCGATGGCCTCTTCGGTCATCTCGATGCCGATGCGGGTGGGGGTGCCATCGGCAGCGACCTCCGCGAAGGCGCGGACGGTACCGTCTCCGAGGGGAAGTTCGGGCGCGAACTCGATGCCCTGGGCGTTCAGGGTGAGCGGCCAGAGCGCGAGGCCGGTCAGAAGCATGGTTCGGATCGAAGGTTTCGTGATCATCTCTTTGTCTCCATTTGCTTTGCGAGAGGGGCCCGCGCCGTGCGACGGTGCGGAGCGTGGGTCACTCGGCCGCGAGGGCCATCGGGGTGATGCGGCGCTGGAAGATCCCGCGCGGATCGTGAAGGGCACGGAGTTCGTTGATCCGCGCCTTCGCCTCGGCGCTGAGCGTCGGCAACATTCGGTCGGGACGGTCGAGATCGGCCTCGCCCACGTAAGCGCCCGTGCAGAGCGGCGCGACGGCGTCGATCGCGGTACGGAGCCAGCCGATGTTCAAGTCATCGGCCTCCGCGCAGTCCCAGATCGCGTAGAGCGCGCCGAAAATGCGCCCATGGCAGGAAAAGGCCGCATCCATGGGCGTCTCCACCGCGTTCGAGCGCAAAACGACAAGACCCATGCACGCCGCTGACGGCGCGAGAGCCATGTCCTGCGCGACCCGGCCGAGAACCTCGCCGTAGCGGGCATCCGACCACAGCGTGTCGACGGCATAGCGGCGGCCCTCCGGCATGGAGGGCTCCGTCGCCTCATAGAGTGTGGGCATGGGCGTCGGCATCGGGCCGATGACCTGGAGCGCCTCGGGCGCGCCCTGGCCGAGCGCACCGTGGATCGCGCAGGCCTCCGCGTCGGTCTTGGCGAAGACGGTTGCGATCGCCGCAAGCACCGGACCGGTCGGCGTCGGCGTGACCTTCGTGGTGAACTCGACGCAGGCGGGCGCCCTTGCCACCACGTCCTCCGCCCAGGCCGCGATCTCCGCGACCATCGAGGCGGGGTAGACGCGGATCGTGGTGCTCGTGGCCTTGGCCGCCTCCCGGAGCCGCAGGTGATAGGCGGTGACGACGCCGAAGAACTCCGGCCCCGCGCCGCGAACCGCCCAGAAGATGTCGGCGTTCTCCTCCGCACTCGCCCGAACGAGGCGACCGTCCGCAAGGACGACCTCCACGGCCACGACCGAGAAGCAGGCAAAGCCCCATTCGGCCGAGTTCCAGCCGACGCCGCCGCCGAGCAGATAGCCCGACATCGGCACGCTGCCGCAATGGCCGAGCGGGAAGGCGAGACCGTGGCGCTCGAGCGCGGCGGCCATGCGGGCATTGGTGACCGCAGGTTCCACGCGGGCCGTGCGCCTCTCGGTGTCGAGCTTCAGCCCGTCGAGCGCGCCGAGGTCGATTACCATGTCGGCCTGCGCGGCGATCCCGGTAAACTGGTGGCCGCCGCCCCTCGGCGACACGGTGAGGCCGTTGGCGGCGGCGAAGCGGACCGCCTCGGCCACGTCGCCGGCGCAGGCTGCGCGAACGATGATCTTCGCCCGGCGCCGCGGCTTGCGGCCGTTCCAGATGAGTGCGTCGGCCTCGGCGCCATGGCGGGGTTCGAGCGCGGTGATGACGGTGCCGCTGATGCGGGGGATGAGCAGGTCGGTGTTCATGTCGTCTCTCTTCCGGGCACGGGCAATGAGCGCCGTTCCCTCGTGGGTCGGGTTTGGCTGCGCGAGTCGCGCCGTCGGGTTCGGTGGTGTAGGGTGGAGCGGCGCCTTTGTTTCTTGGCTTCGGCCGTCCGCGTCCTGCGGTGCTCTATACGGCCAGCGTGTCCGCCGCGCTTGCTAAGTGTCGCGTCACGAAAGCTTAAATGGATGCTAAGGAAATGCTCACGTGGCCGTGCAGGGCTTCAGGCGACCTCGATGGCGTCCGACTCGCCTGCATCCTCGAGCGTGATCCGGCAGCGGCTGACGAGCCGGAATAGGCCGCGCCCGGTCTTCTCGATCTGAAGACAGGCGCCGCGCTCCTCCAGCCGGCGGCGCAGGAGGACCAGGCGCGCGTCCAGGTTCTCGGCGTGGTCGGGCATCTTCAGCGATCGGTCGAGCCGCAGCTCGCGCGTCGTGAAATCCGTGCGCCCGGTGGCGGCGTGCTCGCGAAGAAGCCGCCAAAGGATCGCGCCCGCGACTCCCTTGATGAGATAGTCATGGTCGAGGAACACGCTGTCGTCGCGCGGATAGTGGCGGACCGTGACGCCGCCGCTTCCCACAATCTCGGGCAAGGCCGCGATCGGTGTCTCTTGCGCATCGTCCTCCCTCAGGAGCGCCATCATCACGCCGAGGTGGCTCGCAACCAGCGTCAGCGCATCCTCGAATTCATGGTCGAAGCGCAGCACCTCGTCCGACTCGGCGAAGAGGACGCCCAGGGTTCGCCCCTCCGCCATCACCGGCACGGCGATCTGGCTGTGCGGCGTGCCGAGGCCGGGGAATGGAACGCCGGCCGGCGTCTCGGCGAGAAGGCCGGCCTTCTGCGCCGCAGCGCCGAGCGCAGCGCCGTAGCGATAGTCGGCGTTGAAGTGGCCGATCCGGATCGGGACGCCTTCGCGCGCCGCGACGCCGATCACGCCCTCGCCCGGCAGGATTTCGGCCCCGATACCCGAGACGGCATACCCCCGCGAGCCAAGCGCGAAGAGCCGCCCGTCGCATTCAGCAAGCAGGAGGATCGCGTTCGAGACATCGAGATGCGCGACCATGCCGTCGAGCGCGGCATCGGCGAGATCATCGAAATCCCGGCAGCGCGAAAGCTCGTCGACGCAATTCCTCACAGCGGAGAGGAGCGATACGCCCCTGCATCCCGGCCGGGCCGTCGGCGCCATCACCTGCTCCACATGGGCAACCTTGAAGATGTCGGCGCCAAGGAGTCGGAACACCTTTTCGAGGCCATGGTGCGAAGCGATGCCCGCGAGTTTCGCCTTCATCGTCTCGAAAAGCGGCCCGGCCGTCCGCGTCTCGACATAATCGAGGTCGAGCCGGTGCTGTGCGAGCGTGCGCGGATCGAAGATCAGGACGCTTGCCTTTCTCGTAGCGAGCAGGTTCGCGCGCGTCTTGTTGAAGAATTGGTAGGACAGCGCGACATGGCCCTCATCGACCCAGTGCACCTGGCTGATCATCGACGCATTGGGCATGCCGTCGGCGTCGCAGGTGCAAAGGGTGGAGGCCGCGATGCCTTCCATCGCGCCACGAAGGTCGCGAAGATCGAATGGCGTCATCGCACCAGCTCCGCACCGGCTCCCGGGCCTGGTGTCTGCGTGAAAACACGCTCGGGGATGAACTCGAGCGAAGCGAGGTCCGTCGTTCCGAAATAGGCATACACATCGGCCTGGTCCCGGGCGTAACCCAGCTCCACCAGATCGTCGGCGAGAAGTGCAGCCTGCCGTGCGGCTTCGCTCGGGTCGTCGGGGGCGATGTCCCTCACTATGGCGCGAGAAGCCTTCAGCTGTATCGATCGATGATCGCGCGCGCGGGAAAAGGTCGCCGCGATCGCGCTATCTGCCTCCACGGCATCTATGAGCCGGGCATTCATGCCGCGGGAAATCAGGACGCGGATGGTCTTTGGCGCGCGGAGGCGACAGGCGACCCCGGCGCCCACGATCGGCCGTCCGTCGGGCTGACGCGCCCCGAGGGTCACTGTGACGCCGCATTGAAGAAAGGCCACGAGATGGGCCGGCAGGCTGTCCGACCCCGGATCGGCGTCACGCCAGGCGATTTGATCGTCGGTGGGTGTGGCGTAGGCTGAGTGTGCCATCGACTTGGTCCGGAAAAGCCGGCGACATGCCGTCCCAGGTTTCACTGTACCGGGATCTACTACCACGAAAGCGCGATCGCCTCACAACTGGATTCACGTAGACCGAAGCCTCGAAGAGATTCACGCTTCTGCGTTTGTCCGGTGCTTCCCCGGAAGCTTTGGCCCGTAGATGATGAAGACGGTGGCGCCCATGCATGCTCGACGGCCCTTTAAGGCCTGGCAGGAAGGTCGAGATCGGCGAAAAGCCAACTCATCCGATCCGAGCGGGCCGCGAGCCCTAATCAAATCAAGCTCGAGCGTCAGTTTCGCCCGCTCTGCTGACCTCGGGGAGCCGCGGAGGTATGCAACTGCGGCGCGGCAGCTTCGACAAGCCGCGCCCAGCATCATGAGCCGGGGCTGAACGTCCGCAAAGGGCCGTTCATGTCGGGGCCTGCGACGGGGAGATCGGGAGGGGGCGGGCAAAAAGCTCCGCGCGCCGACCGTCGCGGACACCTTCTTGCGATACGTGCCTGTGCTGGAAGCGCGGTTCAGTTAGGCGGGATCAGCGTCCATCGCGTATGCCCTTTGTGATGCTTGCCCGAGCAAGGCATTCGCGCAGGCCATTTAGGATGGTCATGCTCAGTCTGCAGAGAGACGTAGCGTCGAGCGGTGCTCGGTTGCCTCCTCGATAATCCATTCTGTCACCCGGTCGAGACTTCTTGCGCTCGCCGATGGTCGATCAGCCCGGATCAGCCAGTAGGCAGTTCCAAGCGGGATCGACCGCGCGCCGAACGGGCGTGTGACGAGACCTGCAGCGACGTCCTCTCCCACCAGGCGGTCCCGCGCGAGCGCATAGCCGAGACCGGCAGCGGCTGCGCGGATGACAAGGTCGGAAGATGTGAACCTGGGACCCAGCGCCGGATCGACGTCCGGCGCTGGATACTGCTCGAGCCACCGCGCCCATGTCGTGTCAGGGTCACGGTCGTGGAGCAGGGCGGCCCCTTTCGGCAAGCGATCCAAACCCCGGGTGGCATCCGGGTGAGTGGCCGCGATGACGGGAAAGATCGTGTCATCCATCAACGGCTCGGCGGCCAGCGTCGTCCGCGGCTCCCGGCTCTGCCTGACAACGAGATCGACCCTCTCGCCGTCCGGGTCGACAAAGCGCTGCTCGGTCAGGATGGAAACCTCGATGCCAGGGTGCGCGTCGTGAAACAATGGAAGGCGCGGGAGAAGCCACCGCACCGCAACGGACGCGGTCGTCGCAATGGTTACCGTATTTCGACCACGCCTCTCCCGCAGCCGGAGCGCGGCCGTCTCAAGGTCACCGATGGCTCGCGAAGCCGTGTCGGCGAGCGAAGCTCCTTCGGGCGTCAGGACAAGGCCACGCCCCTCAGGCGCAACGAGCGCCACGCCGTAGATGCGTTCGAGTTCTCGGATCTGTCGGCTCACCGTCGAATGGGTGACGCCGAGACTGCGCGCCCCGGCCCGAACACCGCCTTCGCGATGCACGGCGGCGAGCGCGCGGAGAGAGGTCAGGGGCAGGTCTCGCATGGTGCCTTCAATGCACCGATACCGGCGAGGTTGGCAACGGACGGCGTGGGAAATCGTCCCTACCATCAAACCGATCAATGAAAGGGACTGATGGATGGGAATGCTGATCGGCGGTGTGTGGAGTGAAGAGGACCGGATCTGGTCGGACGGCGCCTATGTGCGATCGGAAAGTGCGTTTCGTGGCGCGATGAAAAGGGAAACGATCACGGCTTTGAGACAGGAACCTGATCGGTTTCTCCTGATCGCATCTGAAAGTTGCCCCTGGTCGCACCGGACGCGCCTCGTTCTTGCCGTGAAGGACGTCGATGCCGTTGCCGTCCATCTGGCGCATGGGCCTCGCGTGGAGGGATACAGCATCGCAGGCGGCGCGCCTTGGACGGTGCCGGGCACCGACCGCAGCATCCGGCACCTCCACCAACTCTATTCACTCGGGCATCCCGATCATACGGGCCGCGCGACCGTTCCCGTCCTCTGGGACAAGGTCGCATCCCGGATCGTGTCGAACGAGTCCTCGGATATCGTCGTTGCGTTTGACCAAGCGTTTGGGGAGACCACGCTTGCCCCTCGCGGTCTTGAGAGGGCGTCCAGGCAGACGGACGATCGCATCTACAACACGCTCAACAACGGGGTCTACAAGGCGGGATTCGCAAAGTCTCAGGAGGCTTTCGACGTAGCCGCACAGGGGGTCTTCGACACTCTTGCGTGGCTCGACCAGCGTCTGGCGACATCCCGGTTCCTGCATGGGAACGTCCTCACGCTTTCGGATCTAAGGCTTTTCCCGACCCTCGTGCGCTTCGACCTGATCTATCATTTCCTCTTTGGGTGCAGCCGGTATCGGCTGCGCGACCTGCCAAGCATCTGGGGATATGCGCGAGACCTTTTTTCGCATCCGGGGATACGGGCCACCGTCAACTTCCCACCCATGATCGAGGCCGCCTACTGCAATGACGGGCGAACGGGACACTCGTTGCGACCGTGCTTGCCCGAGATCGATTGGGATTTCCCTCATGATCGCGACGCTCTCGGAACCCCTTGGATACAGCGGCGGGACGGCGAGCTCGTGCCGTTCGGATCGAACGATCAGGCCTGAGGATCGTGAACACGCACTGTATGCAGGGGGGGCTGGGTCCTTTCGTGAACGGACCAATCGCGGCGCGGATCACGAGGCCTCATGGAACCTCGCTTCGCGATTGCAGTCACCGCGCTGTTCCAGGGAGCAAGCCGGACAATAGACGACGCGGTATCGTGCGGCATCGGGACGTTACGCCGGATCGCCCGGCGCGAGTGATGGTGCTTTCCCGCTGCAGCGCGGCTTGAGGAAAGCGTCCAACCAGCGTTCTGCGCTCCTGACAGGGATCGGCGGCGCTCATGCACTCCTGCTTGCCGCTTGAATGAAACGTGTTTGGCCCGACACATGGACGGACGATCCTGGGGTATCGGCGAGCCGGACCTCGATCAGGCAGGGCACACGCATGTCTTCGCCCTGCCGGATCGTGATGTGGCCGCCGTGGGGCCAGCCCAGATCGCGAAGATAACCGGCGAAGGCCGCCGCCGCCGCGCCGGTTGCGGGATCCTCGACGACCCCGCCCGATGCAAAGGCGTTGCGCGCGACGAACGTGCGATCATTCTCGGCATGAACAAGCATGATCGTGACAAGGCCAAGCCGGCGCATCATCTCTCGTCCCTTGCCGAGATCATATCGCATGGCCGCCAGTCGGGTCCGATCCAGCAGTGTCAGGGCAATGTGATCGGCGCCAGCATGGATCCGTGCCGGTGGCAGCCGCCCATCGAGATCTTCAAGTGAGAGCCCAAGGAGGTCCAGGGTTTGCCGTAGCTCCATTTCGTCCGTGGGTCTGCTTTTCGTGGGTGGTGAGGAAAGCGTGGCCTTCATCCGAGGGCCTGAGATCTCGGCCTCGACCTCGATTTCCGAGGCGTTGAGAACGAGCGGATAGGTGCCTGCTCCAAAATTCATTCCCAAGACCGCCCCGAGCGCGATGGTGGCATGGCCGCAGAACGGCACTTCTGCTTCGGGGGCGAAATAACGAACACGCCATGCCCCGGTCCCATCGTGCAGCGGATATGCGAACACCGTTTCCGAGTAACCGACCTGGGCGGCGACGCGCGCCATCTCGGCGACGCTTGCCGCGTGTTCGAGTAGAGCCACGCCAGCGGGATTGCCGCCGTCCTCTTCCTTGCTGAAAGCCGCGATGTGCTCGATTTCCATGGACTTGCTCCAGTTCTTCTTGAGAAGCTGCCTTCGCGGGCGCCGGGAAAAAGATCCATTTCGGGCAGCCCGCTTGTTGCGAGGCATCAATCGGGATCCCGTCGTTTCCGTGCTGCCGCGAGCGCCCACGCACCCAGTGCGCCACCCAGAATGATGCGGGCCGGGAAGTAAACGAGCGTTGGCAGCGCGAAGAGCCAGACTACGACGGACGACGGCAGAAAGCGCATCGCGAAATCCTTGATCCAGTAAAGGAACGCGAGGTGGTCCCTGAGAAATGCGTCGACCGGAAGCCCGATGTCGACGAAGCCCATGATCACGAGGCCAGCTGCGTAGACGCCGATCGCGGCATCGAGGATGCTGCCTGCAACCGACGCCCAGCCGAAGATGAGAAGAAAGGATCTCATGCCGGTCAATTATTTGCGGTCGGGATCTCCGCCACATCGAACCAGACAGGGAGACCGCGCTCCCTTGCGATGCGCACGTCATTGTCGGCGCCGCGCGAGGCGCCGGGCAGACGAAGAACACCGTCACACTTGGCGAGAAGACGATGCGCCGTGGGATACATGACCGCCTCGTAGCGCTCGCTGCCGGGGTCTCCTCCGCCGCCGCTTCGCAGGATCGGCAGAGCCGCCCATTCGCCGATCATGGGGACATGGCCCTTGTCGAAGATCGGCCAGGCAGCTGCCTCGAGCCGCTCGAGGTTTGCCCGCATCTTTTCGGGGTCGTCGTGCGTGCCGGACCGGTAGGGCCCGGCGATCAGGATCATCATCGAGGTCTTCATCTTGGGTTCCTTCTCGGCGCGGCATGGGCGCCGCTTGCGTTTCCAGGGGGGGTCGGATCGGGATCACGGCCAGTGATATTCGAGCTGCGCGGCGACGAAATCGGCGGTCCTTGGACCATAGCGCCCGGAAATCGCCTCGAGGCTGGCGTCGAGTGCGGCCAGAGGGCCGCCGGTCAAGGGGTCTATGGCCGCATCGTTTCGTGGGGAGATCTTCGTGAGGAAGGCGACGCCTTCCGCCGATGTCGCCATGCCCGCCGCGTTACCGGCCACCAGGCGCGAGCGGTATGTCCGCGACCAGGCATCGGCCTGAAGCGCGAAGGCGATGCCGTCGAAGCCGTCGACGACGGGGGCCACCAGAACTTCGTGACGCCAGAACCCCAGCAGGTTGCCGGCCGCGAGCCGCGCCGTCCCGAAGTCGAGCGAGAAACGGGAGCTGTCGTGTTGCGAACTCCACTCACCGACTCCGAGGTCGGTCGCCGTGTGGCGGGCCACCTCGTCACCGGCGAGTATTTCGAGAAACCGCAGGGTCGCCGGGACGGAGGCGGACACCCCGGATGAACTCATGACCGGGCCATCGACGATGTAGCGCCTGTTCTGGACCCAGGTGGCCCCGGGGTATCTCCGGGTCATGCGGCCTTGCGCGAACCAATGCGTCGTCGCTGCGCGACCGTCGAAGAGCCCGGCCTGCGCCACAGGCTCCGAGCCCTCGCAGATCGAGACGATCATCGCGCCTTTCCCGGCCTGATTGCGGATGAAGTCCGTCGTGGCCTCGGTTCCGCGGCTGTGGAAGGCGGGAACGATGACCGCGTCTGCGCCTTCGGGATGGATGTCGTGGAAGGCCGCGACCGTCATGTCGGGCATGATCGTGAGCGCCGGCATGAGGTCCACGGCGCCCTCCTCCGTTGACACGATGAGCACATCGACAGCGCCGCTTCGCTGAAGGATGCCATGCGGCACAAGGAGATCCGTCGTCTCGGTGCCGGCGTTGTCGGCCAGGATGACGACGAGGCGGCGATCGCCGGTCAAGGGCCGCAGCACGGCCGGGTCGGTGGCGGGGATCGGCGTCATATCGGGTGCCGCGGTCCCGCTCCTGAGAAGAGCGGTGGACGTGGCTGCGAGGATGAGGGCGGCAATGGTGATCAGTCTGCGGGCAAGTTTGCGGGTAAGTCTGCGGGTCACGACACGTCTCCTGTTTGCAGAGGAGATAGACGCGCATTATGTTGGCGTGAATGTCATTCAATACGCATATCCCGCCAAAGTGCCGCCAGATCGCGTTCTTCGCGTTTGACGGCGTGCAAAGCCTCGACGTGACCGGTCCCATGGAGGCGTTCGCCGTCGCGAACCGCTTCGGCGGCGACTACGATCTCGTACTTGCCTCGGAGGCCGGCCAGGGGATCCGGACCCATGCCGGGATCCAACTGTCGCCGACCCTTCCGATCGGAGAGATCGACGGACCTCTCGACACGCTGGTCATCTGCGGCGGCTCGGAGGAGGCCATGCTCTCGGCATGGCGGGACGGCACGACCCTCGGCGCCCTGCGTAAGGTGGCCGGTCGCGCCCGCCGCATCGTCTCGATCTGTACAGGGGCCTTTGCGCTCGCGGCCACGGGGCTTCTCGACGGACGGCGGGCGGCGACACACTGGAACAGCGCGGACCGCTTTCGTGCGCTCTTCCCGCAGGTCGATCTCGATGCCGACGCCATCTATGTCGCCGACCCGCCGTTCTTCACCTCGGCCGGGGTCACGGCCGGGATCGACCTGTCGCTGGCGCTGATCGAGGCGGATCACGGACCGGGTGTGGCGCGCGCGGTCGCGCGCGAGCTCGTCCTCTTCCTGCGGCGCCCCGGCGGCCAGGCGCAGTTCGGGGCGGGCATCGATCTGCCGTCGTCAGGTCCCGAACCCATCCTGCGGCTCGCGGCGCGGATCCTGGAGGATCCCGCCGGTGAGATCCACGCCGAAGGCCGGCAGGTTCCCGATCTTGCCGCTCTCGTCAACATGAGCGAGCGGAGCTTCCTGCGCGCCTTCGCGAAGACGGTCGGCACGACGCCGGCGAAGTTCGTCGAGGAGGCGCGTCTGACCCGCGCCAAGACGCTTCTCGAGGAGACCGGGCACTCGCTGGAGCAGGTCTCGCACGCGGCTGGGTACGGGTCGGTCGATGCGCTCCTGCGGTCGTTCCAGAAACGGGTCGGGATCACGCCCGGCGCCTATCGCGCGCGGTTTGCCAGGGCGGAGCGTTCCGGGACCGAGTTGGAGGAAGTCTCATGACGCCGGTCGATCTCGCCACGCTGATCGTCGGGCTGAGCCTCGCCGGCGCAGTCTCGGCGCAGGCTGTCCATTCCGACATCGCCTTCGGGTTTCGCTACAGCGCCTCCGTGCGCGACGAAGAGCGGAGCGATGTTCTCTCGCGACGCCTTGCGCGGGTGGTCCGGAACCAGGTCGAAGGCGTGGCGATGTTCGCGCCCATCGCAATCCTCGCCGGGTCCGGGTCGGAGAACGGCGTGCTTGGCTGGGCCTGCCTCGTCTACGCGGCCTCGCGGGCCCTGCACGGGATCCTCCAGGCCTTCGGAGCAGGCCCCATTCGGAGCATCACCTGGCTGACCGGGTTCGCTGCGCTGCTCGTCGCCTATGTCAATGCAGCGCTGACCCTCGCATGACGCCGCGGGCATCGACCATTCGAGACGAGGAGACCGCAGAAAATGCGAAGCAGCTTCACCTGCAGGGTCATCCGCGCCGTCCTTGTCATCGGTGTGCTTGTCCCCGTTCTCGCGACCGTCAGTCTCTACGCGCGCTGGGGCCCCGACCTTCAAGATGCGGAAAGCGCGTCCCCCGACTGGATCAAGGGACCGGCCGACCTCGAGATGCGAGAGGATCTCGTGGAGATCTACGCCTGCATGCGAGCGCGCGCTGAGGAGCAGATGGTCTCCCCGCTCGAGCAGGGAAGCCTGCCGGACCGGCGTCTCATCAGCGCGATCAACAAGGCAGCGGCGGACTGGGAGATAACGGGGCAGCCGGTCTACGAGGTCGAGCTTCCCTTCTTCGACACGAATGGCGTCGATCCGGTGCATTTGGAGTTCCGGCTGACAGAGGAGGAGTTCCAGAACGGTCGGTGTCTCTGACTGGTCGAGGCCTGGATACCTCGTCGGGATCGCGATGCGTCTCTCAACACATGCGAAAGATCATTGGTATAGAAATCCCAGGCCCATTTGACCCGGGGCGTCATGCGCGTGGTCTCCTGGGTCGCGAACCAGAAGACTGAAACCGGACCAATTCATTGGGGCAGGCCATTCTCGCGGATGCAGAAAGCTTCGCGAAGGGCGGAGAGCAGACCTTCGCTGCGATTGCGAACCAATCGATTGGAAGAGGTGAAGCGGACGCTCGATGCACACCGTGCAAAAGGCCGGAACGAGGCCTATCCCTCCATTGGCCAAGCAGATGTTGTTACCTAATTGTTGCGAACGGCAGACACAGCCAAGGCCGGCATTGGGACGTGGTATTGGTCATCTTCCGTCAAACTGTCTTCAAGCTGCGCCTCCCAATCGGAATAGATCTCGCGTAGGACGTGATCTGATTGCTTATCGAGGATGACGGCCGCCCGTGCCGCGAATGCCCTGAAATGCTCGGGGAATCGCCCTTTGGGCGCGTGGAAGGTGAGCGGGAGCCGAACAATCGACACGTCGCTGAAGCCTGCGGCTTCCAGCGCCCCGCGCATCGCCTCCTCCGACGAAAGCGCAAAGGGGGGCGGTGAGGGTGGCACCACAGACATGTCCGCGAGCCGTTGCATCGTGCCGAACACGATCCTGAAGAGCGCCGAGTCCGGCGGGCCGACCCAATGGCTGAGCGCGAGCCGACCGCCAGGCCTCAAAACCCGCGCGATCTCGTTCAACATCTTTGCGGGGCTGGTGACATGCATGACGCCAAAGGAGCAGATCACGCTGTCATAGGTGTCGTCGGGTTTCGGGATAGCCTCGGCATCGCCGGTCGCGAAACTTGCCAAAGGAAAAGCCAAACGTGCGTATTCGACCATCGCGGGCGAGACATCGATGCCGTCGGCCACGGCGCCTAGCGCGCTTGCTGCACCGGCCGCACGTCCGGTTCCGCAGCACAGATCGAGAAACCGCTTATCAGGGGCCGTTTCGGCCATGGCCAGAAGCGTCGGAATGGCGGCAGTCGTCACTTTGCCGGTGTAGACGTCATAGGCGGCAGCCCTTGCGTCCCACCCCTCCATTTCAGCACGTTTGAAAGCTTCATAGGTCATGATTTCCCTCGTCTTGTGTCGTGAGCAGTTTCAAAGTGCTTTGACGCGATTGGTCACGTTAGGGTCAAACTGGCCACAAGTGGGCCAATTCAGCCATCAGCGATGTGTAGGAGGTCACCCGACATGAAGATGCGGGATTTCACAGCAGATCCGCTTCGGGTCGACGTTCTGGCTGCCGAAAGTTGCCGGGGCGCCATTCTCTATGGCCTCTACGATCTGCTGACGTCTGTCGGGTCGGCCTGGTCCTATTTGACTGAGGGCACGCCTACACCGCCGATGACTCGGGTCAGGATTGTTGCGCGCACCAAGGTGCCGTTCCGGTGCATCAGTGGTGTGCCTGTGATGCCTGACGCGACCTTGGAGGAGGCTGACGACGCCGAGATCATCTGCCTGCCAAACTTCAGGATCGGCATGTGGACCCCGCCGCGGGATGTCCTTGGACCCGAGATCGATTGGGTGGTGGACCGCCACGCTGCCGGTGCACGGCTGGCGACGGCTTGTTCCGGCTCGGCCTTGCTCGCGGATGCGGGCCTCCTGGAAGGTGAGGAGGCGACGGCGCATTGGTCGATGGCTGAGGTCTTCGAAAAGCGGTACCCCAATGTGGACTTTTTCCCGTACCGCACGCTCACGTTTGCCGGAAAGGGAGACTCGATCGTCATGTCGGGTGGCATGGCGTCCTGGCAGGACCTCGCTCTTTACCTGATCGCGAGGTACATCGGGCCGGACCACGCAGCAAAATCCGCACGTTTTTACTGCGTTGACCCGAAACCGGACGGTCAACGGCACTATGCAGCCCCGATGCGGCGGCTGCAAAGCGAAGATGCAGTCATTCAGGAGTGCCAAGCTTGGCTGGCCCAAACCTACGCCGAGCGCGACGTCGTAAGCCGCGCAATTGCGCGCTCGGGCCTGCCAAGGCGCACTTTCGACAGGCGTTTTCGAGCCGCCACGGGTTACAGTCCGAACGACTATGTACAATCCCTGAGGGTCGAGGAGGCCAAGCAGTTCCTCGAAATGGACGGCCAGAGCGTGGACGCGATTTCGGAGGCCGTCGGATACACGGACCCCCGCGCCTTCCGCCGGCTATTCCGTAAGATGACTGGCCTGAGCCCGGCAGAATACCGTCGGCGCTTTTCCAGCGCGGGCTTCCTGTCAGCGCGGTGAGCCGCGCAGAAAAACTCGTCCGCTATGGGCTCGATCCAGCCGTTCGCTGCGGTTGGCATGAGTGTCTGGATTGACCCGATTTGGGGACATCTGATCGTTCTAGCCAGATGTCTCCATCGAGCCCATACCGGAAGTGATCGGGCGCGGACCCTCGCAGATGCGGCAATTCCAGTAGGCGCGCCGTCAGCTGCGCGGCAGCAAGAAAAGCGGCCGTTCAAGCAGAGTGCAGCGAGGTTTCGGGCACCGATGACCCAGTTGCGGACTTTGTAGCCTTTCGCTGCAGTTGCGCGAAGGTCGGCTTTTGGGCGGGCAGGCTAGAAACGGTCTGATCTTGCAGGGACAAAAACGGTTTAGTTGGGGCCCGTCCTGCGCTGCCGCGAAACTCCGGAGTTTGCACACCTGGACTCCATTGGGTGGTATTGAATGCCTGTTTTTCCCGACTGCGTGAACGGAAGCTCAGTTTCTGCGTTGTAGAGACGGGTAAACTCGATTGAAGCTACAACTTGACCAATCACTTTCTTGAAACATGGCATGAGTCCGCGGTCACCAGCGTCGGGCTTTTCTGGACCGCTTTTTGGGCCTTTGCGCTCGGGTATCTCATATCCTCAATGATTCAGGTGCTGGTCACGCGCGACAAGATGCAGGATGCGATGGGAAAAGACGGACCGCGCTCTGTCGCGCTTGGCACCTTCTTTGGCTTTATCAGCTCGTCCTGCAGTTTTGCCGCATTATCCGGTGCCCGCGCTCTCTTCGCCAAGGGGGCCGGCTTTGTACCGTCAATTGCCTTCCTGCTGGCGTCGACAAACCTTGTCGTTGAGCTTGGTATCATCATCGGCATCTTTCTTGGATGGCAGTTTGTGGTCGGTGAATATGTGGGCGGTATACTCTTGATCCTTCTGATGTGGCTTGTCGTCCGCCTCACCAGCCGCTTCGCTCCGATCAATGAGGCGCGGGAGAATGCTCGTGCGAGCCAAGAGTCCGGGGATGAAAACGCCGCTGCCGACGATGACTGGAAGGCTAAGCTGAAATCCCGCGACGCGTGGGCCGCGATCGCACGCCGCTATTTCATGGAATGGCAGATGGTCTGGAAAGACGTGACTATCGGCTTCACGGTCGCGGGCATCATCGCAGCCTTCGTGCCGAGAGAGTTTTTCGAGTGGCTCTTCATTGGCGGCGACGATCCGAATTTCTTCGAACTTATCGCTCAAGTGCTTGTGGGACCCGTCGCTGCATTCTTCACTTTCATCGGCTCCATGGGGAACATACCTCTGGCCGCTGTCCTCTATGGCAATGGCGTGGCCTTTGCGGGGATCATGGCCTTCATATTCTCTGATCTCGTAGTCCTTCCGGTCCTTCGAGTGAACGCGAAATACTACGGCTGGAAGATGGCGCTCTACATCCTCGCAGTGTTCCTTGTGGTGCTTGTCGCCACCGCGCTTATTCTACACTATGGCTTTGCCGCTCTCGATCTTCTGCCCTCGGCCGATCAGGTGAAGGCCGTGACGGAACGTGAATTCTTCAAGATCGACTACACCTTCTGGCTGAACACGGCTTTCGTCATTCTGTCCGCAGCGTTCGTTGGCTGGAAAATCAAAACCAGCGGTTTCAGAATGTCCATTGGCAAGGGTTTCTTGGAAAAGCTGCTCTTCTGGTTGGCGTTGGCTGCATACTTGTGGATCGGTACTGGTCTTCTTGTTGGATAACCGTCTTGCTCTCCGCATCCATGATACGGTCCAGAGCATCCTCAATCTGCTTCTCGACATCCTTGAGCTGTTTGCCCCGGCGTCGCGTTCCTGCTTGGCTGACTTCCCATTTTGGGGCCTCGACATATCGCGCCCCATGGAACCCACTCGCAGGGCTTGACCGCGAACGGCCCATTCTCCTCATGTTCGAATGGCTCCCAATGGGCGTCATCTACCATTTCGAAAGCCAAAACTTGTAACCTAGGCCCAATGCGGTCCACCCCGCGGCGACGACCCACGCTGCCAGGCTGACATGTCCGAGCGACAGCGAGAGCGCGACGCCGCTCGCGATCACGAAGCCGGTTGTCCAGGGGACCAGCGGCAAGCGGAAGGGACGGTCCCTGTCCGATCTCTTCCCGCGAAGGCGCTGTAGACTTACGGCGACCAGAGTGAACACGATGATGAACATAATGTCGGTACTGGCCGCGATGTCCTTGATTGGCAGAAGCAGCAGAAACCCAGCAACTATCCCCGCAATGAGCAAAAGCGCCGGAACAGGTGCGCCCCGTTCCGACACGGATTTGAAGAGGTCCGGCAAATCACCGGTCCGCGCCATCGCAACAGCCACTCGGCTTGCGCCGAACACCGTGGCGTTCAGAGCGCTTGCCGTGCTCGCAAGCGCCGCGACAAGGAGGATGGTCTTTCCGAACGGCATCACCGTTCGTCCGGCCTCGATCACGCCCATCTCGCCCAGGCTCGCCAGGTGCTCGTGCGTGGACGCCCCCTCCGGCGCCTCGACCGTCCCGATCAAGACGACCGCAGTGAGAACGTATACGAGAACGACGATGCAGATGCTGAGCCCGATCGCTCGCGGGATCATCCGGCTTGGCGCGCGGGCTTCTTCACTGCTCTGGACGATGATCTCGAAGCCCTCGAAGGCGATGAAGGTTAGGCCCATGGCCGCCAGGACGCCAATGGGACCCTCGGGCAGGAAAGGGACGAAGGGTTCGCTTGGCTCGGCGGAGCCAAATAATTCGGACAGACCGAAGCCTATAAACACGGCGATGACGCCCATCTGCAGCCCGGCCAGAACAACCTGTGACACGCCGGAACTGCCCGTGCCGATAAGATTGGTCCCCACCAGCAAGGCCAAAATTGTCATCGCCATGATGGTCGGGTCAAGGCCGCCGCCGCCGAATTCCGCAACGAGCTCGGCCGCAAACGTTCCGAAAGAGATCGCATAGAAGGCACAGGCGACTGTCTGGGCAAACCAGCTGCACCAGCCAGTGAAGAACCCCATTATGTCGCCTAGGGCGGGCCTCGCCCAGATATAGGCGCCGCCCGCTCGCGGCATCATGGTGGCCAGTTCCGCGTAGCAGCCACCGATGACCAGCGCGATGCAACCGTTGAGAGCGAAGACGAGTACCAGCGCCGGCCCCGCTTCGCCGGCGGCCAATCCGGTGAGAACGAAGACTCCCGCCCCCACCATGGCGCCTACGCCCAATGCGGTGATGGGGAGAAGCCCCATCGTCCGCCTGAGCCCACCATCGCGATCGGGTTCGGCGTCATCGGCGTCCCTCTTCATCAGGTCACCCACTGGACCAATTGAGCACAGGCAGCTGCCGCGCAGGTCGTTGCGCCGATCACCGGCACACCGATCCACACGTTCGGAACGTCCGATGGCTGATCGTGGCGCTTCAGGGCGAGCAGGGCAGCGTTCACGGCCACGAAAACCAGAAGAACGATCAGACTGGTGGCTTCGGCCAGCGATTTGAGCGGGACGAGCGTGGCCAGGACGATGACGATGAACGCGATCGTTCCGGTGGCCACCAGCGGCGTATCGGTCCGCGTATTGACCTTTCCCACTATTTCAGGCGCGCCCCGACCGTCGCGCCCGATATCCATCAGCAGCCGCGACGCACCGATCATCTGGGTCAAGGCGCCGTTCACGATCACGCAGAGACTCGCCAAGCCTACGGGCCAGGCTGGCCACCCTTCACGCGTCACCGCGGCGACGAGGGGGGCCTCTGCCTCGGCAATGGCTTTCGTTGGCCCCGCGCCGACGACGGCGATCGAAACCAGGAGGTAGAAGGCGAAGACGATGACGAAGGCGATGACGATCGCGCGGGGCATGGTCCTTTCGACGTCTTTCACTTCCTCGGCAGTCAGTGCCATATCTCCGAACCCGATGAAGGAGTAGAGGGCCAGAAACGCGCCTGAGAACAATCCCGCGACCGTGACCAGCGACATGCCTTCCAATTCGTTCAGTGCTTCGGTCGGCGCGGCCGTAAGGCCATCGCGCGTCGCCCAGACCACCGCGAGGAGTGTGGCGATGCCGATGGTGGTCGTCACGGCCATGAAATGCGTGCTGGTCTTCATTCCAACGGCTGCGATCGCAGTGAGCGCGCCGATCACACCCAGCGCAACCGCCCAGTCCGGCACTTCCGCAAATACGCTCAAGTATCCGATGAAACCGCTGGTTATCGTGGCCGCCGACACCGTATTGGCCGCCATCAGCAACCAACCAACCGTTGACCCGGCTGCGAAACTTCCACTCGCGGCTTCGACGTAATCGATCGGACCGCCGGCGGTCGGTATCCGCGCGGAAATTTCGGCATAGGACAATGCCGTGGCCAACGCAACACCGCCTGCAAGAGCATATGACAGAGGGGCGAGCTTCCCGGATTGACCGATCACTTCGCCGATCACGACGAATATTCCTGCGCCGAGGATGGTTCCAACGCCGTAGAAAACGAGTTCAGGCAGCGAAATGGAGCGCTCGAGTTGCCCTGTTTGCGGTCGATCTTCGTTCATCGCGCTGAAAACGCTCGTTGCGGCGAGAAGTTCCTGCGGCCGCGGCATCGACAGCTTTCGGCGTTCACGCGACGAGGCGATGCTCGGGAAATCTGAGCGCTGAAAAGCGGGTGACAAGCCCGCCTGGCCTGCACCTGATGCTGGCCCTCCCTTAATACACCTAACTTTCGGCGGAACTTTTTTCAGGCCGCCAAACTTGTTTCAAGTGACAGGAGTTCGCAAATTCAAACGCTCACTCGTATCGCATTAGCGGGATCTGCCGCAACCGCTATAGCCTTCGGCCCAGCCCGGGTCGGATTTGGCCTTTTTCTTCCGCAGTTCCGTGAAGCTTTTTCGATTTCGACGCAAACCGCAGGCGTTATCTCGAGCCTGGGCTTCGCAGCTTTCTTTGTTGGGCTGATCTGCTCATATAAACTGATCGCTCTCAGAGGGCCTCGCCGCGCGACAGTGATCGGCATGATAGCCGCAACCGCAGGCCTCACTACCGTAGCTGTGGCCCAGAGCGTCATTGTACTTGCCATCGGTATCTTTTTGGCCAGCGCCAGTGCCGGGTTTTCCTGGACGCCGTTCAACCTCGCAGTCCGACGTCTGCTCTACGAAGGTGATCGTCCTAGAGCATTGTCGGTTATCAGTTCGGGAACGGCAGTTGGGGTGATAATCGCCGGTGCTCTTGCCCTGTCGCTCGCCATTTTTGGATTCAGTTGGCGCGTCGTGTGGGCAGTCTTCGCTGCAAGTGCAGCTGTAGTAGCAATTGGCAACCTGGTCGCCTTAAAGGATACCGCCGAACCGGCGGGCGAAGCTCCGCCAAGAAGATGGTGCGCTCTCGCCACACGCTCGGCGATTCCCCTCTATCTTGTTGCGCTCCTATTTGGTGCGACAAATGGCGTATACGTCACCTTCGCCGCCGACCGTGTGGCCGATCAAGGCGGACTCACCGGTTTGCCCCTGCAGGCGAATGGCGCGGTCGTCTTCATCGCTTACGGGGCGCTTGGACTGGTTGGGCTCCTGACGGCAAGGATCAAGCGCGCAATTGGCCTGACCTGGCTTTTGCGCATCCTAGCTTACGGGGCAGCACTCTCCTTTGCACTTATCGCATGGTTTCCGTCATCGTGGGGCGCCGTCATCTTTTCGGCTGGCTCGCAAGGCGCCTTCGTGATGATGATCAGTGCGGTGTTATCCTTCTGGTCGGAAGAGCTGTTTCCTGACCTTCCCTCGCTCAGCTTCACGGCGGCGCTCTTGATCACTGGCGTAGGCAATATCGTCGGACCTGTGCTCGCAGGCGTGGCATCATCGGCCTTCGGCTCTAAACCGATGTTCGTCGGTGCGGCCGCAGTCGCGCTAGCCACTGCATTTCTGTTGAAGCCCGACAGCATCAGAGAGAAGGCGTCAACGATTGGATCGTCCTGACAACTGTGCTGAAGTTCTTCAGCACCTACAGCCGGCCGAACATGAACCCGGCACCGAGCACGCTACCAAGTCCGAGGCGGACGCAGACGAGTGAACCGGACATTCCTGCGCCGTGCAGAAGCGGTAATTTTGGGCTCGGAGCAGGCTACTGCGCCGCCGAGACGGGCGTTGGATCCTCCGGCCGCGAAGCGGTCATTCATTCAGAAGTGGTATGCTGCACACGTTGGCATAGTGCCAGTGCCTGGTGTGGGAGGGCTGGATGGAGACCTCACCATGTCCAGAATCCAGCTTCCAGCAACCAGACCGCAGCGTCCGCCGTGGAACAAGGGGCGGCTGATCGGCCAGAAACGCCCTCTCCTGCCAAGGCAGGTCTGGGCTATTCGCGCGCGGCTCGAGCTCGCGGACAACCTGCGCGACCTGGCGCTGTTCAATCTCGCGATCGACAGCAAGCTTCGCGGCTGTGACTTGGTTCGCCTCAGGGTCGTGGACCTCGTCGCCGGCGGCTCCGTCCGCAACCGCGCGTCCGTCGTCCAGAGAAAGACCGGACGGCCAGTTCAATTCGAAGTGTCCGAGAACACGCGTAGATCTGTGCTCGCGTGGGTGACATCGGCACCCATGCTTGGTCAGGTGTTCCTTTTCCCCAGCAGGTTCCACGGCTCACCACACATCTCCACGAGACAGTACGCGCGTCTCGTTCACGATTGGGTGTGTGCAATCGGGCTCGATCCAAGCGGATACGGCACGCATTCTCTCAGGCGAACCAAGGCCGCGTTAATCTACCGGAAAACCGGCAATCTGCGCGCGGTTCAACTCCTGCTTGGTCATACCAAGGTGGACAGCACGATCCGATACCTCGGCGTCGAACTCGACGATGCGCTGAGCATCGCCGAAAAGATCGACATATGAACTCTTGGCGGACGGCAGCCGTCGTCCGCCATCCCAGACCGGACGCTGCTCACATCTGACCGCAGCGGCCGTTCGGAGCCCTTTGCGGACCTTGGTGTTGGGCGCGGCAGTCGACGGGATGGGCGGGACGCCGACGTTCGCTGCCGCAAACGTGAATGGCCGGTTCAGACCGCATTGCGCGACTAGGCGATGGCGTTCTTGCGGACGTGATGGTCACTGATCCGGACCGTGTCCGACGGTCTTCAAGAGCCGTCGCTTTGTCGCATCCGGTCGATGGCAAGGGCGGCGCCACCGAACCGGTCGCGCCGCCCTTGCCAACGGATGCCGATGGAATGGAAACGCGACCATCCCCATGGCGATCAGGGGACGCGTTGCCCCGATTAGAACCAGTTGTCTGAAATATCCAGAATGGCACCGGTCACGGGGTCGAACTCGATCTCGACCTCGTTGCCGTCGGGCGCGTAAGCCTCCACCTCGTAGCGGCCCCACTCAACATCCAGGTCATGGACGTTGGTGTAGCCCATCGCCATCATGCGATCGATGGCTTCGGTGGTGGTCATGTAGGCGGGCGCGGCGTCGCCGTAGATTTCGACGAACATGACGTCAGCCGCTTCGTCAGCCGCCGTCATCTCTTCTTGCGTCACCTCGTCTTCCATCATGGTATCGTCGGTCTGCGCCACCGCTGCGGTCGCCAGAAGGAAACAGCAGGCGGTCGTGCTCAGGAATGTCTTGGTCATGGGGTGTAGTCCTTTCTTTCTTGGACTTGTCTCCCCCAAAAACCCATACATTTCCCTTTGGTTCCCCGCTCTCATCCTGTGCGGCCCCTGTTCCCAGCCCTTGATGCTGCGGTCTCCACAAAAGGCGGGTGGGCACAGGCAGTGTCCTTTGCAGCACGCGGTGCGTTTTCCGACAGAGGGCCTTCAAATCGTCTGCGGCGATTGGCGGGACTGAGCCCGGCCGCGATCCTCATCAAGGACTTCATGAAGGAACTGCGGAGGGGGCGCATGTGTTGGCGCCCTGAAACCCGGGGTTTTTCCAAACGAACGGTCGGCCTGTTTCCCCCAAGCCGAAACATCCAAAGGAGAAACAACATGACTTCCAAGGTTCTTTTGCGCCGCACCACTGTAGGTATCGCGATGATTGCTGCTCTCGCCACCACGCCGCTGACGGCTCAGGAAAGCGGGTCATCGGGGTCCGGCGAAAGCCAGACCCAATCTAGCGTTTCACAATTGATAAGCCCGGACCAGTTGGTCGCGTCGGTGGGGGAGGCTGAGATCTCCGGAGCTGACGTGACTGAGTTCATCGAAAGCCTACCCCCCGGGATGCGCCAACAGCCGCCGCAAATGTTGATTTCCATGGCGGTGCAGCAGATCGTGTTGCGAGAACTCCTGTTGCAGGAAGCCGAGGCGCAGAATCTCGGTGAGGATCCCGAGGTCGAGCTAATTGTCGAGCAGGCCGCCGACGTGGCCCGCGAAGATGCCTTGGTTCAGGTTTACCTCGTGCGCGAGATCGAGGCTCGCGTCACCGATGAAGCGGTGCAGCAAACCTATGACCAGATCGCCGAGCAGACAGAGGAGGAGTTGCCGCCGCTGGAGGACGTCCGTCTACAGATCGAGCAGCAGCTTCAGCAGCAAGCCGTTCGGGGTATCCAGCAGGATCTCGCCGCTGACGTCGAAATAGTGTTCTACGGCCCTGATGGCGAGCCAATGGAAGCCGGTACCGATTAAATGCTGTCGGAGAGGCAGTTCGATCGTGCCTCTTGCCGATTTCGCGCCGCCGCGGGCCACAACCCGCGGCGGCCTTCTTCCGCGCCACAATCAGATGAGGGCAACGCACCCGATCTATACCGCAGGAGCCGCGAACGCCGATCTGACCCTTGAAGCTTTGGTTATCTTCGATGACGAGGTGGCCTTGACTGGCAGTTTCGCAGGACGGCTTATCCTTGGCGGTGCCGACGAACTGGTTCTTGGGGATGACACAGGACGTGGCAGTCGACGGCAACTTCCAAGCTACCATCCCGCGCCCGGTCCGTCCGAAAGTTGATCGACCGCATCAGTTGCCGCCTATGCTGCGCGGATCAAGCTCTTGAACACCGGCTGGGGCGTCTCGAGTGCCAAACCTGCTCGGCCAGATCTTGGCCGTTCTGCATGTCCCTCCCGGCATCTCTGCGGTCGGAGCGGATGTGCGATATTGTATCTCTGACGTTATCCCGGCGCTCGGTGCAATGAAACCCTTCAGCAGGACGCAGGCCGTTCTTCGTCCTACCGGACGATGGCTGGACGACGTTTGGATTTCGGTTTTTTGCGAACGCACCGAACGGCAGAGAGGTCCGCATTTGAGCCATCTCAGGCCGACGCGGCGAACAGCTGGTTTGGATTCCGGCCCGATTGTCCGGGTTCAATGACTGCTTCGGGGACGGCGTGCTGCGGCGCCGCGAAGCACACCGTGAATCGGTCGTGATGCCGGAATGGATGTTGCTGCGCCAGCATCAGGCGGCTTTGTCCGCTGAGCGGACAGATCGCTCAACGATATGAATGGCGGCTTCTTTGCGAACACCGGTCGTTGCAAGTTTCTGTATTCATGAAGAAAAGAGGAAGACTGGAATGCTCCGGGCAATACTGGACCCGGTCGGTGCATCGCTGTCACGCTAGGCTTGGTGCAGCCTTTCCACGCGTCCGATTGGAGGCGTGTTAAAGAGGAGACGCCATAATGGCCACCGACAGACTTCTTCGCCGTCGTGAAGTTGAAGCCATGACGGGACTTTCCAGGTCCTCGCTCTATGCCGCGATGGCAGAAGGGAGATTTCCCCGGCCCGTTCGCATCGGCCTAAAGGCAGTCGCATGGCGGTCGCGCGAGATCGCTGAGTGGATTGAAGCGCGGCAGGAGGCAGCGTGAGCCATGCCGAAAAACAAGTTGCACCCGGCCGCGTGTTGCGACGCGGACCGGGCGCGGGATTGTCATGCTGTGCCGGCAGACACCCGCACCCTAGAGAACAATTTTGCTGCGTGCCATAGCGTCGAAGTGACCTTTCATGGAGGCGTGATCAGCAGCGTGTCGGGGCCCGCCGCAAAACTACTCTCAGGGCCTTGCGCAGCGCCGCTAGAAGGTCTGCGCCTCTCCGGCTCGGATCTCGAGCTTGCCAAGACGCTGGGCGCTGGTGGCTTGCCACTGCGCATCGGCCGAAGCGACGCGAAAGGGCGGGCATACGTCGATTTGGACACGACGATGGTCGTGGAGGTGCGCCATGGCCCCTGAGACCATTCCGGCGCCACTCAAGGCCATCATTGACGCTGAGCGGCACCTCCGGAACTGCCTAAGGAACGCAGCCCCAACGGTGACCCGGACTCAGTCGGAGCAACTCCCGAAGATGGTCGCTCACTTCGTGCGAATGCGGCTGGTGAAGCGCGATATGGAGTGCTGGCCCGGTATGAGAAAGATGGCGCATTGGGGACGATGCTCCGAGAGGCAGGCGCGCACCAACTTCAAGGCGTGGGAGAATTGCTGTGTCGTGGCACCAGTTGCGTTTCGCCACGGCGGGCGAGGCAAGGCAACCGCGTGGCGGATCGACTACCTTGGGCTAAAGCAATGGTTGGTAAACAGTGGAGCCAACCCTTCCCCGCCGCTGCTTGAGAAGCTGCGAGCCCTCTTAAACCCGGAAGTATTTCCGGAAGAAAAGCCGGAAGCCACTTCCGCCCGTAGTAAAGAATTATCCGAACGTGATTTCGGGGCGGCAAACGTTGTGTCGCTCCCGGTCGAAAGGGGGCGCGCATGAGAAGCCTCGTTTCGAGCTCACACCGGGAGACCGATGACAGCTATGACGGCGAGACACATCGCCGCTGCAGCTGGCGCATCGTGCTCAGCAAGGACGCGCTTCAATACATAATCCAACGCCGCGTGAGCGGCGCTGAAAGCGATGCTGGAGCCCGCTGGGCAAGTCGGTCGTTCTGCGTGACCAGAAAAGCCGCCAGGCGGCTCTGGCAGTCCTTCACGGGCGACCGCGGGGAAGCCCTCGCACGTCTGCCTAAGCGGGCGTCGATGCTCCACCTCGCGGCTTGGCGGGAGCGGGCGCTTCAACCTCACGAATGACGCACACGCGCCCGCGTTGGGCGAGGGGCGGGCGCGTCAATCTATGGGAGCAAACCGGACGCCGAGCCGGGTACGTCTCACATCCGCCCTAGCTTCTGACCGTTGAGCGAAATCAGCGGGGAGGGAGCCGTCCCTCTGCCAGGCCGGCCCAAGGCGACCTGGCCCGCCCCAAGGGAAATAGCGGGCAAACGCATGAACCAAATCCTGGCTCTGGTGTCCCCATTCCAACCAGGTCCGAGGCGCGGAAGCCCCGTGAGGGTCCAACGCCGTGGAACCCGAGAGCGCCGGAATAGACCCCCGGCGAAGTCGGTCCACGTTGGCGCAGCCCTAAAAAATAGGCCGGCAGATGCGTCGAAAGGCGTAGCTCACCTTAGGGTGGGCGAGAGCAACTGAGTATGCGGCCTTCGGGCTCCGGATGGTCTCCGGCGAGGTTCTCCCTAACGAGGAGGAGCATACCTCGGCAAAATGGGGGGCAGGTATGTGCAAAGCTTATTTGGCAGAAAATGCTTCGCGTATCGCCTCGCGAAAGACATCACGCCCGTTGGGAATACTGTTCAAGCCCCGTCGGCTTGGGTGCGGGACGTGCCAAATCATGGAGTCGGGGTTGAGCGTCATGAATTTCTGGGCCTTCCGGGCAATGGCATCGGCGAAAACGAGGCGCGTCACACCTGATAGGCGCAATAAGGTGGAGTTCAGTTCAGCTCCATCGCGCAGGTTTTCTTGGTTGATACGCATTCCAAAAGCAGGAAGCGAGTTCAGCACGAGCAGTTGGTGGTGGCCCGCGCCGATTGCATCGAGAGCTGCCCTTAAAAAGCGGGCAGTTGGGTCCGGGTTGCGCACGCCGATCATCCTGGTGACCTGCGCGCCGCTGCCGGCTGTATAAGGACTGCCAGGGTCCTGCAGCAAAAGCGCGACGCGATACGGGCCGCAATGATACGGAGCGAGCGCAGGCATGTCCCATCCGCGCCGCTCTCCGAGTTCAGCATATGCTTTGGCTATGTCCATAAAACGGCGATGGCACGCATCGCGCATGGTCATCAACCCTTTGCCCTCGCGCGGGATGGATTCTGACCACCCCTCCTGCACTCGTTGCGCCCCTGATGCCCTTATTTTGTTCGCCTGGCGCGATACGATACTTCGCACTTAGTTGCATCTTGCCGTCAACTGCAGGCGTGCTGAGGATACGCAACCTTTCGGAACTGGTCGCTTGCGGACGGCTTCATGATGGTGTCCGGGGCCTTATGTCCGCCCCGTTGTGCGGGCGCTTGACTGTGTATCCCTGAATAATCCTCTCTCGTGGTAGCGGGAAGCGCTGGGAGGCGTGCTGGAGCGTTTCGGGCGAGGTAGAAGCCTCCTACTCCTACGCCTGAGCGGGCTAGATGGCGCTGAGGCAGGTCCTTTGCGCGTCAGGCGCGCGCCCTGGCAGCTGACTCGAAATACACGAGCTCGTCGTCATCGTCGGCCAACGCCGCAGGTTCTGGCGCAGGCGGTTCACGATAGTGGTAGGCTGGCCCCGTGTGCGGCGGCTCAGCCATCTGCGTCGTCGCGAACGTCACGATCTGGTTGTGTGTCTTGGCTCTAGGCCATCGATCGTCGGAACCCAACCGAGCATTAACAGCGCGCTTGCTGTCCAGCCCTCGTTAAACGATGCTGCCACCAGCTGGCCGTTTCGTCGGAGAGCGTCACTAAATCGTAACTCGCACAATAACTTGGAAGTCGCATCATGAAGTCGGCAGCCCTTTCAGCACTTCTGGCGCTAGCGTTCTTCCCGGCAAACGCAGCAGAATTGCTCGTGTTGCCAGGTCAGTCTGTTGTCTATGTCATGGGCGAGATAACGGACAGCGATGTAGCTCAGTTTGAGGGCGTGCTCACACAGCATTCCATTGAAACCGTGGCATTGCGCGGACCAGGGGGGACGTTGACGGCCGCTTACGAGATCGGCGAGGTCATTAGAAGAAATCGGCTGACCACCGAAATAATTGCTGGTGAAGAATGCGCTTCTGCTTGCGCCATAATCTTTTTTGCTGGCTCAGAGCGTATCATTCATGATGGCGCACGTTTGGGCCTTCATCTTCCATTTTTGAACCTTTCGCCGAATAACGTTATGACTGTGTGTGAGCAGGTTACCGGCCTTGTAATTGGTGCAAATTCCTTTGCGGATATCGTGCGCCGACATTACGATGGTGACACCTCAACACAAGCTGAACGTGATGCGCAGGTGATAGTCGAGTGTGTGGGTCAAGCATACCAACTTGGGTATAGGGAAGCTGCTCGGCTCAGCGAATGGTTGGCCGATTCTGGGATAGATCCGGGGCTACTCACTGTTCTGTCAGAAACACCATCACACGATGTCCTCTGGATTGATGAACAATCAGCTTCGCGGTTTCGGGTATATTCTGGGACCGGTGACTAGGCTTGGGACGCCGACCGACAAGCACGAAAAGTGGTCGATATCAGCGGCATCGCTTACGGAAATCATTGTCGGACGGCCTCGTAGCATGCAAGTTCATGGCAACGGGGAGAAAAAATGCCGTCGGTCGACGAGTTCATCACCCGCTGGAGCGCCTCCGGCGGCAGCGAGATGTCGAACTTCCAGAGCTTCGCAGCGGAGCTTTGTGACGTCCTCGGCGTCGAACGACCGAAACCTGCCCAGAGCGACGGCCAGACGAACGACTACCGGTTCGAACGCCCGGTCACCGAGACCCACACCGGGTCGCGCAGGCAGCGCAGGATCGACCTCTATCGCCGAGGGTGCTTCGTCATGGAGGCGAAGCAGGGCGCCGGCCCCAAGGCCGAGGCCGAACAGCTCAGCCTCCTTTCGGTAGACGACGCTCCGCAGGCCAAGCTCGGACACGGCCGCCGCGGCACGCGTGGGTTCGAGGACACGATGCTTCGCGCGCGCAACCAGGCGGACGGGTATGCACGTGCGATCTCGAAGGAGGACGGCTGGCCGCCGTTCCTGTTGATCGTCGACGTCGGTCATTTCATCGAGATCTACGCCGACTTCTCGCGGCATGGACAGGGCTACACGCAGTTCCCCGATGGCAGCCGCTACAGGATCACGCTCGAGGACCTCCGGGACGATGCGGTCCGCGACCGGCTTCGTTCGATCTGGACCGACCCCATGTCGCTCGATCCATCGAAGACAGCCGCCCGCGTCACGCGGGAGATTGCCGCGCACCTCGCCGAGCTCGGCAAGAGCTTCGAGGGACAGGGGCACGACGGTGAGACCGTCGCCCGCTTCCTGATGCGATGCTTGTTCACTATGTTCGCGGAGGATGTCGAGCTTCTTCCGAAGAACTCCTTCCGCGACAAGCTGCGGGAGCTGCGGGGACGGCCCGAAATGGCGGCGCCTGTCCTCCAGACGCTCTGGGAGACCATGAACACCGGCGGGCCATCCACGGTCCTCATGACGCGGCTTCTGAAGTTCAACGGTGGCCTCTTCAAGGACCCGACCGCGTTGCCCCTGTCGGAAGTTCAGCTTTCCTTGCTGATCGAGGCCGCGGAAGCGGACTGGAAGCATGTGGAGCCGGCAATCTTCGGCACGCTCCTCGAGCGCGCGCTTGACAGGAAGAGCCGGCACAAGCTGGGGGCACACTACACGCCGCGCACTTACGTCGAGCGCCTGGTTATGCCAACGATCATCGAGCCTCTCCGAGCCGACTGGAGGGACGTGCAGGCGGCCGCAGATCTCCTCCGGAGCCAGGGCAAGGACAAGGAGGCCCTGCAAGAGGTCCGAAGTTTCCACCGGAAGCTATGCGAAGTGACGGTCCTCGACCCGGCCTGCGGCAGCGGGAACTTCCTCTATGTCGCGCTCGAGCTCATGAAGCGCCTCGAGGGCGAGGTGATTGCCACCATGGAAGAGCTGGGCGAGACGCAGGCGACGCTCGGCCTCGCCGGGCACACGGTAGACCCGCATCAGTTCCTCGGGATCGAGCTGAACCCCTGGGCGGCGAACGTGGCCGAGCTCGTGCTCTGGATCGGCTACCTGCAATGGCACTACCGCACCCACGGGAACGCCGCGCCATCCGAGCCGATCCTTCGCGACTTCAAGAACATCGAACATCGGGACGCGATCCTCACTTGGTCGGACCGGACGCCTCGCGTGGACGCCGAGGGCACCCCGGTTGCGCGCTGGGACGGGGTGACGACGAAGCGCCATCCCGCGACGGGAGAGGAGGTGCCAGACCCCTCTGCCCGCGTACAGATCTACGACTATACCAACGCGCGGCCGGCGAAATGGCCCGAGGCAACCTTCATCGTCGGCAACCCGCCGTTCATTGGCAACAAGCGGATGCGGGAAGCCCTCGGCGACGGCTATGTCGAAGCCCTGTGGCGGGCCTATCCGAAGATGCCGCAAAGCGCTGATCTGGTAATGTTCTGGTGGGAGAAAGCCGCGCTGATGGCACGTGCCGATGACGGGCAAAAGGGTCTCCGTCGCTTCGGCCTGATCACCACGAACTCGCTGCGTCAGACTTTCAACCGCCGGGTGCTGGAGCCGCATCTTGGGGATGGGAAGCCCAAGTGGTGCAGGGGCCCATCTTGCCGCCTTTCGCAAGCCGTCGATTATCTTCCAGTTGTCTTTTTTGATACCAAGCACCTGCTCCCATTCCGTTTGTGTGAACCGCTGCTTCCCGTGGGCGATCTGCACGATGTGCCAGCACGTCAGCTCGATGTGGGCGCAAGTTTGCATGTAAATGGCGTGCTGCACGAGAAAACGTGCAGGAAGCATTCCTTCGACAATCGTTTGCATGCCAAGCCCTGTTTTCTATTGCGATTGTGGGCGCGAATGGTCGATGGGACATGCCCTCACTCTTGCTGATATAGCAGCCTTTGAAGTTCCGGTGAGTCAAACCACGTCGCAGGCCAGACTAGCGCAACGACCACGGCCGCCGGCATTCGGACTGCGACGTGTGTCTCGTTTGGCAACACCTCGAGTAGCATTACGAAGGTGACCGCAGCGCCGAAGCCGTTGAAACAAATCTATCCTGTATGAGCTTCGGAGAACGCGGCAGCGCGCGCTCGACGGTGGCGCAGGAACCTGGCAACCTTGACGATCAGGGGCTCCCATTTCACTTGGACTTCCGGCGCTTCCTCCGGCTGTGCGATGGGTCGTGATGATTGAGCGACAGATAGATCAGCGGGCTCGGCGCTATGGTGTTGCGGCTGTTCAATGGATCCGCGCAGAGACCCCCGCCACTGAGGGCGTCAGTCCGTGCTTCTGTCCCGCCGCCTGTCGATCCATCGACTTGAGCGTCGCATTTGTCGACTCTAACTTCTTCCGCTGCTTATTGGTCAACGCGTCTTGCGACCGCATCCTTTGCACCTGCCGGTAGAGCTTCTATCCGAGGGCTTGAGGTGTTTCGCTTCCTTCAAATCTGTCATCTGACAATTGAACCTCCCAAAAAAATCTCCACAAAGCCGCGCGGGCTTAGGTGGAGTATGAACCGGGTCGCCGGATTTTTGCCCCACCCCCGCGACAGACCGCCCCCCTTCGCTGTGGTGCGCGTGGGGCACCTTGAAGGGCCGGGGCAGGCTTTCCCGCCCCGGCTGCCGGTCTGGTCGCTGCCTAGGCTGCTGCTGGCCGTGGTGCGGCTTCCGTTGCGCCCCTCAGCGTGTCCTCGATCTGCACCGCAAGCTGCCGCACCGCGTCGGCCTCGTTGGGATGGTCGGACTGTGCAGCCATGATCGGGGCGAGGGCCTGAATGGCGACGGCGGCAGTGCGGGTTTTGGAAGTCGCGCGTTCGATGTGGTCGGGCATGGGTGTCTCCATCTGCCTTGTGACCGGCCCGAAGTTTCGAGCCAGGGAAGCAAGGGCAGAAGGTCGCATCGGAGGCCTGATGTGGGTGGGAATGTGGGTTGGCCCAAGGCGACTCGCCGTATTCTCACGAATAATCAATGCTTTGCGCGGAAGGCATGGCTGGGGTGGTAGGATTCGAACCTACGGTACACGGTACCAAAAACCGCTGCCTTACCGCTTGGCTACACCCCAACTGTGTCGAGCTAGCTACTCAATCGGCCGCGGGGGATCAAGACCCGGCGGCGACTTTTGTGCGCTGTCGCTCCGCGATCTGCGCGTAACCCTGTCTGCCGCGTCCCGCAAGCCGCCGGCTCCGGTGTGCGCGGTCGCCTAAAGGCGGATCGGGTTCGCCTTGGCGAGCGCGTCGAAGTCCATCAGGCCGCGGATCAACTGCGGCATCTGGTCGAGCGGGATCATGTTCGGGCCGTCGGAAGGGGCGGTGTCGGGCGCCTCGTGCGTCTCGATGAACATGGCCGCGATCCCGAGCGAGACGGCGGCCCGTGCCATCACGGGGGCGAATTCGCGCTGCCCGCCGGACGAGCCGCCCTGGCCGCCCGGCTGCTGGACGGCGTGCGTCGCGTCCATCACGACCGGGTAGCCCGTCTTCATCATCTCGGGAAGCGCGCGCATGTCCGTCACGAGCGTGTTGTAGCCGAAGGAGACGCCGCGCTCGGTCAGCAGGATGCGCTCGTTCCCGGTCGAAGCGACCTTTGCCGCGACGTTGGCCATGTCCCACGGCGCCAGGAACTGGCCCTTCTTGACGTTGACCGCCGCGCCCGTTTCGCCGGCGGCGATCAGAAGGTCGGTCTGACGGCACAGGAAGGCCGGGATCTGAAGGATGTCGCAGGCCTGCGCCGCGGGCGCGCAATGCTCGGGCGCGTGAACGTCCGTCAGTACGGGGCAGCCGACGCGGGCGCGCACCTCCGACAGGATTCCGAGGCCCGCCTCCATGCCGAGGCCGCGCCGGCCCGACAGGCTGGTTCGGTTGGCCTTGTCGTAGCTGGCCTTGAAGACGTAGGCGGCGCCCGCCTTTGCGCAGGCTTCGGCCATGCGGTCCGCGATCATCAGCGCATGGTCGAGGCCCTCGAGCTGGCAGGGGCCGGCGATCACGGTCAGCGGCCTGTCGTTTCCGACCGTGACCGCGCCGGGCAGGCCGGTGCCGATTTCCACCTCTCGCATGGGACGTCCTTTCGCCGGGGTCCGCGTCAGGAACTGACCTGTTCGCGCAGGATCGATACCGTCATCGAGATCAGAAGGTAAATCCCCGAGAAGACCAGAAGCGCGAGCAGCGTGTTCTCGAACGCCCTCGGGTAGGCGGCGGCGTCGGGCGCGATCGGGAAGACGCCGATCGACAGGTAGAGCGTCTGGCGGTTGGCCTCCATCCGGGCCATCTCCATCTGCTGGAGCGCCTGCGACAGCATCATCTGCCGCGTCTCGAGGTCGGCCTGCGCGATGATCAGCTCCGACTGGATGCGCGCCATCGAGACTTCGCCGCTTCCCGCCTCGGTTAGGCCGGCGCGCAGCTCCTCGATCAGGTTCTCGAGGCGGGCGATGTTGCGTTCGGCGACGGCGACGCGGGTCTCGTTGGGCCGCGACACCGCCAGCAGCTCGTCGAGGCGAAGGCGCTCTTCCTGAAGCTGCGTCTCGAAGTTCTGGATCTGGCCGAACACGGTCGAGACCTCGGCCTCGGTCGACAGCACGCCGCGCTGCTCCTGCAGGTTCAGGACGCGGTTCTGCGCCTCCAGAACGCGGCTCTCGGCCTCTTCGAAGCTTTCCCGCGCGCCGGCCATCTGGTCGCCGCGAAGACGCTGGCTCATCTGGTCCACGCGCTCCTCGGCGTAGCGGATCAGCGCCTCCGAGAAGGCCTGGCTGACCTGTGGGTCGGCGGCGGCGACCTCCATCCGGATCAGGCCCTCGGTGGGGTCGTAGCCGATCTGGAGGTGGCGGCGGTAGGTGTCGTACATCGCCTCGACCGTGGCATCGGGCGCGAGCCGGGTCAGGGGGTCGATATCGTCGCCCGAGAAATGCCCGCGAAACCCGAGCTCCTCGTCGAGCCGCAGCATCGCCTCGCGGCTTTCGAGGAAGGCCTGCACGGTGATGCTTTCCTGCACGGTGGCGAAGCCGCCGCTGCCCAGCAGTCCGCCGAGCCCCCCGCCTGCGCCTGCGCCGCTTTCGGCCTTCTGGATCACGAACTCGGTGTTGGTGGCATACATCGGCGTCGCCACCCGGAAGTAGTAGTAGGCCACCAGAAGCGTCGGAAGCAGCACGAAGAACGCAAGGCGCGTCCCCAGAAGGACCAGCTTCTTGCGGCGGCGGCGCGCGATGTCGCGCTGGACCTGCTGGATCTGGGCCGCACGATCATCGGCGATGGCGGGCTGGGACGGCGCGGGGTGCGGCACGGCAGGCTGGCTCGGGCGCGGGGCGGCCGGCAGTTGGTTGCCCGCGTCGCGGTCCGGGACCGCGGCGACGGCGGTGTCGGTGGCGGGCCGTGCGGGGTCCTGCCTCTGGCCTTCGTGGACCACCAGTTCCAGCTTGCCGCCGCGCGCGAAGGGGTCGATGCCCCGCTTGCGCAAAAGCCGCACGGCGTCGAAATCGGAGTCCGGCGAAAGCCCGTGCTTCTGGGCGATGCGGCGGGCCATGCGCAGCTGCCGTCCGGTCAGGCCTTCGGACCTGACCGCGGCGATGTCCTGATCGGCCGTGGGCGCGGCGGCGGGCACAGCGCGCGGGGGCTCTGCGTCGTGATGGGCGTCGTGGTGGGCGTCCTGCGCGGACGCGCCGTCGGCGGCCCTTTCCTCTCCCATCCTGTCATGCGCGGCCGAGCCCGGAAACGGCCCGAGCCCGAAGCCGTCTTCGGTGGGTTCCGTGCGCGGGGCCGAGGGCTGGGGCGTGCCGGTCACGTCCGCGCGCGGCCGCGCGGCCGGCGCGACGGCGGCGGGGGGCGTGGCGCCCGGACGGCGGATGCGGAATTTCCTAGCCCTGGGTTTCGTAGTCATAGAGCTGCCTTGCCTCTTCGAGCGTATCGAATTCGTAAAGTTGTCCGTCGCGCAGAACGGCCGCGCGCCGGGCGAATTTCTCCAGCGTCTGCATCTGGTGCGAGACGATGACGACGGTGGCATCCCTCAGCCGGTCGGCCAGGATGCCGCCTGCGCGGCGGTTGAACTCGGCATCCGTCGATGCGGGCATCCCCTCGTCGATGAGGTAGATGTCGAATTCCAGCGCCAGCAGGAGCGAGAAGTTGAACCGCGCCCTCATGCCGGCCGAGTAGGTCCCGAGCGGCATGTCGAAATATTCCTCGATGCCGCAGACCCAGCGGCTGAAGGCCTCCACGTAGTCGGGATCGAGCCCGTAGAGACGGGCGATGTAGCGCGCGTTCTCGGTGCCGGTGAGCTTGCCGATCACTCCGCCCATGAACCCCAGCGGGAACGAGATCCGGCAGTTCCGGTAGATATGCCCCTCGTCGGGTTTCTCCAATCCCGCCATCATCTTTATGAGCGTGGTCTTGCCCGTTCCGTTCGGCGCGAGGATGCCCAGCGAATAGCCCAGATCGACCTTGAAGGACGCCCGGTCGAGGATGACCTTGCGGCGCTCTCCGGTCCAGAACGACTTCGATACATCGGCGAATTCCAGCATTCCCGCTGTCTGCCCTTCGTTGCACGGCCCTTGGTGCCTGACCTGCCGGACGCCCGATCTCGCGCCGGGCTGACGCGGGCCACACTAGATGTGCTTTGGGACCGTTTTATGGTTTCTGGCCTCCGAGCGATACGCTTTTTTTCGCTCATTTGACGCAAGCGGGCGGCGGGGCGCCGGCCGGGGCGTGCCGACGGGCGGAAGCCGGCCGGCCCGAGGCGCCCGGCCGCGCGTCAGTCGTAGCCGTAGGCGTCGGGCGCATGGCAGACGTGGCGGGCGCATTCGATCTCCAGCGTCGTGGAGCGGATGCCGTGCCGTTGCGCGAGGCTGCGCTTCGCGTCGGCCTTCACCTTGTCCGCGTCGCCCCAGCGGTCTGGTTCGATCGCGAGATGGGCGTCGAGCGCGACCTGGTCCTCGGCGACCAGCCAGAGGCGCAGATTGTGCACGTCCGCCACCCCGTCGAGCGCGGCAAGGTCCCGCCGCACCGCCTCGGTGTCCGCGTCCTGGGGGCTTGCCAGCATGAGGATGCGGATGACCTTCGGCGTCTCGAGGCCCACCTGCAACAGGATGTAGCCCGCGATCAGCAGCGTCACGAGCGGATCGACGAAGGTCCAGCCGAACAGCAGGATCAGCGAACCGGCCACGATCACCGCCAGCGACCCCATCGCGTCGGCGAGGTTGTGGAGGAAGGCGGCGCGGATGTTCACGCTCGTCCTGGACATCGCGTAGGTCAGCGCGGCGGTGGCGAGGTCCACGACAAGCGCCACGCCCGCGATGATCACGATCAGCCAGCCCTCGACGGGGCTCGGGTCGAGGACGCGCAGCACCGCCTCGTAGACGAGGTACAGCCCGAGGACCGCGAGCGTGGTGTAGTTCACCAGCGCCGCGACGACCTCGGCGCGCGCGTAGCCGAAGGTCATGCCGGCATCCGCGGGCCTGCGCGCGATGCGGCGCGCGCCGAAGGCGATGATCAGGGCGATGGCGTCCGAGAAGTTGTGCAGCGCGTCGGCGATCAGCGCGAGCGACCCCGCGAAGATGCCGCCGATAACCTGCGCCGCTGTCAGTCCGAGGTTGACCGCGATGGCGAGGCCGACGCGCCTGTCGCCGGCGGATGCGTCCACATGATGATGTCCATGGGCCATGTCATGCCATGTAGGACCAGATCGTGCCCGCTGCGAGGGCCCCGGCGAAGGCGAAGCCGATATAGGCCGCGAAGACGCGCGGTTTCACCAGCGCCCAGACCGCAACGGCCGCCGGGATGCAGCTGACGCCGCCCGCTATGACGAAGGCCATGGCCGCGCCGGGGTTCATGCCCTGCGCAAGCAGTCCCTCCAGAAGCGGCACGGCGGCGTAGCCGTTGAGGTAGGCGGGCGCGCCCACCAGCGCCGCCAGCGCGATCGGCCCGAAGCCGTCCCCGCCGATGACGCCCGCGATGAGCTCGGCGGGGACGTATCGGATCAGCAGCGCCTGCAGGAGATAGGCGAGCATCAGCCACTTGCCGAGGAAGACGAGGTTGGCCCAGCCGCTGTCGCGGAAGATGCGCAACCGTTCGCCCTCCTGCCAGAAGCGCCAGTTCAGCGTCAGCTTCCGCGCCTTGCAGCAGCCGCCGACTGCGGGTTGGCTTCTGAGCGGGTCCGCGAAAACCGGCGTGGCCGCCATCAGCTTGACCGTCAGTCCGCCCGCAAGGCCCAACCCGACCGCGGCGACCGCCTTGGCGAGCGCGAAGTCCAGGCCGAGGCCGCCCGCGGTGATCGCGAACATGGCAGGGTCCATGAGCGGCGATGCGAGCCAGAAGGCCATGACCGCCGAGAGGGGCGCGCCCGCGGCCAGAAGCGCCGCGACGAAGGGGATCACCTGGCACGAACAGAACGGCGAGAGGCCGCCGACCAGCGCGCCGACGACGATCATCCGCGTCTCCCGTCCGGTGAACGCTCCGTCGAGCAGCCGCTCGGAACCGCTGGCCTTCATGACCGCGATCGCCGCGACGGCGAACAGGATGTAGGGCAGGGTGCCCGCGAAGCTTTCCAGCGTCTCCCCGATGGTCGGGACGACCTCCGGCGCATCGAACAGGGCGAGCGTCAGCACGATCAGCGCGCCGGTCAGCGCGACCTTGTCGATGCGCGCCCAGGCCGAGCCGAAGGGGCGCAGGGTCGTGGAGAGGTCAGTCATGGTGTCCGTCCGCAACAAGATGCCCGCCACGGTCGGCGCAGCATTCGGAAATCAGGAATTTCGACAATCCCTCGACTTCGCCGATGGCGATGGAGGTCAGGATGCGCCGCCCCTCGCGCCGCTGGATCACCAGACCGGCCGAGGCGAGCTGCTTGAGGTGATGCGTCAGGACGCTGCCGGTCACGCCGACATCCCCGCCGAGCGCGCCGATGGGAAGGCCCTCGGGCCCGGCGCGCACGAGACGCCGCAGGATCGCGAGGCGGGCCTCCGATCCGAGGGCGGCGAAGGCGGTGGCGGCCCAAGTGAGTTCGGGAAGGGGCAGAGCTGACGTTTTCATGATTCTATGATTATAGAAATATAAAATGGATGTCCATCGCGAATCTGCCGGGCCGGGGCTGACACCCGCGGCCGCCGCACCTAGCTTGCCTCCCATGATGCAAAGCGCGCTTCGCTCCGAGATCTCCGGCTGCCGTCTGTGTGCCGACCGTTTCGCCGCCACGGCGACGCGGCACAGTCCCAATCCCGTCGTCTGGTTCCGTCCCGGCGCGCGCATCCTGATCGCGAGCCAGGCGCCGGGACTGCGGGTGCACCAGGCCAACACGCCGTTCTGGGACCAGTCGGGCAAGCGGCTGAGGCAGTGGATGGGCGTCGACGAGGACACGTTCTACGATCGTTCGCGCGTGGCCATCGTGCCGATGGCCTTCTGCTTTCCGGGCTACGACGCAAACGGAAGCGACCTGCCCCCGCCAAAGGTCTGCGCCGAGACGTGGCGCGCCCGCGCGATGGAGCACCTGGGGCAGGTCGAGCTGACGCTGCTGATCGGCGCCTATGCGCAGGGCTGGCATCTTGGCGGGCGGATGCCTGTCACCGCCCGTGTCGCGGCATGGCGCGACCATGCGCCCGCCGTCTTCCCGTTGCCTCATCCGTCGTGGCGCAATACCGCATGGCTGAAGCGCAACCCCTGGTTCGAGGCGGAGCTTCTCCCCGTGCTCAGGACCCGTGTGAAGGAGGCCCTTGGCCGATGACGACGACCGACGCGCAAACCCCGCTCGACGCGGCCCACGCCGCGATGCTGGCAGCTGGCGACGAGGACGGCGTCGCGCGTCTGCAATGGTATGACCGGCTGGCCGGAAGCGAACTGTTCCTGCTTCTGGAGGCGGAGGCGGAAGGCGAGCGCGTCCGCCCCCGCGTCTTTCCGGTCGAGGGGGGCGCGTTCGTCTGCGTCTTCGACCGCGAGGAACGCCTTTCGGCCTTCGCCGGCGGGGCGGCGCCCTATGCCTCTCTCTCGGGGCGCGCGCTGGCCGGGATGCTGGCGGGGCAGGGGCTGGGGATGGCCGTCAATCTCGGCGCCGGCTCGGAAATGCTGCTCGACGCCGAGGCGATCGGCTGGCTTGCCGGAATGCTCGAACGCCGCCCCGACGAGGTCGAGGAGGCGCCCGAGGAAATAGCGCCGCCCAAAGGATTGCCCGAGCGTCTGTTGACCGCGCTCGACGCGCGCCTCGCCTCGGCGGTCGGTCTTGCCGCGAAGGCCTTCCTCGTAGGCGTCACCTACTCGGGCGGCCGGCGCGGGCATCTTCTGGCCTTCGTCGAGGCCATGCCGGGGGCGGAGCCGTCGCTTGCGCGGCTGGTCGGCGAGGCGCTGAGCTTTTCCGGGCTGGAGGCGGGCACGCTCGACGTGGGCTTCTTCCGCGGCACGGATCCCGTCGTCATGCGCCTCGTGCGCGCGGGCCTCAGGTTCGACCTGCCCGAACCCGGCGCGCCCGGCGAGCGCCGCGCGCCGGGCAGCGACCCCGACCGCCCGCCGCGCCTGCGCTGAGGCGCGTCAGTAGCCCGCGTCGCGGTCCACCAGGTGCAGGAACGGCTCGCCCGCCTCGCCGCGGCGGATGTTCTCGGCGATGACGCGCGCCGCCGATTTCGGCCGCGTCTCGGACGCGATATGCGGCGTCACCGTCACGTTCGGATGCGCCCAGTAGGGATGGCCAGGCGGCAGCGGCTCGGTGCGGAAGACGTCGAGCGTGGCGTGCGCGACCTGACCCGTCCCGAGCGCCGCCAGAAGCGCGTCGTCGTCGATCAGTGGCCCGCGGCCCGGATTGATCACGACGGCCCCCCGCGGCAGAAGCGCGAGCGTCCTCGCGTTCAGAACGTTCCCGGTCGCGGGCGTGTCGGGAAGCAGGAGCACGACGATCTCGGCGCGGGACAGCACGGCGTCCAGCCCCTCGTCCCCGTGCGCCGTCTCCACGCCGTCGATCTCCTTGCGCGTGCGCGACCAGCCGAGGACGCGGAAGTTGAGGCCGGCCAGCGTCCGGGCGCAGGCCGTCCCGAGCACGCCGAGCCCCAGCATCGCCACGGTGCGATCCCGCGCGAGGGGCGGGGCGCTGCCGTTGCGCCAGACCCCGTCCTGCCCGTGGATATGGGTGTCGATCCCGAGGTGGTGGCGCAGGACGTGGCCCGTGACCCATTCCACCATCCCCTCGGTCAGCCCGTGGTCGACCATCCGCGCGAGCGGCACCTTGAGCGTGGTGTTGCCGGTGACGTCCTCGACCCCCGCCCAGAGGTTCAGCACCGCCTTCAGCCGCGTGAAGGGCGTGAAGTCCGACAGCCCGCTGTTGGGCGCATAGACGACGTAGTCGACCTCCTCCGCCGGAGCTTCGGTGGTGAGGGTCGCGTCGTCCAGCCCGACCTCGGACAGCGCCTCGCGCAGGGGGGTCTCGTATTGCGTCCACCGCTCGGATTTTGCGGCGAAAAGGATGACGGGCGCGTCGCGGGTCATGGCGGGTCCTTCGGCTGGCTGGCGTGCCTTCCGGCTAGCAGCACGGGCAGGCGGCGTCCAGCCGGCGCCTAGCGCGGCCGGTGGACATGCGCCGACTGCACGAGGCCGAAGGCGACCATCAGGACCAGCATGGCCGAACCGCCGTAGCTGACCAGTGGCAGTGGCACGCCGACCACGGGCGCAAGGCCCATGACCATCGCCATGTTCACCGCAAAGTAGAGGAAGAAGGCCACCGCGACGCCCATCACCAGAAGCGAGGCGAAACGGTCCCGCGCGGCCATCGCGGTATGGATGCAGAAGGCGAGGATCAGCGTGTAGAGCACCAGAAGCGAGGCCGCCCCGACGAAGCCGAATTCCTCGGCCAGCGTCGTGAAGATGAAGTCGGTGTGCTTCTCGGGCAGGAAGTTCAACCGCGACTGGGTTCCTTCCATGAAGCCGCGCCCGGTCCAGCCGCCGGATCCAAGCGCGATCTGGCTCTGGGTGATGTGGTAGCCCGCGCCGAGGGGGTCCTGCGAGGGGTCGAGGAAGGTGTCGATGCGCCTGTACTGGTAATCCTGCAGAAGCTGCCAGCCTGTCCCGCGCGAGGCGAAGACCGCGCTGACCGCGCCCGCTCCGGCGGCGATCACACCCGCGAAATAGGCCCAGTGCACGCCGGCGAGGAACATCACTGCGCCGCCCCCCATCAGCAGCAGAAGCGCGGTGCCGAGGTCCGGCTGGCGCAGCGTGAGGAAGGTCGGCACCGCGATGACCGCGAGCGGGATCAGGACGTAGACGGGCCGCGAGACCTTGCCGAGGTCGAGCCAGTCGTAATAGGCCGCCAGCATCATCACGAGCGTGATCTTGGTCAGCTCCGAGGGCTGAAGCCGCATGAAGCCGAGGTCGATCCACCGCTGCGCGCCCATGCCGACCGTGCCGAAGAACTCGACGTAGAGCAGCAGCATGATCGACATGCCGAAGGCGATGCCCGACATGTTGCGCCAGAACCAGATCGGCACCATCGCGACGATCACCATCAGCACCAGGCCGACGGCGAAGCGCTGCACCTGCGGCTCGACCCACGGGCGGATGGACCCGCCCGCCACGGAATAGAGCATCAGGAAGCCGACGCAGGCCACCGAGGTCAGCAGCAGCACCAGCGCCCAGTTCAGGTGCAGGATCTTGCGCCAGCCCGTGGGCGAGGACTTCGCGTAATACTCCAGAAAGCTCATGTGCGGTCGCGCCCGTCATCGCGCGCGGCCGCGCGGCCCGAGGGGCGCGGCGGCTCGGCCAGAAGCGGCATCCGGCGGTGCATCTCCTCGATGTCGCGGCGCTGGCTCACCGGGTAGAGCTCTGGCGGGGGCACGTCGCCGACCTGGGCGCGCAGCAGGATGTCGCGCGCGATCGGGGCGGCGACCGCGGATCCGCCGCCGCCATGTTCGACCACGACCGAGACCGCGTAGCGCGGCGCGTCGTAGGGCGCGTAGCCGACATAGAGCGCGTGGTCGCGCCGCTCCCACGGCAGGTCCTCGTTCGAGATCACGCCGGCGGCGCGCTCGGCGGCGGTGATGTTGCGCACCTGGCTGGTGCCGGTCTTGCCCGCGACGCCGAAGGCCGCGTCGGCCACCCGGCTGGAATAGGCCGTGCCGCGCCGGTCGTTGTTCACCTGCTCCATTCCGCGATGCACGAGGGCGATGTGCTCAGGCGCGATGCCGAGGTCGGGGGCGTCGCCGCCGCCCTGCCGCACGCCGTCGATGGACCGCACGAGGCGCGGCGCGACCGCCCGGCCACTGGCCAGCCGCGCGGTCATGACGGCAAGCTGGAGCGGCGAGGCCAGGACGAAGCCCTGCCCGATGGAGGCGTTCAGCGTGTCGCCCACCACCCACTCCGCGCCCCGGTTCTGCCGCTTCCACTGCATCGTGGGCGCAAGCCCTTCGGCGATGCCCGACAGCGGCAGGTCGTGCCGCGTCCCGCACCCGAGCCGCACCGCCATCTCCGAGATCGCCTCGATCCCGACGCGCTGGGCAAGCTCGTAGAAATAGACGTCGCAGCTTTGCGAAATGGCCTCGACGAGGTCGACCCGGCCGTGCCCCGCGCGCCGCCAGCAATGGAAACGCCGGTTGCCGAGCTCGACATGGCCGGGGCAATTGACCAGTTCGCCGGGCTCGATCACGCCGGCCTCCAGGCCCGCAAGAGCCACGATCATCTTGTAGGTCGATCCCGGCGGATAAAGGCCCTGCGTCGCCTTGTTGGCCAGCGGCCGGTAGCGGTCCTCGTTCAGCGCGCGCCACTGCACCTGGCTGATGCCGCGCACGAAGTGGTTGGGGTCGAAGGTCGGCGCCGAGGCCAGGGCGAGGATCTCGCCGGTCTGGCACTCCATCACGACCGCGCCCGCGCTTTCGCCGGCAAGCCGCGCGTCGACGTAGTTCTGGAGGCCCGCGTCGATCGTCAGCTGCACGTCTGCGCCCGCCATGGCGGGGTCGCGTTCCAGCTCGCGCATCTCGCGGCCTGCGGCGTTCACCTCGATCTGCTTGGTGCCGGCGCGCCCGCGGAGGTCCGCCTCCATCCGCGCCTCGACGTTGTAGCGTCCGACCTGGAAGTCGGGGATCTGCAGAACGGGGTCGCTGTCGCCCGTCTGCTCGATGTAGTAGTCCGACACGGGGCCGACATATCCCACGACATGGGCGAAGTCCGGGCCGAACGGGTAGACGCGGCTGAGGCCGACCTCGGGGTTCACGCCGGGAAGGGCCGGCGCGTTCACGGCGACGGAGGACAGCTCCTGCCAGCTCAGCCGGTCGGCCAGCGTCACCGGCACGAAGGGCGGGCGGCGGCTGATTTCCTCGCGCGCGCGCTCCAGCGCGACGAGATCGAGGTTCACGATCCGCCCCAGCTCCTCGAGGACGGCATCGACGTCGCCGGCATCCTCGCGCACCAGCGTGATCCGGTAGTTCTGCTCGTTGCCTGCCAGAAGCACGCCGTTGCGGTCGAAGATCAGGCCGCGCGCGGGCGGCAGGAGGCGGATGTTGATACGGTTCTCTTCGGCCAGCAGGCGGAAATCGGCGGCGCGGTCGATCTGGAGATAGCGCATCCGCGCGGCAAGGACGCCCGCGGTCGCGACGAAGACGCCACCCATGACGACCGCGCGCCGGCCGACGATTCGGGTGCTTTCCTCGATGTCTCTCTGGTTGCGTTTCAACGGGTGTCGCCTCGGCGAGAGGAGGGATGGGGGCTCACAGCGGTTCCAGCTCCGCCGGGCCGAGCTTACGCAGTCCGAAGACGAATTTCGAGACCGCGACGACCACAGGGTAGATCGCGACGGTGACAATTCCGTGCGTCAGGCTGAGCCCCAGCGAGGGCGGATCGATGAACAGGACCCAGAGGATCACGCGCTCGGCCAGAACCATGCCCGCAACCGCACCCGCGATGGCGCCCCATTCCACGAGGAAGGGAAACTCGGTCATCTGCAGCCGCCGCCGCCGGAGGCTTTCCGAGGCGAGGACGGCCAGCGCGGTCCACAGGCCGGGCGGGCGCTGGAACAGGAAGTCCGCCAGAAGGAACACCGCGACGATGGACACCAGCGGCACGACGGCGGGCTGGCGCAGCAGCCATGCGAAGGTCAGCGCAAGCAGCAGGTCCGGCCCCGGAAGCCCGGTTTCCCCAAGGCCGAGCGGCAGGAGCCGCATCGTGATCAATACGGCGCAAAGCGCGAGGAACACGATGCGGTAGGTCCAGACGTGCCGGGACGAGGTGGCCGGGCTCATTGGCTGGCCGCCTCCTGTCCGAGGCGCGCTTCCTCCAGATCGGGCGCCGGCCCGGCGTCCTCCGTCTCGGCCCCTGCCTCGGGCAGCGGCCATGGCGGCCCGATCAGGCTGCCGGGATCGTCGAGGGAGCTGCCCGGATGGCTCCGCATCACCCGCAGGAACCGGAGCCGGACGAGGTCCGCGGCGAGGCGCGCGCGCAACAGCCCGTCCGTCGTCTCGATCACCTGCCCCACGAGGAGCCCCGGCGGAAACAGCCCGCCGTCACCCGATGTCACGATGCGGTCGCCCGCGCTGACGTCCTCGGGCGCGTCGAGAAACTCGAGGACCGGCGTCTGCGAGTTGTCGCCCATCAGGAGCGCCTGCTGCCCCGATGGCTGGATCGTCACCGGGATGCGGCTGTTGACGTCGGTCAGCAGAAGCACCCGGCTGGTGCGGTCGCCGACCCCCGACACGCGGCCCACGACGCCAAGACCGTCCATCGTCGCCCAGCCATCGAGGATGCCGTCCCGCGCGCCCACGTTGATCAGGACCGAGCGCCGGAACGGCGAGCCCGAATCCGCAAGCACGAGGCCAGTGACGAAGGTGAGCTCGGGGTTGAGCTGCACCCGGTTCAGGTCGAGGAGGCGCGCGTTTTCCTGTTCGAGCTGCAGGGCGGCCTCGCGCCATGCGCGCATCTGCTGCAATTCGCGGCGCAGCTCCTGGTTCTGCTCGAAGAGGCGCGCGTAGCTCTGGAAGTCCTCGAAGATGCGGGCGATGCCGGTGACGGGCGCCATCGCCCACTCGACGTTGGGCACGACCCGGTCGACGATGGCCGCGCGCATCCGTTCTACGCGCGGGTTGTCGATGCGCCAGACCACCACCAGCGCGACGAGGCACAAGACGACGACCGTGGCCAGCAGACGCCGGACCGGGCGGGCATAGACGCTGTCGTAACTGTCCCGTGCCATGGCGCTCCTTGCTCGGGCACGATCCGCGCGCCCCGTTGCGAAGGCTCAGCTGTCGTAGTCGATCGCGTGGCGCAGGAGGTTCTCGTACTCCAGCGCCTTGCCGGTCCCGAGCGCCACGCAGTTCAGGCTTTCGTCCGCGACCGAGATGGCAAGGCCGGTCTGCTCGCGCAAGGCGAGGTCCAGTTCCCCCAGAAGCGCGCCGCCGCCGGTCAGCATGACGCCCCGGTCGACGATGTCCGCCGCAAGGTCGGGCGGTGTCGCCTCGAGCGCGCCCATCACGGCCTCGCAGATCGTCTGCACCGGCTCGGCCAGCGCCTCGGCGACCTGCGCCTGAGAAATCTCGGTCTCCTTTGGAACGCCGTTCAGAAGGTCGCGCCCGCGGATGCGCATCGACGCGCCGCGCCCGTCGTCGGGCATCCGTGCCGTGCCGATGGACGTCTTGATCCGCTCGGCGGTCGATTCCCCGATCAGCAGGTTATGCTGGCGCCGCAGGTAGGAGATGATCGCCTCGTCCATCCGGTCGCCGCCGACCCGGACCGAACGGGCGTAGACGATGTCGGCGAGGCTCAGGACGGCGACCTCGGTGGTCCCGCCGCCGATGTCGACGACCATCGAGCCCGTGGGATCGGTGATCGGCATTCCCGCGCCGATGGCGGCCGCGATCGGCTCGGCGATCAGGCCCGCCTTGCGGGCACCCGCCGACAGGACGGACTGGCGGATCGCGCGTTTCTCGACCGGGGTCGCGCCGTGCGGGACGCAGACGATGATCTTGGGCTTGGTGAAGGTCGTGCGCTTGTGGACCTTGCGGATGAAGTGCTTGATCATCTCCTCGGCGACGTCGAAGTCGGCGATGACGCCGTCGCGCATGGGACGGATCGCCTGGATCGAGCCGGGCGTCCGGCCGAGCATCAGCTTCGCGTCCTCGCCGAAGGCAAGCGCCTTCTTGACGCCGTCCTTGACCTGGTAGGCGACGACCGAGGGCTCGTTGAGGATGATGCCGCGCCCCTTGACGTAGACGAGCGTGTTCGCCGTGCCGAGGTCGATCGCCATGTCCGAGGAAAAGAGGTTGCCGAAGGCCATTTGCGTCTCGTCGTCCGAAAATGCGTGCGCGCCCGGGACTCGGGCGCGAACCGGTCCGCTTATAGGCGCGGCGGTTCGCCCGCGTAAAGGGGCAGCGGCCGCGTCTTCGGCGAAGCGCCGCCGTCAGGGGCGCGCCGCGCGCTCCTGCTCCGCCATGCGTGCCACGGCGCGGTCGGCCGTATCCGATTGTCCGACGGCGTCCATGACGAGCGTGCCCTCGATCAGGGTGAGCGCAAGGCGCGCGTCCTCCGCCCCGCCACCGTCCCGTTCGGGCAGTCGCCCGGCGATCCACGAAAGGAAGCCGTCGATCACCGCGTGCCCGGCCGCGCGATGGGCCGTTCCGCCCTGTCCCGAGGCCGAGACGATATCGAGCCAGACACGGGCATAGGGGCGGAACGCTTCGGTCCGCATCAGGGCGACGATCTCCGCGACCGCCCCCGCGACACTCTCCGCCCGGCCCGGCGGCAACGCGGCGGTCAGGCCGTTCGCCATGCGTGAGGCGAGATGCTGCAGAAGCGCCGCGACGAGGCCCTCCTTCGACCCGAAGTGATAGACCAGCATCCGGTCCGAGGTGCCCGCGGTGCGCGCCAAGGGGCGCAGGCTCGCCGTGTTGAGCCCGTGCGTCAGGACATGGTCGGCCATGGCGTCGAGTAGTGCGGTCAGGTCGGGTTTGGGACGTGCCATCGGATTTTTCGTAGCGACCGCTACATGAATTCGTTAGTGTAGCGACCGCTACATTACTCCATGCGCCAATGGGAGGACCCCCGATGACGCTGCTCCAGATCCTTCCGATCGTTCTCTATGTCGCGACTGTTGTCACGGTTCTCGGTGCCGTCGCCGGGGCGGGACCGGACAGGGCAGAAGGCCGGCGTGGGCTCTGGCGGGTTCCGGCCCTCGCCGCGGTCTTCCTCGTGCTCGTCACGGCGGTGACGCTCGTCGTGGAGGGACCGGCCCAGTTCTGGGCCAACCACGTCACCACCTGGGCGGGCAACCAGGTGTGGTTCGACCTTCTCTTCGCCACCGCCATGGCCTTCGTCCTCATCCTGCCCAGGGCTCGGAAGGCGGGCATGCGCCCCTTGCCCTGGGCCATCGGCACCGTGCTTCTGGCGAGCGTCATGCTTCTGCCGATGCTCGCCCGCCTGCTCTGGCTCGAGGAGCGGCGGGCGGCGTGAGGCCCGGAAAAGCCCGCCCTTGTCAGCCCACATCCTTGTAGGAGACTTCCCGCGTGTCCGAGCCCAGCTTCTCGCGCCGCACGATCAGCCGGTTGAGGGCGTTGACGTAGGCCTTGACGCTGGCCACGACCGTGTCGGTGTCCGCCGACTGCCCGGTCGAGATGCGGCCCGCCTCCTCGATGCGGACGCTGACCGTCGCCTGGGCGTCCATGCCTTCGGTCACGGCGCTCACCTGGTAAAGCTGCAGGACCGCCCCGTTGGGATAGAGCGCGTTTACCGCGTTGAAGGCGGCATCGACCGGGCCGTCGCCCTGCGCGGTCGCCTGAAGATCCTTCTCGCCAACGCGCAGGGTTATGTCGGCCGACTGCGGCGCCTCGGTTCCGCAGATGACGCGCAGGAACTTCAGCTCGAGGTGGTCGTCCTGATCGGCGGCGGCGGCGTCCGTCACCAGCGCGATCAGGTCGTCGTCGAAGACCTCCTTCTTGCGGTCGGCCAGCGCCTTGAACCGCACGAACAGGTCGTTCAGCTGGTTGTCGATCATGTCGAAGCCGAGGTCCTTCAGCTTCGCCCGGAGCGCCGCGCGCCCCGAATGCTTGCCGAGGGGCAGCGACGTCCCGGCGAGCCCCACGTCCTCGGGACGCATGATCTCGAAGGTGTCGGCCGATTTCAGCATCCCGTCTTGGTGGATTCCGCTTTCGTGGGCGAAGGCGTTCTTGCCGACGATGGCCTTATTGGGCTGCACGCCGAAGCCCGAGACGGTCGAGACGCGCCGCGAGATGTGCATGATCTTCGTCGTGTCGATGCCGGTATCGAACGGCATGATGTCGTGCCGCACGCGCATGGCCATCACGACCTCCTCGAGCGCGGTGTTGCCCGCCCGCTCGCCGAGCCCGTTGATCGTGCACTCGATCTGCCGCGCGCCGCCCGCGACGGCCGCGAGCGCATTGGCCGTCGCCATGCCAAGGTCGTTGTGGCAATGCGTGGCGAAGACCACGTCCTCGCCGCCCTCGCATTCCGCGATCAGCCGCCGGATCAGCTCCGCGCTTTCCGCGGGCGCTGTGTAGCCCACGGTGTCGGGGATGTTGATCGTCGTGGCGCCCGCGCGGATCGCGATCTCCACGACGCGCTTGAGGTAGTCCCACTCGGTCCGGGTCGCGTCCATCGGCGACCATTGCACGTTGTCGCAGAGGTTGCGGGCGTGCGTGACCGTCTCGTGGATGCGGTCGGCCATCTCGTCCATGGTCAGGTTGGGGATGGCGCGGTGCTGCGGCGAGGTGCCGATGAAGGTGTGGATGCGCGGGGAGCGCGCGTGCTTCACGGCCTCCCAGCAGCGGTCGATGTCCTTGAAGTTTGCGCGGGCGAGGCCGCAGATCGTGGCGTTCCCCGCCAGCTTGGCGATCTCGGACACGGCGGCGAAATCGCCTTCGGAGGCGATGGGAAAGCCCGCCTCGATGATGTCCACGCCCATTTCGTCGAGAAGCGTGGCGATTTCCATCTTCTCGTCGTGGCTCATGGTGGCGCCGGGCGATTGCTCGCCGTCGCGCAGCGTCGTGTCGAAGATGAGGACGCGGTTCGCGGATGCGGTGGTCATGGTGCTGGTTCCTTAGCGTGTTGCGTGTCTTCGGCGCTGGCCCTCCTCTGAGCGGTCGCGCCGGATGGCACGCTCAGAGGCGGCTAAGGAGCAGAAGGCCAAGCAGGGCGACCCGTGCGCGCGGAACGGCGAATGCGGTGATATGTGCCTGCGAGGTCATGCACCGCAGAATACGAATCCCCGCACGGTTGAAAAGCCCAAATGAAGGTCAGGCCGGCTGACCCGTCGCCCAGTCCGGCGGGGGCGGACGCGCCTCAGAGCAGGCCCAGTTCCTCGTCCGATGCGATCCTGTCGTACTTGTCCTTCGGCGGCATCGGGCGCCCGCGCCAGTCCGGTTCGAACACGAAGCTCGACCGCGCGCGGCCCTCGGCCAGCGCGCCGTTCCCGAGGCCGACCGCGTAGTCGTAGTAAAGCTTCACGATCTCGTCGTGACTGACCTGCTGCGCGGCGGGATGCGCCATGCACGCGTCGCGCCAGCGCCGGACCCTGTCGAAGGCCGCGTCCGGTGGCAGGTCGAAGCCCTCGTAGTATTCGAGGAACCAGAACCGCATGAACATCGGCGTGTAGACGAGGTCGGCGAGGCCGAAGTCCTCGAACAGGAAAGTCCCGTCGGGATTGTAGTGGCGCAGGAAATCGTCCAGCCAGCGATAATGCGAAAGGAGCGTGTCCCGCTTCTCGGCCGTCCTCGCGCGGTCGCGGTTCATCACCATCAGGTAGCCCGCCATCGTGAAGTCGCCCGCCCGGTCGATCATCAGCCGCTCGACGCCGCGCTCGTAGGGGTCGGCGCGGGCGATCCGGGGCTCGGCGAAGGCTTCCTCGACGTAGCGCAGGATCACGAGGCTTTCCTTCAGGACGCGCCCGCCGCCGAGGTCCATGATCGGAAGCGCCGTCGTCCCGCGCGACAGTTCGAGGATGTGCGGATCGCGGGGCTTCGTGATGTCGACGACACGGAATTCGACCGCGTCGCGCAAACCCTTCAGCTCCAGAAGGATCTCGACCCGCTGCGAGAACGGGCAGACGGGAATGTGGTAGATGATCGGCTTGGGCATGTCGGCTCTCCTTCGCTACGAGGATGCGACGGCGCCGGCGGATTGACCAGAGGCCGGCGCGCCTTAGCTCGGCCGTCATGATAGATGCATTGGTGATAGGCGCCTCGGGCGGCATCGGCCGCGCGATGGTCGCGGAGATGACGGCGCGGGGCGGGAACGTGACGACGCTGTCGCGATCCCGGGACGGTCTCGACGTGACGGACCCGGCCTCGGTCGAGCGGGTCATGGGCGCGCTCGAGGGTCCGTTCCAGACGGTCTTCGTCTCGGTCGGCATCCTCGCGCCCGAGGGTGGCGCACCGGAAAAGCAGCTTTCCGCGATCGACCCCGAGGCGATGGCCCGTGTCTTCGCCGTCAACACGATCGGCGTCGCGCAGATCCTGTCGCACCTGCCGCGCCTCCTGCCCAAATCCGGCCGCTCGGTCACGGGCGTGCTGACGGCCCGCGTGGCCTCGATCGGCGACAACCGCATCGGCGGCTGGTATTCCTACCGCGCCTCCAAGGCCGCGCTGAACCAGATCGTCCATGGCGCCGCGATCGAGCTGAAGCGCTCGCACCGCGAGGCCATCGTCGCGGCGCTTCATCCCGGCACCGTCGCCACGCCCTTCACCGAGGGTTACGACCCGCGCCACGGCAAGTCCTCGCCCGGGGAGGCGGCGGCAAGCCTTTGCGACGTGATGGAAGGGCTGGTGCATGAGCAATCGGGCGGCTTCTTCGACTACGCCGGCAAGGAGATCGCGTGGTGAGCCGCCTCGTTCTGGTTCTGGGCGACCAGTTGAGCGACGGGATCACGGCCCTGCGCGAGGCAGACCGCGACAGCGACATCGTGGTCATGGCCGAGGTGGCGGACGAGGCGTCCTATGTGCCGCACCATCCCAAGAAGATCGCCTTCGTCTTCGCGGCGATGCGCAAGTTTGCGGCGCGGCTCGAGGCGGCGGGCTGGCGGGTGCGCTACACTCGCCTCGACGATCCCGAAAACGCGGGCTCGATCCCCGGCGAGCTTCTGCGCGCCGCCGATGCGACCGGCGCGTCGGAAGTGCTGGCGACGGAACCCGGCGAGTTTCGCCTGATCTCGGCGCTTCAGGACTGCCCGGTGCCGGTGCATGTGCTTCCCGACGACCGCTTCCTGTGCTCCCACGAGGAGTTCGAGGGTTGGGCCGAGGGCCGCAAGGAACTTCGGATGGAGTGGTTCTACCGCGAGATGCGGCGGCGCACCGGCCTGTTGATGGAGGGCGACAAGCCCGCCGGGGGCAAGTGGAACTACGACCATGACAACCGCAAGCCCGCGCCCGACGAGGTGGCCTATGGCGGGCCGATGCAGTTCACTCCCGACGCGACGGTGGAGGAGGTCCTGGACCTCGTGGAGACGCGCTTCGGCGGGAATTTCGGCACCCTGCGGCCGTTCCATTTCGCCACCGACCAGGGGGAGGCGCGGCGCGCGCTCGCGCATTTCATTCGCTACGCGCTGCCCCGCTTCGGCGATTTTCAGGACGCGATGCTCGACGGCAACCGCTTCCTCTACCATGCCGTCGTGTCGATGTACCTGAACGCGGGCCTTCTGGACTGGCGCGAGGTCTGCGAGGCGGCCGAGGACGCGTGGCGGGACGGCCACGCGCCCCTGAACGCGGTCGAGGGCTTCATCCGCCAGATCATCGGCTGGCGCGAATTCATGCGTGGCATCTACTTCCACGAGGGCCCCGGCTACACGCGGCGCAACGAGCTGGGCCACGACCGGCCGCTGCCCGACTTCTACTGGACCGCCGACACCGACATGCGCTGCGTGGCGAAGGCGGTGGCGCAGACGCGCGACGAGGCCTACGCCCACCACATCCAGCGGCTGATGGTGACGGGCAATTTCGCCCTGCTTGCGGGCATCGATCCGCACGCCGTCCACGAATGGTATCTCGCGGTCTACGCCGATGCCTACGAATGGGTCGAGGCGCCCAACGTGATCGGCATGAGCCAGTTCGCCGACGGCGGCGTGGTGGGGTCGAAACCCTATGTCTCGGGAGGCAACTACATCCGCAAGATGTCGGATTACTGCAATAAATGCAGCTATGACGTTGGGGAGAAGTCTGGGGAAAAGGCGTGTCCGTACAACTACCTCTACTGGGCGTTCCTGCACCGGCATCGTGACCGCTTCGGGAAGAACCCGCGCATGGCGCAGATGTACCGGACCTGGGCGCGCATGTCCGACGACAAGCGGCAGGCCACGCTCGAGAGCGCGGACGCCTTTCTCGGGAAGCTCGACGGCGGCGCGCGCGTCTGAGGCGACTTGACCCGGCGCGCCTGTCTCGCCATCTGCACGAAATGCGCCCTGGCACCCCGCCGGGCGTCTCCCGGAGACCTGCCGATGATCGCCGTTCATTCCGTGAGCGACGCCTTCTCCAGCGCCGACTGCGCCCGCCTGCTCGACGCCCTGTCCGAAACCGCGCCGCGCGATGCGGGCCTCGTCCGGCAGGGCCGCGACCACAACCTGCGCCGCGCCGACCTGATCTGGCTCGACGAGGTGCCGGGCACGGACTGGGTGATGGAGCGGATGATCGACCTCGTGCGGGCGGCCAACCGCGACGTCTTCGACTTCGACGTGACCGATTTCGCCGAAAGCCCGCAGGTCGCCCGCTACGGCGCCGAGCGCGAGGGGCATTTCGACTGGCATTCCGACGTCGGCGAGGGGCGGCTGGCCGAGCGGCGCAAGCTGACCATCGTGGTGCAGCTTTCGGAACCCGCCGCCTACGACGGGGGCGAACTCGACCTGATGCCGGGGGCGGGCATCGTCACGGCCGACAGGGCGCAGGGCGCGGCGACGCTGTTCCCCTCCTTCGTCCTGCACCGCGTCACGCCGGTGACGCGCGGCGAGCGTCATTCCCTCACCGTCTGGTGTCACGGGGCGCCCTTCCGCTGATCCTGTGAGCGCGCGCACAGCGCCCATGCGGCGTTGCGGAATTGAGACGCAACGCAACAAGCGCCACCTCCTGTCACGAACACAGACGAACGCAGCAGGAGCTTGCAAATGTCCGACGTCAAACTCGCAGTCATCTACTATTCGACCTACGGCACGAACCATCGCATGGCCGAAATCGCGGCCGAAGCCGCGCGCGAAGCCGGTGCCGAGGTGCGCCTTCTGCGCGTGCCCGAGACCGCGCCTAGGGAGGTCGTCGAAGGCCAGGATGCGTGGAAGGCGCAGGCCGACAAGACCGCCGACATCCCCGAGGTGACGCATGCCGACATGGAATGGGCCGACGGCTACCTGTTCTCGGCTCCGACGCGCTACGGCGTCGTGTCGAGCCAGCTCCGCGCCTTCATCGACACGCTCGGCGGCCTGTGGTTCGAGGGCAAGCTGGCCAACAAGACCGTCAGCGCCATGACGTCGGCGCAGAACGTTCATGGCGGACAGGAGACGACGCTTGTGTCGCTCTATACCACCATGATGCACTGGGGCGCGGTCATCGTCGCGCCGGGTTACACCGACCCGGTCCTGTTCGAGGCGGGCGGCAACCCCTACGGCGTCTCCACGCAGGCCGGCGATGTCAACGAGAAGATCGAGGCCGCGATCCGCCACCAGGCGAAGCGCCAGGTCGAGCTGACCGCGAAGCTCGCTTAAGGCGTCCGGGCCGGGCGATCCCGCGCCGGGGGTGATGTTCCCCGGCGCGGCGCGCTTGCGCGTCCGCCGCGCGCCGTCAGGCCCGCGGCGCCCTCATTCCCACCAGGGGTCTATCTGCGCGATGTCGTCGTCGCTCCAGCCGAAATGGTGCGCAAGCTCGTGGACGAGGACATGCGTCACCAACTCGCCGAGGCTGACGTTTCCCCGATCGGCCCATTCGTCCAGCATCGGCCTGCGGAACAGCCAGATCGTGTCGGGCTGGCCCGGCTGGTCCATGACGGACTTCTCGGTCAGCGGGATCCCGTCATAGAGCCCCGTGAGCTCGAACGGATCCTCCACCCCCATGTCGAGCAGGATGCGCCGGGGGGCGAAGTCCTCCACGCGGATCACGACCTGCCGCGCCGCCGCCTGGTATGGTGGCGGCAGCATGGCCAGTGCGCCGTCGGCGAGGGCCTCGATCTCGCCGAGGCCCGGCGCCGTCCAGTCCGTGCAATCACTGCGTCGTTCCATGCCTTCTTATGGACTTTGGCGGGCGTCTGTGAAAGAGGACGCGACGCACAGCCCGGGAGCCTTTTCCATGACCGTCACACGCTTCGCGCCCTCGCCCACGGGCTACCTGCATGTCGGCAACCTGCGCACGGCGCTGTTCAACCACCTGATCGCGCGTAAGGCCGGCGGGACCTTCATCCTTCGCCTCGACGACACCGATCCCGAGAGGTCGAAGCCCGAATTCGCCGATGCGATCCAGGAGGACCTGGAATGGCTCGGCCTGACATGGGACCGGCTGGAGCGGCAGTCGCTGCGCCTCGAGCGCTATGCCGCCGCCGCCGACACGCTGCGGGCGAAGGGCCGTTTCTACGAAGCCTTCGAGACGCCCACCGAACTGGACCTGAAGCGCAAGAAGCAGCTCAACATGGGGCTTCCGCCGGTCTATGACCGCGCCGCGCTGGCCCTGTCGGACGAGGAGCGCGCGCGCCTTCTGGCCGAGCGCGGTCCGGGTGTCTGGCGCTTCAAGCTCGACCACGAGCGCATCGCGTGGGACGACGGCATCCTCGGGCAGATCTCGATCGACGCGGCGTCGGTATCGGACCCGGTGCTGATCCGCGCGGACGGGCAGGTGCTCTATACGCTGGCCTCGGTCGTGGACGACACGGAGATGGGGATCACCCATGTCGTGCGCGGCTCGGATCACGTGACCAACACCGCGACGCAGATCCAGATCATCGAGGCGCTGGGCGGCACGCCGCCCTCCTTCGCGCACCACTCGCTCCTGACGGGGCCGCAGGGCGAGGCGCTGTCGAAGCGCCTCGGCACGCTGTCGCTGCGCGACCTGCGCGCGGCGGGCGTGGAGCCGATGGCGCTGCTGAGCTTCATGGCGCGGATCGGCTCGTCCCAGCCGGTGGAGCTGGCGGGGTCGCTGGACGAGCTGGCCGAGACATTCGACCTCGGGCACTTCGGCTCGGCGCCGACGAAGTTCGACGTGAACGACCTCTATCCGCTGACCGCCCGCGTCCTGCACGAGACGCCCTACGAGGCTGTGGCCGAAGAGATTGCGGCGCTTGGGGTGCCGCCCGCGCTTGCACCCGACTTCTGGGACGTGGCGCGCGCGAACATCATGACGCGCGCCGAGCTTGCGGGCTGGTGGGAGCTGTTCCGCGACGGTGGCAAGCCGGCGGTCGATCCCGACGACCGCGACTTCGTGGCCGAGGCCTTCGCGCTCCTGCCCGAGCCGCCCTACGACGCCGGGACCTGGGGCACATGGACCTCCGCCGTGAAGGACGCGACCGGGCGCAAGGGCAAGGCGCTGTTCATGCCGCTGCGCAAGGCGGTGACGGGTCTCGAGCGGGGGCCCGAGATGGCCGACGTGATGCGCCTCCTGCAAAGGAAACCCTCGCTCTGAGGACTTGCGGCCGCGTCAGAGGCTGGTGATTCGGCGCACGTCCCGCAGCCGCAGCTCGACATCGACGAAGTTGCGCTCCGCGCCGCTGGTGGGGGTGGCGCGGGGATAGACGGGCTCGGCCCGGTCGTCGAAGACCGGCGCCTCCCAGCCCTGCGTCGTGTCGAAGAACCGCCGCGCGCCGTCCTCGCCGAACTCGCGCAGGTAGCCCTGCACGACCGTGTCGAGATAGCTCAGAAGGATCGGATGCGCCTCGGTGGCGTCGGTGTCGTGCTCGGGCCTGGTGCGGTAGATCTGGATGTCGAGCGGCCGCGCGGCGGTCGCCGGTCCGTCGTGGCTCCGCTCGTGGTCGTGGTCGATCTCGAGGACCGGATGGCGGTCATAGGCGTATTCGCGTGCGTCGAGCGCGCTCCAGTCCGCGCCGGGGACGGCGGCGATCAGCCCCTCGATCCGGGTTCCCGGCGCCTCGAAGGCCGTCAGGAACGCGACCTTCCTCAGCCGCGTCCGCTTCCACGTCCGGCCCCAGCCGCGCACGGCGGCGCGGGCCACGCGGGGAAAGTCGTGGGTGTCGCGGTTCACGAGGCTGCCATAGCCGAAGAAGAAGGGATCGCCGGTCATGCCCCTCCCATGAAGAATGCGCGGGGGGTGTTCAAGGCCTCTTGCGGGGGCAGGCGGCTTTGCTATTGTACGCCTGCCCGCACGTGGGAGACGCTGGTCCGGCAGGGCCAGGGCCGAAGGAGCAACCGCCCCGGTAAACTCTCAGGCACAACGGACCGCTGCGGGTAATGGACTCTGGAGAGAGGTGCGCGCCGACGCATCCGCCGAAGGGATAACGATCTCAGGCGAAAGGACAGAGGGGGCATCGAACGGCGCGGACAGCGCCCAGACGATGCCGGGCCAACCCCTGACGGGGTCCCGGGGAACGGGGATGCATGGCCGGGACCTCTCACGCGACTGACGACCTCAAGACGCTGCCGCTTCGTGCGTTGCACGAGGAACACGGCGCCACCTTCGTGCCCTTCGCGGGCTGGGAGATGCCGGTGCGCTATGCCGCCGGCGTCATGGCCGAGCACCTCTGGTGCCGCGAGAAGGCGGGCCTGTTCGATGTCTCGCACATGGGGCAGGTGATGCTGCCCCACGGCGCGGACGAGGCGCTGGAGGCGCTGGTGCCGATGGACGTCGTCGGCCTGAAGGAGGGCCGCCAGCGCTATGCGTATTTCACCAACGCGGCGGGCGGGCTTCTGGACGACCTGATGATCGCGCGGCACGACGACGGGCTGCACCTTGTCGTGAACGCGGCCTGCGCCGAGGCCGACATCGCGCATCTGCGCGCGCATGCGCCGGGGGTCGAGGTCCTGGAGGGGCTCGCGCTTCTGGCGCTGCAGGGGCCGATGGCCGAGGCCGCTCTGGCCGGCCTGCTGCCCGAGGTCGCGGCGATGCGCTTCATGGACGTGCGCCGCCTGACGTGGGAGGGCGCAGTGCTTCGCGTCTCACGGTCGGGCTATACCGGCGAGGACGGCTTCGAGATCTCGGTGCCGGCGGGCATGGTCGAGGCCTTCGCGCGGGCGCTTCTGTCGGACGGGCGCGTCGCGCCGATCGGCCTCGGGGCGCGCGATTCGCTCCGGCTCGAGGCGGGCCTTCCGCTTTACGGCCAGGACCTCGGGCCCGACATCACGCCGGTCGAGGCGGGACTGGGCTGGGCGATCCAGAAGGTGCGGCGCAGGGGCGGCGCGCGCGAGGGGGGCTTTCCCGGCGCGGACGTCATACTGCGGCAGATCGAGACAGGCGCGCCGCGCCGCCGTGCGGGCCTTCTGCCCGAGGGGCGGGCGCCGATGCGCGCGGGCACGCCGCTGTTCGACGCGCTCGAGGGCGGCGCGCAGGTGGGCGAGGTGACGTCGGGCGGGTTCGGTCCCTCGGTCGGGGCGCCCGTGGCGATCGCGCTTCTTGACGCGGAGGTGCCATCCGATGTGACCCTCCACGGGGAGGTGCGGGGACGGCGGCTTCCCGCGCGACAGGCGGCGACGCCCTTCGTGCCGCCAGGATACAAACGCTGACACCGGAAGAATGCGAGTGCGACACATGAAGTTCACCGAAGACCATGAATGGCTCCGGCCCGAGGGCGACCTGATCGTCGTGGGCATCACCGAATACGCCGCCACCCAGCTTGGCGACGTCGTCTATGTCGAACTGCCCGAGATCGAGACGCAGGTCGCCAAGGGCGACGAGGTCGTCGTGATCGAGAGCGTCAAGGCGGCCTCGGACATCGTCGCCCCGCTGGAGGGCGAGATCGTCGAGGTCAACGAGGCGCTGGCCGCCAATCCCGGCCTCGTCAACGAGGACCCGATGGGAGACGCCTGGTTCTTCAAGATCAGGGTCGAGGACGAGACGGCCCTCGACGCGCTGATGACCGAGGACGAGTACAAGGACCACATCGGGGAGTGACGCGCCCCGGGCGCGCCGGTCTGCCGGGGGGCCAGCCCCCCGGACCCCCCGGCGTATTTCAGGAAAGATGAAGGGGCGGGGCCGGGAGGCTCCGGCACCCGCTGCGAGAGGCGATACCATGCCCTGGATGACGACCGACTACGACCCGACCGATTTCGCGAACCGCCGCCATATCGGGCCTTCGCCGGCCGAGATGGCCGAGATGCTGCAGGCGGTGGGCGCCGAAAGCCTCGATCAGCTGATCGAGGAGACGGTGCCGTCGACGATCCGGCAGGCCGACGCGCTGGACTGGGCGCCGATGTCGGAGGCGGAGCTTCTGGCCCACATGCGCGACATCGCGGCGCGGAACAAGCCGATGGTCCAGATGATCGGGCAGGGCTACTACGGGACCCATACGCCGCCCGCGATCCAGCGCAACGTGCTGGAGAACCCGGCCTGGTACACCGCCTACACCCCCTACCAGCCGGAGATCGCGCAGGGGCGGCTCGAGGCGCTTCTGAACTTCCAGACGATGGTGGCCGATCTTACCGGGCTGGAGATCGCGAACGCGTCGCTGCTTGACGAGGCGACGGCCTGCGCCGAGGCGATGGTGATGGCCGAGCGCGTGGCGAAGTCCAAGGCGCGGGCCTTCTTCGTCGACGAGAACTGCCATCCGCAGAACATCGCGGTGATGCGCACGCGGGCCGAGCCGCTTGGCATCGAGCTGATCGTGGGCGCGGCCGAGGATCTCGATCCGGCCGCGGTCTTCGGCGCGATCTTCCAGTATCCGGGCACCTTCGGGCATCTGTCCGACCCGTCCGAGGCCATCGCCGCGCTGCAGGCGCACAAGGCCATCGGCATCGTTGCGACGGATCTCCTGGCGCTGACGCTGGTGAAGGAGCCGGGGGCGATGGGGGCCGATATCGCCGTGGGCTCCGCGCAGAGGTTCGGCGTGCCGCTGGGGTATGGCGGTCCGCACGCGGCCTTCATCGCCTGCCACGACGCGCACAAGCGCGCGATGCCCGGCCGCATCGTCGGCGTCTCGGTGGACAGCCACGGGCAAAAGGCCTATCGCCTCGCGCTGCAGACGCGCGAGCAGCACATCCGGCGCGAGAAGGCGACCTCGAACGTGTGCACGGCGCAGGCGCTGCTGGCCGTGATGGCGAGCTTCTACGCGGTGTTTCACGGTCCCGTCGGGCTGCGCGCGATCGCCGAACGGGTGCACCGCAAGGCCGCGCGGCTCGCCGCGGCCCTCGACGCGGGCGGGTTCGCGCCCGAGGCCCGCGTCTTTTTCGACACGATCACCGTGCATGTGGGCGATCGGCAGTCGCGGATCATGGCGGCCGCCGTGGCGCGGGGCATCAACCTTCGCGACGTAGGCAGCGACCGCATCGGCATCTCGGTGGACGAGACCACCACCGAGGCGCATCTCGAGGCCGTGTGCCGCGCCTTCGGCGTCTTGAAGCCCCCAGCGCAGGTGCTGCCCGCGATCCCCGACGCGCTGATGCGGACGAGCGCGTATCTCACGCATCCGATCTTCCACATGAACCGCGCCGAGAGCGAGATGATGCGCTACATGCGCAGGCTGTCGGACCGCGACCTTGCGCTCGACCGTGCGATGATCCCGCTGGGGTCGTGCACGATGAAGCTGAACGCGGCCGTCGAGATGATGCCGGTGACGTGGCCGGAATTCGCGGGTCTGCATCCCTTCGCGCCCGCCGACCAGGCCGAAGGCTACGCCGCGATGATCGAGGACCTGAACGCGCGGCTGTGCGAGATCACGGGCTACGACGCGATGTCGATGCAGCCCAATTCAGGCGCGCAGGGCGAATACGCCGGGCTTCTGACGATCGCGGCCTACCATGCGGCGCGGGGCGAGGCGCACCGGCGCGTCTGCCTGATCCCGGTCTCGGCGCATGGCACCAACCCGGCGTCCGCGCACATGGCGGGGATGGAGGTCGTCGTGGTGAAGGCGGCGGAGAACGGCGACATCGACCTCGACGATTTCCGCGCCAAGGCCGAGGCCGCGGGCGAGCGGCTCGCGGCCTGCATGATCACCTATCCGTCGACGCACGGCGTCTTCGAGGAGACGGTGAGCGAGGTCTGCCGGATCACGCACGCGCATGGCGGCCAGGTCTATCTCGACGGGGCGAACCTCAACGCGATGGTCGGCCTGTCGAAGCCTGGCGAGATCGGCGCGGACGTGAGCCACCTGAACCTCCACAAGACGTTCTGCATCCCGCATGGCGGGGGCGGGCCGGGAATGGGGCCGATCGGCGTGAAGGCGCACCTCGCACCCTACCTGCCGGGGCATCCCGAGACGGGCGGCCGCGAGGGGCCGGTGTCGGGGGCGCCCTACGGTTCGGCCTCGATCCTGCCGATCTCCTACGCCTACGTGCGGCTGATGGGGGGTGCGGGCCTGACGCAGGCGACGCGGGTCGCGATCCTGAACGCCAACTACGTCGCGGCGCGGCTCAAGGGGGCCTACGACGTGCTCTTCGCGGGCCGGAACGGCCGCGTGGCGCATGAATGCATCCTCGACACGCGCCCCTTCGCCGAGGCGGGCGTGACCGTGGACGACATCGCGAAGCGGCTCATGGACCACGGCTTTCACGCGCCGACGATGAGCTGGCCGGTCGCGGGCACCCTGATGATCGAGCCGACCGAGAGCGAGGCGAAGTCCGAGCTCGATCGGTTCATCGCCGCCATGCTGGCGATCCGCGACGAGATCGCGGCGGTCGAAAGCGGCGCGGTCGCCGTGGAGGAAAGCCCGCTGAGGTTCGCGCCGCACACGATGGAAGACCTCGTGCGGGACTGGACGCGGGCCTACAGCCGCGAGGAGGGCTGTTTCCCTCTCGGGGCCTTCCGGGTCGACAAGTACTGGCCGCCTGTCAACCGCGTCGACAACACCTATGGCGACCGCCACCTCGTGTGCACCTGCCCGCCGTTGGAGGACTATCTCGACGCGGCCGAGTGAGGCGTGACCGCCGCGGCCCTTCTGGGCATGGAGCGGCGTCTCGAGGCGGGACGCCTCTCGGCGCCGATTGCCTCCGGCGGGAGTTTTTCGGCAAGGATGAAGCGGTTTACGGGCGGGGGCCTGCGGCCTGCGCCCGGGGCGCAGTGCGCATCCGAAGGGGGCGGCGCAAGGGCGATGGCGCAAGGACGGCGCGCCCGCGAAGGCGAAGATCCGCAACTCTGCGCAATCTTCCGGATCTGCGACTTTACGTTGCAGGCGGGGGCGCTATGCTTCCTCAAGACGCGTGGATGTGCGCGGAACAGCATCACGGAGACCGAAGACATGTCGCGGATGGAGCAGATCGAAAGCGGAAGCGTCGTCAACGAGGCCGAGGAAGACGCTGACATCGCGCTCTGGAACCGGATGGGCCGCGCGGCGATGTTCTTCTGCATCTGGAGCGCAATGGCGATCCCGGTCCTGCTGGTGATCTCGGTCAGGTAGAAGCCTCGGGCGGGTCCTCGTGCGGCGCCGTTCACGGCTGGCTGCAGGGGATGTCCTTTCACGACAGGGTCGTGAACCGATGAGGCCCGTGCAGGGTGCGCGGGCCTTTGTTGTTGTGAGGTATCGCCGGCCGCAAGACCGAACGGGAACGGTCGGACGCGGTCGCCTGCATGTGCGTCAGGAGATGTGGGCGGTCGGTCTCAGCGGTCGGACAGCGTCACGTCGATCCGGACCCTGAGCGGGGCGCGCGAGCGTGGCTGAAGCCTCGACACGGCATGGGCGAGGGCCGCCGACAGGACACCCGCGATGATCACCGAGAATCCCGAGCCGATGTAGATCAGGATGGCTTCGCCGAAGGTCGCGAACCCGAGGGCCCATGCGCCAAGCGCGAGGGGCATGGCGATCATGCCAGCCAGCAATACCAGTCCCAATGCCATCGAATCCTCCCTCCGGTATGGTCCGACCCTTCTTGCGGGGTGATGCATGAAGAATGCGGTAAAACTTGGGCGTGGGAAGCTTTCTGTGTCCTGAATGGAAACAGTGGCGAATTGCCGCCGAAACTGGCGGAGCGGGCATTTCGATGATCCTGGCCGATATGTCGTGGATGCCGACGCCAGTTTTCACACATATTGAGTGACTTGCGCTGCATCCGGCCCATGCGGCGCGCTGCGGTTTTCGAAACGACGCTCCTGCAACGTGCGACAGTTCTGCAACATCGCGCGCATGTCGAAGCTTCGTGTCGAAGCGCCGGAAAGGCCCGGGGACAATGGCGGTCCCGCCGCGCCCCAGTCGATTCGCGGCCGCGCGATCCCGCTCAGGCGGGCGTTCGCGCGTGGCTGCGGACGAAGGCCTCGATCTCGGCGGCAGGTCGCGCGCCGGTGAGTCGGGCGACCTCCTGGCCATCGCGGAACAGGATCAGAAGCGGAATTCCCCTGATGCCGTAGCGCTGCGAGGCGTCGCCGTGGACCTGCGTGTTGAGCTTGGCGAAGCGGGCCTGCGGGGCGAGCGCGCGGGCGGCCTTCTCGAATTCCGGCGCCATCATGCGGCACGGTCCGCACCACGGCGCCCAGAAATCGGCGACGAGGGGAAGCGTGTCGTTCCGCTCGGCGCGGCGCAGGGTCTCGCTGTCGAGGTCGTGGACGCGGCCCTCGGTCAGCTTCGCGCCGCAGGTGCCGCATTTGGGATGGGCGGAGAGCCTGTCGGAGGGCACGCGGTTCACGCTTGCACAGGACAGGCAGGTGACGCGGTGATCGGGCATGGCGGTCGGGCTCCGCTTGATTGACGATGTCAATATGGGTGCATGCGCCGATGCCGCCAAGCCCTTCGCGGGCCGCGCAAGAAAAAAGGGGCGCCGCCCTCGCGGGCACGCCCCCTTCGGTCGCGTCGGTGAAGCGCCCTCAGAGGGGCTGCAGGTTCACGGCGCTTTCGCGGCCGTCACGGCCGGACTCGAGGTCATAGCTGACCTTCTGGTTGTCGGCGAGGCCGGTCAGGCCCGAACGCTCGACGGCCGAGATGTGGACGAACACGTCCTTGCCGCCGCTTTCGGGCTGAATGAAGCCGAAGCCTTTGGTGCTGTTGAACCATTTCACGGTGCCAGTGGCCATCGTGATGTCTCCTGTAGCGTAGTCCCGCCCGCGGAAGTGCGGCGGTGTGGCGTCAGTCGTAAGCAAATCGAGACTGAAGCCTTGGTAGAGGAGACAGTTGGTCGATGCGATAACGGTCGCAGGGGCTATATGGGGGAAAACGGTCGATATCGCAAGGATTCTTCGCCGGGGTCCGGCCCCAATCTTCGTGAGGCGGCCTGGAGAGGCCGCGCCACGGTCTTCGTCGCGGCGTCCGATTGGGGTGCGATGGCGCGCCGACGCGGGGCCGGCGCGGCACGTCTGGGACGGAGCCGCGTTCCCGCGGCCCCGTGCGGAGACCTATCTCGCGAATTTCTTGTATTTCACCCGCTTGGGTTCCAGCGCGTCGGGGCCGAGGCGGCGCTTCTTGTCTTCCTCGTAATCCTCGAAGTTGCCTTCGAACCATTCGACATGCGCCTCGCCCTCGAAGGCGAGGATGTGGGTGCAGAGCCGGTCGAGGAAGAAGCGGTCGTGGCTGATGATCACGGCGCAGCCCGCGAAATCCTCGAGCGCGTCCTCGAGCGCCCGCAGCGTCTCGACGTCGAGGTCGTTCGTCGGCTCGTCGAGCAGCAGGACGTTGCCGCCCGACTTCAGGAGCTTGGCCATGTGCACGCGGTTGCGCTCGCCTCCCGACAGCAGGCCCACCTTCTTCTGCTGGTCGCCGCCCTTGAAGTTGAACGCGCCGCAATAGGCGCGCGAGTTCATCGAGGCGTCGCCCAGTTCGATGATCTCGGCCCCGCCCGAGATTTCCTCCCACACCGTCTTGTCGGCGTCGAGCGCGTCGCGCGACTGATCGACGTAGGACAGCTTGACGGTGTCGCCGTAGTCGAGCGTCCCCTCGTCGGGCTTTTCCTGTCCGGTCAGCATCCTGAACAGCGTCGACTTGCCCGCGCCGTTGGGCCCGATCACGCCCACGATGCCGCCGGGCGGCAGCGAGAAGGTCAGGTTCTCGATCAGCAGGCGGTCGCCGTAGCCCTTCTTGAGGTTCTCCACCTCGATGACCTTCTGGCCGAGGCGGGGTCCGTTGGGGATGACGATCTGGGCCTTGCCGACCTTCTCGCGCTCGGACTGGCCGGCCATCTGCTCGTAGGCGTTGATCCGGGCCTTCTGCTTGGCCTGACGCGCCTTGGCGCCGGCGCGGATCCATTCCAGTTCGCGCTCCAGTGTCTTCTGGCGGGACTTGTCCTCGCGCGCCTCCTGCGCCAGCCGCTTGGCCTTCTGCTCCAGCCACGAGGAATAGTTGCCCTCGTAGGGAATTCCCCGGCCGCGGTCGAGTTCGAGGATCCATCCGGTGATGTCGTCGAGGAAGTAGCGGTCGTGCGTGACGATCAGGCAGGTGCCCTTGTAGTCGATCAGGTGCTGCTGCAGCCAGGCGATGGTTTCGGCGTCGAGGTGGTTCGTGGGCTCGTCCAGAAGCAGCATGTCGGGCGCTTCAAGCAGCAGCTTGCACAGCGCGACGCGGCGCCGCTCTCCGCCCGAGAGATGCTCGGGCATGGCCTCGTCGGGGGGGCAGCGCAGCGCCTCCATCGCGACGTCGATCTGGCTGTCGAGATCCCACAGGTTCTCGCTGTCGATCTCGTCCTGAAGCTGCGCCATCTCCTCGGCGGTGTCGTCGGAGTAGTTCATCGCCAGTTCGTTGAACCGGTCGAGCTTGGCCTTCTTGGCCGCGACGCCCTCCATGACGTTGGCGCGCACGTTGATCGCCTCGTCGAGCTGGGGTTCCTGCGGCAGGTAGCCCACGCGCGCGCCCTGCGCGGCCCAAGCCTCGCCCGTGAAGTCCTTGTCCCAGCCGGCCATGATGCGCAGCAGCGTCGACTTGCCGGCGCCGTTGGGGCCGACGACGCCGATCTTCACGCCGGGCAGGAAGCTGAGGCGGACGTTCTCGAAGCATTTCTTGCCGCCCGGATAGGTCTTTGAGACGCCATCCATGTGGTAGACGTACTGGTAGCTGGCCATGGTTCCCTCACGAGGTTTCGCGGGATAGATAACGACGCGCCGGGGCAGGGGCAATGCGCGGGCGCGGCCTGTCTCGGCCCGGCGTTGACTTCCGGGGGCTCTCCGACCCATCAAGACGCGCCGACGCCACCGGCGCACGCCATCCGAAGGAACCCCCTCGTCTTGCTGCGCTCCGACCTGCCCCTCGCCCTTCCCGGACAGACCGTCGGCCTGTTCGGCGGCTCGTTCGACCCGCCGCACGCGGGTCATGTCCATGTCAGCCGCGAGGCGCTGAAGCGGCTCGGGCTCGACCGGGTGTGGTGGCTCGTCAGTCCGGGCAATCCCCTCAAGGCGAACGGTCCCGCGCCGATCGCGCGCCGCATGGACGCCGCGCGCGCGCTGGTGCGCGACCCGCGCATCACCGTCACCGACGTCGAGGACAGGCTGGGGACGCGCTACACCGCCGAGACGATCGAGCGGCTCGGCGCGCTTTATCCCGGCGTGCGGTTCGTCTGGCTCATGGGGTCCGACAACCTTGCACAGTTCCACCGCTGGCAGCGTTGGGACTGGATCATGTGCGCCATTCCCATCGCGGTCTTCGCCCGTCCCGGACGCCGCGTGTCGGCGCGCACGGCCAAGGCCGCGCGGATCTTCCGCGACGCGCGCTGGCCGGCCGCCGCCGCGCCGCTGGTGGCGCGCGCCGAGGCCCCGGCATGGGTCTTTCTCGACATGCCGATGGTGGACGTGTCCTCGACCGAGATCCGGGCGCGCGGCGGCTGGTGACGCGACTTCCCGTCCCGCGCAAGGTCCCGCCTGAGGGGTTGAGACGCGCCGCCCCGTCTGCATAGTGAGGCGGACGCGACCGAAATGCAGGCAGATGGTTTCCAGACGATTCTTCTTGTCAGGCGCACCCGCGATCGTGCTGTCCACGGCGGCGCGCAAGGCGTGGTCCAGCGCGCCCGAAACCTCGATCATCCCGCTCCGGCGCTCGGACGACCTGTTCCGCCGGTCGGTCCCGCCGCTGGCCGAGGCCGTCGCCGGGCTGCCGGGCCGGGTGGCCTGCGCGGTCGCCGACGCGCAGACCGGCGAGATGCTCGAGGTTCTCGATGCGCTCGTGCCGATGCCGCCGGCCAGCGTCGCCAAGGCGATGACCACGGCCTACGGGCTTGACCGGCTTGGCCCCGGCTTCCGGTTCCGCACCGCGCTCGTCACCGACGGGACGCTGGCGGACGGACGGCTCGAGGGCGACCTGTGGCTGGTGGGCGGCGGCGATCCTGTGCTCGACACCGACGCGCTGGACGCGATGGCGCGCGCGCTGGGCGAGATCGGCCTGAGGGAGGTGACGGGCGCGTTCCGCGTCGCCACCGGCGCGCTGCCCTTCATCGACCAGATCGATCCCTCGCAATTGCCCCACGCGGGATACAATCCCTCGGTCTCGGCGCTGAACCTCAACTTCAACCGCGTGTTCTTCGAGTGGGAGCGCGCGGAGGGTGACTACCGGGTGCGGATGGACGCGCGGGGCACGGGCGTGTCCCCCTCGGTGACCGTGTCGCGCATGACCATCGAGGACCGCGATTATCCCGTCTATACCTTCGAGCGCGGCGCGGCGCGCGACGAATGGACGGTGGCGCGCGGCGCGCTCGGCGACAATGGCGGGCGCTGGCTGCCGGTGCGGCGGCCCTCGGCCTACGCCGCCGAGGTGTTCCAGATGGTGGCGCGAGAGCGCGGCATCGCGCTGGGCGCTCCGGTCATGTCCGACGCCGCGCCGGAGGGCGCGGGCGTTCTGGTGGAGCATGTCAGCGAAGCGCTCGAGGACATCCTGCGCAGCATGATGCGCTGGTCCACCAACCTCACCGCCGAGATCGTGGGCCTGATGGCGACGCAGGCGGGCGGGGTGCGGCCCGCCACGCTGCAGGAAAGCGGCGCAGAGATGAGCGCATGGATGCACGACCGCCTCGGGGCGCGGAACGTCACCTTTATCGACCATTCCGGCCTCGGCGCCGACAGCCGGATCAGGCCCAACGACATGACCCGCGCCCTCGTGACGGCCGGCCCGAACGGGATGCTGCGCGGGTTGATGAAGGACATCCCCATGCTCGACGGCAACGGCGTTCCGGTGCCGAACCATCCGCTGGACGTTGTGGCCAAGACCGGGACGCTGAACTTCGTCTCGACGCTTGCGGGCTACGTCGAGCCGCCTTCGGGCCGGGTGCTGGCGTTCTCGATCTTCTGCGCCGACCTCGAGCGCCGCGCGTCACTGACCCGCGACCAGATGGAGCGGCCGCCGGGCGGGCGCAGCTACCTCGGCCGCGCGCGCAGGCTGCAACAGGGCCTCGTCGAGCGCTGGGCGGCGATGTTCGGCTGAGGAGGCGCGGCCTAGAGCGTCATGTGCCGCGCCCGCGCGCCGCGTTCGATGGCGGCGGCGTGCAGGCGGTCGATCTCCAGCGCGTCGCGCAACTCCTCGAGGAAGCGCAGCTCGGTCTGCTCGATCGCCCCGTCCGCGGCGGCGACGTCGCAGGCGATGGCGTATGCAGTCTCGAACAGGCGTTCGGGAAGCGTCGCGCGCATCAGACCGAACAGCGCGTCAAGGCCGTCCTCCTCCTCGAAAAGGGTGAACACCGTCTCGGCCACGGCCTGCGTTCGGTCGGCATCGTAGGCGCCGAAGACGGGAAGGTGGTTCACGATCTGCTCGATCTTGAGAAGCTCGGAGGTGCGGATCGCCTCGTCCGAGACGGACACGGCGACCATGACGGCCACCAGCGCGTCTTCGGGGCTCAGGGCTAGGTCGGTCATCGCGCGGGTCCTTCTTCTCGGCTGCGGCGGTATTTATTGACGCCGCGCGGCCGGAGCAATAGGTGCGGGTTCGCGCCGGGCCGAGGGTGGCCCGCGACAAGCCTGGAGACCGTGACGATGACCGAGCTGCGCGATGCCGCGATGACCTCGAAGGCCTGGCCTTTCGAAGAGGCGCGCCGCCTGCTCAAACGTTACGAGGCGGGGCCGCCCGCGAAGGGTCATGTCCTGTTCGAGACGGGCTACGGCCCGTCGGGCCTGCCGCATATCGGCACCTTCGGCGAAGTTCTGCGCACGACGATGATCCGTCGCGCCTTCGAGGTGATCTCGGACATTCCGACGCGCCTGATCTGCTTTTCCGACGACATGGACGGGATGCGGAAGGTGCCGGGCAACGTGCCGAACCAGGAGGCGCTGCGCGAGCATCTGCAGAAGCCGCTGACCTCGGTGCCCGACCCCTTCGGCACGCACGAGAGCTTCGGGCATCACAACAACGCGATGCTGCGGCGCTTCCTCGACACGTTCGGCTTCGAATACGAGTTCTACTCGGCCACCGACTTCTACAGGTCCGGCCAGTTCGACGACATTCTCCTGCGTGCCGCGGAACGCTACGACGCGCTGATGGAAGTGATGCTGAATTCGCTGCGCGAAGAGCGCCAGCAGACCTATTCGATCTTCCTGCCGCTGCACCCCGAGACGGGGCGCGTCCTTTATGTCCCGATCAAGCATGTGGACGCGAAGGAGGGCACCGTGACCTTCGACGACGAGACCGGCCGCGAATGGACCGTTCCCGTCACCGGCGGCCAGTGCAAGTTGCAGTGGAAGCCCGATTTCGGCGCGCGCTGGGCCGCGCTCGGCGTCGATTTCGAGATGTACGGCAAGGACCACTCGACCAACACGCCGATCTACGACGCGATCTGCGAGATCCTGGGCGAGCGCGCGCCCGAGCATTTCACCTACGAGCTCTTCCTCGACGAGAACGGGCAGAAGATCTCGAAGTCGTCGGGCAACGGCATCTCGATCGACGAATGGCTCGCCTATGCCTCGACCGAAAGCCTGTCCTACTTCATGTATCTCAAGCCGAAGACGGCCAAGCGGCTGCATTTCGACGTGATCCCGAAGGCGGTGGACGAATACCACCAGCAACTGAAGGCCTACCCGGACCAGACGACCGAGCAGCAGCTCGCCAACCCCGTCTACCACATCCATCGCGGGCAGGTGCCGCCTTCGACGATGATCGTCAGCTTCGCGATGCTCCTGAACCTCGCCTCCGTCGCCCATGCCGAGGACCGCGAGGCTCTGTGGGGCTTCATCCGCCGCTACGCCCCCGACGCCAGCCCCGAGACGCATCCCGATCTCGACCAGGCCGCCGGCTTCGCGGTGCGCTACTACAACGATTTCGTGAAGCCCACGAAGGTCTTCCGCGCCCCCACCGACCAGGAGCGGGCGGCGATGGAGGAACTTCGCGACTGCCTTGGCGACGCGGCGCGCGCGCTCGACGTGATTGCGCGGAAGAACGCGCAGGAAGGCAAGGAGGCCGACCTGCCCGAGGTCGATTGGCACGACGACGAATTCCTGCAGTCCATCGTCTTCGCCATCGGAAAGACGCATGGCTTCGAGCCGCTCCGCGCGTGGTTCTCGGCGCTCTACGAGGTGCTGATGGGCGCAAGCCAGGGACCGCGCTTCGGCGGGTTCATCGCGCTTTACGGCATCGAGGAGACGCGCGCGCTGATCGACCGCGGCCTGAAGGGCGAGGTCTCGGCCTAGGACCTTCCTCCCTCCGGATGGCTTCCTCTGCGCGCCGTCGCGTGAAACCGCGGCGCGGGGCGCTATCTTCCATCGCTGGAAGTCCGAGCGTCCAAGGAGACCATGCCATGCTGCGCGTCCTCATCGCCTGCCTCAGCCTCATTCTCGCCGCGCCCGCCGCGCTCGCCCAGGACCGCCTGGCGCCGAACCCGGATATCGAGGCCACGATCGCCAACCAGTTCGACGCCTTCCGTGCGCGCGACGTGGGCGCGGCGTGGCAATACGCCAGCCCCAACATCCAGGGTCTCTTCGGCAGCCCCGAGACCTTCGGGCGGATGGTCGAAAGCGGCTATCCCATGGTCTGGACGCCCGGCGCGGTCGAGTTCATCGACCTGCTTTCGTTCGGCGGCGTCCTCGTGCAGCGGGTCGAGGTGATCGACGGCGCGGGCACGGCGCATTACCTCGGCTATCAGATGGTAGAGACCGCGGATGGTTGGCGGATCAACGGGGTGCAGGTCCTCGACGCGCCGCAGATCGGGGTCTGACCCATGTCCGCCCGCATGGCCTTAACCCCGCGTTAAGGCATCCGGCCTAGAAAGGGCCCTCGGTCCGGCGTGGCAGCGCCGGGCGTCTCAAACGACATCGCTCGCAAAAATCGAGGTGGCCTTTTCCAGGGGGCGCGCCTTTCCCGCCCCTTCGGCCGCGCCGCAAAGGGGTAAGACATGAACCAGGTGATCACCGACGGTCTGGCGCTGATGCCGCCCGCATTCTCCGAAGGCCTTGCGGCCTGGTCCCGGCAGGACGGCACGCCCGGCAGCGACACCTGGGCCACGGCGGCGAACGCGACACTGGTGGCTGCCGACGCAGATTTCGGCGCCTGCCTCGAGGTGGTGAAGACCGACAGCGTCACGCAGATCCGCCACATGGGCCAGACGCCGATGCGTCCGGGGATGTATCTGCGCGTCTCGGCCCGCCTCAAGGTCCTGTCGGGCAGCCTGCCAGAGGCGCGCATCGCGGGCTGGGCCGGGGACGCGGGCGGCGCGCAGGTCGCCGGCGTGACGGCAAGCGGGCCCACGGTCACGCCCGCGGGCTACGGCGAGGTCGTCACCGTGTCCGCCATCCTCGGTTCGGGCGCGCGGGGCGGCGTGGACATGGTCTGGGGCGAGGTGCCGGTCTACGGCCACCTCGGCATCGACCTGACCGGCCCGAATTCGGGCCAGGTGCGCATCGAGAGCGTCCGGATCGAGGACGTAACCCACGTCTTCCACCGAAAGATGATGGATTGGGTCGACGTGCTGGATTTCGGCGCCGTGGGCGACGGTGTCACGGACGACCGTGCGGCCTTCATCGCCGCCGACGCCGCCGCAGCAGGGCGCGAGGTCCTCGTGCCCGCGGGCACCTACCTGATCGGCGACCACCTCACCATGAGCGCACCCGTGCGCTTCGAGGGGTCGCTGGTCATGCCGCCGCACGCGCGCCTCGCGCTGCAGCGCAACTACGACCTCGACGGCTATTCCGAGGCCTTCGGCGACGATGTCGAGGGGCTGAGGAAGGGGCTCCAGATCCTGTTCAACAGCTGGGACTTCGAGGCGTTCGACCTGTGCGGCCGCCGTGTCATGCTGGACGCGCCGATCGACGTGCAGGCCGTCGTCGGCAACAAGAACACCTACGCCAACCGCCGCGTGATCCGGAACGGGCAGCTGTCGGCGGACGAAAGCGCGGGCTGGGCCGACGAGGTGCACACGCGCACGGCAAGCTGGTCCTCGGGGGCGCCGCTGGAGTTGTCGAACGTCGCCAACGCCGCCTCGATCCCGGTCGGCGCGCTCGTCACCGGGGCGCAGGGCGTGGGTCGCGAGGTCTACGTCTCGGCGGTGAACGCGGCGCAGGGGCGCGTGACGCTGTCCGCGCCGCTCTGGGGGGCGCCCGCGCAGCAGGATTACGGCTTCACGCGGTTCAGGTACCTGCTCGACTTCTCGGGTTTCCTGAACCTTCAGCGCTTCGTCGTGTCCGACATCGAGTTCCTGTGCGCCGGCCGCTGTTCGGGCCTGATGCTGCCGGTCGACGGGCTGGTGTTCCAGGTCCGCGACTGCTTCTTCACGGCGCCGAAGGACCGCGGCATCACCTCCCCCGGAGAGGGCTGCCAGGGAATGCAGATCGACCGCTGCCAGTTCCTGTCGAACGAGCAGACGCTGCGCGTGCAGGACCGCGCCTCGATCGCCTTCAACGCCAATGCGTCCGACGTGAAGGTGCGCGACAACCGCGCGGTCAAGTTCCTGCACTTCGGCATCCTCGGCGGCGCGGGCAACATACTGACCGGAAACCATTTCTTCCAGGGCGACGACGAGACGGACGGCCTGCGCTCGGCCGGCCTGATCCTCACGCGGACCAACGCCAAGACGACGTTCACCGGGAACTATGTCGACAACTGCTTCGTCGAATGGGGCAACGAGCACGACCCCGAGCCCGCGATGCAGGGCGAGTTCAGCTTTCACGGGCTGACGGCGAACGCCAACATCTTCTTCGCCTCGAACGCGACGCCCTTCATGAAGTTCATCCTCATCAAGCCCTACGGCCCGGATCACTACCTCAACGGCATCTCGATCTGCGACAACCTCTTCAAGGAGACGAACGGCCCCGCGCTCGAGGCTGTGGAGGGGGTGGACGCCTCGGTTGCGCCGCTCGACCTGACGCGGGCCAACGACGTGCTTTTCGCCGGAAACACGTTCCACGGCGTGACGAAGCGGACGGAGAACCCCGTCGTCCGCCGCGTGGTCGAGAATACGGCCTCGCAGGTCTGGTCGGTGGATCTGAGCGACGCGCTGCCCTTCGGTTGCGAGGCGCAGGCCGCACTTTCGGTGATACCCGACGGCGCGGTGCGCAACGCGGCGAACGCGTCCGTCTTCACGATGCCCTACGCCACGGCGCGCGCGGGCTCGGGCGGCCGGTCGGTCCAGCTGACATGGTCCGAACCGGTGCGCGGCGCGGTGCATCTTTCGGCGCGCTGCGACAGCTGACGCGGGCCGTCCCCGTCCGGTCCGGCCCCTGGCACCGCCGCCGGGGGTTTCCCCCGGCCGGCCGGCAGGCTAGCTCGTCACCCGACGACACGACGAGGCCAGACATGACCGCCCTTCCGGTTGAAAACGTGCAGGACTACCCCCGCCCGCCAGCGCTCGAGCGCGTGACCGAACGCCTGCGCGTCGTGTTCGGCGGCGTCACGATCGCCGACACCACGCGCGCCTTCCGCGTCCTCGAGACGCACCACGCGCCGACCTACTACCTCCCCCCGGAGGACGTGCTGCCCGTCGCCCTCGTGCCCTCGACGCGCGAGACGTTCTGCGAGTGGAAGGGCAGGGCGGCCTATTTCGACATCGTCCTCGACACGCGTCGCTCGCGCAACGCAGCCTGGTGCTATCCCGCGCCGGTGGCGGCCTATGCGGCGTTGAAGGACCACCTGTCGTTCTACGCGGGATCGGTCGACGAGGCGTGGGTCGGGGACATGAAGGTCGCCCCCCAGCCGGGCGACTTCTACGGCGGCTGGGTGACGCCGAACCTGACCGGCCGGATCAAGGGCGCGGCTGGAACGCTGCACTGGTAGGGGTCAGTCGGGCGCGAGGTCGCCCGCCTGCATCCGGTATGCCTTGCCGAACCCGCCGTTCAGGAACGCGGTGACGGGGTCGAGGCGCAGAAGCCGGAAATCGCCGAAGTCGTAATACAGCTCCGCCTTTGGATAGTGGCGCAGGTAATGCGCCCGCAACGCCGTCTTGTCGGCCGCTTCGGCGCGGCACTGAAGCGTCAGGCGCGGATGCGTGAGCGGGTCGCCCTTGCCGCCCGGCTCGCCCAGCAGCAGCGAACAGGCGGGCTCGGCGTCCAGCGCAGCGGTATGGCTCGACAGCGTGGAGACCAGCGTCAGCGGGACGCCGTCTGCCCCCGGCACGACGGCGATGCGCGTGACCATCGGCGCGCCCGTCGCGGGGTCGATCACGCCAAGCGCGCCGTGCCGCGCTTCGGCGATCAGCCGGCGGGCAAGCGCGCGCGCCTCGTCGTCGGTGGGGCGGATCGGGTCGGCGGGGGTCTTGGTCATCGCCGGAGGCTAGCACGGCCCGCGCACCTGCGCCTAGAACTCCTGCCAGAGCGACAGCGACAGGCCCACGGTGTCGCTTCCGCTGACGCCCGCGTGCATTCCGGCCTGCACGGACGTCCCCTCGCGCAGGGCGAAGACGACCGAGGGCCGCGCGGTGACGACCATCTCGGCGCCCGGCCATTCCTCGGCCTTCATGGCGAGGATGCCGCGCGCACGTTCGGTCAGGTTCAGCCCCAGCGTGACCTCCGACTGCCAGATCGGGTCCTGTCCGCTTGTGTCGGCAAGCATCATCGCGTCCACCGCGATCCAGCCGCCGCGATGGCCGAAGGTGCCCCCCGGCCGCGCCTCCCACGGGCCGAAGCCCAGCCCGAGCGACGCGCCGATCCGGGCGAGGTTGCGCCGCTCCTGCCCCTCCACGGCCCGGGTGCCAAGCCCCGTGTCGAGCGCGACCTGCCACGCGCTGTCGGGCGCGGTCAGGGTGCGGCGCAGAAACACCACGACCATCCGCGAGACCTCGCCCCCGGTGATGTCCACGCCCGCCGTCAGGCGGTAGCCGAGGCCGAGTTCGCCATAGGCCGAGAGCGTTCGTTCGGGTTCCAGGACGCCGAGCATCAGAGCCGTGCGCGTCTCTTCCCCGCTTATGCCGAAGGACAGGAACCCCTCGCCCGCCTCCCGCGCCCATGGCCCGGCCGTGGCGCCAGTCCCGGCAAGCAGGAGGGCCGCGCAGGCGGCGGCGGTCCGCGCGGCCCTTCGGCGGCGCCTGCATCGGGTGCGGATGTCGGGAATCGTGGCGGCAGGGCAACGCATCGCCAAAGAATGCCGGTGGCGTGGTTAAGGAAACCCTAATGCGATCGGCAATATCTTGCGCATGGACCCCGCCTCGGGCAGCGTTGTTCCCTGCCATAGCTCTGCCTGGGGAGGAGATGACATGGCCCTCGTGGATCCGCTCGACGAAGCGGACATGGAGCCTGCGCTTTACGAACACGTCCGGTTCTTCAAGGGGCCGCTGGGCGTGATCCCGAATTCCGTGCGGACCATGGCCCACCGCGCGCCGATCGCGCGCGCCTTCACCGATCTCAACATCGCCGTGATGACCGACTACGGGTCCGTCACGCCCGAGTTCAAGCGGCTCATCGGCTACGTCTCGAGCTTCGCGTCGGGCTGCATGTATTGCCAGGCGCACATGATCCTCGCCTCCGAGCGGTTCGGCGCGTCCGAGGAACGGCTGGCCGATGTCTTCGATTTCGAGGGCAGCGCCCATTTCACCGACGCCGAGAAGGCCGCGCTCGCCTTCGCGCAGGCCGCGACCGCCGTGCCCAACGCCGTGACCGAGGAGGTGGGCGCGCGCCTGAAGGCGCATTGGCCGCCCGAGGCCATCGTCGAGATCATGGGCGTCGTGGCGCTGTTCGGCTACCTCAACCGCTGGAACGATTCGATGGGCTCCGCGCTCGAGGACCTGCCCACCGAGAAGGGCGAGGCGCGCCTGGCCGAGGCCACGGGCTGGAGCGTGGGAAAGCACCGATGAGCGGCGAGCTGACCGGACATGTGCGCGCGGCGCTGGCCGAGCGGCTGGCGGGGCGGCCCGACAGGATGGGCTATTTCTGCGCGCCGTTCCGGCCGGCCTCGGGCCCGCTGTCGGGAAAGGTTCTCAAGCCTTTCCGCACCGGGCGCGACCCCGAACTGCTCGAACAGCTGGCGCGGCGGCACGAAACCTATCTCGACTGCCTGTCCCGGGCCGGGCTGACCCTGCCCGAGACGCGGCTTCTGCTGCTGCACGAAAACGGCGTCCTGCGCCCCGTCGTCGTGCAGGACGCCGTCCCCGACCATGCGCTTCTGTCCCACCTTCTGCCCGGCGCGGCCCAGGAGGATGCGATGGCCATGCTGGAGGCCGTGGCGAACGCGATCTGTGGCTTCTGGTCGGGCGTCGCGCAGCGGCCCGAGCGGGTCGGACTTCACGCGACGGTGCACAACTTCGCGCTGGACGCCGAGGCCGGACCCGTTTTCCTCGACACCTTTCCGCCCCTCATCGGCTACGACCGCGAGGACATGGGCCGCCTTCTGATGCGCTTCTCGGAATCGGGGCTGATCCGCGGGATCGGCGCGCTTCTGCCCGGCCGCGTGCGCGAGATCCAGGATCCTTGGTATACGCTTCCGGGCAATCTGGGGCTTCTGATCGAGGGAGCGTTGAAGCTGCGGCCGCAGGACCTTCCCGCGATCCTCGGGTGGGCCGAGGGCTTCGCGGCGCAGAAGCTGCAGGCCTCGGACCGCTCCGCGCTTCTGACGGCGCTGTCCCGGCCCCGGCCGCGCGTCGGCGCCGAGCGCGCGTCGCGGCGGTTCGGCATCGGTCTCCGCCCGAATGTCTGAGGCGGCGTCCGGGCCGGGCCCGGACATGAAGATCGTGCTGGTGGCCCCCGAGATCCCCGGCAACACCGGCACCATCGGCCGCACCTGCGTCGCGCTCGACATGGAGCTGATCCTGATCAGGCCCTACGGATTCGAGCTTTCGGACAAGACGGTGCGGCGCGCCGGTCTCGACTACTGGAAGCACGTCCGGTTGAGCGAATACGACAGCTGGGAGGCGTTCGTCGCGGACCGCGCGCCGACCGCGGACAGGCTCTTCCTGTTCGAGGACGACGGCGCGGCCGGCACGGTCTACGACCCCGACTACCCTTTGGGCGCCTACCTCGTCTTCGGGCGCGAGACTGTCGGCCTGCCCGATGACATCCTCGCCGAACATGCCGGCCGCACGTTCCGCTTGCCGATGCGCAGCCCGCACATCCGGTCGCTCAACCTCGCCAACGCGGTCACGGCCGTCGCCTATCAGGCGATGCGGCCCTGGCTGGAATGACCCGGAACCGGCCCGCGCAGGCTTCGGCGTCTGGCCATTGCGCCGCGGCGCGCTAAACTGGGCTAGGTCATCATCGGCCGGGGGACGTTCGATGCAACCTGTCTTCGCATTCGCTGCCGCCGAGGGCGGCGCAGTCAGGATCAACTGGATCGCCGTCAGCGCGGGGCTGATCGGGATGTCGCTGGCCGCGTCCTTCCTCACCTCGGACCGGGGCGCGCAGCGGACGGGCGCGGCGGTGTCGAGCCATGTCACCGAAGGCCAGTTCGAGGATGCGGCAGGGACGGGGGCCGACGCGCCCGCGGAGGCGGTCGATTGACCCGCCCGGTTCACGCCCGGCTGGCCGCGGCCCCCGCGCGGCGCTAGGCTCGATGCGGGAGGAACCCGAAACATGCCCCAAATATCGCAGGACGCCAGCCTTCAGACCGTGATCACGACCTTCGACACAGCGCCCGGCAATTGCGCCGACCTCATGGACGAGCTGAGCGCGGCCTACGCGGAATTCATCTCGCGGCAGCCGGGTTTCATCTCGGCCGCGCTGCATGTGAACGACGCGCAGACGCGGGTCGCAAACTACAGCCAGTGGGCCAGCCGCGAGGATTTCAAGACCATGCTCAGAAGCGACGAGATGCGCGCGCGCAACCGCCGGATCAACGCGCTCTGCCGCAGTTTCGAGCCCGTGATGTACGACGTCTTCGCCACGCACGACCGCCCCTGAGCCAGTTGCCCCTCATGAAGAAAAAGACCGACGCCAAGCCTGATGGCGACGCCGCGCAAGTCCGGGGACGGGACGGGACCGCCGCGGACCGTCCCGCCGGCCTCGACGCCGAGGTGCGCGCGCTCCGCGAGGAGCTGGCACACCTGCGCCGCCATCGCATGTTCGTCATCTACCAATCGGTGCCGCGCGTCCTGCTCCTGCGGTTCGCGACCGGGATGGCGGCGGGCTTCGGCACGGTCGTCGGCGCGACGCTTCTGCTGTCCGTGATCGTCTGGGCGCTGAGTCAGGTGGAGTTCGTGCCGATCATCGGCGACTGGGCGGTCCGCATCTCGGACGAGATCGAGGCGGCGCTCGGCAACGGGAACTAGGGCGCAGCAGGCAGGACGTAGGCCTCAACGAGGAGGGATTCGACCGGGTGCGTGCCGACCCGCTCGGCCCCGTCGAGCCACGCGGGCGCACGGGCCGAGACCTCCGCATCGACGAGGATCCCGACGGGCCTCGCGGCGCGGGCGACGGCCTCGGCGGCGGCGTCCTGCCCGAAGACGTAGGCGTGCGGCCGGTCGAGCGCCCACGAGAACGTGCCGCGGTAGATGTCCACGACGACGACCGGCGCGTCCGGGGGCAGCGCGGCCTCCAGCATCGCGACCGCCGGGCCGGGGTCGAGCCAGCGGTCGAGATCATCGCTCAGCGTGGCCTTGAGGCCGGTGAACATGACGGCCGTTGCCGCGATCACGGCGAGGACGCGCAACCGGCCCTTGACCGCCACGGCAAGCGCGAGGACCGCCGCCGCCGCAAGGCCCCAGATGGCGAAACCCCGCAGGCTGCCGGCGCTGGCGTGCTGCAGCGCGTCGGCCAGCCATGGCGCGTCGTTCGACGCCCCCCACAGCAGTGCGCCGAAAAGACCGGCCAGGGCCATGGCCGCCACGGCCATCGCCGCGCGTGGCGCCCAGGGCGCGCGCGCCTCGGCCCGGTCCAGCGCGATGGCGAGGCAGAGCGTCAGGGGCGGCAGGACGGGAAAGAGATACTTGGCGCTCTTCTGTGCGACCGACTGCATCACCACCAGCGCCACGATCGTGTAGATCGCCCAGAGGACGACGCCCCGATCACGCCCCGCGCCCGCACCGCGAAGCGCCGGGGCGAGCACCAGCCACGGCAGCAGCACCAGCGGCAGCGCGTAGATGTAGGTCGTCCACGGCTTGCGCCCGTCGACGGAATTCAGCGCGCGTTCGACCAGCTGCACCTCGGCGATGTTGACGAGGGCAGGCCAGCCGAACTCGGCCAGAAGCGCCAGGAACCACACCCCGACAAGCGCCGCGGCCACAAGCAGCGACAGCGCGAAGCCGCCGGACCGCAGCCGCCGCGCGCGCCCCGTGAGGAGCGCCGCCGCGACCGCGCCGCCGATGGGAAAGACGATGCCGAACGGCCCCTTGATCAGCACGGCCAGCCCCGCAAGCGCGCCACCGGCGACGAACCAGCGCAGCGGCCGCTCGTCCTCGAGCGCGCGGGCATAGGCCGCAAAGGACAGCACGATCGCGCCCGCGAACAGCGGATCCATGCGCAGCGTCAGCGCGTAGAACGCCACGAACGGCAGCGACAGGAGGATCAGGCCGGCCCGTTCCGCCACACGCTCGGCCGTGCCGAGCCAGCGAAGCGCGACATGGGCCGCGATGGCGAACAGAAGGACCGTCACCGCGTTGACGGCGAGGAAGGCGGCGGGCGACGGGCCGCCGGCCAGCTCGGCGCCCGCGCGCAGGCCCATGAAATAGACCGGGCCCTTGTCGAGGTAGGGCTCGCCCGCGATGGTCTGCGTCAGCCATGCGCCGCGCGCCATCATCTCGTTCACGATGCCGCCGTAGCGGACTTCGTCGCGGTAGAAGAGCTCGCGCGCGGCAATGAAGGGCAGGGTGTAGGCCGCGACCGCAAGCGCGTAGAGGCCGGCGGCGCCCGCTCCGATGGGCAGTCTCGAGGTCCGGGGATCGGGCATGGCGAAGCGTGCTCTTTGCTGCCGGCATTCGGGGTTCGCAGGCCGGTCTACGCGCCCCGCGCTCCGGTTCAAGGGCGCGCGCGATGTCTTGCCGCCCCTTCCGTGCCGTGGTTACCATCTTGCCACGCAACAGGTGGAGTAACGATCGTGAAATGCCCCGTGGATGGAACGACCCTCGTCATGACGGACCGCCAGGGCGTCGAGATCGACTATTGCCCGCAATGCCGGGGCGTCTGGCTGGATCGGGGCGAGCTGGACAAGATCATCGAGCGGTCCGCGCCCGCCCACGCCGCGCCACCGCCCATGGCCCCGTCGCGCGGATACGACGACGGCGACCGCGCGCCGCGCAAGAAGCGGCGCGGCTCGTTCCTGGACGACATCTTCGATTTCTGAGCCGGGCGCGCGTCGTTCGATGTGACGCGGGCCTCGGCGAGTCGCCCGATCGCCAGTGCGGGCGCCGTCCCGTGCGGCGAAGCGGGCCGAAAGCGCGACTCAAGCCGCCTTCAAGACTGTGACGCCGGAACTTCCGCCACGTCTTTCGTGCGTTAAAATCCCTTGAAATCAGGCACATTCACGGTTTCTGCGCGACTGTCATGAGACTGTTACAAAACTGTTCAAGAACCGTCACGGAGCCTCGGTAGGCAGCGCGGCGAGGGTGCCTCGCGCCCTGGACAAAATCCATGGAGTAGACATGTCCCATCTGAAGCTTTCCACGGCTGCAGCCGCCATCCTGGCGGTCTCGGCGGTCGCCGCCTCCGCACAGTCGCGCGACACGGTGCAGATCGCCGGTTCCTCGACCGTGCTGCCCTACGCCACGATCGTCGCCGAGGCGTTCGGCGAGAACTTCGACTTCCCGACCCCCGTCGTCGAATCGGGCGGCTCGTCCACCGGCCTGCGCCGGTTCTGCGAAGGCGTCGGCGAGAACACGACCGACATCGCCAACGCGTCGCGCTCGATCCGCGAGTCCGAGATCGCGACCTGCGCCGAGAACGGCGTGACCGACATCATCGAAGTGCGCTTCGGCTATGACGGCATCGTCTTCGCCTCCGACATCGACGGCCCGTCCTTCGCCTTCACCCCGTCGGACTGGTACCTCGCGCTGGCCGCGAACCTGCCCGTCGACGGTGCGATGGTCGCGAACCCGAACACCTCGTGGTCGGACGTGAACGCGGACCTGGCCGACCAGGAAATCGCCGCCTACATCCCCGGCACGCGCCACGGCACCCGTGAGGTCTTCGAGGAGAACGTGATCCTCGTCGGCTGCGAGGACACCGGCTCGCTTCAGGCGATGCTCGACATGGGCATGGACGAGGACGCCGCCGAGGAGGCCTGCCTCGAGATCCGCGCCGACGGCGTGTCGACCGACATCGACGGCGACTACACCGAGACGCTCGCGCGCATCAACGCGAACCCCGAGGGCATCGGCGTGTTCGGCCTTGCGTTCTACGAGAACAACACCGACCGCCTTCAGGTCGCCACGATGTCCGGCATCGAGCCGACGGTGGACACCATCGCTTCGGGCGAATATCCCGTCTCGCGCCCACTGTTCTTCTACATCAAGGCGGCGCATCTCGACGTGATCCCCGGCCTTCAGGAATATGCCGAGTTCTTCGTGTCCGACGACATCGCAGGCCCCTTCGGCCCGCTGGCGGCCTATGGCCTCGTCGCCGACCCCGAGCTTGCGGAAACGCAGCGCGTGGTGTCCGAGCGCGTCACGATGGATCAGATGTGATCTCGGCCTGAGGTCACCCCAACACCGGCGGGGCCGCGCGACGCGGCCCCGCCTTTCGCACTAGACCGGGCTTTCCCCATGCCGCTTCTCTGGATCGTCTCCATCGTTCTCGCGCTCGGCGCCGCCGGCTACGTGCTCGGCCGCCGCAAGGCGATCGCAAGCGCAGGCGGCGATGCGCGGCGGCTGCATTCGCTTCCGGGGTATTACGGGGCCAACGCCTTCATCCTCGCGACCGTGCCCGCGCTTCTGGTTCTGGCCGTCTGGCTGATCATCCAGCCCCTCGTGATCGAGCGGTCCGTGACCTCCCTCATCCCCGACAGCGCGATCTCCGAGACCGGGACGCGCGGCCTCGTCATGACCGAGGTGCGGCGCCTTGCCGAAGGGATCGACACCGCCATCCAGCGCGGTGCCCTGACCCAGGACGAGGCACGCAACCTCAGCAGCGAGGCCACCGACATCCGTGGCCGCCTCGGCGAAGCGGGCGTGGCGCTTGGCACCGAGGTGTCCGCCCCCGTCCTGCGCGCCGCCCAGGAATACCGGGCGATGACCGCGACGGGCACTGCGGCGATGACGGGCGTCGTCCTGCTTCTGTCTGCGATCGGCCTCGGCTATGCCTACTCGCGCACGCACGAGGAATTCCGCGCGCGCAACTCCGTCGAATACGCGATCCTCGCGATCCTGCTTCTGGCGTCCACCATCGCGATCCTGACGACGGTGGGCATCGTGCTGTCGATGCTGTTCGAGACGTTCAATTTCTTCGAGCTCTACCCCTGGCAGCAGTTCTTCTTCGGCCTCGAGTGGCGCCCGAGCTTCGAGGGCGGGTCCGACCTTGGGCTTATCCCGCTTCTGTGGGGCACGCTCTACATTTCGGTGATCGCGCTTCTGGTCTCGGTGCCGGTCGGCCTCTTTGCGGCGATCTACATGGCGGAATACGCCTCAAGCAGGGTCCGCTCCTTCGCCAAGCCGATGATCGAGATCCTCGCGGGCATCCCCACCATCGTCTACGGCCTCTTCGCGCTGATCACGGTCGGCCCGCTCCTGCGCGACTACTTCGCCGAGCCGCTGGGCCTCGGCAATTCCTCGTCGAGCGTGATGACGGCCGGCATCGTCATGGGGGTCATGCTGATCCCCTTCGTCTCCTCGCTGTCCGATGACATCATCAACGCCGTGCCGCAGTCCCTGCGCGACGGCTCCTACGGGCTAGGCGCCACGCAGTCCGAGACGATCAAGCAGGTGATCCTGCCCGCCGCCCTTCCTGGCATCGTCGGCGCGATCCTTCTGGCGGCCTCGCGCGCCATCGGCGAGACCATGATCGTCGTGCTCGGAGCGGGCGCGGCCGCCCGGCTCAGCCTCAACCCGTTCGAGGCGATGACGACGGTGACGGTGAAGATCGTGGGCCAGCTTACGGGCGACACGAACTTCGAGAGCCCCGAGGCGCTGGTGGCCTTCGCGCTCGGCCTCACGCTTTTCGTCATCACGCTCGGGCTGAACGTCCTCGCCCTCTACATCGTCCGCAAGTACCGGGAGCAGTACGAATGACCGACGCCACCGTCCCGGACGCGCCTCGTCCGAAGAAGGCGGGATCGCTGCTGGCGCAGGACGAGCGCACGCGCCGCCGCAACAAGTCCGAGGCGCGTTTCCGCGCCTACGGCATGGCGGCCGTGACGGTGGGCGTGCTGGCGCTGATCCTGCTTCTGATCTCGATCCTGTCGAACGGGGCAAGCGCGTTCCGGCAGACCTTCATCTCGTTTCCCGTCGCGCTCGAGGCCGACCGGCTGGACCCCGAGGGCAACCGCGACCCCGCCGAAATGGCGCGCGTGACGACGTTCGGCTACCTGCCGGTGCTGGCGCAGGCCTTCGCCGATCATGTCGAGGCGCAGGGCATCGAGCATGACGTGCCGCTGCGCGACATCGCCGGCATGATCTCGGAGGAGGCCCCGGCGCGGCTTCGCGCGCAGGTCCTCGCCAACCCCGACCTCGTCGGGCAGACCATCGAGGTGGAGATCCTTGCCGGCGGACGGATCGACGGCTTCTTCAAGGGCCGCGTCACCATGGCCTCGGCCGAGCGCGACAGCAACGTGACCCCCGAGCAGCTGCTGCTGGCGCAGGCGCTGGCCGAGCGCGGCGACATCGTCACCCGCTTCAACTGGTCGTTCATCACCGCGCCTGACGCTTCGGGCCAGCGGCCCGAGGCGGCCGGCCTCGGCGTCGCGATCATCGGCTCGCTCTACATGATGCTCGTGGTGCTGGCCCTCGCGCTGCCGATCGGCGTCGCGGCCTCGATCTACCTCGAGGAATTCGCGCCGAGAAACCGGTTCACGGACCTGATCGAGGTGAACATCTCGAACCTCGCCGCCGTGCCGTCCATCGTGTTCGGCATCCTCGGCCTCGCCATCTTCATCAACTTCGCGGGCCTGCCGCAATCGGCGCCGATCGTGGGCGGCCTCGTGCTGACGCTGATGACGCTGCCGACGATCATCATCGCCACCCGCGCGAGCCTGCGCGCGGTGCCGCCGTCGATCCGGCAGGCGGCGCTGGGCCTCGGCGCGTCGAAGATGCAGAGCGTGTTCCACCACGTCCTGCCGCTGGCCGCGCCCGGCATCCTCACCGGAACGATCATCGGCCTCGCGCAGGCGCTGGGCGAGACCGCGCCGCTTCTGCTGATCGGCATGGTGGCCTTCGTGCGCGAGTTCCCCGCGCCGCCCCCCGAGGGCCTTTTCGACGCGGCCTCCGCGCTTCCCGTGCAGGTCTACAACTGGACGCAGCGATCCGACCCAGGCTTTGTCGAGAGGGCCTCGGGCGCGATCATCGTGCTGCTCGTCTTCCTGATTTTCATGAACGCTCTCGCCATTCTCCTTCGTCGCCGGTTCGAGCGCAGGTGGTAAGGGTCATGGAGGATACCAATATGAACGACATGCGGATTGCGGGGCGGGACGTGGACGAACTCGACATCAAGATGAAGGCGCGCGGTGTCGACGTCTTCTACGGCGACACGCACGCGATCAGGAACGTGGACGTGGACATCCAGGACAAGACCGTGACGGCCTTCATCGGTCCCTCGGGCTGCGGCAAGTCCACCTTCCTGCGCTGCCTGAACCGGATGAACGACACCATCGACATCGCCCGCGTCACCGGCGAGATCACCCTCGACGGCGAGGACATCTACGACAAGCGCGTGGACCCGGTGCAGCTGCGCGCCAAGGTCGGCATGGTCTTCCAGAAGCCCAACCCGTTCCCCAAGTCGATCTACGACAACGTGGCCTACGGCCCGCGCATCCACGGCCTGTCCTCGAACAAGGCCGACCTCGACCGGATCGTAGAGAAGTCGCTGCGCCGCGCCGCGCTGTGGGAAGAGGTGAAGGACCGGCTCCAGGCCCCCGGCACCGGCCTGTCGGGTGGCCAGCAGCAGCGCCTGTGCATCGCGCGGGCCGTCGCCACCAACCCCGAGGTCCTGCTGATGGACGAGCCGTGCTCGGCGCTCGACCCCATCGCGACGGCGCAGGTCGAGGAACTCATCGACGAGCTGCGTTCGCGGTTCTCGGTCGTCATCGTCACGCACTCGATGCAGCAGGCCGCCCGCGTCAGCCAGAAGACGGCGTTCTTCCACCTGGGCGAGCTGGTCGAATACGACGACACCTCGAAGATCTTCACCAATCCCGACGATCCGCGCACCGAAAGCTACATCACCGGCCGGATCGGCTGACCCTCATTCCAGGACGTCCTCCATGGCCCCCACCGAACACATCGTCTCAGGCTTCGACCGCGACCTCGAAGGCATCCAGGCCAAGATCATGCGCATGGGCGGTCTGGTCGAGGATGCCATCGCCAAGTCCGCGCAGGCCTTCGAGGCGCGCGACCCCGAGCTTGCGCGCGAAGTGCGCAACGGCGACGTCGCGATCGACGCGCTCGACGACCAGATCAACGAGGAGGCCGCGCGCATCATCGCTCAGCGCCAGCCCATCGCGTCGGACCTGCGCACGGTGCTGTCGGTCTTCCGCATCTCCAACAACCTCGAGCGGATCGGCGACTACGCCAAGAACATCGCCAAGCGGTCCGAGGCCATCATGGACCAGCCTCCCGTCACAGGCACGGGCGCCTCGCTCCGGCGGATGGCGCGGCAGGTCGAGCTGATGCTGAAGGACGTCCTGGACGCCTACATCCAGCACGACGCCGACAAGGCGATGGACGTGCGCGAGCGCGATCTGGAGGTCGACCAGATGTATTCGGCGCTGTTCCGCGAATACCTGACCTTCATGATGGAGGACCCGCGCAACATCACCACCTGCATGCACCTGCATTTCATGGCCAAGAACATCGAGCGCATGGGCGACCACGCGACCTCGATCGCCGAGCAGGTGATCTACATGGTCACGGGCGACGCGCCGGACGAGGAGCGTCCCAAGCACACGACCGTGCCCGCGCCCGACGGCGCGCCGCCCAGGTCGTGACGGAGGCCTGAGGGATGGCCGGCGAACCCCTGATCCTCGTGGTCGAGGACGAACCCGCGCAACGCGAGGTCCTTGCCTACAACATCCGCGCCGAGGGCTACGAGGTGATGACCGCCGAGGCGGGCGACGAGGCCCTCGTGATCGTGCGCGAGACCCCGCCCGACGTCGTCATCCTCGACTGGATGCTGCCCAACGTCTCGGGCATCGAGGTGTGCCGCCAGCTCAAGATGTCCGGCGACACCGCGCGCATCCCGGTCATCATGCTGTCCGCCCGCTCCGAGGAGACGGACAAGGTCCGCGGTCTCGAGACGGGGGCGGACGACTATGTGGTGAAGCCCTATTCGATCGCCGAGCTTCTCGCGCGCCTGCGCACGCAGCTGCGGCGCACCCGGCCCGCCACCGTGGGCGAGCGGCTGGAATTCGAGGACATCCTCGTGGATCTGGCCGAGCACCGCGTCTACCGCGACGGCATCAGCCTGAGCCTCGGGCCGACCGAGTTCCGCCTGCTGACCGCCTTCATGGAGCGCCCCGGCCGCGTCTGGAGCCGCGAGCAGCTTCTCGACCGGGTCTGGGGCCGTGATATCTACGTCGACAGCCGCACTGTGGACGTGCATGTGGGACGACTTCGCAAGGCGCTGAGGGCGGCCGATGCGGGCGACCCGATCCGCACCGTGCGGGGTGCCGGCTACGCGCTTGGCTGAGACCTCCGCCTCCGCGCGCGCCCGCCCCGCGGGCGCCGTGGCGGATGCGGACGCGCCGGGGGTCCTTGGCCTTTCCGCCGGGTTCCAGCCCGCGCTCCGTCCGTTCCTCGCCGCGCACGGCGCCGTCCTTCCCGGTCTTGCCCTCATGGACAGTCCCGAGGCGCTGATCGCGAGCGTCGCCGAAGCGCGGCCCGACTACGTCCTGATGGCCAGCGCCGACACGCCCCCGGCCTTCCTGTCGCGCGTGGCCGCGGCGTCCCGCACAGCGAGCATCGGCGTTCTTCTGCTGGACGACGGCGAGGGACGAAGCTGGGACCTTCCGCCGGGCGTCATCGCCGACCATGTCGCGCCGCGCGACACGGAGGCGGAGGTCGTCCTGACGCTGCGGGCGCTGATGCGCAGGTGCCGGCCGCAAGCGATGGCGGGGCGGATCGCGCATGGCGATCTGGTGCTCGACGAGGGCTGCCTGACCTTCGCGATCCGCGGCGCGGCCACGGCCCTCAGCCTCGAGACCTTCGGGGTGATCGGCGCGATGATGGACGACCCAGGCGCGGTATGGGACCGCGGACGGCTTCACGCCCTCGTCTTCGGGCGCAGGTCGCGCAACGACATCCGCGCCATCGATACCCGCGTGAGCCGCGCGCGGCGCCATCTGGTCGCGGCACTGGGTCTCGATCCGATCCGCACGGTGCGTGGCGTGGGCTATGCGCTGGTTCCCGGCCCCGCGCGCCTCATGCCGCCGGAGCGGTGAGGCAGGCGCGGAACGCCGCCACCTCGGGAGCCGCCCCGGCAAGATCGAAGGCGGCCTGCGAGACGCCTGCGACCGCGACCGCGGCTGAATTGAACTCCAGCCCGTCGAGGACGTTTCCGAATCCCCGGTCCGTCACCGTCAGCGTCCGTCCGCCGTCCGACAGGACATGCCGCGTGGTCGAGATCGTGCCCGACGCCGCGCCGATGAAGCGGATCTCGAAGAACGCCGCCTCGGGCCATGGCGCGTCGCGGGTGAGGGCGATGGTATAGAGGGGCAGGGCCGGGTCGTAGGTCAGGCGCACCTCGCCCGCCTCGCCCGAATGCTCCAGCGTGCACAGCCGCCCCTCGACGCCCGCCTGCCAGGCATGGGCGGGAAACTGCGCCAGGATCACCAGGAGCGCGAGGCCTGCGATGCGTCTCGTCATGCCTTGGTTATGGCGCGGCGCGGGCTTTGGGCAAGGGCGTGGCCCGCGCACATGAGTTGACTGGGCCAACCAATGCGACGAACCTGAGGGTATCGCAGCAAAGGGAGGAACACGATGGCACGAATGGCATTCACCCTCGCGGCCGCGCTCGGCGTCTCGCTGGCCGGGGCCGCATCGGCCGAACCGGTCGGCATCACCTCCGACATGATGTCGGTGACGGTCGAGACGGCGAGCGGCCCGGTCGAGATCATGCGCGAACAGGACAACGACGCGCGGCTCGAAGGCGACTGGTCCCTGACGTCGCGGCCCTGTCCGGTGTTCTGCATCCAGCCGATGATCCCCGCCGAGGGCGTCACCCCGGTGGGCGAGCTGGAGGTCCTTGCCGCCTTGCAGGACCCCGGCACGCTGGTCATCGACGGCCGCATCACGCCGGAATTCGAGGCCGGGACCATTCCGGGCGCGATCTCGATGCCCTACAACGAGGCCGAGGCCCGGCTGGGCGAGCTGGGCTGCACGATCGACTTCGACGGCTGGATCTGCGAGGGCGATCTTCCGCAGGTCGTCCTGTTCTGCAACGGCCCGTGGTGCGGGCAGTCGCCCACCGCGGCCCGCAACATGATCGATGCGGGCTTCCCGGCGGAAAACATCTCCTACTACCGGGGCGGGATGCAGAACTGGAACATGCTGGGGCTGACCGTGGTGCCGGGCGATCTTTCGGTGATCCCCGCGCAATGATCCCGGCCCGATAGGGCGCAAGGACCGCCGGGCGTCCGTTCCCGGCCGGCTGGCGGTCCGGCCTTATTCAGATCCGAAGCGAAAGGGCGCGTTTCCGTGTCACCGATCCTTCTGGGCTTGCTCGGCAGTCTTGCCGCCGGGTCCATGACGGCCGCGGGCGCGGTGCCCGTCCTTTTCGGGCGTATGCCGGGGCGCGCGATGCGCGACCTTTCGCTCGGCTTCGCCGCGGGGGTGATGCTGGCGGCGTCTTTCTTCTCGCTGATCCTTCCCGCGCTCGATGCGGCGGCCGAGGATTTCTCGGGCGCGGTGCCGGCGGCGATCGTCTGCGCCGGGATCCTTCTCGGCATGGGGGGCGTCCACCTGATGAACGAGCTTCTCCCGCACGAGCATTTCCGGTCCGGCCGCGAGGGTCCCGAGGGGGCGTCGCTCAGGCGGATCTGGCTGTTCGTCATCGCGATCACGATCCACAACTTCCCCGAGGGCCTCGCCGTGGGCGTGGGCTTCGGCGCCAAGGGCTTCGAGGGTGGCCTGCCGCTTGCGATGGGCATCGGGCTGCAGAACATGCCCGAGGGGCTGGCCGTCGCGGTGGCGCTGCTGGGCGAGGGCTATCCCAGGCGGCGCGCCTTCCTCATCGCCGCGCTGACGGGCATGGTCGAGCCGATCGGCGGCGTCCTGGGCGCGGGCGTGATCGTGGTGTCCGAGCCGCTCCTGCCCTGGGGCCTCGCCTTCGCGGCGGGGGCGATGCTGTACGTCATCAGCCACGAGATCATCCCCGAGACGCACCGCGCCGGGCACCAGAACCTTGCCACGACGGGCCTGGCCGTGGGGCTTGTGGTGATGCTGTTCCTCGACGTCTGGCTGGGCGTCTAGGCGCGCGCCGCCACGCGGAAGGGCACGCGGCCGTCGGGGCCGGGCGGTCCCGCCTCGACGCTCCAGCATTTCGCCGGCATCTTCGCACCCTTCGCCGTCTCGTGCGCCTCGAGGCCAAGACGGCCGCCGCGAAGCCATCCCGCCACGCGGGTGCCGTCGGCGAAGGCAAGCGTCACCGGCCCGTCGCGCAGCGGCGCCTCGGCGTGGCCGCGCGCTCCGGGGAAGAGGTGGCTGTGCGTCGCGCTCAGGGCGAGGGGGGCATCCATGACCCAAGCCTACCACCGCGCGCAGCGTCGCGGGAACGTTCCGCCGCGTTCCACGGTTGATCGGGGCGGCACAACCGGAGAGACGACATGGAAGCCTTTTTCGACGTGGTGGGCGCGGCGGCCCTGATCTTCCTCATCCTGATCGGCGCGGTGGCGGGCTATATCGCAAGCCGCGTCACGCTCGGACCGACGGCGCTTTATGTCTCGGTGGGGATCGTGGCGGCGGTCGCGGCGCCCTTCGTGCTTGCGGCCCTCGGCCTCACGGCGCTGGCGGCGGGCGGACTGATCCTGATCCTCGCGCTCGGGACGGCCTTCTCGATTGTGGTGCTGGCGATCGTCGCGGGCCTGAGGCGCGACGCGAAGCGGTGAGGGGCAGGGCCCAAGGCAGGCCCTGCAAGACGGGGATCGCGCAGCATCCGCCTGTCCATTGCGTGGCGGGACCGGCCGTGGCCCACCAGCTTTTCGCGGCCATGGGGCAGGCTCACCTCGCCCGCCGCGCCTTGCCTCCGCGCTGGCCCGGGCGGCCTGCCGTGCTTCGGCCGCCCGCCTTCGATCCGGCCTCCACCGCCGCCTCGACGGCGGATTGCCGTGCCAGCGGATCGTCCGCGACGGCAAGCTCCACCGTCTCCAGCCGCTTGACCTCGTCGCGGAGACGCGCGGCCTCCTCGAATTCGAGGTTCTCGGCAGCCTTGCGCATCTTCTCGCGCAGGCCGTCCAGATGCGCCTGCAGGTTCGCGCCAACCAGCGGCTTGTCGACCTTCGCCGTCACCCGGTTCATGTCCACGTCGCCCTGGTAGACGCCCGCCAGGATGTCCTCGACGTTCTTGCGGATCGTGGCCGGCGTGATGCCGTGCTTCTCGTTGTATTCCATCTGCTTGGCGCGCCTGCGGTCGGTCTCGCGCATGGCGCGTTCCATCGAGCCGGTGATGCGGTCGGCATACATGATGACACGCCCCTCGGCATTCCGCGCCGCCCGGCCGATGGTCTGGATCAGCGAGGTCTCCGATCGCAGGAACCCCTCCTTGTCGGCATCGAGAATGGCCACCAGACCGCATTCGGGAATGTCGAGCCCCTCGCGCAGCAGGTTGATGCCCACGAGGACGTCGAAAGCCCCGAGGCGCAGGTCGCGCAGGATCTCGATCCTCTCGAGCGTGTCGATGTCGGAGTGCATGTAGCGCACGCGGATGCCCTGTTCGTGCAGGTATTCCGTCAGGTCCTCGGCCATGCGCTTCGTCAGCACCGTGGCGAGCACGCGGTAGCCCTTCTCGGCGGTCTTGCGGATCTCGTCGAGCAGGTCGTCCACCTGCATCTCCACGGGACGGATCTCGACCTGCGGGTCGATCAGGCCGGTGGGGCGGATCACCTGTTCGGTGAAGACGCCGCCCGACTGCTCCAGCTCCCAGTCCGAGGGGGTGGCCGACACGAAGACCGATTGCGGGCGCATCGCGTCCCATTCCTCGAACTTCAGGGGGCGGTTGTCCATGCACGAGGGCAGGCGGAAGCCGTGTTCGGCCAGCGTGAACTTGCGCCGGTAGTCGCCGCGATACATGCCGCCGATCTGCGGCACCGAGACGTGGCTTTCATCGGCGAAGACGATGGCGTTGTCGGGAATGTATTCGAACAGCGTCGGCGGCGGCTCGCCCGGCGCGCGTCCCGTCAAATAGCGCGAATAGTTCTCGATCCCGTTGCAGGCGCCGGTGGCCTCCAGCATCTCGAGGTCGAAATTCGTGCGCTGTTCCAGCCGCTGCGCCTCGAGAAGCTTGCCCTCGCCCACAAGTTGTTCGAGCCGCTGCGCAAGTTCGGCCTTGATGCCCTTCATCGCCTGCTGGAGCGTCGGGCGCGGCGTGACGTAGTGGGAGTTGGCGTAGATGCGGATGCGCTCGAACGTGTCGGTCTTCTGCCCGGTGAGCGGATCGAACTCGGTGATGCCTTCAAGCTCCTCGCCAAAGAAGGACAGCCGCCACGCCCGGTCCTCGAGGTGGGCGGGCCAGACCTCGAGGCTGTCGCCGCGCACCCGGAAGCTGCCGCGCTGGAAGGCCTGGTCGTTGCGGCGGTATTGCTGGGCCACCAGGTCTGCCATGACGCGGCGCTGGTCGTAGTCGCGGCCGGCGTGCAGGTCCTGCGTCATCGCTCCGTAGGTCTCGACCGAGCCGATGCCGTAGATGCACGAGACTGAGGCCACGATGATCACGTCGTCGCGTTCCAGAAGCGCGCGGGTGGCCGAGTGGCGCATCCGGTCGATCTGCTCGTTGATCTGGCTTTCCTTCTCGATGTAGGTGTCCGAGCGCGGAACGTAGGCCTCGGGCTGGTAGTAGTCGTAGTAGCTGACGAAGTACTCGACCGCGTTTTCCGGGAAGAAGCCCCTGAACTCGCCGTAAAGCTGGGCGGCCAGCGTCTTGTTGGGCGCGAGGATGATGGCGGGGCGCTGCGTCTCCTCGATGACCTTGGCCATCGTGAAGGTCTTGCCTGTGCCCGTCGCCCCCAGCAGCACCTGGTTGCGGTCGAGATCGCGGATCCCCTGCGACAGCTCGGCGATGGCCGTGGGCTGGTCGCCCGCGGGCTCGTATTCGGAATTCATCACGAAAGGCCTGCCGCCTTCCGTCTTCAGCCGCTCGCGGAGCGCGGCCACGGGACGGCCCGTATCGGGCATCTGTTCTGGCGAGTTGTTGTGCATCGACCACCTCCGGACCCTCTTAGAATGATCGCATTTTGTTCACCTTCAAGGGGTGGGCGGCGTCGCAGGCCGCGGACCCGCCTTGCGTCCTCAAAAGGTTAACAAATCCTTCACGGGGCCCGGGTGCCCTTTACAACTTTAGGGCGAATAAATTGTTGCCATTCGTGCCTGCGTTGTTCTACATTTCAGGGGCAAGCAGCAGAAGCGGTTGCCGGCGCGGGTCGATCATCCACCACCCCTCGCTCCCTCGATCCGGGCCGGCAATCCACTGACGCGGCCGCCGCCGCCGCCCGCGACAGGTTGGCGATTGAAAACGCGCGCCACGATCCGCATAAAGCCGTCAGCGAAACGAGAGGTTGCCCCATGCGCGCGCGCATCTATCGCCCGGCGAAATCCGCCATGTCCTCGGGCATGGCAAAGACCCGCGAATGGGTCCTGGAGTTCGCGTCCGAAAGCCCCCGTCAGATCGACCCCCTGATGGGGTGGACCAGCTCGTCGGACATGAACAGCCAGGTCAGGCTGCATTTCGACACGCTTGAGGCCGCGAAGGACTATGCCGCCGATCACGGGATCGACGCCGTCGTGGTCCAGCCCAAGACGCGCAAGCCCAACATCCGGCCGCGCGGCTATGGCGAGAATTTCGCGACCAACCGCCGGGGTCAGTGGACGCACTAGGCGGTCCGCCTTCCAGCACGCATCCTGTCACGCATCCGGCAGGCGCGCCCCTGAGCGCGCGCTTTCCGGGTCCCCTGCGGTCCTTCAGGCCGCGACGACGGCCGTATGCGAATCGGCGACACGCGCCACGCGGTTCCGGCCGCCCTGCTTGGCCGCGTACATCGCCATGTCCGCGGCCTCCATGAGCGTCTCCCGCGGAACCGCCGTGATCGGCGCATGGGCGACACCGACGGACACGGTGACGCGCCTGTTCTCGACGATCAACTGGTTGGCGACCTCGGCGCGGATGCGTTCGGCCACCGCAAGCGCGACGTCCTCGGAGACGCCGGGCAGGTAAAGCGCGAATTCCTCGCCGCCGAGCCTCGCCAGCACGTCGTCGCTGCGCGCCAGACTCGAGGCGATGCGCGCAAAGGCCCGCAACGCGTCATCCCCGGCCGCGTGTCCCAACGCGTCGTTCAGCATCTTGAAGCGATCGAGGTCGAAGAACAGGATCGCGCCGAACGCGGGATCGGGCACCAGCCTCTCGAAGCCCCTCCGATTGAGAAGGCCGGTCAGATGATCGATCTCGGCGGAGGCCGCGGCCAGCTCGATCTGGCGTTCCATTCCCCGGATCAGGCTGTTGACGCTGCGCATCAGGCTGCCCAGTTCGTCCTTGTAGTCCTCGGGCAGCTGCTCGATGTGGCGTCGGTCCACGACTGCGGCCATCGTCGCCTCGATCTCGCGAAGCGGTGCAAGAATGACCCCCAGCGCGAAAATCGTGACGACCGTTCCCAGCAGCGTCGCCCCGAGCACGACCGCGATCAGGTCGTAGCGTCCGGAGAAGCCGCTGATCGCGACGAGGTAGCCGATGAAGCCGAGGAGGGGCACATGAACCCCGAGAAACGCGATGCAGGCGACCTTGGCGCGGAAGCTCCGTGGAAAGACGCGCGACATGAAATGATACAGGTTCATGGTAACTCCAGCACTTTTTGCGGACACGACAATTGTCTCGAATCCGTCTTTTCTTGGGCCAAGCCGCGCCCCGGTTGGGGCCTCGACCCTTTCGGCGGCCGGTGTGGCGCGACCAATCGGCGCGACGCGGCCGGACCGGTTTTCGAGTTGTCGGCAGGCCGGTTTCGCGGGATCTTGCCAACACCTTGTTGTGGAATGGCGTTCGGGATGGATCGAGACGGCGGCGCACAGACGTCCGGGGGATTGCGCGTCGGGATACTGGCCTTCGACGCGGCGGGGCTCGAGGCGCTGATGGCGCATCACGCGGCCCATTCGGCCGCGCATTACCCCGAAAGCAATCATGGAATGGATGCCGCGGCGCTGGAAGCAGCGGACGTGCGCCTGTTCGGCGGCTGGGCGGCGGGGCGTCTGGTCGCGATGGGTGGCTACGTTCCGATCGCCCCGGACGAGGCCGAGGTGAAATCCATGCACGTCCTGCAGGAGGCGCGCGGGACCGGCGCGGGGCGCGCGATCCTCGATGCGATCGTGCAGGCCGCCCGGCGCGAGGGCGTCGCGCGCCTCCGGCTCGAGACCGGCAGCGGCCCGGCCTCGGCTCCGGCGCGCGCACTTTACGCAAGGTCGGGCTTCGTCGAGACGCCGCCCTTCGGCGCCTACGCGCCCGACCCGCAAAGCGTCTTCATGTGCCGCGACCTCTGAGCTCCGCGTGCCCGTGGACGCGGCGTCCCGGCTTCGCTAAACGGAACCCAAGCGGCCCCTTAGCTCAACTGGATAGAGCAGCTGACTTCTAATCAGCAGGTTGAGGGTTCGAGTCCTTCAGGGGTCGCCATGTGTCCCGTCCGTGCGTCGAGGCCGCTGACCGCGTTCCAGAAGATCTCGGCGGCCGGGCTCATCCTGCGGTCGGGATTGCAGATCATGTGCAGGTTGCGGCGTGTCTCGGGGTCCGTCGGGCGGCAGAACCCGAGGTCGGCGCCAAGCGTCCGGACCACGCTTTCGGGCAGGATCGTCGCGCCCAGCCCCTGCCGAACGAAGCACAGAAGCGCGGTCGTGTTCGCCGCCTGCAGGTTGCAGCCGGACGCAAGCCGGGCGATGCCCGCGTTGGCGACAAGACCGAACAGCGGGTTCACGATCAGGGGCTCGCTGTCCAGCAGGTCCCATGACGGCGCGGCGCGGGCCGCGGCGAGGCGCCGTGCGATGGCGCCGCCTGGAAGAAAGACGATGCCGAGCGTGTCGCTTGCGATCGCGACGCCGTCCGTCCGAACCTCGTCATCGGCGGTCAGGATGCCGATGTCGGCCTCGTCGAAGCGGATGCGCCGCCGCACCGCCGCACTGTCGACGTCGCTGATCTCGAGGCGGACATCTGCGTGGCGGGCGCGAAAGGACGCGATCACCGGTGGCAACAGTGTCGCGATCGCCGAGGGCACGGACGCGACGCGGACGGTGCCGCCGCTGGATTTCGCCAGCCGCGTGATCGCCTCGCTGCTGTTGTTGAAGACGTCCGTGGCGCGGATCGCCTCGGCCAGGATCAGTTCGCCGAGCCGGGTCAGGCGGTTCTTCCGGTCCGTCTCGAACAGCCTTGCGCCGACGTTGTCCTCCAGTTGCGCAAGCATCATCGACACCGCCGAGGGCGTCCGGTTCAGGACCTTCGCGGCCTCGCTGAGCGAGCCGCGTTCGGCCACGACGCGAAAGACGCGCAGCATGTCCAGCTTGATCGCCAATTTCAGAAATCCTGAAATTTCTTTCAATACTTCAAGATTGTCTGAATAATTCACCCCTGTCTATGGTTTTCCTCGATTGCGAATGAGGGAAATCCGGATGACGCGGGCGAACGGCCTTTTCATTGATGGTGCCTGGTGCGGCGGCGCGTCGGAGATCGAGAACCGCAACCCCTCCGACCTGTCGGACCTGATCGGGCACTACGCGCAGGCCGACGCCGCGCAGCTGGACGCCGCGATCGCGGCGGCCCGCGCGGCGCAGCCGCTGTGGCAGGCCGCCGGCATCCAGAAGCGGCACGACGCGCTCATGGCGATCGGCACCGAGCTGATGGCGCGCGCCGACGAGATCGGCCGGCTGCTCTCGCGCGAGGAGGGCAAGCCGCTGGCGGAAGGCCGCGGCGAGGTCTACCGCGCCGGCCAGTTCTTCACCTATTTCGCGGCCGAGGTCCTTCGCAACCAAGGCGATCTTGCCGAAAGCGTGCGGCCCGGCGTGGAGATCGACGTGCGGCGCGAACCGGTGGGCGTGGTGGCGATCATCAGCCCGTGGAACTTTCCGGTCGCTACGCCCGCGTGGAAGATCGCGCCGGCGCTTGCCTTCGGAAACGCCGTGGTCTGGAAGCCCGCGAACCAGACGCCCGCGAGCGCCGTGGCGCTGACCGAGATCATCGCGCGGCAGGACCTGCCGGCCGGCGTCTTCAACCTCGTCATGGGGCCGGGGGGCGGTGTGGGGCAGCGCCTTGCAGAAAGCCCCGGGATCGACGCGATCAGCTTCACCGGGTCGGTGCCCGTTGGCCGGCAGATCGCCGCCGCAGCCATCGGCAACATGACGAAGATGCAGATGGAGATGGGTTCGAAGAACCCGATGATCGTGATGGACGACGCCGATCTCGATCTGGCCGTCGCCCATGCCTGCAACGCGGCTTTCGGCGGCACGGGGCAGAAATGCACGGCAGCCTCGCGCCTGATCGTGCATGACGCCGTCCACGACGCCTTCGTGGACAGGCTCGTGGCGGCGGCCAGCGCGCTTCGCGTGGGCCATGCGCTGGAAGACGGCACGCAGGTCGGCCCGGTGGTGTCCGGCGCGCAGTTGACGCAGAACCTCGACTACATCGCGGCAGGCAAGGCCGAAGGGGCCGAGCTTCTGTGCGGCGGCGACCGTCCGGAGATGCCGGCCGAGGGTCACTACATGGCGCCCGCCGTTTTCGCGGGCACCACGAACGACATGCGGATCAACCGCGAGGAAATGTTCGCGCCGATCACCTGCGTCCTGCGCGCCGGCAGCTACGGCGAGGCGCTGGCCATCGCCAACGACACGCCCTTCGGGCTGACCGCGGGCATCATGACGCGTTCGCTGGCGCGGGCAGCGCACTTCCGCGCCAACATGCGCGCGGGCTGCGTCATGGTGAACCTGCCGACCGCGGGCACCGACTACCACGTTCCCTTCGGCGGGCGGGGCGCGTCGTCCTACGGGCCGCGCGAACAGGGCCGCTACGCCGCCGAGTTCTACACCACCGTGAAGACCGCATACGTCGCGGCGGGGGCGCCGGAATGACCGGCCTCGCCGCCATGCGCATCGACGCCCTGCAATACGCCAACTGGTCCGGGAAGGTCTTTCGCCAGATGCGCGAGGGGGGCGTGGACGCGGTGCAC